>JBDZVM010000008.1:44102-115760 GCA_040255675.1 Actinomycetales bacterium | reverse complement strand
GATTCGGGGCATTTCTACCGTGCGCTGCGAGCATTGACCCATGGCGGATACGGCGACGCGGCGCGCGTCAACGCGATCGAGGGCGGGCCGTCGTTCGCCGAGCACGGCCGGGCGCACGCGGCCGACAACCGCCGAATCGCACGACGTCACGCCAAGACCCGCGGCATTCGTCGGCATCGCGCTGGCAGCGTGGACGGTGGCGCTCGGCATTGCCATTCTGATTTGCCTGTCGCTGGCCGCCTGGGTAACGGCCAGCCACCACGACGACGCCATCGCGCCCGCGATCGGCACCGCGATTTCGGCCTGGCTTCTCGCACAGCACGCGCCGGTCAGTGTCGGTGCGGGCTCTTTGAGCATCGTGCCTCTCGGCCTGACGGCGATGCTCGCCGCGTTGCTGGTTTGGGCCGGTCGAAACGTCGCGCGCCTTTCGGGCGCGCGTGGACTGCTGGGTGCTGTAATGTCGGCGGCCGCGCTCGCTTTGCCGTATTGCGTCATCGCGGCGTTGCTGACCAAAGCCGCCGAAGTAGGGCAGGCTCGACCTTCGGTTTTGCCCGCGTTGACTGGTTCTTTCATGTTGGCCGCTGTTTGCGCGAGCATCGGCGCGTTGCGTGAGACCGGGCAATTGCGATCCCTCGTCGAGCGCATCCCGGTCGACATCCGCGGCCCGCTTCGGGCGGGGTTCGCGGCGTCCGCTGTCGTGATCGGGGTCGCGGCGGCGGTGTTCGCTGTGAGCTTCGTCGCCCATGCCGGGCGAGCCGTCGATCTTGCGGGCGCCGTGCACGCCGGCTTTTCCGGTGCCGTGCTGCTCGCCGTCATTTCGCTCGCGTACACGCCTAACGCCGTGATCTGGACGTCGGCATACGCGCTCGGTCCCGGATTCGCGGTCGGCACTGGCACGTCGGTCACCCTGACCGGCGTGGACGTCGGCGCGGTGCCGTCGATTCCGTTGCTCGCGCCGCTTCCTGGCGGAGGCGCTCCGCCGATCTACAGCTGGCTCGTGCTGATCGCGCCGATCGCCGCCGGCGTCGTCGCCGGCTGGCTGCTGTCGCGCCGTCCGGTTGCTGTCGAGCCCGACGGCGCCTGGTGGGCGCGCTACCGGCTCATCGATGCGCTTTGGGGGTTCGCGCCTGGCGCGGTAGCCGGAGCGGTTTTGGGCGTGCTGGCCTCGCTGTCTGGAGGATCCTTGGGTGGCGGCCACTTGCGTGTGCTCGGCCCGTCGGCGTGGTGGACCGCGACCGCCGCGACGCTCGAGATCGGGGTAGTCGCCGCGGCGATGATCTGGCTGCTTGGGTGGCGAATTGTGCGACGTGGCTGATCGGCTTGCTAGCTGATCAATTTGATCGACTGTGCTGCCGCGGTTGATCCGGCGCGGGGCCGGGCGAGGTCGGCCGATATCGTAGGCGCGGCATCTCGGCTTCGTGAGGAGTTTCCGCTGCCTACCAGCCCGTTGCGGCTCGTCGTCCTGGTTTCGGGCGCCGGCACGAACTTGCAGGCGTTACTCGACGCGTGTGTCGATCCGTCGTACGGTGCGCGGGTTGTGGCGGTGGGCGCCGACCGTCATGGCACGTTGGCGGTCGAGCGTGCCAAGGCCGTCGGGGTGCCGACTTTCGTCGTCCGGGTGAAGGATTTTGACGATCGCGCGGCGTGGGACAAAGCGCTCACCGATGCTGTCGCCGCGTACGAACCTGATCTCGTCGTGAGCGCCGGCTTCATGAAGCTCGTCGGTCCTTCGTTCCTCGCAATCTTCGGTGGCCGGTTCGTCAACACGCATCCCGCGCTGTCGCCGGCCTTTCCGGGCACTCAGGCCACTCGCGACGCCGTGGAGTATGGCGTGAAAGTCAGTGGTTGCACGCTTTTCGTGGTCGACGAAGGGGTCGACACCGGCCCGGTCATCGCGCAGGCTGCCGTGCCGGTTCTCGACGACGACGACGAAAACTCTTTGCACGAGCGCATCAAGACCGCGGAGCGAAAGATGCTCGTCGACACGATCGGCAAGATGGCACGTGACGGTTGGACCGTCACAGGCAGAAAGGTGACCATTCCGTGAGCGCAAGTGACGACGGACGCCGTCCGATCAAACGTGCCCTGATTTCGGTCTATGACAAGAATTCTCTGGTCGAACTCGGCCAGGGTCTCGCGGCTGCCGGGGTAGAAATCGTGTCGACAGGGACGACGGCAGCGGTGCTTGCCGAGGCCGGAGTCGCTGTGGTCAAGGTCGAGGAGCTGACCGGTTTCCCCGAATGCCTCGACGGCCGGGTGAAGACCCTGCATCCCAAGGTGCACGCGGGTTTGCTCGCCGACATGCGTAATACCGACCACGTGCGCCAGCTTTCTGAGCTCGGCGTCGAACCGTTCGATTTGGTTGTCTCGAACTTGTATCCGTTCGTCGAAACCGTCGCTCGCGGGGGAGTGGGCGACGCGGTCATCGAGCAGATCGACATTGGCGGCCCTTCGATGGTGCGCGCGGCGGCGAAAAACCATGCCTCGGTGGCCGTCGTCACGTCGCCCTCGCGCTACGTCGAGGTTCTGGACGCCGTCAACGAAGGCGGCTTCACGTTGGAGCAGCGCAAAGCGCTTGCTGTCGAAGCTTTTGTGCACACCGCGTCGTACGACATCGCGGTGGCTTCGTGGATGGGCAACGTCTACGCGCCGACCGATGGCGGAAGCAAATTTCCCGAGTGGCTCGGAGCGAGCTGGCACCGCGGCGAAGTATTGCGATACGGAGAGAACCCGCATCAACGTGCTGCTTTGTACCGCGCCAACCACGGGCCTTCGGGTCTCGCGCAGGCAAAAGTGCTGCACGGCAAGGCAATGTCGTACAACAACTACGTCGACACCGACGCCGCGCGTCGTGCCGCCTACGACTTCACCGAGCCGTGTGTCGCGATTATCAAGCACGCGAACCCGTGCGGCATCGCGGTGGGTGCCGACCTCGCCGACGCGCATCGCAAGGCACACGCCTGCGATCCGGTGTCGGCATATGGCGGAGTTATCGCGACGAACGGCCCCGTCACCGTCGAGCTTGCCAAGCAAATAGCCGAGGTTTTCACCGAAGTTGTCTGTGCCCCTGAGTTCGAAGACGAAGCGCTCGACATCTTGACCCAGAAGAAGAATCTGCGTCTGCTGTTGTGCGCCGGTCTGCACCCGGCTCATCGCGCCGTCGAAACCCGCCAAATCAGCGGCGGTCTGCTCATGCAAAGCGTCGACGACGTCGGAGCCGACGGCGACGACCCCGCGAACTGGGTCTTGAGGGCGGGCTCGCCGGCTGATGCCGCGACGTTGGCCGACCTCGAATTCGCCTGGCGTGCTGTGCGATCGGTGAAGTCGAATGCCATCTTGCTGGCGGCTGGCCGGGCCACCGTGGGCGTCGGCATGGGTCAGGTGAACCGGGTCGACTCCGCGCGGTTGGCGGTCGCGCGGGCTGGCGATCGGGCGGGCGGTTCTGTCGCTGCGTCCGACGCGTTCTTCCCGTTCGCCGACGGTTTGCAGGTCTTGATCGACGCCGGCGTGAAGGCGGTCGTCGAACCGGGCGGGTCGATTCGCGACGACGAGGTGGTCGCCGCGGCTGAGGCAGCCGGCATCACCCTCTACTTCAGCGGCGTGCGGCACTTCTTCCACTGAATATCAGTACGGACGACGAAACGCGCGCCGCGCGAACGGCCGACCTGATGGCTGATAGTCACGCCTTTCGCTGCCGACGTTCTACGTCGCGTGGCTCAATCGCGACGGTCCCGGTGATGTGTGCCGGTCGATCCACGGCGAGTCGGAGTGCGCCCAAGAATGGAATCCGTGGCCTTGGCTCACCGTGGGCCTCAGCCTGCTCGCGGCCAGCGTGGTGTGGGCGCTGGCGAGACGATCTCACGGGCGAAGCGCGGCGCGGGGCCGATATCCGATATGACGCGCGTCGCGACACCCGGTCGCCCTTCCGGGTGTCGCGACGCGACGCTTTCACGGCGGCGTGGACGCTGCTCGAGTTTGCGCAGCAGCGGCGAAGCCGCACGAGCTTGCTTGGCAGCGGAAAATCACCGCTGGCGTTAGTGGCGGCAGTGCCGAATGGCCGCCCCTGACTTTCTCGTTTGTCGAATATCACGTTTTATGGAGCGCACGCGTGAGGAGTGATCGTCGTGTGTCGCGACGATCTGCTGTCCGTGGTCGGCGGTGCCGACCAGCAAGAACCGCATGCCGCTTCGCTCCTGAACCTCTTGGCCCCGACGAAAGCTCATGCCGCGACGTCGGTGCTGTGCCGGTCATGGTAGACCATCGGCGATTCGGCGCATTCGGGGTCTACGTCAGACCGTGTATCAACGATTTTCATATGTGATCAGCCACGATCGATGTGACCATGCCCTCGGGTATTGCGTGGCACGGCCCCTACCCCCATGAAACACTGGCGACCATGACGGCGACGATCCTCGACGGCAAGGCCACGGCGGCGGCGATCCGCGCGAATTTGGCCCAGCGAGTAGCGAAGCTGCGCGAGCGGGGCGTCACCCCCGGGCTCGGCACGGTCCTCGTCGGCGACGACCCTGGCAGCCACGCGTACGTAGCCGGCAAGCATCGCGACTGCGCTGAGGTCGGCATAGCGAGCATCGCGCGCGAGTTGCCGGCCACGGCCGGCCAGGCTGACGTCGAAGCGGTCGTGCGTGAACTGAACGCCGATCCGGCCTGCACCGGCTACATCGTGCAGTTGCCGTTGCCGAAAGGCCTCGACGAATCCGCGGTGCTCGAACTCATGGATCCGGCCAAGGACGCCGACGGATTGCATCCGCGCAACCTCGGTCGCCTTGTCTTGATGCAGCCAGGCCCGCTGCCGTGCACTCCGCGAGGCTGCGTCGAACTGCTACGCCGATACGACGTCCCGATCGCGGGCGCCGATGTGGTGATCGTCGGCAGGGGTGTCACAGTCGGCCGTCCCCTCGGGCTGCTGCTCACTCGGCGAAGCGAAAACGCCACGGTCACGACATGTCACACGGGCACGAAGGATCTCGGCGCGGTTGTCCGCCGCGCCGACATCGTCGTCGCGGCGGCCGGCGTCCCGGGCCTCATCACCGCCGACATGGTGAAGCCGGGCGCGGCGGTGCTCGACGTCGGCATTACTCGCGTCGTCGGCGACGACGCTAAAGGCCGTTACACCGGCGACGTCGATCCCGCGGTCAGGGGCGTCGCCGGTTGGCTTGCCCCGATGCCGGGCGGCATAGGTCCGATGACTCGCGCAATGTTGCTGACCAACGTGGTCGAAGCGGCTGAGCGCCGCCCTTAGCTCACGATCGCGTAACTGAGACCTAACGCACATTGTTTGCCGGTCGTGGCTGTAAACAGAATCATCTGGTGAACTCGAGCAGCTCAGCGCGCGCCGAGGATCGCCGTTGGATGACGCTCAGCGTTTGCTGCATGAGCCTGCTGATGGTGAGCCTCGACACGACAGTCGTCAACATCGCGCTGCCGTCGATACGAGAAGACCTGCACGCTCCGCTCTCGGGCTTGCAGTGGACCGTCGACGCCTACACGCTCGTGGTCGCGATGTTGTTGATGTTTTCGGGCTCGCTGGGCGACCGGCTCGGAAGGAGGCGAGTATTTCGCAGCGGCCTGGCTTTGTTCACTCTTGCCTCGCTGTTGTGCGGGCTCGCGCCCAACCTGGGATTCTTGGTCGTCTTTCGCATGCTCCAGGCGGTAGGCGGATCGATGCTGAACCCGGTCGCGCTCGGCATCATCGTCAGTGTCTTCCGCGACCCGGGAGAGCGGGCGAAGGCGATCGGCGTCTGGGGTTCGGTCGTGGGCATCGGCATGGCGCTCGGGCCAGTCGTTGGAGGTGCCTTGGTCGTCGCGTCCGGGTGGCGTTCGATCTTCTTCGTCAACGTGCCTCTCGGCCTGACCGCGCTCGCCCTCACCCGTGTGTACATTCCCGCGACGCCGCCGGTACGGTCACGAAAGTTCGATCCGGTCGGTCAGGCGCTCATCATCGTGATGTTGGGCTCGCTGATTTACGCGATCATCGAGGCGCCCGCGCGGGGCTGGCTCTCGACGATCACCATCGCTCTTTTCGCGGTCGCCGGTCTTAGCTTCGTGGCCTTTCTCGTCGTGGAGTCACGTCGGCGGCATCCGCTCATCGATTTGCGGTTCTTCAAATCAGTGCCGTTTTCCTCCGCGACCGCGACGGCCGTCGTCGCGTCGGGTTGCTCCGGCATGTTTCTTTTCGTCAATACGCTGTACCTGCAAAATGTCCGGGGCTATTCGGCCGTTATCGCAGGCGTGTTGACGCTGCCGATGGCAGTAGCGTCCGCGCTCAGTTCGGTGCTGTCGGGGCGGCTCCTGGCCGCGACCGGAAACCGGCTGCCGCTCGTCTTGTCAGGTACGGCGACCACTGTCGGCGGCCTCATCTTGCTCCAGGTCACGCCGAGCACCTCGCTCGTGGAGTTGCTCACCGCGTACGCGTTCGTGGGCATTGGTTCAGGGCTTGTCAACGCGTCGATCAGCAATTCGGCGACGTCCGGAATGCCGCGAGCGCAAGCCAGCCTGGCCGCCGCGATCGCCTCGACCAGCCGGCAGACAGGAATGTCTTTGGGCGTCGCGATCAGCGGCTCGATTCTCGCGGCCGCGTTCGACACGCAATTCACCTCGGCCAGTCACGTGGTCTGGGCTCTCATGACCGCTGGCGGCCTCGCGATCGCAACCGTCGGATTCGTCGCGACGAGCCGGTGGGCGGCATCGACTGCCGAGAGCACCCGCCACCTGCTCGAAGCGAAGCCGGCCGAACCCGGGCTCGTCACGCGATAGCGCGCTGTGCGCTCGCTTCTCCTAGCCGGCGCGTCGCATGGGTCCGGGTTCGCGCGTTTCGGGCAACGGCCTGACGACGCCCGCGCTGATGACCTCGTTGGCAAGCCTGGCCCGGCGTCCGACGCCTTCTGGAATGCGGAACTTGGCGTACAGGCGAAGCAAGTGCTGCTTGACAGCAGCCTCGGTGACGACGAGTTCGTCGGCGATCTCGCGGGCCGTCGCTGGTGCGACGAACGCTTCTTGCGAGAGCGCGGGGCGGCACAAGGAGGTGAGCACTTCAGATTCGCGTCGGGTGAGGTCGGGGGCGGTGCCGCGGCGCAGCTCGGTAGGCGGGTCGTCGGCGGCTTTGAGCTCTAGTCCGCCGACGCGGCAGCGCGCGCCGCCGAAGGCGATCACGTCGCCGTCCGCCAACAACCGGCGCCCGACGGGTTTGCCGTTGACCCGCGTGCCGTTCGACGAGAGGCCGAGGTCACTCACGTACAAGTACGGCCCCCGCCGCACAAGCTCCGCGTGCAGCCGCGAGACCGTGGGATCGGTCAGTGCCACGTCGATGCCGTCTCCGCGGCCGACCGTGGTGACCTCGGCTTCCAGTAAAAAGATCTCGCCAGTGTCCTCGACGCTCAGGTAAGGCGCATCCACAACTGCCTCCGCGTGTTGCTCGCGATATGGCTGATTCGAGAAGGTCCGTATTGCGCAGCCCTTCTACCCGCTCGGACACAAAACACACGCTCTTTGGCTAGCCCTTACCGAGCCGGTAGATTTTGTGAACAACCGCCCGGGTATCGAACGGCCGGGTATCGAACGGCCGGGAGGACCGATGAAGTCGCAGCCGGTCGCCGCGAGCGCTGAGCTCAGCGTCGTGCGGATTCCCGACGACGCGGCCCCCGCCAGCGCGGAGCGAGTAACTGCCTCGGCGGCTCCGGCTCATTCCGGGCACCGCTCGTGGAGTCGCGCACTGAGCGAAATCCCTCTCGGTTTGGTTATCTGCGGGGTCGGCCTCGGGCTCGTCATCATCGCCTTGCACCACTTCAGGTGGGGCAGCCTCACGATCTCCATCACGGTCCTCGGCGCCGCGCTGTTGCGTCTCGTGCTTCCGGCCCGAAGGGCGGGGTTGCTCGTCGTCCGAAGCCGTTTCACCGATGTGTTGACCATGGGCATCACCGGAGGGGCGTTAATGGTGCTGGCCGCCGTGACCAGCAGCTGAGCGTCTTGAGCGCACGCTCGCGGGCAATACCGGCGGCGTCCGATCCGACGTAGGCTCACCCGCCGTCGACTCGTGTCGTCGCCTCGAATAGCATGACGGGCGTACTGTGTGGCGTTTTGTGGAGACCGTCGGGAGTTTTGAGATGAGCAAGCAACGCCGGGGAACAGTCGCCGTGATCGGAGCCGGGTTCTACGGTTCCACGACCGCGATGCGGCTTGCCGAGTACGACATCTTCGACAAAGTCGTGCTCACCGACATCGTCGAGGGCAAGCCAGAGGGGCTGGCTCTCGACATGAACCAGTCGCGGCCGGTCGAGGGCTTCGAAACCTTGGTCGTGGGCCAGACCACCGGCCTCGACGGCCAGGGCTACGAGGCGATCGCCGGTGCCGGCATCGTCATCGTCACCGCCGGCTTGCCGCGAAAGCCGGGCATGAGCCGTATGGACCTCATCGAAACCAACGCCAAGATCGTGCGTGGAGTAGCTGAAAATGTGGCGAAACACGCGCCGTCCGCGGTGGTGATCGTGGTGAGCAACCCGCTCGACGAGATGACCGCGTTGGCGCAACTCGCCACCGGCTTCCCGAAGAACCGCGTGGTCGGGCAGGCCGGAATGCTCGACACCGCAAGGTTTTCCTACTTCGTCGCCGAAGAACTGAACGTGCCAGTCGGGGCGGTCAGCACGCTCACTCTCGGCTCACATGGCGACACGATGGTTCCGGTGCCGTCGCGATGCAGCGTCCAAACCGATGGCGCTCGCCGTCCGCTCGCCGACCTGCTCAGCGCGGAAAAGATCGAAGAACTGGTGACCCGCACTCGTAAAGGCGGCGCCGAGATCGTCGCGTTGCTGAAGACTGGGTCGGCCTATTACGCGCCGTCGGCCGCGGCCGCGCGTATGGCGAAGGCAGTCGCCGAAGACTCCGGCGCGGTCATGCCGGTGTGCACGTGGGTCGACGGCGAGTTCGGCATCAGCGGTGTTTATCTCGGCGTCGAAGCCGAAATCGGCGCGGGCGGCGTGAAGCGCGTCGTCGAGACGCCGCTTTCCGACCCCGAGCGAGCGGCGCTTCACGAGGCCGCTGAGGCGGTGCGGGCGAAGCAAGCCGACGTCCGTAATCTCTAAGTATTCCCTACGGCACGGGAGAAACTGACAACGATGGCGAAGATCAAAGTCGCGAATCCGGTCGTCGAGCTCGACGGCGACGAGATGACTCGCATCATTTGGCAGCTCATCAAAGACCAGCTGATTTTGCCTCACCTCGATGTCGACCTGTTGTACTACGACCTCGGGATCGAAAAGCGCGACGAGACCGACGACCAGATCACCATCGACGCCGCTCACGCCATCAAGCAGCACGGCGTCGGCGTCAAGTGCGCCACTATCACGCCCGACGAGGCGCGGGTCAAAGAATTCGGCCTAAAGAAGATGTGGAAGTCGCCGAACGGCACGATCCGCAACATCCTGGGCGGAGTCATCTTCCGCGAGCCCATCATTATCTCGAATATTCCCCGACTGGTTCCGAGCTGGACAAAACCCATCGTCATCGGCCGCCACGCGCACGGCGACCAGTACAAAGCAACCGACTTCGTGGTGCCCGGGCCGGGTACCGTGACCTTGAGCTACACACCCGCCGACGGCGGCCAGCCGCTGGAGTTCGAGGTCGCGCAGTTCGCCGGCGGCGGTGTCGCCATGGCCATGTACAACTACGACGACTCGATCCGCGATTTCGCTCGCGCGTCGTTTCGTTACGGGCTCAATCGCGGTTACCCCGTTTACCTGTCGACAAAAAACACGATCCTGAAGGCCTACGACGGTCGCTTCAAGGATTTATTCGCCGAAGTTTTCGAAACCGAGTTCAAAGCCGAATTCGAGGCGGCGGGTCTTACGTACGAACACCGGCTCATCGACGACATGGTCGCCGCCGCGCTCAAATGGGAGGGCGGTTATGTGTGGGCCGCCAAGAACTACGACGGCGACGTGCAATCCGACACGGTCGCGCAGGGCTTCGGCTCCCTCGGCTTGATGACCTCCGTGCTCATGAGCCCCGACGGCAAGACCGTCGAGGCCGAGGCGGCGCACGGCACCGTGACCCGGCACTATCGTCAACACCAGCAAGGCAAGCCGACATCGACCAACCCGATCGCCTCGATCTACGCCTGGACGCGCGCCCTGCAACACCGAGGCAAGCTCGACAACACCCCCGACGTCGTCCACTTCGCCGAAACGCTCGAGGCGGTGTGCGTCGAGACCGTCGAGAGCGGCAAGATGACGAAAGACCTCGCGCTCCTCGCGGGTGGCGACACGCAGTGGCTTACCACGCAGGAATTCCTCGCCGCTCTCGACGAAAACCTGCGGGCCAAGGTCGGCTGACCCCGTCGCGGCACGGACCCACCGCGTGTCAGCGTCCGCGACGCAAAGCAGATAGCCTGATCGCCATGGACGGTGACGGCTATCCGGCGTCGCAGCCCCCTTCGGTGCTCCAGCCAAACGTGATCTTTTGTCCCTTCTCAAGGGCACGGCCTCTCTCGACGGCACCCGCCAGGGGCGGTAGCCGATGAACGTGGGCTTGAACGTCCTCGTCGTCCTGATTCTGATCTTGATCGAGGCGTTGTTCGTCGGCACCGAAATCGCCCTCGTCTCGCTGCGTGAAAGCCAGGTGAAGGGCCTGGCGACGAAGGGACGCCGTGGGGCGGCGGTCGCCAGGTTGACCGACGACCCCAACCGCTTTCTCGCGGCGGTGCAGATCGGCGTGACGCTCACGTCGCTGCTGTCGTCGGCGTACGGCGCCGTGACGCTGTCGAAAGCGACCGCCGACGGCCTGAGGGGCCTTGGCGCCAACCGCACGCTCGCTGACGTCGTGGGCTTCCTGATCGTCACGCTGACGATCTCGTTCGTCACCCTGGTGATCGGCGAATTGGTGCCGAAGCGGCTCGCGCTGCAACGGGCGGAGGCGGCTGCCCAGCTCACCGCGCCGAGCCTCGACCGATTCGCGACCCTGGTGCGCCCGGTGATCTGGCTGCTTTCGGTGTCGACCAACCTGATCGTGCGGCTGCTCGGCGCCGATCCCCGGGTCACTCGGGAGTCGATCACTGAAGAAGAATTGCGCGGCCTGGTGAACTCGCACGAGGCGCTCGGCCGAGACGAGCGAAGGTTGATCGACGAGGTCTTCACGGCCAGTGATCGCCGCCTTCGCGAAGTGCTCGTGCCGCGCACCGAGGTGCAATTCCTCGACGCGGCGACGACCGTCGCCCAAGCCTGGCGGTCGGTCAAAGAGGGGCCGCACTCGCGTTATCCCGTCGTTCGGGGCTCCCACGACGACGTCGTGGGCTTCGTGCACATTCGCGACCTCGCCAGCGCGCACACGGACGGCGACCGCTCGGTGCGGGTCGGCGATCTCGCCCGGCGGGTGCCGATGCTGCCAGACGGCAAGAACGTTCTGGCCGCGCTCGCCGAGATGCGCCGCGAGCGCCACCACATGGCGATCGTCGTCGACGAGTACGGCGGCACCGCCGGAATCGTCACCCTCGAAGACCTCGTCGAGGAGCTGGTCGGCGACATCCGCGACGAGTACGACGTCGATTCCGCGGTATCGCGCCGGCTGCGTGGCGGTGAGATCGTGGTCGACGGCTTACTGAACATCGACGATTTCGCCGACGAGTCGGGCGTCGCGTTGCCTGAGGGTCCTTACGAGACGGTCGGGGGCTACGTCATGGCGCAGCTCGGCCATCTGCCGCGGCTCGGCGAGTCGGTTGACGTCGAAGGGCATCGGCTCACCGTCGAAGAGCTCGACGGACGACGGGTGGCGCGCGTTCGCGTCGCGGCGGCTCCGGCTGACGCGCCGGAGGAGAACGCCGACGCGGTGGTCCAAAGTCGTTTGGAACAATGACGACCATGTCGTCGAAAGAGCCAATCCCAACTGCCGGTCGCCGTCCACGAGTGCTGTCGGGCATCCAGCCGACATCCGACTCGTTTCATCTTGGTAATTACCTGGGCGCGTTGCGGCACTGGGTCGCGCTGCAAGACGACTACGAGGCCTTCTACTGCGTCGTCGATCTCCACGCCATCACGGTCGACTGGAACCCGGACGAACTGCGCCGCCGCACCCGGGTATCGGCCGCGCAACTTCTCGCGATTGGTCTCGATCCCGCGAAATGCGCGCTGTTCGTGCAAAGCCATGTTCCGGAGCACACCGAGCTCTGCTGGATTTTCTCGTGCCTCGCCGGGTTCGGTGAGGCGAGTCGCATGACTCAGTTCAAAGACAAGTCGGCCCGCCAGCACAACGTGTCGGTCGGGCTGTTCACCTATCCGATCCTGCAGGTTGCCGACATCACCATCTATCAAGCCGATCGGGTGCCGGTCGGCGAAGACCAGCGACAGCACCTCGAACTCACGCGCGATCTCGCCCAGCGGTTCAACGCGCGGTTCGGCCAGACGTTCGTCGTCCCGGAGCCGCACATTGTCAAGGAGACCGCGAAGATCTCTGACTTGCAGCAGCCGACCGCGAAGATGAGCAAGTCGCTGCCCGACGCCGGAACCATGAGCCTCCTCGACGATCCCAAACGGTTGGTGAAGAAGATCAAGTCGGCGGTGACCGACAGTGGCAGCGAGGTGCGCTATGACGTCGAGAACAAGCCGGGCATCAGCAACCTGTTGACGATCTACTCGGCGCTGTCGGGGAAATCTATTGCCAACATCGAGACCGAATACTCCGGTAAGGGCTACGGTGACCTCAAGAAAGACCTTGCCGACGTCGTCGTCGAGTTCGTGACGCCGGTACAGGCCGAAGTCCGCCGCTATCTCGACGATCCTGCTTCGCTCGACGCGATTTTGGCGGCCGGGGCGCAGCGAGCGCGAGGGGTCGCGGCTGCCACGATCGAGCAGGTCAGGGAGCGCGTCGGCTTCCTGCCCGGGAAGGTCAGTTGAGTCGTTGAGCCTCACGATCGGTGTGGCAGTCGGCATTCCCGAGCCCTATGCCGCCGAATTGCGGAAGTGGCGTGAGACCCTCGGCGACCCGCTGGCGTTGCTC
Source organism: Actinomycetales bacterium (assembly GCA_040255675.1). Taxonomy (GTDB): domain Bacteria; phylum Actinomycetota; class Actinomycetes; order Acidothermales; family Acidothermaceae; genus JBDZVM01. Next base: position 102,761 of record JBDZVM010000008.1, on the reverse strand, counting down.
ATCCCGCCGCACGTCACCCTCGTGCCGCCGACCGATATCGAGACTGCTGACGTCGATCCGATCGTGACGCATCTTCGGCAGGTTGCGGTAAACCAATGGCCGTTCGAGATACAGCTTCGCGGGACGGGTAGTTTCCGCCCGGTCTCTCCCGTGGTGTTTGTGTCGCTCGCGATAGGGATCAGCGGTTGCGAGCGGCTCGAACGAGCGGTTCGCTCGGGCCCACTCGATCGGCCGCGCAGGTTCAACTACCACCCGCACGTGACGGTTGCGCACGACGTCCCTGACGACGTGCTCGACCGAGCGTTCGTCGAACTTGCCGACTATCAGGCGACCTTCGACGTCGTGAGCTTTGGTCTCTTCGAGCGCACGATTGACGGTGCATGGCGCACCGAGCGGGAGTTCCCGCTCGGTGCGCTCACGTGACTCCCGACGCGCCGACGCGTCAGGACGAAACGGCGAGCGGGCGAACCGACTCCGCCTGCGGGCCCTTCTGGCCCTGCGTCACCTCGAACTCGACCCGCTGATCTTGGTCGAGGGACTTGTACCCTTCCATCTGGATCGCGGAGTAGTGGACAAACACGTCCGGACCTCCGTCGACCGCGATGAAGCCGAAACCCTTCTCGGCGTTGAACCACTTGACCGTGCCTTGCGCCACCACTGACTCCCTGAACTCCGTCAACGCGCCGCGGTTTCGGGGGGTCCCGGCTGCCGGCGCGCTAGCCCGAACGGCCGGAAAGGTACACGTCGTGATCGCCTAGCGGAAGGCATCCGGCGAACTTCAGGCAAAGTTGTTCGCCAAACGACCGATCACGATCTATCAGAAATCCGCTCTAACGCCGACAAACGAGACAGCCCGGCGAGGTAACGCTGGTCGACGCGACGGAATTTGCGGCGCCTTGCCGCGACCGCGATCAGCGCGCCGACGAAGATCAACCCACCGATCGACACCGCGGCCCACGTCATGATCGTGCCGGTCGTTGAATCGGACTTTTTGCCTTCCGCGGCAGCACCGGAGGCCGCCCCCGGGACAGCATGCGCATCGGCCGGCGCCGGTGCTGTGACACCGGTCGCCGCGTCGCCACCGCGGTGGTTGGACGCCGGTGGGGTGGGCTTCGCGGGCCCGACCAGCGTGCCGACCGGGTCGACCAATCCGTCGGCGGTAAACCCCCAGTCGAGGAGCGCCTTCACCTCGTTCCAGAAGTTCGGCTGGTCGCGCATCACCGAGACGATGATCGTGTGCCCGCCGCGCGTCGCGGCGCCGACGTAACTCGCTTGCGCGGCCACGGTGTAGCCGTTCTTGCCGCCGACGATGCCCGGGTAGGTCAACAGCAGCTTGTCGTGGGTCTGGATTTGAAAAGTCTTGCCGTCGGGTGCTGGGAACGGCGCGTTCTTTAGCGCGAGGTAATGCCTGAACCGATCGTTGGCCAGGCCGGCGCGAAAGATCAAAGCCAAGTCGTAGGCGGACGACGACTGGCCCGGGGCGTCGAGGCCGTTCGGCGTCTTGGCTACCGTGTCGTAGGCCTGCAGGTGCGCGGCGAGCGCGTTCATCTGGCTGAGCGTCGACGGGAGCCCGCCGTTCATGTCGGCCAACGCCACGGCCGCGTCGTTCGCCGACATCATCAGCATCGCGGTGAACAACGCCTCCGCGGTGTAGGTGGTGCCCGCGACGATGCCCGCCTTCGTGCCGTCGACGCTCGGGGCGTCGCGACCCGCAACCATGGCCACGTCGGGCTTGAGCCGCGGGATCAACGTGATCGCGGTGAGCGTCTTGAGCGTGCTCGCCGGAGCCAGCTTTTCGTGCGCGTTTTGCGCCGCCAGCACCTCGCCGGTGTCGGCGTCCGCGATGACGAAGGACGTCGCGCTGATCGGCGGAAGGGCCGGTACGTCGGACGACGGGTCGACGACCACCCCTGAGTCGCCGAGCCGCGCACCGCCGACGACGTCGTCTGACGCGTGTGCTGTGCCCGCGAGCCCGGTAACCAAGAGGGCGGACGACGTAAACGCTGCTGCCGCGCGCCACCAGACATGTCGCTGCCGTCGCTTGGCGACGACGCGGATGGCTTGGCGCATGACCGCCAAAGACTAGCCGAATCGGTAAGCCTTCCCTAGCGGACTCGCGAATTAGCGTTGAAGTTCGGCGCTCGACCGCCATCGGGGCCTCAACTACTAGAGTCGGGAGAGCCATCGGGGGTTGGTGGGGCACGAAGGGCGAGAAAGTCATGCGCGACCGCGAGAAGTCGAGTCAGCCGATCGGGGCCGTGTCCGGCGCGTTGAACGACGACGTCGCGCCCGCAACGTATTACTTTCCGCCTCCCGCGTCGCTTCGTTTCGCGACGGATCTATTCGCCTATAACGTCTTCCGTCCGATCTCGCGCGCGCTCGCCGCGCGAGTGGCTCCAGGTGAAATACGCGCTCCACTCGCGGGCGGGTGGGGGAGGTGCGAACCGACATGACCCAACCCCGCCGCCTGCGGGCTTGTGCGAACGCATGGGAGGCGAGCGGGGCGAAGAAAGCAACAAGCAAGGGAGAAAGTACGCCGTGACTGCTGTCATCGTCATCGCCGCTGTCGTGGCGGTCGGCCTCTTGGCCGCGATAATGCGCCGAGGCCGATCGCGTTTCGCTGACGAGAGTGAGCGCTTCAAGCATGTCTCCGATCTCACCAGCCAGTGGAGTCGCGAAAAGCAGGCCGGCAGTTGGCCAGCCGGTCCGGGGGAGCGTCGTCCGGCTTCGATCGACCTGCGCGACGACTCCGAGGAACATGTTGATCACCGGTAGGCGTGATCGGTTGTCACCGCGCGGGTGATTGCCTATTCGCGACGCGCACAGGCCGTTACAACGCTGTGATCCGCGATGCATGATCGTTGCAGTAGAGTCTCAGTCAAGCGCATAATCCGAGCGGGCTCGAACGCGCATGGGCCGGGGCAGGCGAAGCGCTCAAATCCAGACTGCTTAAGTGACAAACAGCGGAGGGCGTCGTGAGGAAGACCGTCTCGGTCATCGCGGTCACAGGCATCGTTGCGCTCGCGGTGGCCGCATGTAGCAGCAAACCGTCGAGCTCGAGTAGCGGAACCCCAAGCGCCACGACGCCGTCGAGCGCCACCAGCACATCGCCATCGGCACCGGGGCCGGGGTCGACCTCGCCCGCGGCAACGGGCAGCCCGGTGAGCCTGTGTATGGTGCTCGACACCGGCGGCGTCGACGACCGGTCGTTCAACCAGTCGTCGTGGCAGGGTTTGCAAGACGCCAACAAGGCGAACCCGAACATCAAGATTTCGTACGTCGCCTCCAATTCGCAAAACGACTACACGCCCAACCTCAACAACGAGGTGTCGAAAGGCTGCACGTCGGTGATCGCGGTGGGCGGTCTCATGGGCGATGCCGTCAAGAAGGCCGCCACCGACCACCCCGACCAGCAGTTCGCCGAGATCGACGCGCCGTCGAGCGCGCCCAACGTCTACGGCATCCAGTTCAATACCGCGCAGGGTGCCTTCATGGGCGGTTACCTTGCCGCCGCGATGACCAAGTCGGGCACCGTCGCAACCTATGGCGGTCTGCCTATTCCTCCGGTCACCATTTACATGGACGGCTTCTGGGAGGGCGTGCAGTACTACAACCAGCAAAAGGGCAAGAGCGTCAAGGTGCTCGGCTGGGATGAGAAGAATCAGAAAGCCGGCACCTTCGCCCAAAGCTTCACCGACCAGAACAAAGGCCGTTCGATTACCCAGTCGTTCATCCAGCAGGGCGCCGACATCATCTTCCCGGTCGCGGGTGGCACCGGCCTCGGCTCCGGAGCGGCCGCGGCGGCGTCCGGGGGCAAGGTGAGCGTCATCTGGGTCGACACCGACGGTTGCGTCAGTGCCCAGCAGTACTGCTCGGTGTTCTTGACCAGTGTCGTGAAGGGGCTCGCAACCTCGGTAACCAGTTATGCCAACGACGTTGCTGCCGGCAAGAAGCTCGGCGGGCAAAGCTATATCGGCACGCTGGCCAACAACGGCACCGGCCTCGCGCCCTTCCACGAGTTCGATTCCAAGGTGCCCGCGGACGTGAAGGCCGACCTCGACAAGATCAAGGCCGACATTACGAGCGGCGCCATCCAGATCACGTCGCCGAGCCAACCCAAGTAATACCCGAGACTGCCCTGCGATCCAGGGCTTTGGTGTGCGGGCGGAGCCAAACCGGGCACCGCCCGCGCACCACACACCCAAGAGGATCGATACGTTGCTGGAACTGCCGTGAAATTGGAGCTACGCGGTATCACCAAGCGATTCGGGTCGCTGGTGGCCAACGACGGTATCGACCTGACCGTCGAGCCCGGTGAAATCCACGCGCTCCTCGGCGAAAACGGTGCCGGCAAAAGCACCCTGATGAACGTGCTCTACGGCCTGTACGAGCCCGACGACGGCCAGATCCTGCTCGACGACGTCCCCGCGCGTTTCGGTAGCCCGCGCGACGCTATCGCGGCGGGCATCGGCATGGTGCATCAGCACTTCATGCTGATTCCGGTATTCACGGTGGCCGAAAACGTGATGCTCGGCCACGAAGAAACCCGCGGCGGCGTCGGGTGGCTCGATCGGCGCGCCGCACGCCGTAAAGTTCGCGAGATTTCGCGCCGCTACGGTCTCGCCGTGCCGCCTGACGCGCTCGTCGCCGACCTGCCCGTCGGAGTGCAGCAACGTGCCGAGATCGTGAAAGCCCTTACCCGAGAGGCAAGAGTGCTCGTGCTCGACGAGCCGACGGCCGTGCTCACGCCGTCCGAGATCGAAGACCTCATGGCCGTGATGCGGCGCCTGCGCGACGCCGGAACTTCGATCGTCTTCATCAGCCACAAACTCAAAGAGGTCAAGGCCGTCGCCGACCGCGTAACGGTCATCAGGCGCGGAAAGGTCGTCGGCGAACCGTCGCCTTCGGCCAGTGAAGAGGAGCTTGCGTCGCTGATGGTGGGTCGCAAGGTTTCGCTCACCGTCGACAAATCTCCCGCGATGCCGAAAGACATCGTGCTCGACGTCGAGGGGCTGCGCTTCATCGACGACACCGGGGTCGTGCAGGTCGACGATGTCTCGTTTCAGGTGCGCGCGGGTGAGATATTCGCGATTGCCGGGGTGCAAGGCAACGGGCAGACCGAAGTCACCGAGTGCTTGCTCGGTCTCGAGACACCCACCGAGGGTCGCATCAAGGTGCGCGGCCGCGACGTCGCCGACGTGTCGGTGAACGAACGGCTCGCCCTCGGCATCGGTTACGTGCCCGAAGACCGCATGCACGACGGTTTGATCGGGAGCTTCACGGTCGCCGAAAACCTCGTTCTCGACCTGTACGGGCGCGAGCCGTTCGCGAAGGGCATCTCGCTCGACCTGCGTGTCGTCGCCGAGAATGCCGACGCTCGCATCGAGGAATTCGACGTTCGCACCCCGGGTGCCGATGTGTTGGCCAGCACGCTGTCGGGTGGCAACCAGCAAAAAGTCGTGCTGGCACGCGAATTGTCGCGGCCGCTCATCCTTTTGGTGGTCGCCCAGCCCACGCGCGGCCTCGACGTCGGTTCCACCGAGTTCGTGCATCGCCGCATCGTGTCAGAGCGAGACAAGGGCACTGCCGTCGTCCTTGTCTCGACCGAACTTGACGAAGTCCTCGGGCTTGCCGATCGCATCGCGGTCATGTACCGCGGTCGCATCATCGGCGAGCTTCCGGGCGGTGCCTCGCCCGCCGAGGTCGGGCTGCTGATGGCCGGCTCCACGGGCCGGTCGACGGCGGCCGTCTCCGGAGCCACCGATGAGTGACGAGCACGCCACCGAGGTGGTGCGGTCGCGACGGCAGCCGACTCCGCCCGAAGCTCCTTCGCGGTTGAAGCGCACGGCATTGTGGATGCGATCGACGCATCCGGTGGTCGTCACCGGCTTGGCGTTCGTGTTGTCGATCGTCGTCGGCGGCCTGCTGATCGCCATCACCGACACTTCCACCCGTAACGCCGCGAAATACTTCTTCGCCGCGCCCGGCGACACATTTTCGCGTGCCTGGTCGGCAATTTCTTCCGCGTATGTCGCGCTTTTCGAAGGATCGATTTTCGATCCTCGGTCAGCTCACGGCACGGTGTGGAACGCGTTAGACCCGATCTCGAACACGTTGCTGAACGCGACGCCGCTCATCCTCGCCGGTCTTGCGGTAGGGCTCGCTTTTCGCGCGGGGCTGTTCAACATCGGCGTGCAGGGCCAGCTCATCATGGCCTCGATTTTCGCCGGCTACGTGGGTTTCGCCTGGCACCTCCCGACCGGGGTTCATCTCGTCGTCGCGTTGATCGCCGGCATGATCGGAGGGGCGCTTTGGGCGGGCCTGGCCGGCTGGCTCAAGTCGCGCACAGGCGCGCATGAAGTCATCACCACCATCATGTTGAACTACGTCGCCTACTACTTCCTCGGTTATCTGCTCACCACCGACGGCTTCAAGCGTCCGGATTCGAACCAGGCGATTTCGCGGGTGGTGCACGAGAGTGCCCGCCTGCCGCAGCTCTTTCCGGCACCGCTGCGCGTGCACGCCGGGCTCATCATCGCCGTGTTGGCGGCGGGCGCGATGGCCTGGGTGCTCACGCGTAGCAAGCTCGGTTTTCAACTTCGGGCGGTCGGCGCGAATCAGAATGCCGCGCGCACGGCAGGTATGAACATCGGTCGAAACTACGTGGTCGCTCTCGTGCTGTCTGGCGCGCTGGCCGGGCTCGCCGGCTGCAGCCAGATCCTTGGCACCAACACGTCTATCACCCAAGACATCGACGCCGGTATCGGATTCACCGGCATTACCGTGGCACTCCTGGGGCGGGCGCAAGCGTGGCCGACGGTGTTGGCGGGCTTGCTCTTCGGCGCCCTGCAAGCCGGTAGCTCGACGATGCAAAGCCGCACTGGCACGCCCGTCGAGCTGGCTACCGTCTTGCAGGCCATCATCGTGCTCTTTATCGCCGCGCCCGCGTTGATCAGTGGCGCCTTCCGCTTGCGCGGCACGGCCGACACGTCGGGCCAGCAATTGGCCAAGGGGTGGAACGGATGACCGCCGTCCGCGAAGAATCATTGGTCGAGACCCATGAGGTCGTCGAGGTTCCCGTCTCCGGGCGCGCACGCGTCGCTTCCGGCGTGGCTGTGGTCGCCTTCGGTTTGTTGTGCGTCTTCGGTCTCGGCTTAGGGTCACACGCGGGCTACGACGCGCGATTTGCCCTTTCACCGAGCGGAGCGCGGGTGCACGTGCCCGACCTCGTGCTTCCGGCGCGAATCGTCGGCATCGTGCTCGGAGCAATCGTCGTCGGGCTTGGCCTTTGGCGGCTGTTCCATAACTTTTCTCGCCGTGCGATGCGCTGGGTCGTCGCGTTCACGATTATCGCCGTCGTCTTTTCGTTCCTGTGCTGGGCATGCACCGGCACTAAGGGAACGCGGCTCGACCTGCTGGGCCTGTTGCAAAATAGCATTTTCTTGGCCGGGCCGTTGATTTTGGGTGCACTTTCGGGCGTGCTCTGCGAGCGCTCCGGTGTCATCAATATCGCCATCGAAGGGCAGATGCTCACCGGCGCGTTCGCCGGTGCGTTGGTCGCGACACTCACCAAGAGCACTGGTATCGGCATCGTCGGCGCGATGGCTGCCGGGGGCATCGTCGGCGCTTTGCTCGCCGTCTTCGCGATCCGCTATCTCGTCAACCAGATCGTGCTCGGCGTCGTCCTCAACTTTCTGGCGCTTGGCTTCACCGGTTATGTTTACGACGCTTTGATGGCGCCCAACCAAGATACTTACAACACGCCACCGCTGCTGCATGCCATCAACGTGCCGTTGCTTTCCGACATACCCATCATCGGCCCGCTGCTGTTTCGCCAGAACATCATCGTCTACGCGATGTACGCGCTCATCGTCGTCATCGACATCGCGCTCTTTCGCACCCGATGGGGGCTTCGCACCAGGGCCGTAGGCGAGCACCCCCGCGCGGCCGAAACCGTCGGCATCAACGTGTTGCGCACTCGCTACATCAACGTTGTGCTCGGGGGTCTCGTCGCGGGGCTCGCGGGCGCCTATCTCACGATCGGCGAAGACGCGCCATTCACGAAGAACATGACCTCGGGCAAGGGCTTTATCGCGCTCGCCGCCGTTATCTTCGGCCGCTGGAGCCCGCGCGGCGCCGTCGGTGCCGCTCTGCTCTTCGGTTTTGCCGATGCGCTGCAAACAGTGCTGTCGTTCATCGGCACCCCCGTCATCATCCCGTCGCAGTTCTTGGCGATGCTGCCGTTCCTCGCCACGATCCTGGCGGTTGCCGGGCTCGTCGGCCGAGTGCGCGCACCGGCGGCCGACGGCGAGCCGTATGTGAGCCGATGACACTCCCCACGCCCGACCTCGACTGGACGACGCTGCGCACTGCCGCTGCCGCCGCCATGACGCATGCTTACGTGCCCTATTCGAAGTTTCCTGTCGGCGCGGCGGCGCTCGTCGACGACGGCCGTATCGTCGTCGGCTGCAACGTCGAAAATGCCTCCTACGGCGTCACCCTGTGCGCCGAATGCGGCGTGGTGTCGGCACTGCACGCCAGCGGCGGCGGCCGGCTTATCGCGTTGGCGTGTGTTGACGCCGCCGGCGTGCCGCTGATGCCGTGTGGTCGTTGCCGTCAACTGTTGTACGAACACGGCGGGGGAGACGTTTTGATAGACCATACTTCCGGGGCGCTGCGTTTGAGCGCTTTGCTTGCCGAGCCATTCGGTCCGCAAAACTTGATGAACGACGAAAGGCGGTGACCGTGGACGCCGTCGACGTGATTCGTTGCAAGCGCGACACCGGTGAACTAGACGCGGAACAAATTGACTGGATCGTCGACGCCTACACCAAGGGGTTCGTCGCCGAAGAACAGATGTCGGCCTTGCTGATGGCTATTTTTTTCAACGGCATGACGGCACGCGAACTTAGCCGCTGGACCACCGCAATGATTGAATCCGGCGAGCGCATGGATTTCGCCGGGTTAGCCAAGCCGACCACCGACAAGCACTCCACCGGCGGCGTCGGCGACAAAATCACCCTTGCCCTCACCCCGACCGTTGCTGCCTGCGGTGCCGCGGTGCCGCAACTGAGCGGCCGCGGTCTCGGCCACACCGGCGGTACCCTCGACAAATTGGAGTCGATACCCGGCTGGCGGGCGGATTTGACCGCGGCTGAAATGCTGGCGCAATTGCGCGACATCGGTGCCGTCATATGCGCGGCGGGCGTAGGGCTTGTGCCGGCCGACCGCCGGTTGTACGCGTTACGCGACGTCACGGCCACCGTCGACTCGGTTCCGCTCATCGCAAGTTCCATCATGAGCAAGAAAATCGCGGAGGGCACGTCGGCGCTCGTGCTCGACGTCAAGGTTGGCAGCGGTGCCTTCATGAAAGACATCGCGCAGGCTCGCGAACTCGCCACCACGATGGTCGACCTCGGCACGGCGCACGGCATCAAAACGGCCGCGTTGCTCACCGACATGAACACCCCGCTCGGCAACACCGCGGGTAATGCGCTTGAGGTCGCCGAAGCTGTCGAGGTGCTTGCGGGAGGCGGGCCGCCCGATGTCGTGCGCCTCACGATTGCCCTCGCGCGCGAAATGCTGCGTGCGTGTGGCCTGGGCAATACGAAAGATCCCGCCGACGCTTTGCGCGACGGTTCGGCGATGGACGTTTGGCGGCGCATGGTGCGCGCGCAAGGCGGCGACCCCGACGCCGACTTGCCGACTGCTCGCTACACGCACACGGTTTATGTGCAGAGGCCGGGCCGGCTCGTGAGCCTCGACGCGTTGGCAGTCGGCACGGCGGCCTGGCGTTTGGGCGCTGGTCGAGCGCGACGCGACGAGTCGGTGTCGTTCGGCGCGGGCGTGCGCATGCACGCCAAGCCGGGTGACGTCGTCAGCGCCGGCCAGCCGTTGCTCACGCTTTTCTCGGACGACGAAGGGCGGTTCGACCGCGCGATGGAGGCGCTCGACGGCGCGCACGATATTGCCGATGTCGACACGCCTTTCCAGCCGTCACCGTTGGTGATCGAGACGATTGGAGCATGATGCCAACCCTGATAGCCGAGCCGTCACGCATTCCGGTGCCCGGAGGCAAGCTGATCGACGAATACGTAGGTCGGGTCGCCTCGTCAGCGACGTCTGTTTCCGTGGCGCGCATGCGGGCGCCCGCGGGGTGGAGCGAGCCCGCGCAGAGCCCGGAATTTGACGAGATCACGCTCGTTCTCACCGGGTCGGTTTTTGTCGAACACGACGGCGGAACGCTCGAAGTACGGTCTGGCCAGGCGGTCATCACAGCCAAGGGCGAGCGGGTGCGCTATTTCGTTGGTGCCGACGGTGCCGAATACGTCGCTATTTGCCTTCCCGCTTTTGCGCCCGACCTCGCGCACCGAGATTCGCACCGAGATTCGCACCGAGATTCGCACCGAGATTCGCACCGAGATTCGCACGGTGAGGAGAACGCGTGACGCCGGCGACGTCCGCGCAAATTCGGCTGGCACCAAAGGCTTTGCTGCACGACCATCTCGACGGTGGGCTGCGGCCAGCTACGGTTGTCGAGCTGGCCGACGACGTCCGCTACAAAAACTTGCCGACGCGCGACGCCGAAGAGCTCGGGCATTGGTTCGTCGAGGCCGCGTCGTCCGGCTCGCTCGAACGTTATCTCGAGACGTTCGCCCATACGGTCGGGGTCATGCAAACGCGTGAGGCGTTAACGCGCGTGGCGGCCGAGTGCGCCGAAGACCTCGCGGCCGACAACGTCGTCTATGCCGAGGTGCGATTCGCGCCGGAGCTGCACGTCGAACGAGGTCTCGATCTGCCGCAAATCGTCGAGGCCGTGCTCGACGGCTTCCGGCTCGGCACCCGTGGTCGCGGCATTCGAGTGGGGGTGCTGCTGACCGCGCTGCGGCACGCCGCGCGCTCACTCGAGATCGCCGAGCTGGCTATTCGCTATCGCGACGAGGGCGTGGTGGGGTTCGACATCGCCGGCGCGGAAGCCGGTTATCCGCCCACCAGGCATCTCGACGCCTTCCAGTACATGCAGCGTGAGAATGGTCACTTCACGATTCACGCGGGTGAAGGGTTCGGGCTGCCGTCGATCTGGGAGGCACTGCAATGGTGCGGTGCTGATCGGCTCGGCCACGGGGTGCGCATCGTCGACGACATAGCGACCGTCGACGGTGTGCCGGTGCTGGGCCGGCTCGCGGCGTATGTGCGCGACAACCGCGTGCCGCTGGAAATGTGCCCGTCGTCGAATGTGCAAACGGGCGCGGTGCTCTCGATCGCCGAGCACCCGATCGGGCTGTTGCGCAAGCTCTACTTTCGGGTGACCGTGAACACCGACAACCGCCTGATGAGCGGCACCTCGATGGTTGTCGAGTTCGAGAGGCTGGTCGATGCCTTCGGCTACGCGCTTGACGACCTCGCGTGGTTCACGGTAAACGCTTTGAAAAGTGCCTTCATCCCGTTCGATGAACGCCTTGCGTTGATCAATGACGTTGTGAAGCCTGGATACGCCGCGCTGCGACGGACTGCTGATACTTCCTAGCTGACAGGGGCCAGACATGCCGCCGATGGTCAAGGTTTCGGAGCGCGTGCAATCTGCCCTCGACGACGGGCGGCCAGTGGTCGCCTTGGAGTCTTCGATCATCGCGTTCGACCTGCCTCGGCCGCGCAACTTACAAGCTGCCCACGACTTCCAGTCGATTCTCACCGACGCCGGCGTCACACCCGCCACCATCGCGGTGATCGACGGCGTGCCTACCGTGGGCCTCGACGACAGCGAGCTCGAGCGGCTGGCGCTGTCAGACGACTTCGCTCGGGTGACGGGTCGCGATCTCGCGGTGGCGGTGGGTCGCAAGGCGAGCGGAGCCACGACCGTTGCCGCCACGTCGACTCTCGCGGCGATCGCCGGCATCAGGGTGTTCGCGACGGGCGGGCTCGGCGGCGTGGGCCGATCGCAGATCGACGCGTTCGACGAGTCGTCAGACCTCATCACGCTGTCGCGAACACGCATTACCGTGGTCTGCGCCGGCGTGAAGTCGATTCTCGATATCGCGGCCACTCTCGAGCGGCTCGAAACGTTGAACCTGCCGTTGGTCGGCTACCGCACCAACAAGTTTCCGGCCTTCTACCTGTACGACTCCGGATTTCCGCTGGACTGGCGGGTCGATTCTCCTGACGAGATCGCAAGCATCATGCAAGCGAGCGACCAGCTTGGCACCAACAGTGCCTTGGTTGTCGCGAATCCGGTCCCGCTCGACCAGCAGCTCGACCCCGACCTGCACGATCGCATGCTGATCCAGGCGATGCAGGCGGCCGACGAAAAAGGCTTGCGTGGCAAGGCGATTAGCCGATTCGTGCTCGACTTCTTCCAGCGCGAGAGTGAAGGCCGAAGCGTGCAGGTCAACCTTGACCTGTCGACGAACAACGTCGCGCTAGCGGGCGCGATCGCGCGCGTGTGGGCGCGGCGCTCGGCGCGTGGCTGAGGCGCACGGCTAAACCCCGATCGGGTGCCAGACGGTCTTCGTTTCGACGAACGCCTGAAGCCGCGACAGACCGGGGTCGGCCAGCCAGTCGGGGTTGTCGTCGTCCGGGCGGTAAACGCGCTTCAGATTCTCGGCAGCCGCGATCTGCAGTTGGGTGGCGAGCTCGGGCGCCGCGCCGGTGAGGTCGATGGCGTTCACGTCGGCGTGCGAGGCGAGCCATGGCGAGATTTCGCTCGTCTTTCCGGTGAGCACGTTGACGACGCCACCGGGTAGGTCGGACGTCGCGAGCACCTCGCTCAACGTGATCGCCGGCAATGGCCGCTTTTCACTGGCAATGACGACGGCCGTATTGCCGGCCGCGATGACAGGCGAAATGACGGAGACCAGACCGAGCAGGCTCGACTCTTGCGGCGCGATGATTGCGACGACGCCGGTCGGTTCAGGGATCGAGAAGTCGAAGTACGGGCCGGCGACGGAGTTCGACGAGCCGAGCACGTGCGCGATCTTGTCGCTCCAGCCGGCGTACCAGACCCAGCGGTCGATGGCCGCGTCGACCACGTGTTCCCCGTTGTGAATGCCCTCAGCACTGGCTACCTCGGCCACGAACTGGTCGCGGCGGCCCTCGAGCATCTCGGCGACCCGATACAGCACTTGGCCGCGGTTGTACGCCGAAGCCGTCGACCACTTCTTGAAAGCGGAGCGGGCGGCGACGACAGCGTCGCGTGCGTCTTTGCGCGAGGCGAGAGCCGCGTTGGCGATGAAGTTCGCGCCGCTGTCGGTGACCTGGTAGCTGCGGCCCGACTCGCTACGCGGAAACGCGCCGCCGATGAAAAGCTTGTACGTTTTGCGGACGTCGAGCCTGGTTCGGTCGCTCATCGAAGGTATGCCTCCAAGCCGTGCCGCCCGCCTTCGCGGCCGAAGCCGGATTCTTTATAGCCGCCGAAGGGCGAGGTCGGATCGAACTTGTTGAAGGTGTTTGCCCAGACGACGCCTGCCCGCAGTCGGTTGGCGATCGAAAGAATGCGGCTGCCTTTGTCTGTCCAGATGCCGGCCGAGAGGCCGTACGGCGTGTTGTTCGCCTTCTCAACGGCTTCGTCGGGCGTGCGGAAGGTGAGTACCGAGAGCACCGGGCCGAAAATCTCTTCGCGCGCGATGCGGTGCGCTTGCGTGACACCAGTGAAGATGGTGGGCGCGAACCAGTAGCCGTGCTCGGGAAGCTCGCACGGTGCCGACCAGCGCTCGGCCCCCTCTTCTTCGCCGATCCGCGAAAGCTCGCGAATCTTTTGCAGTTGCACAGCCGAATTGATCGCGCCGATATCGGTGTTCTTGTCGAGCGGGTCGCCGAGTCGTAGCGTCGACATGCGGCGGCGGAGCCGTTCGAGCACATCGTCGGCAACCGACTCCTGAACCAGCAGCCGAGAACCGGCACAGCAGACATGGCCTTGGTTGAAGAAGATTCCGGCGACGATGCCTTCGACGGCTTGGTCGATAGGCGCGTCGTCGAAGACGATGTTCGCGGCTTTGCCGCCGAGTTCGAGAGTGAGCCGCTTCTTCGTGCCCGCAACAGACTTCGCGATAGCCCTGCCGACATCGGTGGAGCCGGTGAACGCGATTTTGTCTATTCCCGGGTGTTCGACGAGAAGCTTGCCCGTCTCGCCGGCGCCGGTGACGATGTTAACGACGCCCGGCGGAAGTTCGGCCTGCCGGCAAATTTCGGCGAACGTCAGAGCGGTGAGCGGCGTGGTCTCGGCGGGCTTGAGCACCACCGTATTGCCGCACGCGAGGGCTGGCGCGATTTTCCACGACAACATGAGAAGCGGGAAGTTCCATGGGATGATTTGCCCCGCGACGCCGATCGGCGTGCTGCCGTAGCCGCTGTATTCGAGTTTGTCGGCCCAGCCCGCGTAGTAGAAGAAATGCGCGGCGACGAGCGGAAGGTCGACGTCGCGTGACTCGCGTATCGGCTTGCCGTTGTCGAGCGATTCGAGCACCGCAAGCTCTCGTGCTCGCTCCTGAATGATGCGCGCGATACGGAACAAGTACTTCGCGCGTTCGCGCCCCGGCATGCGCGACCACGTGTTGTCGTAGGCGGTACGTGCGGCTGCCACCGCGCGGTCGACGTCGTGCGCGCCGGCGGCGCTGACTTCGGCGAGCACTTCCTCGGTAGCGGGATTGATCGTCTTGAACGGCTGGCCGTCGACCGGCTCGACAAACTCCCCGCCGATGAATAGCCCGTAGTTACTGCGAATATCGGCGATCGCGCGCGACTCAGGAGCCGGTGCGTAGTCGAACAGCTTGTGGTTCATGGCGCGCCTTAGTCGATGGTGACGTAGTCGGGGCCCGAGTAATGCCCAGTGAGCAGTTTCTGGCGTTGCATCAGCAGATCGTTGAGCAGGCTCGACGCTCCGAGCCTGAACCAGTCGGGTGAAAGCCAGTCGTCGCCGACGGTTTCGTTGACAAGTACCAGGTAGCGCAGCGCGTCTTTCGTCGTCCGGATGCCGCCCGCTGCTTTCACACCGACCTGGCGACCGCCCGCCTCGCGGAAGTCGCGCACGGCTTCGAGCATCACGAGCGTGACGGGCAGCGTCGCGGCGGGGGATACCTTGCCGGTGCTGGTCTTGATGAAATCAGCGCCCGCAAGCATGGCGATCCAGCTGGCGCGACGCACGTTGTCGTAGGTGGCAAGTTCGCCGGTTTCGAGAATCACCTTGAGATGCGCGGTGTCGCAGGCCGCCTTGACCTGCACGATTTCGTCGTACACCTCGAGGTAGCGGCCGGAAAGAAACGCGCCGCGGTCGATGACCATGTCGATCTCGTCGGCTCCGGCCGCGACAGCGGCGCGGACGTCGGCCAACTTCACCGGCAACGCGGCTCGACCGCTCGGGAAGTTCGTGGCGACACTCGCGACCTTGATGCCGGTGCCCCGCAGGTGTTCGCGAGCCGTGGCGACAAGGTCGGGGTAGACGCAGATCGCCGCGACCTTCGGGCAGGTGGCGTCGGTGGGGTCGGGCCGTGCGCCCTTGGCGCAGAGGGCACGCACTTTGCCTTCGGTGTCTTGGCCTTCGAGCGTAGTGAGGTCGATCACCGTGATGGCGGTGTCGATCGCCCAGCGTTTCGCCGTGGTCTTGATGGATCGGGTGGCCAGCGCTGCCGCGCGCGAGTCGGCACCGACTTGGTCGACCCCCGGCAGACCGTGCAGGAAGCGTCGCAAGGCCGCGTCGGAGCTGGCGACGTCAGCCGGGATCGCCGACGTGGTGAGCGTCATGGCACTCAGCGTATCGCCGTCCGGCCCCGTCGGCCCGCGTGTTACGCGCTTGACCTACCGACCGCGCGCCGTATGTCCGTCGGGCGACTGTGGCGTCGGCGTCGCATACGGTGAACGGATGCGCATCTTGGTGCTCGGCGGAGGCACGTTCGTGGGTCGCGCTCTCGTCGAAGCCGCCGTGGGCGCGGGCCACGACGTCACGACGCTCACGCGATCGACGATGCCGCCTTGCGCCGAGGGCGGCCGGGTCGAAGCGCTGTTCGGTGACCGTACGACGCGAGACGGTCTGAGCGGCGTCGGCAGCCGCTCCTGGGATGCTGTCTTCGACACCTGGGCACACGCGCCTCGCGTCGTCAAGGCGAGCGCCACGCTCCTCGAACACGCCACGCCGTACTACGCCTACGTTTCGAGCGCGTCGGTGTACCGCGAACCCGTGCCCGTTAGGGCGAACGAAAATCACCCGACCTTCGACGGTGATCCCGACGCTGACGCGACGATCTACCCCGCCGACAAAAGAGGTGCTGAATTAGCGGTTCTCCACGCCTTTGGGCCTAAGCGTTGTCTCATCGCGAGGGCCGGACTCATACTCGGCCCGCACGAGGGCCCGGGTCGGCTGCCGTGGTGGCTGAACCGGATCGCGCGCGGCGGCGACGTGCTCGCGCCGGAACCGAGAGACTGGCCACGCCAATACGTCGATTCGCGTGACTTGGCGGCTTGGATGGTTCTGTGCGCCGAAAGAAAAACGAGCGGGGTCTTCAACGCGGTATCGAAATCAGGCTTCACCACCGTGCGGGCAATGCTCGAAAGTTGCCGTGCCGTGACTGGTAGCGACGCGAATCTGGTCTGGATCGATGCTGACTACCTGCTGAAAAGCGGCGTAGAGCCGTGGACCGAACTACCGATCTGGCTTCCGCCCGGCCCTGACCTCGACGCGCATTGTCTCGACACCAGCGCCGCGGCCGCGGCAGGCCTGACGCTTCGGCCCGTTGTCGAGACCGTTCGCGACACCTGGCATTGGATGCGGGACGGCGGAAAACCGCGCCCGCGCGAAGATTCGCCCGACATCGGCCTCGACCCCGCGAAAGAGCGCGACATTGTGGCGACGTGGCTGGCGCGAGATGGGCGGGGGAGCGAGTGAGCGAGCACGCCGGGCCGACGGCTGAGCAGATTCAGCGCGCCAAGATGGCGGTCTACGCCGCGTTCATTGCGAGCGGTTTCGCCTTCGCGAACTGGGCGGCCCGCATTCCGCAGGTGCGCGACAAGCTGCACCTCGACCCTGGGCAACTTGGCCTGGTCTTGCTCGCCGCCGCGATCGGTTCGATCATTGCCCTTCCGCTCGCGGGCATGGTGGTCACCCGATTCGGCGCCGCCCGCGCGGTCGCTGTGATGTCGCTCATCTTGTCGGTAGGGCTCGCGTTGACGGCGATCGGCTACGAGATTGGCATCGGCGCCGTCGTTATCGGCCTTTTTCTCTTCGGGTTCGGCAACGGCACCTGGGACGTCGCGATGAACGTCGAAGGCGGCGCGGTCGAACAGCATCTTCAGCGGTCGATCATGCCGAGATTTCACGGCGGCTGGAGCATCGGCACCTTTGCCGGAGCCCTCGTCGGATCCTTGATGAACGCAGTCCACGTCAGTGTTACGCCGCATCTCCTCGGGGTCGCCGTCGTCATCGCCATCGGCGTGCCGCTCGCCGTTCGCGGATTCGTCCCGGCGCGGCATCATGCCGAGGCGCAGCCCGAGAAAAGCACTCGCCATCCGCTCAAAGCCTGGACCGAACCGCGCACCCTGCTGGTCGGACTATTCGTGCTGTGCATGGCTTTCACCGAAGGAACCGGCAACGACTGGCTCGCTGTCGCGATGGTCGACGGCTATCACGCCAAGGCCGCGGTTGGCTCGTTCACGTTCGCCGTGTTCGTCGGCGCGATGACGCTTGGCCGCTGGTTCGGGCCCGCCTTCATCGACAAGTACGGTCGCGTCGTGATGCTGCGGGCGTGCGCCCTGTTGGCACTCATCGGCCTTGCGATCGTCGTCTTTTCCGGCGTTCTCGCCGTCGCGATCGTCGGCGCGTTGTTGTGGGGCCTTGGCGCGTCTTTAGGCTTCCCACTCGGCATGAGCGCGGCCGGTGACGATCCACGCCATGCTGCCGCGCGGGTAAGTGTGGTCGCGTCGATCGGCTACACCGCCTTTCTCGGCGGTCCACCCCTGATTGGCTTCTTGGGCGATCACTTCGGCGTACTCGATTCGCTGACCGCCGTGGTGGCGCTGCTGGCGGTGGCCGCCCTGATCGCCGACGCGTGTCGTCCGCTGCGACAAGACGACACGCGCGAGACCGCTGAACTGGCTACCGAGAGCTGAATCCGAGAGCAACCGCGACGTCGTCGCGAATAGCCGCGAGCAACCGTCGCGATACCGCGCGGGTGTCATCGACATTGCCGCTGACCGGAATCACCACTTCGAGATAGCACTTCAGCTTGGGTTCGGTACCACTAGGCCGGACGACGACGCGCGCCGTGCCGTATCCGTGGCCTGATCCGTCGAGCCGGTAGCGAAGTGCGTCGGTTTGCGGCAAACCTTCGATGCCGCAAGCGAAATCATCGATCGCCATCACGCGAAGGCCGCCGAGCGAAATCGGTGGCGCGGCGCGCAGCGCCTCAACAGCCGCGGTGATGTGCGAGATGTCGTCGACGCGGATCGAAAGCTGGTCGGTGGCGAACAGGCCGTAGTCGCGGGCAATCTCGTCGAGTCGCGCGGCCAGCGACGACCCAGCACTCTTCAACGACGCCGCGAGCAACGCGACCACAAGTGCCGCGCTGATGCCGTCTTTGTCGCGGGTGAGGTTTGGCGCGACACAGTAGCCCAATGCCTCTTCGTAGCCGAACACGAGGTCGTCGCCCGATTTCACAATCCATTTGAAGCCGGTGAGCGTCTCGGAATAGGGAACGCCGTGTCGTGCCGCCATCGCCGAGAGCAATGACGACGACACGATCGTGGTCGCGTACCGGCCGTGAACTCGATGGCGTAGCAAGAAGTCGGCGAGCAACGCTCCGACCTCGTCGCCGCGCAGCATGCGCCACGTGCCGGGCAGATCGGGCACCGCAACGGCGCAGCGATCGGCGTCTGGGTCGTTGGCGATGACGAGATCGGCGGACGACGCCGAAGCCGCCGCCAAGGCGAGGTCGATGGCGCCAGGTTCTTCAGGGTTGGGAAACGCGACCGTCGGAAAGTCGGGATCAGGCTCGGCTTGCTCGGGAATTACGTGCAATGAGGGAAAGCCCGCGTGTGAGAACGCCGACATGACGACGTCACGGCCGACGCCGTGCAGCGGCGTGTAGACGATGCGCACATCGCGGTCGGGGATTGCTGCCAGGAGCGGCATCGAGGACACCGCCGCGACGTAAGAATCTGCCACGGCATCGTCGAGCACTGTCCAGTCGTCGCTTCGCGGAATAGACGAGAGCGGCCCGACGGCTTCGATGGCAGCGGAAATCTCGGCGTCGGCCGGTGGCACGATCTGCGCGCCGTCGTCGAGATAGACCTTGTAGCCGTTGTCTTGGGGCGGATTGTGCGAAGCGGTAACCATTACTCCGGCTGACGCCGACAAGTGCCTTATTGCGTAGGCCAAAACCGGGGTTGGCAACGGCCGTGGCAAGACGAGCGGCACCAATCCGAAGCCCGCGACCACGGCCGCCGTGTCGTGCGCGAACACATCTGACTTGTGGCGGGCGTCGTATCCGATGACCACCGACGTACCGCCCCGCGCCCGCAAGTACGAGCACAATCCGGCCGCGGCGCGCATGACAACCGCTCGGTTCATGCGGTTCGGGCCAGCGCCGAGAGCGCCGCGCAGACCCGCCGTCCCGAATTCGAGACGCGCGCCGAAACGGTCGGAAAGTGCTGCCGTATCACCGGCCGACAGCAGAGCGGAAAGCTCGGCACGTGTGTCGGGGTCGGGATCCTCGGCCAGCCAGGCCGAGGCTGCCTCGAATACCGAGGTCATACTTGCTCGACCAACCGGCGCAGTAATTCGCCCATGCGCGCCGCGGACTCGCGCCCGGTGGCCAAGACCTCCTCGTGGTCGAGCGGTTGCCCCGAGATGCCGGCGGCCAGATTTGTCACGAGCGAGATGCCCAGTACCTCAGCGCCGCCGGCACGTGCCGCGATTGCTTCCAACGCCGTCGACATGCCGACCAGATCGGCGCCCATCGCGCGCAACATGCGAATTTCGGCCGGCGTTTCGTAGTGCGGCCCTGGCAGTTGCGCGTAGACGCCCTCGGCCAACGACGGGTCGACCGAGCGTGCCAAGGCACGTAACCGCACGCTGTAAAGATCGGTGAGGTCGACGAAAATCGCGCCAACCAAAGGAGAAACGCCGGTGAGGTTCAGGTGGTCGCTGATGAGCACCGGCTGGCCGGCCGCGTAACCGTCGCGAATTCCGCCGCAGCCGTTCGTCAACACCACGGTTTTGCACCCGGCCGCGACAGCGGTGCGCACGCCGTGGGCGACAGCGGCAACGCCGTGCCCCTCGTACAAGTGCGTGCGCCCGAGAAACACCAGCACGCGTCGTCCGGCTACTGGTATTGAACGAATGCGACCGGCGTGACCGGCGACCGACGGCGGAGCGAAGCCCGGCAGGTCGGTAGCGGCGAGTTCGTGAGTCGCCGATCCGATCGCGTCGGCCGCGGGCACCCAGCCAGAACCGAGCACCACGGCGACGTCGTGCGTGCCCACGCCGGTGATCGAGGCCAATGCCGAGGCCGCCTCGCTCGCCGCCGCACCGCTCTCCGCCATTGTGTTCATGCTGGCAGGTTACGCCTTTAACTACAGTTAGCCGCACGGCCGGCAGCGAAGCGCGAAGACGTAGTCGTCGGGGGCGCCCGCCGCCTGCGCCGCGTCGGCGATGAGGCCGAGATAGCGAGCCGACGGAAGGCCGCCTTCGTAGCCGTTGAGCACGTACAGCCACGCGGATTCGTCGCCGTCCAGCGTCGCCACCCGCACGCGAATTTTGCGGTACAGGCCGAGCGCGGTGCCCTCCCACCGGTCGAGTTCGGGTTCGTCGAACCGCGCGACGTCGTACAACATCACGAAAACCTGGCTGCCGGCATCTTCGACCACCGTGGCGAGTGCGCCTTCGAAGCTGAGTTCTTCACCGCCGAACGTGAGCCGCCAGCCGGTCAGCCAACCGGTGCCGCGCGCGGGCGAATGCGGCGCGCGCCGCAGCATTTGCGCGGGATCGAGGTTGCTGCCGTAGGCGGCGTAGAGGGCCACGCCCGCAAGGCTAGAGGCTCGCCCGCGGTGAAGCGGTGAGGCTCGCCCGCGCGCGAATGGAACGGGGGCGCGAAGCGCCTGGCCGTTGATACGAAAGAATGCCGCCTGTGACTCGCATCGCAATCGTCGGCGGCGGACCAGGTGGCTACGAAGCCGCGCTTGTCGCGGCACAGCACGGCGCGGACGTGACGTTGGTCGACAGCGGCGGAGTGGGCGGCGCGTGCGTGCTCACCGACTGCGTGCCGTCGAAGACCCTTATCGCCACGTCGGAAGTCATGACGTCGCTGTCGTCGGCGTCGCGTCTTGGCGTGCGCTTCGACGGCGGCACCGACCACGACGCCGGTTCTGTCACCGTCGACCTCGCGCGGGTGAACGCTCGGGTGAAAGCCTTGGCGCGGGCGCAATCCGACGACATCGCGGCTCGGTTGGTTGCCGCCGGCGTGGTGGTTCTCACCGGGAGTGCGCGGCTCGAATCGCAAACCGTCTCGGGCCATCGCATCACCGTCGAATTCGCTGACGGCACCACTGAGGCTCTCGAAGCGGACGTCGTCTTGCTCGCGACCGGCGCTCGACCTCGTATCTTGCCGACCGCGATACCTGACGACGAAAGGATTTTGACCTGGCATCAGGTCTACGACCTCGACGCGTTGCCCGAGCGGCTCGTCGTCGTAGGGTCTGGTGTGACGGGCGCCGAATTCGCCGGCGCCTATCAGGCGTTGGGTTCGCACGTCACGCTCGTCTCCTCGCGCGATCGAGTGCTCCCAGGTGAAGACGCCGATGCCGCCGCCGTCTTGGAGTCGGTGTTCACCAGGCGCGGCATGACCGTCGTCAACCGGTCGCGCGCCGCGGGAGTGAAGCGCACGAGTGACGGCGTGGTCGTCGAACTCACCGACGGCAAGACGGTCGAGGGCACGCACTGCCTGATGGCGGTCGGCTCGTTGCCGAACATCAGCGGCCTTGGGCTCGAAAACGCGCATGTGCGGCTCGCGTCGTCCGGCTTCATCGAAGTCGATCGGGTGTCGCGCACGTCAGCGCCGGGCGTCTACGCGGCAGGCGACTGCACCGGAGTTTTGATGCTCGCCTCGGTGGCCGCGATGCAAGGGCGTATCGCGATGTGGCACGCGCTCGGCGAGGCGGTGCGGCCGTTGCGGTTATCGACCGTAGCGGCGAACGTATTCACCGATCCCGAAATCGCGACGGTCGGAGTTTCGCAGAAGGCCATCGACGACGGCAGTGTCGAAGGGCGCGCGATCAAACTCTCGCTCGCCGGTAATGCGCGCGCCAAGATGGGCGGTATTACCGATGGTTTCGTGAAACTCTTCGCTCGCCCAGGCACCGGATTGGTGCTCGGCGGAGTCGTCGTGGCCCCGCGTGCGAGCGAGCTCATCCTGCCGGTCTCGATGGGCGTTCAACTGGGCCTTACCGTCGACCAATTGGCGCAGACGTTCTCGGTCTATCCGTCGCTGTCAGGCAGTGTCACGGAGGCGAGCCGTCAGCTGATGGAAACACATCACGACTGAGCCTCACCGTGGTTCACAGCGCCACGGTCACGAGAGGCCGCGGGTCCGTGTATGACGGGAGCGCTTGCGGCGCCGGTTGCCCCTCGCTACATCGAACCGTGTCGGCGTTGCAGAGAACTTGACCTTCGAGCGATGTCGTGATCTACTGCGGTCTGCCCGTCGATCTTCGGGGGGCACATGGTCTCGGCAACGGCCGAAGGGGTGGGGGATTTTAGAAGAAAGCCAGCGGCGAGATAGCTGCAAGTTGTTGCCATTGAGACGGCGGGTGATGGAGAGTCACCGCGCGAGTACGGCGACGAAATTTCCTACCTTCTACATAACATCCCTTGACGGCGCACCACCGCATGTGCGTCATCGATATTTGGCAGGACGTGATGATATGACGAAAGTATCGAGGTTGCGCGTAGCAATAATATGGTTCGGCCTGCTGCTTGTCGCCAGCTGCTTATTTGCACGGGGGTCAGTCGCTGCTGCTGTCGGCCCTATGCCCTCGGATGAACTCCCAACCCCGTGGTCACTGGCACAACACACGCCCGAAGGTATTGCGATAGCATCAAGCCACCATGGAAGCTTCCGGTCAGATGCGTCGGCCAATGCGATTGCAGCAGAGGACGCGAACTATCTCGCGGCAGTTTCCGGGGGCAGCTTCGTTAGCTCTCAGATCACGGACGCTGGTATCACACTGCGGGTCTCAGAGGACTTAACCGCACCTGACGTTTTGCCGAGTGCGACTCCTCAAGATCGACAGTCAGCTGCACCTGCGGTATTGATGACGAGCGCTGTGCAACGCGTGCAGGCAGCAGGTGTCCCTGTGGTAGTAACGCATGTGCCGCTATCGTACCGCGAGCTTGAGACTAATATGCGGCACCTCGCTTCGGACCCCTGGCTTACGGAGCACAACATAAAGTGGGCGAGCATAAAAGCGGATCCCGATACTGGTCTATTAACGGTAGCACTTCTGAAATACGATGAGACTGTCGCCCAACAGCTTATGACACATTACAGCTCAGCCGTCATCGAAGTAGCCCCTGGTGATCATCATACGCTTCAAGCACTGGCCGGTGGTACTGGCCCAAGCTCTGACACCTTTCCGTGGACTGCTGGCGATGCCATTTGGGGAGGTGCGGAGTACTGTACTTCCGGCTTCTCCTTCGGTAATCAGAGCAATCGAGACTATGTAAATACGGCTGCTCATTGCTCCTCCGCGAACGGAGATACCGCGACGAGTGACTCTCAAGATATCGGTCAGGTCATCGATCGGACCTACGATAACGGTGCACACGACTCTGAAATGATCCCAGGGCTTGCGCAACAAGCCGTGTGGCACGCACCCGAATATGGCACTGGCCCGCGAAGCCTCGTAACGCGTGTGGCGCAGTCTGACCCTGGTGGCGGATTGATCTGCTTCGACGGTTCCCGGTCGGGCTACCGATGCAACATCACGATCGACGGCGATGGCATGCCCGCATGCTACAGCGTCTCCGGTGTCCAGACCTGCGGCCTAGTTGAAGCGTCAAACGCGGAATGCGAGTTTGCACAGCCAGGTGATAGCGGTGGGCCAGTCGAGACGTATCTCGGAAACAACACGTCGATGGCGCGAGGCGAGATAGTCGCCAATGATTTATTTGACTGTAGATTAGGCTATTACTTACCGACGCGACTCACGCAAGACGACTATCATCTCGAAGTAATGATGCCCATACAGCAGGTCTCGTTGGCACACCTGTGTATTGATGTCAGGAACGGTGCTACTGCCGATTACACGCCTGTGCAATTATCTACCTGTCGAAGTGTCGCTGGCCAGGTGTGGTTCTATGGTTCCGACCTGACGATCCGCGCGCTCGGGAAATGTCTTGATGTTCAACATGGGAGCACTGCCCCCGATTCCAAAGTGGACCTCTATCACTGCAATGGTACGCTGGCGCAGCTTTGGGGTCATCTAGATAGCTATTCGGATACGCAGGATTATCTTTTCAGCTATAAATCAAACCTTTGCCTGGACGATCCAAAACAGTCGACGACGCCTGGAACGCAATTACAGATTCACGGCTGCAATTATACAGTTGCGCAATACTGGAATCTACCGAACATTGAGTAGTAGTAGCGAGGAGTCCGCATCGTTTGAACGTTTGTTTGGCGTTTCGACGATGCGGACTCCTCGGCAGTCGCATCGGCGGCCAAGAGATAGAACTACTTCCTGCATTCTTTCTGCTGGCGCTATTCATGAGCTCCCGAGCTTGGACGGGCCGGGAGGCGGCTCAACGACAACTTCGAGCACCGCCAACTTTGGGTTGAGATTGTCTAGGCAAGGTACGGCCCGGCCCGGGCATCCGAGTACGAAGCTTATTTGCTGGCGGCCAGGCCTTAGAGCGTCAAACGTCGCCACGCCTGACGCGGAGAAGTATCCGCCGGAGTAGGCGCTTGAGCCGCCCAATATGGTACCGATAGTTTCGTAGGCCAGCGTGTCGGCGCAAGGGCCAGTAGCGACCAGTCGCAGTTGGCCGCCGAGAGGCATTGCGATCGGCGTCGAACCGGCCCCGGGCGCGACAGACACATTTCCGCCGTTGGTCTCTGCGTCGAGGGTCAGGCCGGCGCAGGGACCGCTATCGACGAGTGGATTAGTGAGTGTCGCAGCTTCTTGGTGTCCATACGGGAAGTAGTGCGCACCTAGTAGACCGGCGATCGTAAGCGCACCCACAGCAGATGACAGGGCGATTGTCGCTCGGCGGTGCCGTCGCGCACGTCGGCGTAGGCCTGGCAGGAGCTGTGGAGACGGGTAGAGCCGAGCGAGGGCGTCGTCGAACCGTCGGTGGAACGCGTCGTGAAGCTCTTCTTCATTTATCATTGCAGGTGATGACCCCCATCGATACTCGATGACGCGTTTTCGCCCAGCAGCACACGTAGGCGGCTCAGTCCATGGCTTGTGTTCGACTTGACGGTGCCCGTCGAGCAGCCAAGGGCTTGGGCAGTTTCGTCTACACTCAAGTCCTCCCAGAATCGGAGGAGGAGTGTGGCTTTCTGACGGGTCGGCAGATGTTGCATGGCGCGTAAGAGTGCGTCTCGTTCCGCCAACTCGGAAAAAGCGTCGGGGGCGGTGGGCTCTTGCGTGGGGCGTGCCGAGACCTCGTAAGGCTGCCGCGCCAGCCATCTCCACCGGTCGCGGGAGAGGTTGATGAGGGCACGACGGGTGTACGCAACCGGGTGAGCGGACGCGTCGGCCCAGTGGCGATGCGTGCGCCACAATGCGGATTGCAGCAGGTCTTCTGCGTGCTGGAGATCACCAATCAGCAGCACAGCGAAGCGCAGTAGCGCAGGCGAGTTGGCGAGCACGAACTCCTCAAATTCGTGACGCAGGGTCGCTGGCATGCTCTAAGTAACGACCGTTCCGGGCGGTAGGTTGTACGCGGTTGCCAACTATCTAAACAGCGATCGTACCTACAAGTGCTCGCGCGGCTCTTAGATACCCGAGAATGGCCTGGCGTTCGGCGATTCTCGCCATCGGTGCGGCGAGGGTCGTTATGGTGGTTCCTGGCCTGGTGAAGCCGCGCACCTGGAATGTGACCGCGTCGTCGTCGTCCAACTCGACGAAAAAACCCTCTTCGCCAGCTTCGGGATGCCCGGGCAGCGTGCCGTACGCGAAGCCGCCGCGACGCGGTTCGTCGACGACGCGCACGACACGGCAGGCGAAGACGATGCCGATCGGTCCGATGACCTTCGCGAGAGCGACGTCGACGTCGACCGCCGCCGGACCGCTGGCCTTCACCTGTATGCCGCTACCGGTCTGGATTTGCCAGTTCTTTACGGCATGCACCATGACGTCGAAACAATTCCGGCCCGCGCCGACCACCGCATCAGCCGAGATGGGCGTATACCCCGAGGGCGTCTCGCCGGAGAGGGTGGCGCCGATTTCGCGGTAGCTCAAGGGTAATTCCGCCGCGTGCGCGAGTTTCGCGGTGAGCGCACGGTCGATTGAAGACGCAC
Source organism: Actinomycetales bacterium (assembly GCA_040255675.1). Taxonomy (GTDB): domain Bacteria; phylum Actinomycetota; class Actinomycetes; order Acidothermales; family Acidothermaceae; genus JBDZVM01. The sequence continues at coordinate 76,260 of JBDZVM010000008.1, read as the reverse complement.
CAACGACCGTACGCGGCGCGAATATTGTCATGCGGCACCTCAATGCTCGTGATGTTTTGGGTGGTGCCTTTCTTTCGTCGTCCCTTGCTGATGAGCCGGAGAATTCTTTGGCGGTGCGGGCTTCGTGGAGTGCGTAGTGGCCACGAGCACAGCTGCCGGCGTCGGCGCGATTTCGCTGGGAGCAGGCGTCGGAGCGGTGCTCGGCGATTCGACGGCACCAGGGCCAGAAGGGGCGGGAGACCCGGTCGGTGCCACCAGCACCACGCAGGTCGCGGCGACCGCGGCCGCGGCGGCGCCGATGCCGCCCCGGGTCAATACGTGCCGTGGCACGCGTCTCCCGAAGATGGTCCTCACGGCGACAGACCCGCGCACCGCTGTCACGGGCGCGGCGTCCGCGACGAACGTGGCAGTCAGGGTTGACGTCGGGTCTGGGCTCGACGCGACGGTCGCGGCGCCGGCGTCGTCCGCACAGGAACAGGCGATTGCCGCGGCGGCCGGCCGTTCGTCGGGGTTGTACGCCGTCATCGCCTCGATTCGCGCTTTCCAGGACGGCGGCACGTCGGGCCCGATCACGGGAGGTCGCGTCAGCCGGGCTACGGCGGCTTCGGCGAGGGTGCCGCTGTATTCGCGGCGTCCGGTGAAAGCTTCGAGCAGCACCAGGCCGAGCGAGTAAACGTCGGACGCCGGGCCCACGGCATCGCCGCGCACTTGCTCGGGCGACAGATAGCCGGCGGTACCGATCACTTGACCTGTCGCCGTGAGCCTGCCCGCCGCCTCGAGGATCCGCGCGGTGCCGAAGTCGGCGAGGCGGGCGTGACCCTCTTGATCAAGCAGGATGTTCCCCGGCTTGACGTCGCGGTGCACGATGCCGCGCTCGTGCAGATAGGCGAGAGCCGACGCGGATTCGGCCGCGACCCGCGCCGCGTCGAGAATGCTGAGCGGCCCGCACCGTAATCGGCTGGCAAGAGAGGGCCCGTCGACGTGTTCGAGCACGAGATAGTCGCGGTCGTGCCATCGCCCGGCATCGAGCAGGCGGACGACGTGCGGGTGGGCGAGGTCTCGCAGCGCGCGGATTTCGTGGCTGGCCCGGTCTCGGGCCGCCGGGTCGGCAGCCGTGGCGATCTTGAGGGCGACCGTTCGGTCGAGCCTCGAGTCGGTGGCGACGTAGACCTCCGCCATCGCGCCCCGGCCGATCAGCCGGTGAATCCGGTAACGATGGTCGACGTCGGTGTCGGCATTCACCTCATCGGGGTGCCCGGGCTATCGCGCTGGCATGCGTGCGTGCTCGCGTGGAGTGGTCAGCCGGAGTCAGTCGGGCGGCCGAGATCGGGATCTTCGGGCACCGGAAGGTGGTGCTGGCGCAGTCGCGAGGCCCGCATACTGTCGCCGTAAGCGAGCGCGACGAGCAACCCACCGCCGACCACGAGGACGGCGACGGAAATCCGCAGTCCCCACTCGCCAGGCAGCGCCAGGAACGCCGCGCCGATGGGCAGCAGCAACACGAGTTGTCGCACCACCGCGCGCAGCCGCCACCCGGCATCGGTGAGCTCGTGGCGTACCCATTCGCGGTTTCGCGGCGGGAGCCGGAAGCCGAGCGAAAACCACAGCCACTGAGCCGCGTTCGGGTCGCCGTCCAGCCGATTCATGGCTCCGACCGTAGAGCACATCGTGCTCGGACGGCGCCGCGGTGGCCTGCCCTTCGGCGCCGCGAATCTCGCGGATCGAGAGGACCTTAGCCTCATCGATCAGCCGCCGGCGGGAGGCGATCCTTGGATCGACAGGACGAGTTGTTGGGCGAGGTGGCAACGATGGCGGGCTTCTTCCGGCTACCGGGCGCGGGCCTTCTGTTCTTCGCGAGTGCTTGGCTGCTGATGATTTTCGCTGGCATCGTGGCGGACGATGTCGGGATCAAGCCGTTCGGCTACCTGACGTCGATGATTGTCACGATCGGTTTGTGGCTGGTCATCGCACCCGCCGCCACCGCGATCGCGGGTACCCGTAAGAGACATTAGCGGGGAACGCTCTATCGGCTCACGATGGTGATTTCTTGAGGGCTGATCGGCGGCTCTTCGTTACTGCTGCCGGCATTGATCTTTTACCTGTTCGTCGGATACCGCTGTCGATCTTCAGTCGCTAGCGTTTTCGTCTGGTGCCGCACAGTGCGGCCATCCGAGTCTTTGGGGGCTTCTCCTATGGGCCGCTCGCCGTGGCTGTTTCGTATGTCTGTAGTTCGTCTTCGGGTAGTGTTGCGCCGGTCGGTGGTCGGCTTGGTTGCGACCGTGCTGACAATTACATGCGTCGGCGCCGGCGTTGCCGCGGCGGCGACGAGTGCGCCGGCTTCGCTGGCGGCGGGCCTAGTTTCATCGCCGATCGACTCTCCGGACGGGTCGGCTTCAACTTCGGTAGAGCCCGCCGCGTCGCCGTTCGTGTCGCCGACACAGTCATCCCCCGCTGTCCGGGTCGGTGACGGAGGCGGTACCGGGTCCATTAGTTGGAGCGTCACCCTCGCGGCGGACCGTACGGACATCAGTAAGGACGAGACGGCGAACCTGACGGCTTATGCGTCCGAGCCGGTGGACGGCACCGGTCTGCACATCATGATCTACGGGTTTTCCGAGTCCTTTGCGATTCCTCGGCTGATGGGGGACTGCTCAACCGGCATTTCGTGTCCCGCACAAGTTGCTTGGGCCGTAGAGCCGGTGGATTATATGGCATTCGTCATCTCACCCGACTTCAGCCCTGCGTTGGGACAGATGTTCACGGACGCGTTAGCGACCAGTAACACGGTGACTATTCCGTCGAGCGGAACCGGTTCGGGTGGGCCAACTCCCTGGTCGGTGAGATTGAGCGCTAGCCCGACGTTAGCGGAAGAGAACGAACCGACGACGTTGGTGGCGACCGCGAACCAGACTGTGGCCGGCACGCCGTATTCGCTTTACGTGGCATCACTGCTAGAAGGTACGATCGTTGAAACCTGTGGACTGGCCGCACCGAGATATTCATGGCGGTCATAGCCCCTCGCTCGGAGAATCCTTCCATGGATGTGTTGGGCGAAGCCGTCGCTACATCGCAGCCTGTCGTGGTATCGCAGCGCACCTGGGATATCGCGCTTTGGGCGTTCCCGCACCAGCCTATGTTGGCCTATGCGACGGTATTCCGCCCTTTGGACGACTCGACTGTGTTGATGGTGTGGGATTTGACCGAGGATCGGTCGTTGAAGACCTGCGTCTCAGGTATGTCGTGCCAGGTCAAAGTGCCCAAGAAAGGAGACCGGGTACGGGCGTTTGTGGTGCCGGTCGGACACTCAGATCCGCGAGATGTTCACTTAGCGGCAAGTGATATCGTCGCATTCCCAACACATTTGTACGCACCAAATAGTGTCGTCCAAGATTGCGGCGGCGACCCTTGTACCGGCGATCCAGTATTCCCGTCGAACGGTGGAATCTATGAGGGCTACACAGATATCTCAGTGAAGGGCAACGGACCAGACCTGCGGCTGACGCGTACTTATAGTTCGCCGTTAGCTGACGCCGCCAGCCGGTTTGGCTTTGGTTGGTCGGGCGGATACGACATGCGCATCGTGGCTGTTCCCGGCGCCGACGGCTCGGTCCCGACATCGCTTTCTGACGCGGCTAATGTAGTGGTAGTGCAACAGAACGGGAGCTCGGCGCCGTTTTCCCGTCAGGCTGACGGCTCCTTTACAACGCCTACGACCGTCTTGGCCTCTTTGGAGCAGAACGCGGACGGCACTTACATGTTTATCCAGCGCGGCAAGTCGGTATTCACCTTCGATGCCTACGGCAAGTTGATCGCGGAAAAGGACCTCCACGGCAACGCCACGATCTTGTCCTACGACGGCTTCGGCCGGTTGGTGGCTGTGACGGATGCTTCGAAACGCACGCTTACTTATAGCTACGACGGGGGACTGGTGACGAAGGTGGTCGGGCCTGGTGGCCGCGCCGAAACATACAGCTATGACGGTAAAGCCAACCTCGTCTCGGCCACCGACGCGACAGGCGCTACGTGGCGTTACAGCTATGACGACGCGCATCAGCTCCTTTCACTCACCGACCCGGACGGTTACACCACCAGCAATACATTCGATGGCATGGGCAGAGTCGTCGCGCAAACCGACGGCCGAGGTATGACAACGAGTTACGAGTATCGGGCTGACGGTAGTTGTGTTGTCACGCATCCCGCTGGTGATGTCACCACCTTCGTCTACACCGAAGGGCTGCTCACCGAGCGAGTTGAAGGCGCTGGAGCCGACGCCGCGATATGGCAATACCGCTACGAACCGACGACGCTCGGCTTGGCACAGGTGACCGATCCTGAAGGTCGGGTCATTAGCATGAGCTATGACTTGTCTGGCAATCTCATTTCGATCACTGACGCAACAGGTTCGACGAGCCATTTCACCTACGACGAGCTCGATGACGAGACGAGCGTGACGGATGCCGACGGCCATACGACGACGATTGCCTACAACGGTGTTGGTGACCTGTTGAGCGTGACGGATCCGATGGGCGCCGTCACGAGTTACACCTACGACAGTTTCGGTAACCGGCTCACCGCCACTGATCCGGACGGCCACACGTCGGTGTTCGGTTACGACAAGGCGGGTGATCTGACCTCGGCCACGGATCCGGTGGGTGCGACCACGACGATGGCCGTGGACGGGCTGGGGCAGACGACGGCGGTCACCGATCCGCTAGGCCGTACCACTAGCTACACCTACGACGCGCGCGGTTTGCTCACCTCAGTGACTAACCCGAACGATGAAACTACTTCCTACGGCTACGACGCGGCCAGCCGTCGCACGTCGGTGACGGACGCGACTGGCCGGACGTGGACTTACGCCTACGACGAGGCCGGGAACCCCGTGCGGGTGAGCGACCCTGATGGTTCTTTTGTCGCCACCGGCTACGACGCCGACGGGCGTAAAGCGTCGGTGTCGGATGCCGCCGGCAACACGACGTCCTACGCCTACGACGCGCGCGGTGATCTGACGTCGTCGACCGATCCGACCGGCGCTGTCACCACATACGCCCACGACAAGGCGGGGCTGCTCACGTCGACCACGTCACCGAACGGCGGCGTGACCTCGTTCGGCTACGACGACGACGGGCGCACGACGTCGGTGACCGATCCGGTGGGCGGGATGTCGCACACCGCCTACGACCGAGCCGGGCGGGTGACCTCGACGGTGGACCCGTCCGGAAATACCACCGGCTACAGCTACGACGCCGACGGACGCGTCACGCTGACCACCCGCGCGGACGGCAGCTTCGGGAAAAACTTCTACGATCCGGCAGGTTTGCTGCTGTCCTACACCGATGCTGCCGGTCACACGACCTCCTACGGTTACGACGCGGACGCGCGGCGGACGACGTCCACCGACCCGGTCGGGCGCACCACGCGCTTTGGATATGACGCCGCCTCGCGGCTGGTGTCGGGGGTCGACGCGGCGGGTCGTGTCACGACCAGCTCCTACGATGCGGCGGGCCGCCTGGTCGGGGTCGACTACACCGACCCGAACACGCCGGATGTGTCGTACGCGTATGACGGCGCGGGGCGGCGGACGTCGATGAGCGACGGCACCGGCACCACCAGCTACACCTATGACACGGCCGGGCGTTTGGTGTCGGTCGCCAACCCGGCCACGGGCGTGGCGGGTTACGGTTACGACGGCCTGGGCCGGGTCGCGAGGGTGACCTATCCGGACGGGCGGATGGTGGTGCGCTCGTATGACGGCGCGGGCCGGCTGGAGTCGGTCGACGACGGCACCGGGCTGATTACGCGCTTCACCTATGACGGGGACGGCAACCTGGTCGCCACCACCTATCCGAACGGGGTGGTGCAACAGCAGGTGTTCGACCCCGCCGACCGGCTCACCTCCACCGCCGTGAACAACGGCGGCGCCACGTTGGCGTCATTCGCCTACCAGATGTCGCCCACCGGATTAGCAACTGTCGTGAACACCACCGGCAGCGCGGATGTCGCGCCCGCGAGCCAGGGCTATTCCTATGACAAGCTGCTGCGCCTGGCGGATGTGTCCACTAACGATGGCGCGACCGCGCCGAGCGGGAGCTTCGGGTTCGACCCGGCCGGTAACGTGACCGCCCTGCCGGACGGCACCGCGCTGTCGTATGACGCGGCGTCGCAGTTGACGGGTTCGGTCGGGCCGGGTGCGATTCCCACTGGCTACGGCTTTGACCAGGTGGGCGATCGGACGGCGCAGACCACGGGCGGGCTGACCTCGACCTACGGCTATGACCAGGCGCCGCAGTTGACGTCGGTGAATGTGCCGGGCCGTTCCCCGTATCACTTGATGGCGGGAGGTGAGTTCTTCTCGCTGGCGGTGCGCGGTGACGGCAGCGTGCGGGCGTGGGGTGACAACCGGTACGGCCAGCTTGGCGACGCCGGCGCATGCGGCACTTACTGTCCAACCGAAATCACGGTGCCGGGGTTGCCGACCGTGTTGCAGGTCGCCGCCGGGCGTAACCACGCGTTGGCCGTCGCCACAAATGGGCGGGTGTTCGCCTGGGGGTCGAACGACCACGGCCAACTCGGCAACACCACCACCACCGACTTCGCAACACCGGAACAAGTACCGGGATTGCGCAATGTGGTGTCGGTGGCCGCCGGCGACGATTCTAGTTACGCCTTGACTCGGGACGGCCGGGTGTATGCGTGGGGCGAAAACGACCAAGGCCAACTCGGCGACGGCACCATGACCGACTCGGCTACCCCGGTACTGGTGCGGGATTTGCCGCCGGTGGTTGATGTTTCGGCGGGGGCGTTGCCGGACGGACCGACTCACGTGCTCGCCGCCACCGCGGACGGACACGTCTACACCTGGGGAGACGCGGGCCCGCATCCTGCCGACCCCACCCAAGCCCACGACGCCAGCGCGGGCAGCGGAAACCGCGCCGTGCATGCTAACGCCAGCAGCGGTTCCGGATGCAAGACGGATAACGGGGCCGGCAATGGTGGCGTGCCTGGAGGCGGGCACGACAACGGCCACGCGAGCGGCTGCCCGACCGGTAACGGAATCGGCAGCGCCGCAAACGGAAACGGGAACAACGCGCACGGCGCGCTGTTGGCGCCGGTGTTGGTCGATGGTGTCGATCAGGTGGTTCAGGTCGCGGCCGGCGGCTCCTCCTCCTACGCGCTGACCAGCGCTGGCACCGTCTTCACGTGGGGCACCAACCACTACGGCCAGCTCGGGCTTGGCACACCGCCGTCCGCGCAAACCGTCGACCGGCCGACTGAAATCATTGGCCTACCGAGCATCAAGATGGTCGCCGCGGGTGGGGCGCACGCGCTCGCCCTGTCGACTCGCGGCCAGGTGTTCGGCTGGGGGGATGACAACACCGGCCAAGTCGGCACGCCCACGCAACATTGCCGCGAGGACGGGAAAGTCTGCCCCGCCCCGCACCTCATCAATGGCGTGACCGCGTCCGCCGTGACGGCCGGGTACGCGCATTCGCTGATCGCCACCGTGTACGAGAAGGTCGACGGGCTGGGCAGGGATGCCGAAGGCGAGTTGGGCGACGGCTACACCCACCCGGCCACCCAAGTCGGCCCGGCCGGCGACCGTAACGCGTTGGACACCCCGGACGGCGGCGCCGGCGGCGCCAAGTTCGACCTCACCCACGTCACCGGGCTTGGTCAGGTTAGGCCGCAGGCCTCGGTGCGCGCCACCTACACCTACACCGGTGATGGGCTACGCGCCACCTCGTCCGCGACCGTGGACGACACCACGACCGTGGTTCCAGTCACCACTACTAACACCTACACGTGGGACACCCAAGCGGCGATTCCCGCCCTGTTGGCCGACGGCGTCGACGACTACGTCACCGGCCCTGGCGGGATCGTCGTCGAGCAAACCGGCGTGCTCGGCAAAGCCTCCACCAGCGGCACCGTGTTCTTACATGCTGACCGGCTTGGCACCACCCGGCTGCTTACCAACACCGCCGGGCAGACGGCGGCAACGTTCAGCTACACCCCGACCGGGGTGCGCGTCCAAGCCGACGGCCTCGCGCTTTTGCCCTACGCCGAAGGCATTCCGTCAGCGCAGGGCATCACGCCGTTCGGCTACGCCGGCTCTTACACCGACCTCGGTACGGGGTCTTTCTATCTACGAGCCCGCTACGACGACCCGAACACCGACCAATTCCTCACCGTCGACCCGCTGATCGACGCCACTCGAGCCACCTACAACTACGCGGGCAGCGACGCCGTCAACAACACTGATCCGACCGGGTACAACCCTGCGCTCGGTGAATGTGAGGACATCGACTACGGACAAGGGGGATGTGGACGCTGGCTCACCGGAAGCGGTGCCCAACCGGGGCTCGCGTCAGGTTATGTGGCCGCCCTCGAGTCCTGCCCGCTTGGATCGCAGACCTTCTTCCTGATCATGAACGTCATCCTTATGCTCCCCACCGACGGCGAGATAGAGGCAGTGGACGCCGCCGTTGTTGCAGAGCGAGCTGCCGCACGATCCGGCGAGCAGGCCGCAGAAGACAGTTCTGCGCTCGCGCGAGCTTCGCGCCTCGCGAACGACGCGGCCGACAACGCAGACAGCTGGTCGATCAGCGCGAAGCACCTCCCTGGTGCCGCCGGTCGTTGGGCGAAGTTTGGCCAGGGTGTTGACCCGCAGGCGACGGTTGAGCAGGCACTGCGCTCGCCCGATGCGCACTTCTTCCCAAACCCGAGCGGTTCGCCTGGTTCGTTCATTGTTCGAACGGACCTTGGTCAGGTCATTGGCTTCAACGGAGAGACTGCAGTCAAAGTCGTCGTTTCTGGCGACGGCCGGATCATCACGGCGTATCCAGTCAAATGAAGGCATCATTCACGTTCGTTGACGCCGTGCAGGAACGACCGATCCGCAACCGCTGGGACCTGCTTTTGGGCGTTGTTGCTACGTTCCGCATCTTGATCCTTGGTGAGGTTATCTACGAGGAGCACCTCTTCCCGATCGTCGAGCTTCGCGCGCAACTCGCACGCTGGCTCGTCAGCGGCTTCCCGCTGGCTGAAGACTTCGAGTTCGTCTCGATGGAGTCAGACGAGCCCGGCCTCGTCTGGATCAGGGCGCAGCCATCTGGCGACTGGCGGGTGGGTTCGGCACAACAAGACAAGCCCTCGCCGGCCCTGCTGGTACGTGAGGACGTGGCCGAGGCTGGCATCGACTTCGTGAAGGAGGTCGACCGATGGGTCCTTGAGCACTGCGACGTAAGTGTCGAGTCGTACCTGTGACCCCGCCCCTTTGCCGCAGAAGACGGTGTGCCGCTCATGCGTCAAGGCGCAGCGCTGCCGGGCACCGGTGGCAGCGCGGTGGAACCGTCGCTCGATGCGGTGCAGGGCGTCGCATCGAGGTCTGGGGCCGACCTCGGCGGCATCAAGGTCACGATCAACCAGGATGAGGAACTGCTGGGACGTCAGTTGTACGGCCATACGCCCGATGTCGGCAACATAACGCTGTACCCGGACGCATTCGCGAACGAAGAGACCCTTGCAGCGACGCTCGGGCACGAGCTGAACCATGTGTACCAGCTTCGGATGTTTGGTCCGGCGCTTGACAGCGCGACGGCAGGGCTCTACGAGAGTGCGTCCTACGCGGTTGAGCAGAGCTACGTCGACTTCCTTAGGGCGGGTGGGTGACGTGGTGTCGAGCTTTGAGATGGAGGTCGTCGAGCGAGTCGTTCTGCCCGGTGTGCCTGACGTGGTGCTCGCGGGCCCCGTCCGCTCCGGTACCTGCCGGGTCGGCGATCGTTTGCGGCTCTCCGGTGGAGAGCGTTGCCTTGAGGTGACATGCACCGGGATCGATTTGCTGAACTGGGGCGCTGCGAGGTCCGGTTGGTTGTCGATCCGCGTCTCCGACGCCGAGCTGGCAGACGTCGCCGCCGTGACGACAGCGTCGGCAGCTTCCTGATGGATCACTCGCCGTGCGCAGTCGTCGGCGACTACCCGCAGCTTTGCTGCTACCGGCGTTGCTTCTCGTGCTCGTGGCTTTGACAGTAGCGACCGCGGCTGGCGCGCGTGGTAGGCAGCACTCGCGGGCGGCCGCCTACCTCTACAACGCGGGGCACAGTCAGTGGTGGTCGGCCGCGAGCGTGGTTGATGCGAGAGTTCTACGGGTCGCGCTCGTAAGCGCGGAGAGTGGGCGCGCTTGCCTCGTACATGGCGACGCTACCGCGCATCTGGCGACCGAAAGCAGTGTCGTCACCCCGGCTGCCTACGGCTACGACGTGGCGAGGCTGTCCGCCCAACAGCAGGCGCTAGGCGCGCTTACGAACGCAGGTGCCTACGGGTACGACGGCGCGCCGAGAAGTCTGGTGCGCGCGTCGGGCAAACCCTCGTGCGGCTACGACGGCTTCGAGCGTGGCGCGGGCACCACTCGTGCACCGCCCGAGGTCGCTCTTGCCGCAGAAGACGGCACGATGGCTGGTGTACGCGCGACTGGTCAGGAGGGGAGGGGGAGACTCTGGCGGGTATCGATCAGGGCGCGAAGGTGCGGATTCCGTCGGCGACGGGCACGGCCGCGTATCGAATTCCTGATGCTTTGACGGATACGACGTTGACGGAGGTGAAGAACGTCGGGAGTTTGAGTTACACGTGCCGGCTTCGTAGCGGCGGACTTGGGTGACGTTTGCACCGGACCTTACGGCGAGGGCTTGTTGGGTGAGGCCGCGTTGTTTGCGGACGGCGACAAGTCGGGCTGCGAAGTTGGCGTCAGTCACGGGTTCGCTTCCTCGGCCGTGCAGTGGTGTGGTGTCGTTGCCGACCATGCGGTCCTCCCTTGCGCGTGTTCCCAGACATCACAGAGTTAGATAGCTAGATAGTAGAGATCTAAGTAGCGCTCTAAAGAGACTTTCTCGCCTGGACGCCTGATGCCACGCGTCCCCGATGAGCTGGTGGCTCGGTTGAAGTCGAAGGTGCCGTTGCAGCGGCTGGTCGCCGGGCCGGCCGAGATCGCGGTGCCACGAGATCGGGCCGGCACGTTCGAGCCGGTCACGGTCGCCTAAGGGCAGCCGCAGGTTCACCGAGTTCGACGAGAGTATCGACTGTCGCGGGATGGTCCCGCTGGTCACCTGCACCGCCGCAGGCAGGACCTATTCAAACGTGTCACCTTTGAGGTCCAGACGCAGACCCGCCGCCCGCGGCGGCGGCAGGCTCGCATCGGCCAGCGGGAGCAGCGATCCGCCGACATAGACGCGACGGGCCATTCGACAAGGCAGGCCGCTAACCTTGCGCGCGCACACTATTTTGAGTCGCCGTTCATGGCATTGCTTTCCCGCACGGTGTCAACCAGAGGCTCCTCAGCCTGCACCGCGTCAGCACTCGTTCCGACGTTACGATACAAGCCGGTGATTGCCGCGACGAGCCGCTCGCCATCAAAGTCTTGTCTCGTGAAGGTAGCCACTCGCTCACCGAGCCGCAGGACGTGAACACGATCAGCCAACGCCATCACCTGACGCATATTGTGGCTAATCAGCACCACGGCCACGCCACGCTCATCACGTATACGCTGAATGAGCGATTCGACTTGGGCGGCTTGCCGTACTCCTAGCGCGGCGGTGGGCTCGTCCAGAAAAACGACGTTCGATGCCCAGGCCGCGGCTCTGGCAACGGCGATCCCTTGTCTTTGCCCACCTGACATGAGGCCCACCGGCGACTCATAGTCGACTATGCTCACGCCGAGGTCGGCCAGTGTTCGAGCTGTGCGCTTTCGCATCGCGGTATTGTCGAGGAATCCCAGCATTCCGAGGATTCCACGGCGTCGCACCTCTCGCCCGAGATACAGGTTGGCCACCACTCCCAAATGTGGCGCGAGAGCGAGGTCTTGGTAGACGGTTTCTATACCGCTATTGCGGGCTTGGGCCGACGAGCCGAACTGCACCGGCGCGCCGTGTAGTGAGATGGTGCCCTCATCCGGCGAAGTCGCACCAGAAAGTATTTTGACGAGCGTGCTCTTCCCAGCGCCATTGTCGCCAATCAGGCCGACAACTTCACCTTTCTTGATATCGAAATCCGCGCGCTTCAGGGCCTGCACATGGCCGTATCTCTTCGAGATACCGCTTGCGCTGAGAACGACCTCAGCACTTCCGGACATGTCGTCCTACCTCCATCACACCCGGCGCGCGGCTAGCTGTCGGCTTCTTCGTGCGCTTTGTCATTAGATCGGGTACTCGCGCTGCCGCGTGAGAGCCACTACGATATCGGCGGGTTCCTGCGCCGCCGGCGACTGACTCGTCAACCGCTTAGCCTGCCCGCGGGCGCAGGAACCCGCACTGCTAGTTCACGTGCGTTCGTACTTCGCACGTCTCCATGCTCAATCAGCCCTGACTAGCGACGATCAGTCGTAGAGCAGTGGCGCAATAGAGGGATCATCAATATTCGTCTTGTCATACCACTGGAAGCCGGTGTCGATGACGGGCGGCTGGGATTCGCCCTTCAGTATCGCGAGTGCCGACTTTACGATTTGCGCGCCCATCCCGACCGGGTTTTGCGTAATTGAGCCGGCGATGACGCCACTTCTGACCGCGTCTTTCTGCGCCTTGCCCGAGTCAAATCCGACGAGGGTCAAACCGGTCTTGCCGCTTTCTTTGACACCCCGCAGCACTCCAAGCGCGGAGACTTCGTTCGCCGCGAAGATTGCCGTGAGGTCAGGCGTCGATGCGATCATCGCCTTGGTAAGGTCGGCCGCCTTCTGCAGGTCACTGTCGTCGTATACGACGGGCAGCAGGCGGATCCCAGGGGCGTTCTGCTTCATCCACTCGACAAAGCCGTCTCGCCGCGCGATACCCGATTCGCTGGTCTGCGAGTAGGCCATGACGCCGACTACGCCCTTGTTGCCCAGCAGCTTGGCCATGTGCTCGGCCGCGGCTGCTGCCGCGGCCTTATTGTCGGTTGACGCCGTCGTCACAGGTATGTCGCTCTCGATACTGTTGTTGAAGGCGATCACCGGAATGTTGGCGGCTTTTGCCAGCTCAAGCTGCTTGCCAAAGCCTTTACTGTCGAGCGCCGCGACAGCGATGGCCGATGGATGCCGAGCCACCTCGCTCTTGAAGATCTCAGCCTGTTGCTCGACGTCATTTTCGGTTTGCGGCCCGGAGAATGTGATCGAGACGCCCTGCTTTTTAGCTTCTTGCTCCGCGCCGTTCTTAACGGCTACCCAGTACTGATTTTGATAGCCCTTCGCAATAATCGCGATGTCGACCTTCTTGCCGTTATCAGTACCGGACTGACTTGACTGCGCGGTCGAGTCAGCGCTACTGCCTCCCGGCGAGGAGGAGCATCCCGCCATTGCTGTCGCTAGAGCTATCGCTCCAATCAGTACGGGTAATGCCCTTCGCTTTCTCACAATACTCCTTTTCATCGGCGTGATTGATAAACTGCTGACTTAGTTATGCGCGGCGGCGCCGTAGGTTATCGACGTACACGGAGGCGACGATTATGATTCCGAGGACGACTTGCTGCCATTCCTGTTGGACCGAGACTATCTGCAGCCCATTGGTCAACGTCGACATTATGAGTCCACCGATCACTGTCCCGAGGATCGTTCCGGTCCCGCCGAACAGCGACGTGCCACCGATGACAACTGCCGCGATTGCTTGCAGCTCGTAGCCGAGCCCGAGTGCGGGCTGCGCTGAACCCAGACGAGCCGTCACCATGATGGCGGCCAGAGCAATAAACATGCCAGCGAAGATGTAAATGGTCAACAACCACTTACGTACATTGACGCCTGTGCGACTTGCCGCTTGTTCGTTGCTTCCTATCGCGAGCGCGTACCTGCCTAAAATCGTCCGGTTGAGCACGATGGATGAGACAACCGCCACACCTATAAGGACGAGGACGGCGTTTGGCAGAGAGACGCCCGGTAGGATTTCTCCGGTTGAGATGTCCTCGAACCCAGAGACCTTGTCGAAGTAGATCGGCGCGCTGTGGGATATTACGAGGGCTAGGCCTTCCGCCACAAGCATCATGGCGAGGGTAGCGATAAAGGGCGGAACATGAAGAATCGTTATGTTGATGCCATTGATCGCGCCGATAATCGCGCCCACGGCCAAGGTCAGGATAAGACCTGGAATCAGTGGGACGTGCCAGTCGACCATAATTTTCCCGGCCATCACCGCGCAAAGGGTCATGCCGGTTCCGAGAGAAAGATCGATGCCCGCCGTCACGATCACGAAGGTCGTGCCAATGGCGAGGATTCCTACGACGACAGTCGAAAACAATATTGATATGAGATTGTTGTACGTCGTGAAGTCGTCACTGATGGCGGCGAAGAACGCGTATATGGCGAGGAGCGCCGCAAAGGCCATCACCTGGCGCAGGCGAGATTTCGCGGTCGCGATTATGCGATCGGCAAGTTTTTGAGGAGGCAGGGTCAGCGTGGCCAAGGTCGGTGCTCTCATCGGGAGTGGAGTGGTCCGGCTCGTTCAGTATCCCGAACGGCGGTTCGGAATACCGGATGTGAGGCTAGTGGCGGTTAAAGGTGGCGTCAAGGGTGTGGCACCTCGCTACCTCCAGCGGCGAGCTAGCTGTGGCGTCCGTCACGTGCCTGCTGTTAGGCGATCATGGCGCTGACGTTAAGCTGTGAGCCGTGTCTGCCGCCGAAACTCCCGCCGTGACGCAAACCGCTGCCCCGAAGGGCCGCGAGCTGGCCCGCCTCGAGATGCCCGAGCCGCTGCGCCGCGACGTCCGGCTGCTCGGCGAATTGCTGGGCCAGATCCTGCGCGAATACGGCGGCGAAGAGCTTTTCGCGGACGTCGAGCGGCTGCGCCGCGCCGTCATCGCGGCCCGTACCGGTGACGCTTCGTCTGACGACGTGGTGGCTTTAACCAAGAGCTGGTCGCTCGACCGCGCGCTCGACGTAGCCCGCGCCTTCACTGTCTATTTCCACCTGGCGAACCTGGCCGAGGAGCACCATCGCGTGCGGGTGCTGCGCTCGCGAGACGCGAGCGCCGGCCGCGCGGGCGACTCGTTGGCGGCGGTGATAGGCGAGGTGCGGCACCTGCACGGCGACGACCGCCTGCGGGCGTTGCTGGCCGGCCTGTCGCTGCACCCGGTGCTTACCGCGCACCCCACCGAGGCGCGGCGGCGCGCCGTCGTCACGGCGATCTCGCGAGTGGGCGAGCAGCTCGACCGGGTCGACGACCCCCGTCTCGGCGCTACCGAACAGGCCGACGCTCGTCGGCGCATGCTCGAAGAGATTGACATCTTGTGGCGCACGGCGCACCTGCGCGCTACGTCGATGGATCCGCTCGACGAAGTGCGCACGACGATGGCGATTTTCGACGAGACTCTTTTTCGCATCGTCCCTACTCTTTATCGAAGCCTCGACCACCTTGTGCTGGACGGCGAATCCGGCGCGCGCAAGCCCGCCGCGCCCGCGTTCATGCGGCTCGGCAGCTGGGTCGGCGGCGACCGCGACGGCAACCCGAATGTCACTTGGCAGGTGACCCGCGAAGCGCTGGCCACCCAGGCCGAACACGTCTTGCTCGCGCTCGAACGTGCCGCCAACCGCATCGGCCGAACCCTGACGGCGCAAGAAGAAACCACGCCGGCGAGCCAGGAATTGCAAGAGGCGCTCGACAACGCGCTACCCGAGCATCGCCAGCTCCTCGACGAACTGACCGTGCGCGCGCCCGGTGAGCCGCATCGCGTTTTCGTGCTTTACGCGGCGGCCCGCATCAGGGCGCGCCGGCTGAATAAAGCCGGCGGCTACCGTCGTCCGGCCGAACTCATCGCCGACCTCAAGCTGGTGCAGGCGTCGCTCGCCCAAGCTGGCGCACACCGGCTCGCGTACGGAGAATTACAGCATTTGATCTGGCAAGCCGAGACTTTTGGTTTTCACCTCGCCGAGCTCGAAATCCGTCAGCACAGCGCCATTCACGCGAAGGCGCTCGAAGAAGCGCACGGCGGCCGCGAACTTTCGGCGATGAGCGCCGAGGTGCTCGAGACGATTCGCACCATCGCCTGGCTGCAAGACGAATACGGAGTCGACGCCTGCAGGCGTTACGTCATCAGCTTCACGCGGTCGGCGTCCGACATCGCCGCCGTCTACGAACTCGCCGAGATCGCGACGAACGGCAACCCGCCCGAACTCGACGTCGTCCCGCTCTTCGAAACGCAAGACGACTTGAATGCGGCGGTGCACGTTCTCGACGAAGCGCTCGAAACTCCAGCGGTGCGAGCGCGATTGGCCGCGAACGGACGACGACTCGAGGTCATGCTCGGGTATTCCGATTCGGCGAAAGATGTCGGGCCGGTCTCCGCGACGCTCGCGCTCTACGACGCGCAAAGCGCCTTGACGGCGTGGGCACGCAAGAACGACATCGTCTTGACGCTGTTCCACGGCCGTGGCGGCGCGGTAGGCCGCGGCGGCGGCCCGGCGAATCGGGCGGTTTTGTCGCAGGCGCCAGGATCGATCGACGGGCGGTTCAAGGTCACCGAGCAGGGCGAGGTTATTTTCGCTAGGTACGGGCACCCGGTGATCGCGCGTCGCCACATCGATCAAGTGGCGGCGGCGGTCTTGCTCTCCTCGACCCCCGCGGTCGAAGAACGTGTGGCGCGCGCTGCCGAGAAACACCGAGCCACCTTCGACAAAGTCAGCAACGCCGCGCGTACCGCCTACCGCTCCCTTGTCGAAACCGAAGGCTTCGCCGAATTCTTCGCGGCAGTGAGCCCGTTACCCGAAATCGGCGGCCTGCGTATCGGATCGCGGCCCACCCGGCGCACCTCGGGCGGCGGTCTCGCCGACCTTCGCGCTATTCCGTGGGTCTTTTCGTGGTCGCAGACGCGGGCGACATTGCCGGGTTGGTACGGCCTCGGCAGCGGCCTGGCGGCCGTCGGCGACGTCGACGTTTTGCGCAACGCCTACGAGGAATGGCCGCTGGTGACGGCCATGCTCGACAACATCGAGATGTCGCTTGCCAAAGCCGATCGCGATATCGCCGAGCGTCATTTCGCTTTGGGCAACCGGCCAGATTTGGCGAATACCATTTTGGCCGAGTTCGACCTCACCGTTTCGTGGCTGCTTCGGGTGCTCGGCCATTCGGAACTCCTCGAAGGCCACCGCGTGCTTGGTCGAGCGGTCGAGTTGCGAAACCCCTACGTCGACGCTCTTTCGCACCTCCAGCTGCGGGCGCTCGAAGCGTTGCGCACCGGAATAGCCGACGACGACGAACGCGACCGCACGCAGCGGCTGCTGCTCCTCACGATTAATGGCGTGGCCGCGGGTCTGCAAAACACCGGCTGAGGCCGGCTCATGGCAGCGCGATTCTTTCGCGATCCCGCCTTTGTCGAAGAGACGGGATCGACAAACGCCGACGTCGCCGCCCGGGCACGCGAAGGCGCGCCCGAAGGGTTTGTGCTCGTCGCCGACCATCAAACTGCCGGTCGCGGTCGGCTCGATCGAACCTGGACGGCGCCGAAGGGTTCGGGGCTGGCAATCTCTTGTCTGCTAAGGCCGTCCGGCGTGCCGGCGAACCGGTGGCCGCTCCTGCCGCTGGTGATCGGCGTCGGCGTGGCGTCGGGGTTGCGAGACGTCGCGGCGCTCGAGGTCACCTTGAAATGGCCGAACGACGTGCTCGTCGGCGGCAAGAAACTCGGCGGCATTTTGATCGAGCGAGTCGACACGCCATCGGGCGCCGCCGCCGTCGTGGGCGTCGGCCTAAACGTCGGTATGCGAGAGCATGAATTGCCTGTGCCGACGGCAATTTCGCTGGCTGTGGCGGGCGCCGTGCGCGCTGATCGCGATCAGGTGTTGCGCGTCGTCCTCGAGAGCATCGCCGCTCGTTACGTGCAATGGCGCGACAGCGGCGGTGAACCTGGCGACGTGCTCGCCTCGTATCGCCGGCTGTGCTCGACGCTCGGAAACCAGGTGAGCGTGCAGCTACCCGGCGGCGACGCCATTCAGGGGCGGGCCGACGACATCGACGACACCGGCTCGCTCGTTGTCGCCACGCCTGCCGGCCCTCGTGTGGTGACGGCGGGTGACGTCGTCCACCTGCGGCCCTCGCCCGGGTCGTGATCTAGCGGCGAGGAAAACCGCGCGCGTTCGGCGAGGGTTGTGTGGGAAGCTGTCTCCTCGTGTCATCTTCAGATTTCGTGTTACATGCTCGCGGCCTGGTTAAGGATTACCGCCGGGGGAGGGCGGTCGACGGCGTCGACCTCGACGTCCGCCGCGGCGAGCGGCTCGGGTTGCTCGGGCCGAACGGCGCCGGCAAGACCACCACGCTGCTCATGTGCCTCGGCGTCGTCCGCCCTGATGCCGGCGAGGTCGAGCTCGTCGGCCAGCGGTTGCCGCGCGGGCGCTACCGCGCGATGGAGCAAGTGGGCTTCGTGGCGGGCTACCTGCCACTACCCGAGCGCATGCGGGTGGAGGAGTACCTAATGATGTTCGCCCGGCTGTACGGCTTGCGCGAGCCGAAACAGGCGGCGCGTCGCGGGCTCGAGCGGTTCGGCGTCGCGCACCTCGCGCGGGCCATGGGCACTGAGCTGTCGAGCGGGCAAAAGACGCTGATCGGCGTGGTGAAGGCGTCGTTGCCGAGGCCGAAGCTGATGGTGCTCGACGAACCGACCGCGTCACTCGACCCCGAGGTGGCGCTGCGCGTGCGCACCGGGCTGCGTGAACTCAGCGAGACCGAAGGCACGGCGCTGCTGGTGACGAGCCACAACATGGTCGAGGTCGAGCGGCTGTGCGACCGGGTGGTGTTCATGTCTGCCGGGCGAGTCGTGGCCGACGGCGCCGCGGCCGAGATCGCGCGACAGTTCGGGCGCGCCGACCTCGAAGGCGTTTTTTTGCATTTGGCAGCGCAGCGCGACGGGGTGACGGCATGAGCGAGCTCGTTTACACCGGTGCGAGCGCTAGTTTCTGGCGTATCGGCGCGGTCGCGAAACGGCATGCGTACGTGTTGAAGCGAAGCCCACACCGGCTTTTCGACGTCGTGATGTGGCCGGTCGTCGACACCTTGCTGTTCGGTACGATCGGCGTTTTCGCGTCGAGTCATGCTGGTGGCGCAGCGCAGGTGCCGCTGTACCTGCTGGTCGGCATCGTGCTCTGGCATGTGGTTTACCAAGCACAAATTGCTTTGGCGACAGGGTTTCTCGAAGAAACGTGGTCGCGCAATGTGCTCAACCTTTTCACCACGCCGATTCGCGAATGGGAGTACATCGCGGGCGTCGTGGTCTTCGGCATCGTCAAGCTCGTCATCGGCGTCGGAGCGGTCGTGCTGGTCGCGTGGAGCGTCTACGCCTTTCACATCACCAAACTCGGCTTCGGGTTGATCCCCATCGCCGTCCTGCTCATGGTGATCGGCATGGCGATCGCGCTGTTCGTGATCGGATTGGTGCTGCGATTCGGCAGCGGAGCCGAGGCTTTTGCCTGGGGCATCTTGTTCGCCGTCATGCCGGTGTCGGGAGTGTTCTATCCGGTGAGCGCGCTGGCGGCGGGCATTCGGCCGATCGCGCAGGCGCTGCCCACGACGCACACCTTCGAGGTCGGGCAGGCGCTGGCTCAAGGTCAGCCGATGCCGTGGGGCCAGCTTGGCATCGCGGTCGGCTCGACGGCAGCGTTGCTCGCCGTATCGTGCCTCTACGCCGGCTGGATGCTGCGACTGTTCCGCGAACGCGGATACGTCACGCGCTACTCATGAGCGAAACACTGATCTGTACGCGCGCTGCCGACACTGCCGAAGATCGCACCAAACGGCCCGCCGGCGTGTCACCATTTTCGGCATGAGCCTGTCGATGAGCGACGACGAAGAGATCGTGCTCGACCTGCATCCGCACTGGGCGCAGCTGGTAGTGCCCGTGCTCGTGCTTTTGGTGGTCTGCGGCCTGGCCGGTTACGGCCTTGCCGTCGCGCCGCACGGCAGCCTGCACTCGATCGTGCGGTGGATCATCATCGGCGTTGCCGTCGTGCTGATCTACTGGTTCACCGTCGTGCGGTATCTTCGCTGGCTCACCACCCGCTACGTGCTCACGACCGACCGGTTGATCATCAGGCGCGGGGTGGTCGCGCGGCACGGCCGTGACGTTCCGCTGAACCGCATCAACGACGTGTCGTTTTCCGAAACCTTGTTCGAACGCGTCCTTCGCAGCGGCACGCTGGTGGTCGAGTCGGCGGGCGAACGCGGCCAGATCGAACTCACCGACGTGCCTCACGTCGAGCGCGTGCAACGCGAGATCTATCGCATGGTCGACGCTCACGGGCGGCTTGCCGACGACGAGCCGTCACCGGCGTGAGGCGCGGCGTAATGTCGCCAGCATGAGCGACACCTGCGTGGTGGTGAGGCGGCACGGCGAATTCGTCGTCGAAGTGATGCTCGACCGTCCCGAGGCACTGAATGCCGTCTCCAGTGCCATGGCTCGCGAACTTAGTGACCATTTGCGTCACCTCGCCACGGAGCCAGACGTCCGGGCCGTGGTGTTGTCGTCGTCCAGTGAACGGGCCTTTTGCGCCGGCGCCGACTTGAAAGAACGAGCTTCTTTCTCGGACGACGATTTGCTCGCGCAACGCCCCGTCGTCCGCGACTTGTTCGCCTCAGTGCGCGCGTTGCCGATGCCCGCGATCGCCGCCGTACACGGGTTTGCGCTTGGTGGCGGCTTCGAGTTGGCGTTGTCGTGCGACGTGATCGTGGCCGACGAGACCGCGGTTTTCGGCCTCACTGAGGTCACCGTCGGTCTCGTGCCAGGCGGCGGCGGCACGCAGCTTCTGACTCGCCGTATCGGTGTCGGCCGCGCGAGCGATCTGGTGTTTTCGGGTCGCAAGGTCGACGCCGCCGAAGCGTTTCGGCTCGGTATAGCCGACCGGCTCGTCGCTTGTGGCAAGGCTGGTGAGACAGCCTTCGAACTCGCATTGGCGATCGCGAACAACTCACCGATGGCGGTGCGTGCCGCGAAACGAGCGGTGGGGATCGCTTTCGGCGCGTCGCTCGACACCGGACTGGTGGCCGAAGATTCCGCCTGGCATACGGCTGCCGTTTCTGCCGACAGACACGAGGGAATCACGGCGTTCGCGCAAAAGCGCCGGCCGAACTGGTCGGGTCGATGAGCGATCTGCCGAAGCGAATCAGCCTTCGCGAGGTCGGGCCGCGCGACGGTTTGCAAAACGAGCAACCCGTTCCTACTAAGGCGAAAATCGAACTCGTCAACGCGCTCGCGCGTACCGGGGTGCACCGCATTGAAGCGGTGAGTTTCGTGCACCCGCGTGCGATTCCGCAAATGGCTGATGCCGACGAGGTATGGGGTGGCATCGAGCGAGACCCGCGCATCGCCTATTCAGCGCTGGTGCCGAATCTGAAAGGCGCGATTCGTGCGCTCGATGCCGGATGCCGCGAGATCGAGGTCGTGGTGTCGGCGTCCGAAACGCACAACAAGGCAAACGTTAACCGCACGACGTCTCAGTCGCTCGACGAGATCGCACAGGTGATGTCGGTCGCGCACGAGCGTGGCGCGACCTGTCACGTGACCGTGTCGACCGCGTGGGGGTGCCCGTACGAGGGCGAGGTTCCGGTCGCGCGGGTGGTAAAGGTTGCGCGGCGCGCGGTGTCTGACGGTGCCGACGGAATCTCGTATGGCGATACGACGGGCATGGCCACGCCGACTCGGGTAACCGAACTTGTCGGCGAGACCCGCATGGCGATGCCCGAAACGCCGATCAACCTGCACTTTCACAACACGCGAGGCACCGGGTTGGCCAATGTGTTGGCAGCGCTGCAGCTCGGGGTCGATGATTTCGACGCGAGTGTTGGCGGCCTCGGTGGCTGCCCCTACGCACCCGGGGCTTCTGGCAACATCGCTACCGAAGAATTCGTCTGCATGCTCGAAGACATGGGCATTGAGACCGGTGTCGACCTCGACGCGATGATCGAGGTCGCCGCCGTCGCCGAAAAACTCGTGGGCCACACATTGCCGTCGCAGGTCTTGCGGGCCGGCCCGCGTACGCGGCTCACTCCTATGCACTAATCCGCGCCGTAAGTGCTTGATCCTGCGCCGTCAGGGGAACCGTTGCCCTGTTGCGCGAGAAGACGTTACGGGATGAGGCGTCATGCGGCTTGACCAATTACGGCCCGTGTTCGAATCCGAGGGCCCGTTCGCGACGGCCTACGCGTGCACCGACCGTGCGAGTGCCACCGCCGCGCGCGAGATCGAGGTGCGTGCTCGCCACGCGGCCGAGCGACTTGCCGAACTCGAGGCTCCCGCCGAAGCGGGCGAGATGCTGGAGCGGGAGTTCGTGCGCGACACCGCAGCGACGCCCGAGCGCGTGCTTGTGTGGGCCGATGGCCGGATCGTGTTTGACGCGACCTTGCCCGACACCGGCGTCGACGTCGAGGCTTTCTGGGAGCCGCTGCCGCGACTTCTCACGTACGTGCGGGCCTTTTCGACCATGCTGCCGCACGTCGTCGCGGTCGTCGATCGCGAGGGTGGCGATCTCATGGCTGTCGACGCGTTGGGCCACGTCTGCGACATCGAGTCGGTCGAAGGCACCAGGTTCCACATCAGAAAGGTGGGTGACGCTTGGTCGGAGGCTCGCTACGTTCGTCACGTCGAGGAGCGCTGGAAGGCCAACGCCAAAAATGTTGCCGCGGCTGTCGAGCAACTGGTCAGCGAGGTTGCCGCGGAACGACTGGTGCTTGCGGGGGACGTTCGGGCACGAGAGAAGCTGCACCACGAGTTGAGCGCCCGCAGTGCGTCGGTAGCAACCGATATCGAAGCGGGTGGCCGCGGCGGAGAATCCGCGGGAATCGACGTCGATGCATTCGAATCTGCTGTTTCGCAAGAACTCGCCGTCACCGCACGGCATTCGCTCGAGGCTCGATGCGATGAGTTCAACAAGCGGCGCGGAGAATTTCACGCTGCCGCTGAAGGCCTCACAAATGTCGTGGCGGCCGCCGTCGAAGGAAAGCTCGAAACCCTTTTGATCGGTGATGATTTCGATGAGAACGCCGAGACGTGGATCGGTCTCGAGCCTACTCAGCTGGCCCTTACTCGCGTCGACCTTGCGATGCTCAATGCCGACGTCGCCGCCACTGCCCCCGCTGGATCGGCACTGTTGCGCGCCGCGGTGATGACAGATGCCGACGCCGTGGCCGTGCCGGCAGACATGCTGCGCATGCGCGACGGCATCGGTGCGTTGTTGCGGTACTGATCCAGTATTCGAGCGACAGCGTTTGCTTAGTCGGCAAACCGGTAGCCCATCCCAGGCTCGGTGATCAGGTACCGCGGATGTGCCGGATCCGCCTCGAGTTTTCGTCGCAGTTGAGCTATGTACACGCGAAGGTAGTGCGTTTCCGTACCGTACGCCGGACCCCACACTTCCTGCAGGAGCTGCCGAGCCGTCACCAACCGGCCTCGATGGCGGGCCAGTAGTTCGAGCAGATGCCACTCGGTCGGCGTTAGTCGGACGTCGACTCCATTGGCGAGAATGGCTCGCTTCGCCGCGAGGTCGACCGTGAAATGGTCAGTCGCCACGACCGGCTCGTCGAACGCGGGAGCCGCCCGGCGGGTAGCAGCTCGCAACCGGGCGAGCAATTCGTCCATCCCAAAAGGCTTTGTCACGTAGTCGTCGGCTCCTGCGTCAAGCGCTTCGACTTTTCGTACTTCCTGGCCGCTCGCGGAGAGCACGATAATCGGCACGTTTGACCAACCGCGGATACCGCGTATCACATCCGTTCCGGCCATATCGGGCAGGCCCAGGTCGAGGATTACGACGTCCGGCCTATCCCGCGCCATGGACTGCAGCCCCGACTTTCCGTCGATGGCGGTGTGGACGACGTAATCGCGCGCGTTGAGGTTGATACGCAGCGCCCGAAGGATGGCCGGCTCATCGTCGATGACAAGAACGCTCGTCATCGGGTCGCCGGGCTCATGACGTGCGCACACGAACGTCGTCACGAATGCTGGACGGCGCGGCGCACGCCGAGAACTCGAGCCGCATCGTGAGGCCACCACCAAGTGTGGTGCTCGAAAAAAGTCGTCCGCCCATGGCATCGACGAAGCCGCTCGCGACCGCCAACCCGAGGCCGACACCGCTACCAGCTCGGCGGTTGCCGAGCTGCTCGAACGGCTCCAACATGCGGCTACGTTCGTCGTCCGGAACACCAGGCCCGAAGTCGATGACCTCGATCGCGACGACCTCTCCGGATGGTCGCGCCGAGACAATCGGCGGCCTCGCGCGCGGTGAATACCTCAACGCATTAGCCAAAAGGTTGGCAAGCACGCGCTCGAGGAGCACGGCATCCGCGTGAATCAGCGGCAAGTCGTCGGGGATGTCGAGGCGCACTCGTTCCCCTCCTTCGATACCGTGCAGCGCGAGGGGCGCAACTTCGTCGAGCGCGAGCGGCCGCAGGCATGGCTGCAACGTTCCGGTGTGGATGCGGCTCATGTCGAGCAAGTTGCTGATCAAAGAGTTCAAGCGATCGGCGCCCTCTTCGATCGTTGCCAGCAACTCGCTCCTGTCCTCGTCAGACCACGCGACGTCGGATTGACGAAGGCTGCTCACCGCTGCTTTGACGGAGGCCAACGGGGTGCGCAAATCGTGGCTCACCGCGGCCAGCAGGGCGGATCGCAAGCGGTTCGCTTCAGCGAGGGCTTGGGCTCGCGCGGCTTGCTGGCGCAGCCGTTCTCGGTCGAGTGCCGCGGCGGCCTGGTTGCCGTAGCCCTCGAGCAGGCTGCGGCTGACGACGGCCGCGGAGCCGGGTTTCACGACGTCGAGGCGAAGCTTTTCGCCAATGGCCACTCGGGTCATCGCTGACGGTCGCGTGCCGCCGAGCGGCCGGCCCGCGACGTGGGTCCACCGACCGGACGCAAACTCGAGCAGCTCGGCATGATGTGCGGTCGCTTGTTCAAAATGTTCCAGGACGGCGCCAGCGGTGTCGGCGCCGCTGAGAATGGTTCGTGCCAGCTCCATGAGTTGTTTCGTCTCGATGCTGAGGCGTTCGGCCAAAATGGCCCGCCGCGCGGCGAGATGGACGACGGCGCTCACGATCAACGCGATCGTCACGAAGAGAAGCAGCGCGAAGAGATTTTCTTCGGAGCCGACATTCCACGCGTGCAATGGTGGGGTGAAGAACCAGTTCAGCAACAGGCTGCTCGCTACGGCGGCCAGGAGCGCCGAAGCGAAACCGCCTACAAGCGCGGTAATAACGACAGTCAACAGATACACGAGCACGGTGACCGCAAGTTGTGGGTGCACTCTCGTCATCACAAGCGTGACGAGCGATAAGCAGGCAGCGGCGCAAGCTAGACCGGCTGCCTGACGCGCCGGCCGGATGCCGAGCGCAATACTTCGGCGGCCAAAGATCGGCCTTCCAGTGCGCGGTCGCCGCCACGACGAGACGGCGCCGTTAACGCGGCCGACCGCGACCGGCCACCATGCGTTCTTCACAACGCAATTGTGAACCGGCACAGGTCGTTGCGCAGCTCTAGGCGATCAAAATCTTCGATCTTGACGAGTTCTTGACGGGGGACGCCGCAGTCGTGACAGGCGCCTGACTCGCACGAGCCCGCCCCGCTCGTAACGTCGATAAGGGCAGATCTTCATCGTCGGCGGTCGAGCGCTTCTTGGAGCGAAGGTGACCAACCCAGTGGTAGGCGTCAAGCGCATCGTTGTGGGCCGGCCGTTGTCGAGTCGTGCCGCCCACCAAACGCTGTTGCCGAAGTGGCTTGCGTTGCCGATCTTCGCCTCAGATCCGCTTTCGTCAGTGGCGTATGCAACTGAGGAAATCGTCCTCGTTTTGGCGTATGGAGGCGTGGCATATCTCGCGTCGACGAAATGGGTTGCGGCTTGCATCGCAGCTTTGCTCGTCATCGTCGTGTTGTCGTATCGGCAAACGTGTTTCGCGTATCCCGGCGGCGGAGGAGCCTACGCTGTCAGTCTCGACAACTTCGGTGAGAACGCCGCGCTTACGGCCGCAAGCGCGCTCTTGGTCGATTACGTCATGACGGTCGCCGTCTCCGTTGCTGCCGGTGTGGTGGCGATTACCAGCAGCATGCCGTCGTTGTCGCATCACGCGGTCGCCCTGTCGCTTGGGTTCACCGCGGTTTTGGTTGTGGCGAACTTGCGCGGCGTCAAAGAAGCAGGGCGCGCTTTCGCCGTTCCTACCTACGCATTCGTCGGCCTGACCTTTTTGATGTTCCTCGTCGGTTCGGTTCGCGCGCTCATGGGTCATCTGCCGCAGGCATCAACCGCGGGCGAACAGTTGACGAGCCAGGTTAAAGCGGGCGGCATTCTCACCGTCGTCCTGCTCTTGCGCGCGTTCGCTTCAGGATGTACGGCCTTGACAGGCGTCGAGGCGATTAGCAACGGCGTGCCTGCCTTTCGCGCGCCGAAGGCGCGTAACGCGGCCAACACGCTGGCGATTATGGGTGCCCTCGCCGTGAGCATGTTCGTCGGCATTACCGTCTTTGCTCGCGCGATCGATGCGCGAGCGCAAGCGGGCGGCAACCCTTCGGTAATTTCGCAAGTTGCCGCGGCGGTCTTCGGCGCGCACGACGTCCTGTTCTACATGTACCAGCTGGCGACCGCGGCAATTTTGATTCTTGCTGCCAACACGGCATTCAACGGCTTTCCGATGCTCGCGTCTATCTTGGCTCGCGATGGTTTCCTACCGCGTCAACTTCGTAACCGCGGTGACAAGCTCGCGTTCAGCAACGGGATCCTCCTACTCGGAGCTACCGCCGCCGCATTGATCGCCGGTTTCGAAGCGAACGTCGACAGGCTGATACAGCTTTACATCATCGGTGTTTTCACGAGTTTTACGCTGAGCCAGGCCGGAATGGTGCGGCATTGGAACAGGCTGCTGCGCAATGCGAGTGACGTGAACGAGCGTAGAGTGCATGCTGCTCGAGCGGTCAACTTCGTGGGCGCGACCGCGACTGGTTTTGTGCTACTCATTGTGCTCCTCACAAAAGTGCCCCACGGAGCATGGCTCGCCGTCGTCACGATGGCTGTGCTGTTCGCCACTATGAAGGGCATCCGGCGTCATTACACCAGGCTCGAGGCCGACCTTGAACTGACGGCAGACGAAAGACCGATGCTGCCGTCGCGCAACCATGCGATCGTGCTAGTGTCGCGCCTTCACAAGCCGGCGCTGCGTGCGCTCGAGTATGCAAAAGCAACCAGACCCAACACGCTGGAAGCAGTCACGATCGACGTCGACCACACCGCGGTTGAGCGGTTGGAACGACAGTGGGACGACGTCGACCTCGGCATTCCGCTGGTCATCGTCGACTCGCCATACCGCGAGATCGCTGGACCGTTGCTCGACTTTGTGCGGGAGCGACGTCGGCAAAGCCCCCGTGATGTCGTCACCGTGTTCGTTCCGGAATACGTCGTAGGCCGGTGGTGGGAACACCTCTTGCACAACGAGACCGCGCTGTGGCTGAAGGCTCGCCTCCTCTTCGAACCGGGCGTGATGGTGACGAGCGTTCCGTGGCAACTGCGGCCGAGAGAGCGCCCCCGTCGGTCGCCTCTCATGCCGCAAGTAGCCGCCGCCGCCGAGAGCGAGCATAAAGCGCGGTCATACCGATGAGCGCCACCAAAATAACGGCCAAAGCGTTGCCGGCCGGCGCTCGGGTGACGTATTCCACGCCGGCGCCCACCAATCCCGCGCAGGGAATCGTGATAAGCCAGGCCACCACGATGTTGCCGGCGATGCCCCAGCGTACGGCTGACTTGTTCTTGGTCAGGCCGGCCCCGAGGATGGCGCTCGAGATGGCGTGGGTCGTCGAGATCGGAAAGCCGAATCTTGCGGTGAAATAGAGGATCGTCGCGGTGGCGGTTTCGGCGGCGAACCCGTCGACCGGCTGCAGGCGGGTAACCCGTTGACCGAGCGTGCGGATGATTCGCCACCCGCCCGCGTAGGTGCCGGCCGCCATTGCCGAAGCAGCGGCGACGATCACCCATACCGGCACGGAGAAGTGAGTCGCCGAGACGTGCCCGGTGGCGATGAGCGCAAGCGTGATGATGCCCATCGTTTTTTGCGCGTCGTTGGTTCCGTGAGTGAACGAGACAAAGCCCGCCGACACCAGCTGAAATCGGCGAAACACGCGATTGACGGCGCCGGGAGCGCGGCGTCGCACGATCAGCAGCAAAATGAACGTGATGAGTGCCGCGCTCGGGATCGCGAGCAGCGGTGCGGCAAGCGACGGTGCTAGCACCTTCTCGGAAAGTCCGCGCCATTGCACCACGCCGAATCCGCCCGTCGCTGCCACCGACGAACCGAGCACTCCGCCGATCAACGCATGGCTCGAACTCGACGGTAGGCCGATGTACCAGGTGATGAGGTTCCAAGCGATGGCGCCCACGAGTCCGGCGAGCACGACGCTGAGTGTGATCGCGGAGGGGTCGACGACGCCCTTGGCGACGGTTGCCGCGACTTTGATCGAGACGAACGCGCCCGCGAAGTTGAGCGCTGCCGAGCCGAGAACGGCAAGGCGTGGGGGGATCGCCCGCGTCGAAACGCTTGTGGCGATGGCGTTCGCGGTGTCGTGAAAGCCGTTGGTGAAGTCGAAGAACAGTGCGACGGCGACGACGAAAACTAAGGTGACGTCCACGAGCGCCTCAGGTGTTCTTCACGACGATGTTGCCGATCAGATGCCCGGCTGTGTCACACGCGTCAAGGCTGTCTTCGAGCGCTGTGAAGATGTCTTTCCACTGAATGATCGCGCGCGGGGAGATGTCGTCGTCCTCGAAAAGGGCAGCGACAGCGTCGCGGACGATGCGGTCGCCGTCGTCCTCGCGCCGCTTGATGCCCGCCAGTGCTTTTTGCAGGTGAGACAGATGTCGCAGATTCGTTAGGGCATCGGCGAGATGCTCGGTGGCGCCGACCAACAACCGGCATTGCTCGATCGCTTGCTGCATCGGCGCTTCGATCCGGTACAAGCCCAGCAAGTCTGACGCGTGCTCGAGATGGTCGACGACGTCGTCGATCGCCCGCGCGAGATCGTGAATGTCTTCGCGGTCGAACGGCGTCACGTACTGGGTATTCATCAGTTGATAAAGCTCGGCGGTCAGCCGGTCGCCCTCGTGTTCGAGGTCTTTGACCTTGGCGTGCTCGACACCGCCGTCAGGGAAAGTACGAAACCGCTCTTCGACCAGCACCGCGGTGGCGTGCGCGTTGCGACCCAACTCGGCGAACACTTCGTAGAAGCTTTGCCGGTTGGGCACCAAGCTCAGCCGCATTCGATCTCCTTTGTTACTTGACGATGAAACCGTTCTCGACAGTACGAAGGATCACGAGCGAACCGCGTTACAGCTCCGCGACAACCAGTTACAAACCCGTGACAGCGGCATCGGGCTCGTGAACGCTGATTCGATAACCCACCCCGGGCGCGGTGACGACCTCGACCGGTATCGCGGCGAGCTTGTGCCGGAGCCGTTTGACGTTGACGTCGACAGTGCGGTCGCCGCGAGGCATCGTCCAACGCCACACCTGGCGGTAGATCACCTCGCGCGACACCGGCTGGCCCGCCGCCGCCACGAGAACCTGCAGAACCTCGACTTCGCGAGGAGTGAGCGCCAGCGACTCGCCATCCCACGTCGCCTCACGTAGCCGGGCATCGACGTACAAGCAGCCCAACGTCACCGGCCGCGACGGCACGTGTGGCACGCGGCGTGACACCACGCGACGTAGCCGCGCGGCAACCTCGATCGACGCCATCGACGGATCGAGCACGTCGTCGCAGCCGGCGTCGAGCAGATCGGCAACGCGGGTCGGCGAACGCCGTGGTAGCCAGCCGACGATGGGCGCGGTCAAGGCGTGATCAACGGCGGTCACGACCGCCGGATCGACGACGTTTGGGTCGAAAACGAGCAGGTCAAGGCCGCGGCCGCGCAACGCCAGCTCGGTTTCGGTGCTGCTATGGACGACGATGGGCCGCGTGCCCGCGATCTCGGTGATGATGTCCAGCAAGCCGGCTGCTTGCCGGTCGCCCGCTCGGATCGCCGCGACGACATCCACGTGCACATTGTGCATGCTTGGCCCGGCGTCGGTCGGGGTCAGGCGACTTGCTCAGCCGTTTCACCAAGATGGAACAGCGC
Source organism: Actinomycetales bacterium (assembly GCA_040255675.1). Lineage (GTDB taxonomy): Bacteria > Actinomycetota > Actinomycetes > Acidothermales > Acidothermaceae > JBDZVM01. The sequence goes on along the minus strand of JBDZVM010000008.1, from coordinate 46,199 downwards.
GTACGGACGCCGCAGCACCGGCAGTGCCACATTGCGCACCCTGATGCCGCCCGCCGTCATGCCGTGTTCGGCGCCGGCATGCGCGTGCCCGTGCACGTACAAGTCGGCCCCGGCCGCGTCCGCGGCTTCGGCAAGCAGGTAGCTGCCGAGGAAGGGCCAAATTTCCGGAGGTTCGCCGCGCAGCGTGTCTTCGACTGGCGCGTAGTGAGTCATCGCGATTTTGATGTCGGTCTCGAGAGACTCCAGCGCCGTCCGTAGCAGTTGCGCGGAAGATTTCGCGTATCGAGCGAAGATTTTCATCTCCGGCTCGCCGAAATCACTTGCGCAGCGGCCGGCGAATCCGATGCCGAAGCCTTTCGCGCCGGCTACACCGAGCGACACTCGCGCGCCGTCACCGCCGTCGATGTCCATCGTGAATGTCTCACCTTCGAGGACGACGATGCCGGCGGCTTCGAGCTTTCCGCGTATTTCATCTTGCTGATTGCTGTGGTAGTCGTGGTTGCCCAGCACGCACACCACCGGGATCGACAAGCCGCCGAGTTCGTCGGCCACGACCGTCGCTTCTTCGAGTGTGCCATGTCTGGTGAGATCGCCGGCCACGAGCAAGACATCGGCGTCGTGCGCGGCTTCTTCGAGCCGTGGCCGCAGGTGACCCGCGAGGTCGCGATCGAGATGAATGTCGCCGAGAGCGGCCACGCACGTCATTGCAAAGTCTCCCGTGTTGGTTTCGCCTCTTGTTCAGCGACGTCGACGACCGTGATTTCGTTCACTATCTGGTGGTTGGCCGCGTGTTCGGCAGCGACGCGTGCCACCGTTGCCTTGCGTTGCGCGCTCGCGACAGTACCTTGCAAGAATACCCGCCCCGCGTGCACGCTGACGCTGATGCCGAGTTCCGCGGTGCGCTCGTCGTCAGCGATCGCGCCTTCGATGGCTTTCGCGAGATACACGTCGTCACCGGGATTGACGGGGGAATTCGGCTCTGTCGCTGAACCGGGGTGGTCTGTCACAGTGCCTCCTCGATTGCCGTGTCAGCAATGCCGAGTAGCTTCACTAGCAACAAGAACGACATGGCGTACGGAGATCGGGCGCACGCCTTACGAACGACACCCCAGTCGATCTGCTCGCGCAAAACCCGCACCATAAGCAACGCGGGCGCGAAATCGCAGTTATGTGCCGAAAGCGCGAGGAGTTTCGCGACGACGAGATCGGCAGCGTCAAGGACAGGCATTTCGACGGCGGCAACGCTGATATATTCAGCACGTGCCAGCATGGCGTCGTCGACCGGGTATTCATGAATGCGAAAAATGAGGTCGATCAGGTTGGCGTCGTCGTAGACCTTGACGAGCCAGTTTTCGGGCGGCCGCTGCGTTCGCATGCCGGCTTCGCTAGCCGCCACCAGGGCCTTTTCTACGTCATCGACATGCACAACGAAGTCGACGTCATGTTCGCCGAAGGTGCCGCCGCGTGCGTATACGGCCGCGCTGCCCGCGAGTGCGAAACGCACGCCGGTGTCGCGCAGCACGGTGGCGACGTTGCGCAACGATTCGAGCAGGCCATTCGCCTCGCTTCCCGTCATGGCCTTGTCGTGCCCGCGCTCGCCTCGCGAAAACGGAAGGTAACGGTGGGTCAGGACGTCGCGAGCACGACGAGCCGGCCGTGTTCGGTGCCAATGTAGGCGTGGCCGTCGTCGCCGATCGCGGGTGTGGCGAACCGCGTGGTCGGGTCGCCGAGCGCGGCTTGCGCTTTTACGGCCCCACTGCTCGGATCAAGCGCGTAGAGCACGCCGCTACTCGCGCTGGCGCTCAGTACGACGCCGCCGCCGACCACTGGAGAGCCGGCGGGAGTCGCTCGCCATGCCGGCGACAGCGAGGTGCCGTTGGCCCGCACCGCGCGCAACCCGTTGGTGCACGGTCTGTACACGATGCCGTTGGAGTACGCGGCGCCGCCGAAGGCCGTGCAAAGACCGATCTGTGGCACGTTACCCCCGAGGCCACCGAGGTTTCCTTGCGAGAGCAAGTAGGCCCGGCCTGCTTTGCCCGCGACGAAGACCTTTCCGTCAGGCAAAATCGTGGGGCCAGTAGTACCCAGATCGAGGTC
>JBDZVM010000008.1:19875-44002 GCA_040255675.1 Actinomycetales bacterium | reverse complement strand
TTGCTCCACGCGACCGTTCCGCCGCGTACGTCGACCGCGACGAGAACGTGCTGGTGTCCCTGCAAAAACGCCACAGCAAACACCAACCCGGACGCCGGGTCGTAGGCGGGCGTGCCGGTGATGCCGGAGGGATCGATGTTTCCGCACGGCAACGTTGACCCGTCGACCGGCGCGCCGACGTGCCGCTTCCACACCACGCGCCCGTCGTTGCGCAAGGCGTAGAGCGTGTTGTTTTCGGTCGCCGCGATGACGAGGGGCCCCTGCGCATCGCGCACGACGAGCGGACTCGCATAAATCGCGCCGTCGAGCGTGACCGCCGCCGCGACTTTGAGCGCGCTGACCGCTGGCACGTTACCGATGGCGCCGGTGCGCGCGTTGTCGTGGTGGTAGGTGGGCCAGACCGGCTTCGGAACGTCGGCGGCCGACGACGAGCCTTTCGGCGCCCGTGACGGCGATTCCGACTGCGATCGCGGCGTCGGCGATATCGTGGCGGGCGAGCTTCGCGCCACCGTCGAGGACGGCGCTGGGCTGACTCGGGGTGTCGCCGTCCGGTGGCTTGACGTGCAGGCCGCGAGCAGGAGAACCGCCACGGCGAGCAGCGTCACTCGCTGACGAAACGACATGTCGTTCAGTGTGCCCGTGAATCGGGGCCGCCAGCCTAGGGAAGGCACATCCTATGGCGAAACGACATGATGACGAGCAGGTCTCGCAACCGGTCTCACCGGACGACGCGGCCGCGCGCTGGCCGATGGCCGACTCCGATCGAGCCGCCGAAACGCCTCCGCACGAAGACGCGGAGCAGATGGAAGATGCGATGCGTGAGCATGGGTTTTTCGTGACGGACGACGACGATCCCGACGCGCGGGAACGCCGGCGGGCGCCGACGAACCCCGGCATCCCCACCTGACAGTACGGCGAGCCGCCACGCGACACTAGGCGCGTGGCGTTTCGCGTCTGCTTCGTATGCATCGGCAACATTTGCCGCTCGCCGATGGCAGCGGCGGTGATGCTGCGGCTGCTCTCACGGGCAGGTCGGGGGGCCGACGTCGAAGTCAGCAGCGCCGGGACGGGAGGCTGGCACGTCGGCGAAGGTGCCGATCCGCGCGCGCAAGACGTCTTGACCCGTCACGGTTACGACGCGAGTGAGCACAAAGCTCGCCAGTTCACCCGGCGCTGGTTCGACGAGTTCGACCTGGTACTCGCGGTCGACCGCGAGACGTTGTCGAACCTGCGCAACATCGCTCCGCCGAACGCCGATGGCAAGCTGCGGCTGCTGCGCGAATTCGATCCGCAAGCCGGGCGGGATCTCGACGTCCCTGATCCTTATTACGGCGGCCGGCGGGGTTTCGACGAAGTGCTCGCCATGGTCGAGCGCTCGTGCGAAGGGTTGCTCGAGCGGCTGCCGGATCAGCCGACCGAAACGAATTGATCTCCCGCGAGTCGGGCGTGCAGGTGCATGTCGTGCCAGCCGTCGGCGTGCCGTGCTTGCTGGCGCAAGACTCCCTCGGCAGTGAACCCTGTTTTGGCCGCAACTCGACACGACGACCCATTGAGCGTCGAGTGCCTGAGTTCGAGGCGGCGAAAACCGATGGCATCGAACATCCATTGGCAGCTAATGAGCAAGGCCCGTGGAGCAATGTTGTGGCCGCGGGCTGGTGCAACTACCCAGTACGTCGTTTCGGCTACTCCGTCCGCGAGATTGAATGCCTTGAAGCCGATATGGCCGACCAGCTCTGCCTCGCGCAGCACGGCCCAGCTGATTCCGGTACCCGATACCCATCGCTGCCGCATCGAGGCGATCCACTCCACAGCTTCGACCTCGGTTAGCGAACGTGCATGCCAGCGCTGAATCGCGGGATCCTGGTACGCCGTCGCGACGTTGGCGGCGTCCGACGGTCGCCACGGCCGCAAAGTCAACTCTTGGGCATGCAACGTCGGCGGCGGCCGATCGAGGGCATCAGGCGCGATCGCCGGTATCACATGCGTGGGCACAATCGCATCATGGCGATCCGGGTGTCGTCGGTCCAGCTCACTACCGCATCGAAGGTGGGTAGCCCTTATGCGTATTGCGAACCTGGTGCTCGATGATGTGCGGCCGACCTCGGGCGGCGATATCTGTCAGGCGTTCAAAGCAAGGCATTGTGGGCACCCGGTATTCGCTAAGACGCTGGCTAACGCGCCGTCCGGGTTCTTTGCCGCGGAAGAGCGCGGCCTGACGATGCTTCGAGTCGACGGCGCGCCGCCCGTTCCAGGCATCGTCGCGGTAGGGGACGACGGCCTCGTGCTCGACTGGGTCGAACCGGGCGCTCCGTCGCTGGCGGCCGCTGAGGAATTCGGTCGCCGGTTGGCCACGCTGCACGCCACACGTCCCGCTGGGTTCGGCGCGCCGCGCGACGGCTTCATCGGAAGCCTGCCGCTTTCGAACAACTCCGAGGAAACGTGGGCCGCGTTCTACGTGAAGCACCGGATTTTTCCTTATTTGAAGGACTTATTGCCACACGAGCGCAGAGTGGTCGAGCGCTTGTGCGAACGCATCGATGACGTCGCCGGCCCGCCCGAACCGCCCGCGCGCATCCACGGTGACTTATGGTCGGGAAATCTCTTGTGGGGCGCGGACGACGCGGTGTGGCTGGTCGATGCCGCGAGTGCGCACGGCGGTCACCGAGAAACAGACCTGGCGATGCTGCGACTTTTCGGCGCTCCACGGTTGGAGACGATTCTTGAGGCGTATCAAGAGGTTTCGCCGCTTGCCGACGGTTGGCGAGAACGTGTGCCGCTGCACCAGCTGCATCCGTTGCTGGTGCATGCCACCTTGTTCGGCGGCCACTACGGCGCGCGGGCCGCGGAGGCGGCGGCAGCGGCGTTGGCCGCCTGACGCGTCGCGCGTTCCGCGGAACGCCGCTTTCCACAGCCGTTTCAGACGCCCTCCACAGGTCGCTCGCGTTAGTGGATCAAGGCGGCACGTTACTGCCACGATCGAGTCGCGACGGCACGCGATCGGAGGCAGAATGTGGGCACGCCATCACGACGGGGAGGTCCGGCGGTGCAGCTGCTCGAAGAGCCGTTCAGCTCGCTCGACGACTACCTGGCCTGGGTCGAGGAGCGCCCCGACGAGGAGCATTACGAGGTCGTCGACGGGGTGCCGGTGATGAGCCCGTCGCCTGGCGGCCCTCACCAGTTCACGCTTGCCTCGGTGTGGGGTCTGTTGCGCGATGCCTGCCCGCCTGATCTTGTGGTCTTGCCGGCGCCGTTCGACTGGTTGTTGTGGGAGCGGCCCAGGTTGCAGATTCGCGAGCCCGACGTCGTGGTGATCGAGCGTTCGCAGGCGCGGGCGCCCCGGCTCACGGAGCCGCCACTGCTCGCGGTGGAGATTTTGTCGCCGACCTCGTTCGAGCGCGACGTCGTAGCCAAGCGGCGTGAATACGCGCGGGCGGGGCTGCGGCATTACTGGATCGTCGATCCCGAGACGCCGCGAATCGCGGTCTACCGGCTAAGCGACGCGGCGACGCTTGACATGGTCGCCCACGCCACCGGCGACACCGAAATCGCCGTCGAGGAGCCGCTGCGGCTCAGTCTTCGCCCGTCAGACCTGGTCGTTTAGCGCCAGAGCGCAACCGCGGTGCGGGTGCCAGGCGGAATCTCGGTGAAGCCCGCGTCTCGCACCACGACCGCCGCCGACGTCGCGAACCGCGCCCACTCGTCGGCGTCTGGTCGAACAAGCCGGACGTCGAACCCGGTCGCGCGCCAGGTTTGAAGGTCGGGCTCGACGTCACCTCGAACGGCCAGCGCGTCACGAGCCAGTTGAGCGGCGTGCGCCACCTGAACGGCGGCTTTGAGCGGCGACATCGCCACATGCGGCGTGAGCGCAATCGGCAAAGCGCCCGGCCGCGGCGGCGACGGCGTGCCAGGCGCCAACTCGAGCCCTGAGACCTGCAGCTTGGCGATCGCTGGCGGTACGGCAGCTGTCGACGTCGGCACAAACGCCCGCGCGGTCGCGCCCTGATGGCTCACGGTGATGCCGGGCAATCCCGCGGCCGCTTCCCACCGAGCACCTCGGGCCCGTCGCGCAACCTTGCGAATCCGGCCGTCGAGCCAGCGCCCGACGCACGGTGCCCACTCGCCGTCCGCCGACCGAGGGTCGTCGAGCAGCCGCACGACCGCGATGGCCACCGCCTCGGCGACCGCCACCGCGTCGGGCTCCGAACCTTTCTCGACCCGGACGACGATCGGCATCGCCCATGGCGCGTCGCCTGGCGGGTCGGGGTGGCCGGAGACAGACGTCATGGCGACCATCGTGGCGGATGGCCCGGCGAGGCGACGAACGGGTCGGCGCGCGAACCGCGTCGCCCGGCTTTCCCCGCGATACATTCGCTGGTGTGGCCGAACCGCTCGAACCTTCGAAATTACGCCGCGAGATCGAAGGCGGCGGTGGCGCGCGTTACCACGAGGCGAACGCCGCCAAGGGCAAGCTGTTCGCGCGTGAACGCGTCAGATACCTCGTCGACGACGGCTCCTTCGTCGAAGACGCCGCGTTCGCTAATGTGCTCGCGGGTGGGTTGCCTGCCGACGGCGTCGTCACCGGTACGGCGACTATCGACGGCCGCCCGGTAGCCCTGCTGGCCAACGACTCCACGGTGAAGGCCGGCTCGTGGGGCGCGCGCACCGTCGAAAAGATGCTCCGCATCACCGAATTCGCTTACAAGACGGGTATTCCGATGGTGTACCTGGTCGACTCCGCGGGTGCGCGCATCACCGATCAGGTGGCCATGTTTCCCGGACGCCGCGGCGCCGGCCACCTCTTCTACAGCCAGGTCAAGGCGAGCGGGTCGATTCCGCAGGTGTGCGCCCTTTTCGGCCCGAGCGCGGCGGGCGGCGCCTACATTCCCGCGTTTTGCGACCTGGTCGCCATGGTCGACGGCAACGCGTCGATGTACTTGGGCTCCGACCGCATGGTCGAGATGGTCACCGGCGAAAAGACCACCCTCGAACAGATGGGCGGCGCCCGCGTGCACTGCGCCGAGTCTGGTGTCGGCCACGTGTTGGTCAACACCGAACACGAGGCGCTCGACGTCGTCCGGCGCTACTTGTCGTACTTGCCGTCGAATTGGCGGCACGATCCTCCGGCGGAAACGCCCAACGACCCCGAGCCGATCGATTTGCGTGCCCTCGTGCCCGAAAACGAGCGGCGCGCGTTCGACATGGTGCGTTTCGTGCGCGGGCTCGTCGATGCCGGAAGCTTTTTCGAAATCCACCGGCTGTGGGCGAAAGAAATCGTGGTCGGGTTCGCTCGGCTCGATGGCCAGGCGATCGGCGTCGTCGCCAACAATCCGTTGCACAAAGGTGGCGTGCTGTTCGTCGATTCGGCCGACAAGGCGACCCGTTTCATTCAGCTGTGCGACGCGTTCAATGTGCCACTGGTGTTTCTCGCCGACGTTCCCGGATTCATGGTCGGCGCCGCGGTCGAAAAGCAAGGCATCATCCGGCACGGCGCGAAGATGATCAGCGCGGTTTCTGAGGCGACCGTCCCCAAGTTCTCGGTCATCGTTCGCAAGGCCTACGGTGCCGGACTTTATGCGATGGCCGGCCCGGGTTTCGAGCCCGATGCTACCCTGGCGTTGCCTACGGCTAAGATCGCGGTGATGGGGGCCGAAGCCGCGGTGAACGCCGTCCACGCTAAACGTTTGCAAGCCATATCGGACGACGAAGAACGCGCGGCTACCGTCGACCGGCTGCGCGCGGAATACGAGCAAGACATCGACATCGTGCGCCTCGCGTCGGAGCTGGTGGTCGACGACATCGTCGAGCCGGAGGATTTGCGTGCTCAACTCGTCAGCCGGCTGGCGGTAGCTCGCACGAAAGACCGCTCCTTTTCGCGCCGACGGCACGGCATTACGCCGGTGTAACCACCCGTCCGGCGTAATTCTCGGGTTTTGCTGAATCTTTGTAATCGCAGGTACTAGTCAAAATCCGTTCAAGCCCTAGCATCATTAGTCATGAGTTCGGTCTTACTCGCCGAGGACGATACGTCGATCTCCGACCCGCTCGCCCGCGCCTTGCGCCGCGAGGGGTACGACGTCGACGTCCGCCCTGAAGGGCCGCAAGCGCTCGACCAGGTGCTCACCGGCGGCGTCGACTTGCTCGTGCTCGATCTTGGGCTTCCCGGGATGGACGGCCTCGAGGTGTGCCGCCGGCTGCGGGCAGCGGGCCTTGCGCTCCCGGTGCTGGTATTGACCGCCCGAAGCGACGAGGTCGACACGGTCGTCGGTCTCGACGCGGGCGCCGACGATTACGTCACCAAGCCCTTCCGGCTCGCTGAATTCATGGCGCGCGTGCGGGCGCTTTTGCGGCGTGGCGTCGCGGAGCTGCCGAAGGCGCACGGCGTTCGCATCGATGCCGAATCACGCCGCGCGTGGCAAGGCGACCAAGAACTCAATCTGACCGCCAAGGAATTCGACCTGCTGCGAGTTTTGCTCGCCAACGCGGGCAAGGTGGTGACCCGCGACCAGCTGATGCGCGAGGTTTGGGGCGCGAGCTGGTGGGGTTCGACGAAGACACTCGACATGCACGTGTCGTGGCTTCGCCGCAAACTCGGCGAGGACGTGGGCTCGCCGCGTTATCTCACAACCGTACGGGGAGTCGGTTTCCGCTTCGAGAGCGACTAGGCGGCTGACATGACCCCCGGCAATGCGTAGACGCCTCGTCCTGTCGACGCTCGCGGTCGCCCTGATTTCGGTGATCCTGCTGGGCGTGCCGCTCGGCGTCGTCGCCTCCTGGCTCATTCACGACGAGGCGCGGGTGCGGCTTGACCGTGAGGCGGCACGTGTGGTTTCAGCGGTCGACGCATTACGCGGAACCGATCGTCCGCTCGACACGTCGGCGCTGCTCGCCATGGCGCCGGCCGATCAGCACGTGTCCGTCACCTTCGGCGATGGCTCTCCGGTGTCGGTCGGGCCGATACCCAACGACACTTTTTTGACGGCGTCGGCGCGTGGCGGCTACAACGAACTCGTCACCGTGTCGGCGTCCGATAAAGATGTGCGCAATCAGGTCGCCACGATGTGGCTGGTGGTGACCTGCCTTGGCGGGGTTGCGCTTGGCGTGGCGGTCGGGCTCGCGGCGTTGCAGGCGAAGCGACTCGGGAGTCCGCTGGAAGAGCTCGTCGCCGCGGCGGAAAGACTCGGTTCGGGCGACCCCAGCCCGAACGGGCGTCGGTATCGCGTTCCGGAGATCGACAAGGTTGCGCGGATGCTCGACGCCAGCGCGGAGCGAATCGCTCAGCTCTTGCGCGGCGAGCGCGAACTCGCGGCGAACGCGTCGCATCAACTCCGAACGCCGCTCACCGCGATGTCGATCCGGCTCGAGGAAATCATCGCGACGGCGGGTCGCCGCGACGTGAAGGCGGAAGCGACAGCCGCGCTCGCCGCGGTCGAGCGGCTCACGGAGGTCGTCGACTCGCTGCTCACCGACCACGCGCACGTGTCGCGGTCGCGGCATCACGTCGAGATCGTCGACGTCGACGGGGTGGTCGAGCAGCAGCGTGAGGAGTGGACGCCGGCGTTTCGGCGCGTCGGGCGCGTGCTGGCCCTCGACGGCGAGCGCGGCTTGAAGGCCTCGGGCAACCACGTCGTCATCGGGCAGACCCTGGCAAGCCTGATCGAGAATGCTCTCGTGCACGGCGGCGGCACAGTGCGCGTCTCGACCCGTCACGCGGCCGATCACATCGTGGTCGACGTCAGCGACGAGGGCGAGGGAATTGCCGACGAGGTACGGTCACGAATCTTCGAACGTTCGTTCAGCAGTTCGTCAAGTACTGGTCTAGGCCTATCGTTGGCTCGTGATCTTATCGAGGCGGACGGCGGGCGGCTCGAGCTGAGTCAAGCACGGCCGCCAGTATTTTCGATCTTCTTAACGCCGGCGCCATGAATACTCCCATGATCGCGAAGACTCATGCCCACATAGGTGCCGAAAAATCTTCGCGATCACGGGAGGTTGGGCGCTAGACGCGCGCGGGTGCTTCGTCGGGCTTGGCCGGTCGGGGCGCCATGAAAACCCATTTCCGGTACGACCAGAACCGGAAAATCATGCCGAGCACGAGGCCGAATCCGTAGGCCGAGATGTTGTTGGACAGGGCGCTATCGAAGCCGAGGCCGTAGCGCGAAATCAGCAGGCAAACTTCCATGATCGCGAGACCGACGCCGTTGAACACGAAGAACAGTACGTATTCGCGGCCGAGGCCGGAGCGGGCCCGGTCTTTCCAGGTCCAGTGCCGGTTGGCGAAGTAGGCGAAGGTGGTCGCCACGATCGTCGAGATCGCCTTCGAGGTGAGCACCTTGTGCGCGAGCGGACCGGCGGGCATCGACAAGCCGTTGAACAAGCCGAAGTCGATGACGAACGAGATACCGCCGACCGTGCCGAACCTGATCGCCTCGCCCATGAGGTGCCCGAAGCGGTTCTTCAAGAGTTGGACGACGCCCACGAACTCCCCTATCGCGTCTGTCACCCGCCGCGCCGCGAGTGCCAATTGAATGTACCCGCAGGTAGCGAGCACGCGATCCTCTCAGACTACCGGCAAAAAGTGCGAAGATTCGAAGTGAGGGCACAACCCCCACGTACCGCCGACCGCGTTGGCCTCCCAGAAAGAGGTAACCCGTGGCATCAACGCCTAGCTCGCGTTTCGACTATCAGCTGGACGACGAACACGCCGCCCTTCGCCTCGCTGTCGAGGAATTCGCCCGCGACGTCGTGGCGCCGCGCGCCGCGGCGCTCGACGAGGCCGAGGAGTTCCCCTACGACATCGTCGCCCAGATGGGCCGCATGGGCCTGTTCGGGCTGCCGTTTCCCGAGGAGTACGGGGGCATGGGCGGCGACTACTTCGCCCTGTGCCTGGCGATCGAAGAGCTCGCCCGCGTCGACTCCTCGGTCGCGATCACCCTCGAGGCCGGGGTCTCGCTGGGCGCGATGCCGATCTTCCGCTTCGGCACCGAGGCCCAGCGCAAGGAGTGGCTGCCCAAGCTCGCGTCGGGTGAACGACTCGGCGCGTTCGGCCTCACCGAGCCCGGCGGCGGCAGCGACGCCGGCGCGACCCGCACGAAGGCGGTGCTCGACCGCGGCGACTGGTTGATCGACGGCACCAAGGCGTTCATCACCAACGCCGGCACGCGAATCACCGGCCTGATTACGGTCACCGCGGTCACGGGAGAGACCGGCGGGCACAAAGACATTTCCTCGATCATCGTGCCGGTGCCGACGCCCGGCCTGTCGGTCGCCGCGGCGTACTCCAAGGTCGGCTGGCATGCCTCCGACACTCGCGAGGTGTCGCTCTCCGGCGTCCGCGTGCCCGACTCGAACCTGCTCGGAGAACGCGGTCGCGGGTACGCGAACTTCCTGTCAATCCTCGACGAAGGCCGGATCGCCATCGCGGCCCTCGCCGTCGGGTTGGCGCAAGGTTGCCTCGACGAGTCGGTGAAATACGCGAAGCAGCGGACGGCGTTCGGCGCGGCGATCGGCTCGTTTCAGGCCATCCAATTCAAGATCGCCGACATGGCTGTGCGGGTGCATACCGCGCGGCTCGCCTACTACGACGCCGCGGCGCGCATGCTCGCCGGTAAGCCGTTCAAGGAGCACGCCGCGATGGCCAAGCTCCACGCCTCCGACGTCGCGGTCACGAACGCGCGTGAAGCTACGCAAATTCACGGTGGCTACGGATTCATGAACGAGACGCCGGTGGCGCGCTTTTGGCGTGACTCGAAGATTCTCGAAATCGGCGAGGGCACGAGCGAGGTGCAACGCATGCTGATCGCGCGCCAGCTCGGGTTGCCGGGCGCGTGAGCGTCGCGGCTCGATAGGCTTCACCACGTGCCGAATCCGCTGACCTCGATGCCCGTCGTCGGCATGGTCGGCGGCGGCCAACTCGCTCGCATGACCCACCAGGCCTCGATCGCGCTCGGCGTGCATTTCCGCGTGCTCTGCGACATTCCCGACGACTCGGCGGCGCAAGTCGCCGCCGACTCCGTGGTCGGCGACTTTCGCAACTTCGACGACCTCGAAGCGTTCGCCCGCGGCTGCGACGTCGTCACGTTCGACCATGAGCATGTGCCGTTGCGGCACGTCGAAAAGCTGGTCGAGGCAGGCGTGCGGGTGTATCCCGGACCGCAAGCTTTGCCTTACGTGCAAGACAAAATCCGCATGCGCGAGCGGCTCGGTTCGCTCGGGTTTCCGGTGCCCGCCTGGGCAATCGTCGAAAATGTCTCGGCCGTCGAGGAATTCGCCGCGTCGTACGGCTGGCCCGTGGTCATCAAAGCCGCGTCGGGCGGATACGACGGCAAGGGCGTCTGGGTGGTGCGTTCGAAGGCTGACGCCGAGCGGCTGCTCGGCGCGCCGTCCGGCATCACGTTTTTCGCCGAACAACACGTGCCGTTTCGCCGCGAGCTGGCCGCGCTGGTCGCGCGCACGCCGTCCGGTGCCTCGCGCGCGTTTCCGGTCGTCGAGACCGTGCAAGACGACGGCATCTGCGTCGAAGTCGTGGCGCCCGCACCCGCGTTGAGCGCCGAATTAGCCCGCCGGGCGCAAGAATTGGCGCTCGGTATTGCCGAAAAACTTGACGTCGTCGGCTTGCTCGCCGTCGAGATTTTCGAAGCGGACGCCGAAAACCCCCTTGTGGTCAACGAATTGGCGATGCGCCCGCACAACAGCGGGCACTGGACCATCGACGGTTGCCGCACGTCGCAGTTCGGGCAGCATGTCCGCGCGGTGCTCGACTGGCCGCTCGGCGACACGTCGCTGGTCGCCCCGGCAACAGTGATGGCGAACTTGCTCGGCGGCACGGGGCCCCGGGCAGCTGATCTGGGTTCGCGGGTTCCGTTGGCCTTGTCTGATCCCGACGTGCGGCTGCACCTGTACGGCAAGGGGGTACGACCGGGTCGCAAGATCGGTCATGTCAACATCAGCGGTGACGACGTCACAGACCTACGCGCGCGCGCCCGCCGGGCCGTCGACATCTTGCGAGGAGATGCGCAATGACCGATCCGGTAGTTGGCGTCATCATGGGCAGCGACAGCGACTGGTCGGTGATGGAAGCCGCCTACGAGGCGCTGCTCGAATTCGACGTGGCGTGCGAGGTGCACGTCGTCTCGGCGCATCGCACGCCGGCGCGCATGCTCGAATACGCGCAGCAGGCCGCCTCGCGCGGGTTACGAGTCATCATCGCGGGCGCCGGGGGAGCGGCGCATCTGCCCGGCATGGTCGCCTCCGCGACGCCGCTTCCGGTGATCGGCGTGCCGGTGCCGTTGGCGAAACTCGACGGCCTCGACTCGCTCTTGTCGATCGTGCAGATGCCCGCCGGGGTTCCGGTCGCGACGGTCGGCGTCGGCGCGGCGCGCAACGCCGGGCTGCTCGCCGTCCGCATTCTTGGTGCCGCCGACGACGAACTGCGGCGCCGTTACGAGATTTTCCAGGCAGCGCTGGTCGAGCAAGTGTCGGCCAAAGACGCTGCGTTGCAAGGAAAACTGGCGCCTAACGAGGGCTAGTCGGGTGGCCCGTGTTGAGGCCATTCGATCTTCGGGCAAGTGTCCATCACGACGTCGAGGCCCGCGTCGGCCGCTCGCGTCGCGGCCGCTTCGTCGACGACGCCGAGCTGAAACCAGACCGCCTTCGCGCCGATGCGCACCGCGTCGTCGGCGAACTGCCCGGCGGCATCGGAGCGGCGGAAGATGTCGACGACGTCGACCGCGAACGGGATGTCGGCCAGCGATCGGTAGGCCTGCTCGCCGAGCACCTCGAGAGCACGCGGATGTACGGGCACGATTCTTTTGCCGTGCGCCTGCAAGAACGCGGCCACTCCGTACGCGGGCCGGGTGATGTCGTCACCGAGCCCGACCACGGCCCACGTTTTGGCGTCGGCGAGCACGCGCTTGATCACTTCTGGATCGCGAAAGCGGTCGCCCACTGTCTCTCCCGGTGTTTGTCCGGCTATGGACGGCGCTTCTCAGTGCCGTGCCCGAGCGCGGCCCACACTTCTTGCACATTCTGGAACGTGTGGTCGTGCCCGGATTCTTCTGCCAGCCGCGACAGCTCGCCGATGACATCGTCGGTCGCTTGCTCGCTTCGGGCGACGTCGAGCAGCTTTCGTGCCCTGCCCGGGAAGGCGCTTGGGCGCAAAAACCGGGCAAGTTCGGCGCGCCCCTCGACGTCCTCGTTGGTCATGCCCGGCGGTGTGCCGCCGGAGAGCGCGCCGTCGGGCCGCAAGTCGACGTCCGGCTGGTCGTCACCGGAGGGCTCGGGCTCGTGCCACTCTTCGGCTCGGCCCGTGTGCCCGCCGCGGTCGATCGCTTCGGTCTCGCTCGCCATCGCGTCGTCCAGGCGAGGGCCGTGCTTGTCGCCACGTTCGAAGGCCATGGCTACCTCCTCGATGCCGGTCGCTTTCCGAACGCCTACCCGGCGTGCGCATGCGCACACAACGAGGCCGTGCGCGTGCGCACACAAACGAGGCCTGCGCGTGCGCCCAGCCGCGAAGGCACAAGCCCCTTACGCGCCAAAGTCGACCTTTACGCTTTCTGTGGATGTCATAAAGGCCGCGTTACCTGCCCGAACGTGATCCACGCGGGCGCACCGCGGCGGGCGCACCGCCGGGCGCACCGGGTGAGCCGGGGCAGGGCCCGCGTTACGGGCGGCCGAGGGCCCGGTAGGTCCAGCCGGCGTCGCGCCAGCGCATCGGATCGAGCGCGTTGCGGCCGTCGACGATCCGCTTGTGCGCGACGACGGGCGAGAGTACCGCCGGATCCATCTCGCGAAACTCGGCCCACTCGGTCAGGTGCAAGACGACGTCGGCGCCGGTGCACGCCTCGACGGCCGAGCCGGCGTACCCGAGGTCGGGGTAGAGCTTGCGCGCGTTCGGCCCGGCCTCGGGGTCGTACACGCACACGGTGGCGCCCTCGCGGTGGATCGTCTCGGCGACGTCGAGGGCAGGCGAGTCGCGGATGTCGTCGCTGTTCGGCTTGAACGCCGCGCCGAGCACGCCGACGCGCCGTCCGGAAAAACCGTCGCCGCAGACCTCGCGGGCCAGATCGATCATGCGCGCGCGGCGCCGCTTGTTGATGCCGTCGACCTCGCGCAAAAACGCCACCGCCGGCTTGACGCCGAGCTCCTCGGCACGTGCCATGAACGCGCGGATGTCTTTGGGCAGGCAGCCGCCGCCGAACCCGAGACCCGCGTGCAAGAACCGCCCGCCGATGCGGGAGTCGAGCGCGAGCGCTTCGGCGAGCTGGACGACGTCAGCTCCCGTGGTCTCGCACACCTCGGCCATCGCGTTGATGAACGAGATTTTCGTTGCCAGGAACGAATTCGCGGCAACCTTGACGAGTTCGGCGGTGGCGTAGTCGGTGACGATCAGGGGGATGCCCTGGTCGGTGAGCGGTTCGTACACCTCGCGCAGCACCTTCTCGGCGCGCGGCGAGGTGACGCCGATCACCAGGCGCTCGGGCCGCAAGGTGTCTTTGACCGCGAAGCCTTCGCGCAGGAATTCGGGGTTCCAGGCCAACTCGACCGTGCCTTTGCCGGGAGCCAGCTCGGCTATCCGTTCGGCGAGTTGGGCCGCCGTACCCGACGGCACCGTCGACTTGCCGACCACGAGGCAGGCGCGGTCGAGCAGGGGCGCGAGCGATTCGACTGCCGCGCGCACGTATGTCAGGTCGGCGGCGTAGCTACCGGCTTTTTGCGGGGTGCCCACGCAAATGAAGTGGACGTCGGCAAAAGCCGCCACCTTCGTGATGTCGGTCGTGAACGTGAGGCGGCCCGACTCGACGTGCTTGGTCAACAACTCGGGCAAACCCGGTTCGTAGAACGGCACGCGACCGTCGCGCAGCGCCGAGATCTTGGCTTCGTCGACGTCGTAGCCGATGACTTCGAACCCGAGTTCGGCCATGCAGGCGGCATGCGTGGCACCGAGATAGCCGGTACCGATCACGCTGAGCCGTAGCGCCACGATGCTTCCCCTCCAAAAGTCGCGGTCAACAGATGCTAACGGTAGCCGTGATCCGGTGATCGCAGTGCCGTCGCGCGGTCAACCTTCCCCTGTCTGGACCTACGATCACCTATCAAGAGTCCCAATTTCTTGGGCACGGCAGCGAGGGGAGGAACGACCGTGACTGATACGCGGCCTGGCGTGTTCGAGTTGCCGGCCGAGTACGAGGAGCTGCGGGCGAGTGTGCGCGAACTCACAGCACGCCACATCGCGCCCCGGGCGGCGGCGATCGACGAGGCCGCCGAGTTCCCGTGGGACGTTCACGATGCCCTCGCTCGCTCGGGCTTCAACGCGCCGCACATCCCGGAGCAATACGGCGGGGCGGGCGCTGATGCGCTCGCCACCGCGATCGTCATCGAAGAAGTGGCGCGCGGCTGCGCGGCGTCCGCTTTGATTCCTGCCGTCAACAAGCTGGGTACGTTGCCGCTGCTGTTCGCCGGTTCCGAGCAATTGCGCGAGTGCTACTTGCCGCCGGTGGCTCGGGGCGAGGCGATGTTTTCGTACGCGCTTTCTGAACCTGACGCCGGAAGCGACGCCGCGTCGATGAAAACGCGGGCCGTGCGCGACGGGGAGGAGTGGGTTTTGAACGGTACCAAGCGCTGGATCAGCGGCGCCGGAGAATCCTTGTACTACACGGTTTTCGCGGTCACTGACCCTGACTCGGGCGCCGACGGCATTTCCGCTTTTGTCGTCGAGAAGGACGACGAAGGGCTGTCGTTTGGCGCTCCCGAGAAAAAGCTTGGCATCAAGGGGTCTCCGACCCGCGAGATGTATTTCGACTCGTGCCGCATTCCGGCGTGGCGTCTGATTGGCGACCCGGGCACCGGGTTGAAGACCGCCCTTCGCACCCTCGACCACACTCGCGTAACGATCGCCGCGCAGGCATTGGGCATCGCGCAAGGCGCCCTCGACGCCGCGATCGACTACACCTCGCAGCGGCAGCAATTCGGCCAGCCGGTGGCGAAATTCCAAGGTGTGCAGTTCATGCTCGCCGACATGGCGATGAAGGTCGAAGCCGCCCGGGCGCTCACGTACCGCGCCGCGGCGAAGTCCGAAGCGTCGTCCGACGATTTAAGCTATTTCGGCGCTACCGCCAAATGCTTCGCCTCCGACGTCGCGATGGAGGTGACGACCGACGCCGTCCAGTTGTTCGGCGGCTACGGCTACGTGAAGGACTATCCGGTCGAGCGCATGATGCGCGACGCGAAAATCACCCAGATTTACGAGGGCACCAATCAAATTCAGCGCGTCGTCATCGCGCGGGCGTTGCGCACGCGTTCTCTTCCATGATCGCGAAACGAAAGTGCCTCCATTGCGGCACAATTACTTCGAGATCACGCGTGGAATGATGGCGCTATGACCGATGACTTGCGAGCCGTGCCGGCCAGCGCGTCAGCCATCAGGCTGACCCGCGTGATGACGGCCCTCGACGCGAACTTCTACGGCAACGTGCACGGCGGTGCCATCATGCGTCTCGTCGACGAAGCGGGCGGCGTTGTGGCGTCACGGCACAGCGGCGGGCGGGCCGTGACGGCGGTGGTCGACGAGTTGCAGTTCGTCGTGCCCGTGCACGTGGGCGACATCGTCACCTGCGACGCGCGGGTCAACTGGACCGGTCGCACGTCATGCGAGATTGGTGTGCGGGTAACGGCCCAGCCGTGGGACAAAGTCGATGGCGAGACCCGGCACGTAGCCTCGGCCTATTTGGTTTTCGTTGCCATCGACGAACACGAGCGGCCCCGTGCGATTCCGCAGGTGATGCCCGAAAACGACGACGATCGCCGCCGTTTTCGTGAAGCCGAAATCAGGCGAGGCACCCGGCTGGCCCGTCGTGAAGCGATCCTGCGTTCACGTGAACGCGAGCACGAATTCTAGCCCGGACAACGGAAATCGGTCGCGCGCCGCGGTCGCGCGCACTGCGCGAAAGTCCAGGGCGTGTCAGCCTTCGACGCAGTGGTCGGTCGACGCGTTGGTGGTCTTGAGGCCAGGAATGGCGGACGGCGCGGGAGAACCCGAGACCGCCGGCGACGGCGACGGCGACGACGAGGCCGATGAACTTGGCGCGGCCAGACCCTTCCAGTCTTTGCCGATGGTGAGGGTGACCTCGGTGCCGGCCGTCGACACTTCTTTTTCTTGCGGTGTGGCGCCTAGCGCCGCGGCCAATGTTTGTGCGGAGTTCGTGCGGCTCGCGGCGTAGGTGAGCGTCGTCTGATCGGCCTGAGCCGACGCGGTGCCGATGCCCGCGATCCGGAACCCTTGCGCGGCAAGCTGATCGGCGACGTCGTGCGCGAGGTTGTTCGTGGTCGTGCCGTTCAGCACTCGCACCGACACTTGCGACGGCTGCACGCTGACGTTCGCCACCTGCTGGCCGGCGGCCGTCGTTGTGGTCGCGAGCGGCCGGTCGTTTCTGATGGCGTCGAAAAGAGCTGGCGCTTCGTCGCTCCAGAACACATGCTGCACCCAAGGGCTGTCTTTCGGCGCGGCGTAATTCGGTACGGTGGCGAACACTATCTGGTCGGTGTCGATATGGCGGTAACGCAACGCGAGGTCGATGAGCTGGCTGCTGTTCATGTCGGTGGTGAGCGAGCCCGCGACCGCGCCGTAGAACTTGTTGAGTTCGAGGATGTTGAAGAAGTTCGACTCCGACAGTGCCTTGCGCACCATCGCGGCCATGAATTGCTGCTGCCGTTGAATGCGGTGGAGGTCGTCGCCGCCTGTGAGGCCATAGCGAGCACGTACGAACGCAAGTGCCGTGTCGCCCTTCAAATTTACTGGGCCGGCAGGCAGATTCAATCCGGTGTGCGCGTCGTGCACCGCGCTGCACATGGTCAAGGGCACGCCGCCGATGGCGTTGGCCATTTTGATGACGCCTTGAAAGTCGATTTCGAGGTAGTTGTCGATGCGCACGTTTGTGAGCTTCTCGAGCGTCTTCGCCGTGCAGAGCGGCCCGCCCAGCTGAATCGCCTCGTTGAACAGAGCGGTCTTGGGCTTCGTTATCACCGGCTCGCCGCTCTTGTCGAGCACCGGATTGCCGTCTTTGTCGAACTTTTCGCACGCCGGGATGTCGACCACGGAGTCGCGCGGAATGCTGATGAGCGTGACGTGCTTACCGTCGCCCGACAAGTGCGCGAGGATCGTGGTGTCTGACAGCGTCTCGGTTTGCGCCGGCCCTGTCGTCGGCTGGAACGAAGAGTTTTCGCCGAGGCGCGAATCGATCCCCATGATCAAGATGTTCTTCGGAGTGCCGCCGCTTTTGTCGCTGTTGCCGTTGCCGTCGTTTTGCGGTGGTGTCGGCCGGTCGCTGGCCGGCAAGTTGGCGGCAATCGAAGGGCCATGGTGCACCTGGTCGAGGATGTTCTTCACCATCAAGATGCCGCCTGCCGCGACGAGCACCACGAGGGCGAGGAAGCCTACGACGATTCGGCCGATGATGCGCGCCCGGCGCCGCGAGTGCTCGTAGCTCGCTATCTCACCTCGGGGATCGAGGATCCGGCGGCGACCGAACTGCGGTGACATCTACCGGTGCTCCTGATCGTCGACGGTCGGCGTGATCGGCGTGTTGACCCTTATACAGACGACTACACAGACGGCGCCGAGCGATCGAAGGTTGCATTCGTCGCGTCGCGCGACCGTCTGTCATCCGCAGTCATGGTAACGAGGTGATCGAGACCGAGGTTCCGGGCCGTCACGCCGTGCACGTGTCGTTGGCCGCCGTGGTGGCGTTTGCTGGTGTTGCGGTCGACGGCGCGCCGCTCGGCGCCGCCCCGGCAACGCCGTGGTACGACGACCCGAGCACCAGTTCGAGCGTGCCACCAAGGCCTGCGTCTTCGTGCAGCGTCGCCCCCGGAACGGCCGCGGCGAGCGTTTGAGCCGCGGCCGCCTGTGAAGGGGCGTAGTTCACCACCGTTGCCGTTGCGCCCGTGCCGCGGTTGCCAGGCGTGCCGTCGATCACGAAGCCGAGCTTCGAAAGGTCGGACGACGCGCGTGCCGCGAGCCCGTTGATGCCCGCGCCGTTGAATACCGCCACGTGTACGGGACTCGGTGGCACGGCCGGCGTGGCGGACGATGGCGCGCCCGCCGGTGATTCTTCGTGCATCAACGAGTCGAAGAGCGCCTTTGCCTTGGCCTCGTCGACGATGTCGACGTCTTGGGTGCCCTTCTTGGCGAATCCGGAAAGCGGCAGCGTCGTCAACACGACGTTGCCAGTGGATAGGCCCTTCAGCTTGAGCGCGAGCTTGCCGAGGTCGGCGGCGCTGGTGCCGGAGTCGACCGTCACCGATTTCGTGACCGCGTCGATGAAGGCGTTGAGTTTCAAGGGGTTTGCCAACGTGCCCGCGCTTTCGACCTTGCGCATCATGGAGGCGAGAAATGCTTGCTGACGCTTGATGCGGTCGATGTCGCCGAGCGCGAGCCCGTAGCGCTGGCGCACAAACGCGAGGGCCTCGACACCGTTCAGATGGTGATTGCCCGCGGCCAAGTTGATGCCGGTGTTGACGTCGTGCGCTGGCTTCGTCAAGCACACGTCGACGCCGCCGAGCGCGTTCACCATGTTTTGAAAGCCGGCGAAGTCGATTTCGACGTAGTGGTCGACGTGAACGCCGGTGAGTTCTTGCACGGTGTCGACGAGCAGCGGCGCGCCACCGAGTGAGAAAGCCGCGTTCAGCTTGTCTTCGTGCGCCGGGTGCGAAACGCCTTTCGAGTCGGTGTAGGCCGGGATCGTGACCCACGAATCGC
The DNA here is from genome assembly GCA_040255675.1 of Actinomycetales bacterium. GTDB lineage: Bacteria > Actinomycetota > Actinomycetes > Acidothermales > Acidothermaceae > JBDZVM01. The sequence continues at coordinate 25,251 of JBDZVM010000008.1, read as the reverse complement.
GCGGGAGCGAGACAAGCGTCGCCTTTTGATGCCCTTTCGCCAGGTGCGCGAGGATCACTGTGTCGGACCGATGTCCGTAGATCTGCTCCTGACCCTTGGGTGCCTGGGCGAACGAGTCGCCTTCGCCCTGCCGATCGTCGGAGCCCACGAGCAGCACGTTCTCGGCGCCGCCCGTCGCCTCGGCCCCGCCCGGCTTCAACACGCCCGCGGCTTTGGTGAGGTTGTGGTCGTAGTGCAGATACCGGGTGTAGAGCACGCCGCTGCCCAAGACGACGATCACCGCCAGCGCGATCGCCGTGATGCCCAGCGGACGCCGCCAGCCCCGGCGGCGCGTGCCGTCGTCCGGCTTGCGGTGGGGCTTCGTGCCGCGAGGGTTCAGCTCGGGCGGCAGCGGCGCGGCGCCACGCGGGTTCAGCTCGGGCGGCAAGTCTGACACGGGTCTCCTGGCTCGGTCGGCTAGATCACCTTCGGCATACCCAAGGCTCGCTACGAACGACGCTCGGGGAGCCTGGGAGGTTGCGAAGATCGGCGTGCTGTGGGTCACGCCAGGCTAACGCGCGGGCGGCGCCCAACCGCGGATCGACGCGGCGTCAGCGCATAGCGGACGCCGAGCGGGCAACGAGGTCACCGTGGCGGCTAGGCCAGACCGTGCCCGCGCACGCAACCGCCGTGACGTGGCGCTCGCCGCGGCGCTGACGGCAACGGTGGCGGCGTTCTTCTCGATCGTCGAGTTCGGACAGCAGCGAAACTTTCAGACGCATGCGTATGACCTTGGTATCGAGGCGCAGGCCGTCAGCGGTTACGCCGACCTGCACGCGCCGGTGTCGCTCATGAAGGGCGTGCACAACGGTTTCGGCCCGAATTTCTCCGTGCTAGGCGATCATTTCTCGCCGATCATTTCCCTTGTCGCGCCGGCCTACCGCGCGTTTCCGCACGTGTCGACGCTGCTCGTCGTCCAGGGCTTGCTGTTCGCGGCGTCCGTGCCGTTCGTCTGGCTCTTCACGGCACGCCGGCTCGGCCGGGTGGCCGCGTACGCGATAGCGGGGGCGTACGCGTTGTCGTGGGGACTGCAAACCGCCATCGCGAATGACTTCCATGAGATTGCCTTCGCCGTGCCGTTGCTGGCAATCGCGATCGACCGACTGGACGCCGGAAAGCTGCGCACCGCACTCGTCGCCGCAGGCGCCTTGCTCTTCGTGAAAGAGGACTTCGGCCTCGTCGTCGCGATGTTCGGTTTCGTCGTGGGGTTGCGCACGAAACGATGGAAGCTGGCCGGAATTATTGCGGTCGTCGGGATCGCGGCGACGGTCATAACAACGAAGGTGCTGATTCCCGCGGCGGGCGGAAGGGCCGACTATTACTGGAGTTATTACGCTTCGCTCGGCGCTAATCCGGCGGCGGCGTTGTGGCACGTCGTCAGCCACCCGGTCGCGACGTTACATCTCGCGACGTCGCCTGAAGGCAAAATTATGCTGCTGCGCTGGTTCTTCTTGCCTCTCGGATTGGCGAGTCTCGGTTCGCCGCTGGTGCTTCTCGCCGTCCCGAATCTCGCCGAATTGCTGCTTTCGACGAATCCCGACAACTACCGGCTGAGTTCGCACTACGCCGCCGTGTTGATGCCCGTGCTCACGCTCGCCGCGGTCGACACCGTCGGAAAGATAGGTTCGCGCGGACGACGGCCGGCTCGCGTACTGGCGCCGATGTACGCGGCTGGCGTCTTGGGGGTGGCGGTGTGGTCGTGCACGCTGATGCCGTTCGGTGACCTCGCGCAGTCGTGGTGGTGGCACCGCACGCCGTACGACGCCGCTCAGCAAGCCGCGGTCGACGCGGTCCCGGCCCGGACGACGGTGGAGGCGAGCGACCGGTTGGCGCCCCATTTAGTCGATCGCGATCACGTGATGCTGCTCGACGCGACGCCGCGTAACGCGCCCTGGGTGATCCTCGACGAGGATCACCACAACTTTCCGCTTACCGTAGGTGAGCAGCTAAGCCGACCCGGCTGGCTGCGCGCTCACGGTTACCGGCAAGTGTTTTCGCGGCTTGGCGTGAGCGTGTTCTACCGCGCGCCGCCAGCGGCCGGCGCTAAGCAGGCGACAGGACAGGAGCACCGTGACTCTCGACCGTGAAGATGCCGCGCCCGCGCGCATCGAAGCTTCGTCGCGCACGGCCGGGCGGTCGAGTTCTTGGACATCGCGGGTGCTTGCCTATGGGGCCGTGATGCCCGCGGTGGTCGGGGTCGCCTGGTTGCTGGCGGGCCTGTTCCTGGTGGCCTTGCACATCTACCGGCCGGCGCCCGCGATCGTGTTAGGAATTTTCGTGGCTGTCGTGCTCGGGCGACCCGCCGCGCGGGTCGCCCGAGCACAAGCAAAGGCGTTCGGCCACATTCCATGGTGGGTCGGCGTCGGGGTGCTGGCCGTCGTCCTCGGCTTCTTCGTCTTGGCGTTCGCCACGAGCGCGGGCGATGTGCTGGTGCGCCGCGATCCCGGCTCGTACTCGATGAGTTCGTACTGGCTCGCCAACCACGGCACGATTCACATGCCGTCGCATGCCGCGTCGTTTGGCGGCACCGACCCGAACCTAGTGCTGGCGTCGCAAGGGTTTTACAAAGAGGGATCGCACATCATCCCGCAGTTCATGACGGGTGCGCCGGTGCTGATGTCGGTGGGCGGGTGGATCGCCGGTATCAGCGGCATCTTGCACAGCAACGCGTTCATCGGCGCGTTCGCGCTGTTGGCCTTCGCCGGGCTGGCGGCTCGACTCGTGGGCCCGAGGTGGGCGCCGCTCGCCGTCCTGACGTTGGCACTCGTGCAACCTCAACTGAACGTGATGCGCTCCACCTACAGCGAGCCGGCAGCCCAGCTGCTCTTGATCGGCGGACTCGTGCTGCTCGTCGACGCGCTCGCTATCGGCCGGTTGCTGGCGAAACGCGGGGCCGCCGCGGCGAGCGTCGTTGTCGACGAAACCGTGCGCACTCGCCGGATCGGGCTCATCGTCGCCGGTCTCGTGCTCGGGCTCGTGTCGGTAGTGCGCATCGATGCCATCGCCGACCTGTTGCCGTTGATTCCCTTTGTCGGGTGGCTGGCGCTGCATCGGCTGCGCGAATGGCGCTACCTGTCGTACGGCCTCGGCGCGGGGCTGCTCGTCGGGGCGCTCGACTGCGTTTTCCTTACCCTGCCGTACGCCAAGCACGTCGGCGGCGACTTGGTCATGGCGATTGCCGGATTCGTCGTGGTGATCCCAGCCACGATCATCGCGGTTCGGTGGCGTTGGCGCTGGCGGCGCAAACATCTCGACCAGCCGGTCAGCCGCCGGTGGACGGCGATTGCCGCGACAACGGTGTTTGTCGGCGGGATGTTCTTCTTCCTCCGCCCACATTTGATGACGATGCGATCCGACCCACACTCGGGTGGCGCCGGTTACGTCGCCCAAGTGCAGCAGTACCTTGGCATGCCGCTCGACCCGACGCGCTCGTACTACGAGAACGCCACCCGGTGGTTGTCGTGGTACTTCGGCTGGGCGACCCTCGGGCTCGCGCTGGCCGGCGCTATCTACCTCGCTTACCAGCTCAGCCGCGGCCGCGAGCTGCGCTGGATGCCGGCGTTTTTGGTGTTCGTCGGCATGAGCGCGGCCGTGCTGCTGCGCCCGAGCATCACCCCCGACCACCCCTGGGCCGACCGCAGGTTCGTGCCGGTCGTGCTGCCCGGCGTCGTCCTGCTCGCCTTCATGATCGTGGCGGTCGTGGCGCGGAGGGCCGCGCGCGTGCCGGTGTGGGAGCTTTCCGCCGTCCGGTTCATTCAGGCCATGGTGGTGGCCGCGGCGGTGATCGTCGTCGTGTTGCCGACGTGGTGGGGGAGCCGGCACGTGTTCACGTCGCAGACCGAGCAGGGCGAGGTGGCGCTGGTGAACAAGGTGTGCGACCAGTTGCGTCCGGGCGACGCGGTGTTGACCTTCGGCAACGCGGCTTCGAGCACCTGGCCCGGCACGCTTCGCATCATGTGCGGGGTCGGCACCGGCTATCTCGACGGGCGCGACAACCAAGCCTCGCTAGCCCGGATTTTCGACCGCGTGCGGGGCGAGGGCGGGCGGCTGATGATTTTGGTCGATGGCCAGCGCGACGAAGCAGGAGTGCCGGGCACGGTGGCCTGGCCCGCGACCCCGACCGCGCAGCTCTCGACGCACGAGGTCGGCCACACGCTGGTCACCAGGCCGGATTCGCTCACGCCGCTCGGCTACTCGATGTACCTCGGCCAGCTTAAGAGCGTGCCGTAACGCACGGCTCGACCGGCGTGGCATGGCTGGCAGAATGAGCCCAGCCCCCGACCCCGATTCGAAACGGAACGTCTATGCGCGTGCTCGTCACCGGCGCGGCCGGATTCATCGGCTCGCATTACGTGCGCACCATGCTCACCGGCGGGTACCCGGCGTTCGCCGACGCTGAGGTGACGGTCTACGACAAGCTCACCTACGCCGGCAACCTCGCCAACCTCGCGCCGATCGCGGAAAGCGCCCGCTACCGCTTCGTGCGGGGCGACATCTGCGACGCCGCGCACCTCGCAAAGGTGCTGCCCGGCCACGACGTGGTCGTCAACTTCGCCGCCGAGTCGCACGTCGACCGCTCGATCTTCGGGGCCGCCGAGTTTGTCGTCACCAACGTGCTGGGCGCGCAGACACTCTTCGACGCCTGCGTGAAGGCCGGCACCCCGCGGGTGGTGCACGTCTCGACCGACGAGGTCTACGGCACCATTCCTGAAGGATCGTGGCAGGAAGACCACATCCTCGAGCCGAATTCCCCTTATTCCGCAAGCAAAGCGGGCGCCGATCTGCTGGCCCGCGCCTACGCGGGCACGTATGGTTTGAACATTTCGGTCACCCGCTGTACCAACAACTACGGGCCTTATCAGTTTCCCGAGAAGGTCATCCCGCTGTTCGTCACCAACCTCATCGACGGCTTGAAGGTGCCCCTGTACGGCGACGGCCTCAACATTCGCGACTGGCTGCACGTCGACGACCACTGCCGCGGCATCCAGCTCGTGGTCGAAAAAGGCGAGCCGGGGCAGTTTTACAACATCGGCGGCGGGCTCGAACTCACCAACAAAGAGCTCACGCAAAAGCTGCTCGACGCCTGCGGCGCCGACTGGGGAAGCGTCGACTACGTCGAAGACCGCAAGAACCACGACCGTCGTTACTCCCTCGACGACGCGAAGCTGCGCGCCATGGGCTACCAGCCGCTGACGACGTTCGACGACGGCCTGGCGCGAACGATCCAGTGGTACCGCGACAACGAGGCGTGGTGGCGGCCGCTGAAAGAGAAGGCGGCACTCGCCAAGTGACGCGGTGGCTGGTGGTCGGAGCGGGCGGGCAGCTCGGCACCGACCT
>JBDZVM010000008.1:0-19775 GCA_040255675.1 Actinomycetales bacterium | reverse complement strand
CGTGACAGGCCTCACCCGGGCTGAGCTCGACGTCACCGATGCCGCCGCCGTGGCGGGCGCGGTCGACGCCGTCCGACCTGACGTGATCGTGAACGCGTCGGCGTACAACGCCGTCGACGCGGCCGAGACCGACGAAGCTTCTGCCTTCGCCGTGAACGCGCACGCTCCTGAAATCCTGGCGAAGGCGGCGACGGCGCGCGGGGCACGCTTCGTGCACGTCTCGACCGACTACGTGTTCGCGGGTGACGCGTCGGCGCCCTACGACGAAGCCACCGCGACCGCGCCGAGATCGGCTTACGGCCGAAGCAAGGCCGCTGGCGAGCAGGCGGTCTTGGCGGTGGCGCCGGAGGCTTACGTCGTGCGCACCGCGTGGGTCTATGGCGTGAACGGCCGGAATTTCGTGAAGACGATGGCTCGGCTCGAACGCGAACGTGAGACGGTTTCGGTGGTTGACGACCAACGCGGTTCGCCGACGTGGTCGCACGACCTCGCCGCCGGTCTCATCGCCCTCGTGCGGGCGAACGCGCCCGGCGGCATCTACCACTGCACGAACAGTGGCGACACCACCTGGTACGGCTTCACTAAGGCGATTTTCGAAGAGCTCGGCGCCGATCCGGCGCGCGTGCTGCCCACAACTACCGACAAATTCCCGCGTCCAGCACCTCGTCCGGCGTACTCGGTGCTCGGCAACCGGCGCTGGCGCGAGGCGGGATTGCCGGCCCTTCGGCCCTGGCGTGAGGCATTGCATGCCGCGTTCGCTGCCGTGGGCGATCAGCTTTCCGCGCAGGACTAGCGGCACGTCATTCCGCGGCGTTAAGCCCTGCATCGGTTCGGGTGAAAAAGCAGTCAACAACGGCACCATTTTTGACCATTTTTGGCGAGTCGCCTGTAAATCACCCGATCTGTCAGGCACAGTAGCCCCGGCATCTTGCTTTTCAAAACGATCACCGCTGGCGATGTTTCGTAATGCGACATTGACGGCGTGCCGGCGGTTCGTGCGACAGTCGAGGGGAATTTGTGCTCGTGCGCCGACTTGTTCCAGGCATCGTGATGGTTACCGCTCTTCCGCTGCTGGCGGTCGTGCCGTTCGGCGGGGTGCGGGCCGCTTTCACCGGCGCCGACCAAACGAAACCAGTCACCCCAGCCGTGCACCACGTCGACGTCACGACCTCGGCTTCCGTCGGGGGCGGCCCCGTGCGGCCGTTCGCCTCGACGCCCCAGCCGACGCCCCAGTCAACGCCGCGCCCGACGCAAACCGAGCAAGAAACCGATCATTTCCGCATGGTGAGTGCCACCTGGGAGAAAGGCACCCTGCCCGCCGGCGCGACCGTGCAGATCGAGACTCGCAGCAACGGAGTCTGGGGCGACTGGCACGACCTCGACGCGAACGACGCCGCCCCCGACAACGGCAGTGCCGACGCGATCGCCGCCGCGCAGGTGAACGGCGGCGAGCAGGTGTCGGAGGGCGTGTGGGTGAGCGAGTCCGACGCCGTCCGGCTTCGTGTCAGTGGCACCGACGCCGCCCTGCCGGCCGGACTAAAACTCACCTTGATCGATCCGGGTACGAGCCCCGCCGACGCCCACCCCGCCGGCACCGGCGCGGTCGCGCATGCTTCCGCGCAGCAGCCGACGATCTACACCCGCGCCCAGTGGGGCGCCGACGAAAGCTTGCGGTCGAGAAACCCCGGCTGTGGCACGCCCGACTACAGCTCGACCATCAAGGTCGGGTTCGTGCACCACACCGTGACCACGAACAACTACAGCCCGGACGACGTGCCAGGCTTGCTGCGCGCCATTTACGCCGACCACGTCTTCAACAACGGCTGGTGCGACATCGGCTACAACTTGGTGATCGACAAGTTCGGCCGGATCTGGGAAGGCCGCTACGGCGGCATCGACCAGCCGGTGCTCGGTGCGCACACGGGCGGGTTCAACACCGACAGCTTCGGCGTCGCGCTGCTCGGCAACTATGAGACGGACGCCGGCGGCACCACGCCGTCCGACGCGATGCTAAGCGCGCTCGAAAGCCTGCTGGCCTGGAAGCTCGGCATGTACGGGCGTGACGCGATGGGCACCACCACGCTGACCTCGGCGGGCAGCGTCTACACGACATATCCGCGCGGCACCACCGTGACGTTCAACGTGATCTCCGGCCATCGCGACGCCGACCAAACCTCGTGCCCAGGTAATGCGGTCTACGATCAGCTGCCGTCGATTCGCCATGCCACCGCGCTCGACATGTTGGGTGCGGCCCTCGTCGACCCCAAGCTGGTGGTCGACATGTCACCCGGCAACGATCCGGTAGTGATCAGCTCGGGCATGCTCTCGCCCGGCACCTGGCGCCTTGACGTGCGAGACGCCGCCGGAAACGCCGTACGCAGCTACGACGGAAGCGGCAGCTCGATCAACGTGTCATGGGACCGCAAGAACAGCTCGGGCGCGCTGGTGCCTAACGGCACGTATCGGCTCACATTGTCGAGCAATCAGAACGGCATCGACGCGATTCCGTGGGCGACCAATGTCGTGCTCGGGCGAAGCATCGGCGGGCTCGGGCAGGCCTTCGCCACGCCAAGCCGCATCACCGTGCAGGGCTGGACGATCCGTGACCGCACGGCTTCTTCGACGTCCGTGCGAGTCGTCGTGGGCGGCGGGTTCAACGGAACGGCGGTGGCCGACACACCGCGAAGCGACGTCCAGCGCACCTATCCGGGCTGGGGGCTTTACCACGGCTACGACGTCACCGTGCCGGCCGCGCCAGGCCATCGAACGGTGTGCGTCTACGGCGTCAACGACGGAATTCCCGACAGCCAGATCGGCTGCTGGAACGTCGACGTACCGGCACCGGCGATTCCCGCGACGACACCCACCGAGAACCCGTTCGGCGCGCTTGACGCGACCACGGTGACCGCACCCGGCACGCTCGCCATTCGCGGTTGGGCGATCGACCCGAGCACCCGCGGCGGGATTTTCGCCGACGTCTACGTCGACGGCCACGGTCTCGCGCGGTTGCTCGCCGACGATTCACGACCGGACGTCGGGCGCACGTTCACCGGCTACGGCGATCGGCACGGCTTCGCGACCACGTTGCGGCTGGCCGGCGGCACCCACCAGGTTTGCGTCTACGGCATCAATGCCGGTGGTGGTTCGGGCAACCCGGTGATGGCCTGCCGCTCGGTCCCGTTGCCGACCGGCCCGCCGCGCGGAAACGTCGACGCCGTCACCATGACCGGTCTGGGCAAGGTGCTCGTGCGCGGCTGGGCGTACGACCCCGACACCGTCGACCCGGTGCGCGTTGACGTCTACGTCGACGGTCGCGGCGCGGCCTCGATGCAAGCGGACGGCGACCGGCCCGACATCGCCCGCGCCTTCCCGCTGTACGGCGCGAAGCACGGCTACCAGACGACGCTTTCTCTCGGCGGCGGCACGCACCAGGTGTGCGCGTATGGCATCAACCTGGGGCCGGCGTCCGGAAACACGTTGCTCGGCTGCCGCTCCGTGACGTTGCCGACCGGCGCGCCGTTCGGCTCTTACGACGTCGCGACGATGACCGCGCCCGGCCAGGTGCTGGTGCGCGGCTGGGCGATCGACCCCGACACCGCGGATTCGGTGCGCATCGACTTCTACGTCGACGGCCGCGGCTTGACCTCCGTGCAGGCGTCGGGTTCGCGACCCGATGTCGCGCGGCTCTACCCGCTCTACGGCGACAAGCACGGATTCCAGACCACCCTGTCGCTTGGTGGCGGCAAGCACTCGATCTGCGCCTACGCGATCAACCTCGGCCCGGCGGCGGTGAACCCGTTGCTCGGCTGCCGGACGGTGACCTTGCCGACCGGCTCGCCGTACGGCTCGTTCGACTCCGCGGTCGGCGGCGCGGGCAGCGTTACCGTGCGCGGCTGGACGATCGACCCCGACACCGCCGGGCCGATTCGGGTCGACTTCTACGTCGACGGTCGCGGGGCGGCGTCGATGCAGGCCGATCAGACTCGCGCCGACATCGGCAAGGCGTTCCCCGCTTACGGCACCGACCACGGGTTCTCGGGCACGATCAACCTCGGCGCGGTCAAGATCGGCGCTGGCAAGCACCAGATTTGCGCCTACGCCATCAATGTGGCTGGCGGCGCGCCCAGCACGAGGCTCGCCTGCCTGCCCTTCACCTCCAGCTGAAAAGACGTTGCGGCCCCCGCCGCTCGGTCACGCCCCGTCCGCCGCTCGCCCGTGCGCGACGAATGGCGTTACCCCACCATGAACGGTTCCCGTGCCATTCATCGTGGGGTAACGCCGTTCATGGCGCGGCCAGTGGCGCGACCGGTAGTGCGGCCGGTAGTGCGGCGAGTAGGGCGCTAGCGGCCGGGGCGGTCGGGCACCAGGTAACGGGCCACCGCCGCGCGCGAGATCGTCGCGCGCGCGTCAATCGCCCGCCGCTCGCGTAGCAGCCTCGGCAGCCGCCGCGTTACCTGAGCCGCGACCGAGATATGCCGGCGGATCGAACGCTCGCGCAAAGCGTGCACCACGAAATGCCCGACCGCGCGAAACACGACAGAGAAAGGCGCCTGCCGCACCGCCACAATCAAGCGGTTTCTTTCGTTGTGCCACAGGAAGAATTCGCTTCGCGTGCCGGACGACGCCGCGTGCCGGTGCCGTGCCACGGCATCGGGCGCGTACACGACACTCCAGCCCCGCCGCCGCAATCGCCACGACATATCGGTGTCTTCGTAGTACAGAAAAAGGCTTTCGTCGAATAGCCCGACGTCGTCGAGTGCGGCACGCCGTAACGCGGCCGCACCCCCGCAAAACCCGAAGACATCGGACGCTGAAGAACCGTCGCCGACCGGCGTCAGCCAGTCGCGGTCGCGGCCGTTTCCGCTGACCGTCACCTCGGCCCCGGTGCTGTTCAGCAATTCGACGCCGTCAGCTGAGGCAACCCAGCGTCGTCCGCGAGAGTCGACGAGACCGTCGGCGGCCGAAGAATCGAGCCGGTACCGAGACGCCAACACGATGCGCGCCGTCACGGCGCCGACCTGCGGATCGTTCGTGAATGGCGCGAGCAGCGCGGGCAGAAATCCGGGTGCGCAGACGGCGTCGTTGTTGACCAGGACGACGAACGGCGCGCGCGTTGCCTCGATGCCGCGATTGGCGGCCGCCGCGAATCCGGTGTTGGTGTCGAGGGTGATCAGGCGCACGGTCGGATATCTCGACCGCACGACACCGGCCGTGCCGTCGGTGGAGCCGTTGTCGACCACGACGAGCTCCGTCGAGCGGCCGACCAGTGCGTCGAGGCATTCGGGCAGCAAGTGCGCGCCGTTCCAGGTGACCACGACAACCGCGCAGTCCGCGGCCGGACCGCTCTCGGCCGCGGACGGTTCAGGCGTCGGTTCAGGTGTGGTCGCCATCGCTGGACGAGCTTACGGGCATGAACGCCACGAGGCCCGATGCGTGGTTCGTGACGTTCGACCGAGCGGCGTCCTCTATGCTCCATCGGGTCATGTGAAAACCCGCGCGATGGGGCGAGGCCGTTTCGGATGTCGAAGTACCACACGGAGCTCGACACGAACAACCTCAACACCAGCCATGCGTTGATCCTGGCGCTGGTGGGGTCGAACAAGCGCGTGCTCGATGTCGGCTGTGCCACCGGCTACCTCGCGCAGGAGCTGGCGAATCGCGGTTGCACGGTCTCGGGTGTCGAGTACGACGCGCAGGCCGCAGAGCAGGCCCGCCCGCACCTCGAGCGCCTCATGGTCGCCGACCTCGAGACCGCCGATCTGGTCGCCGAATTCGGCCGGGAGCAGTTCGACGCCGTGGTGTTCGGCGACGTGCTCGAACACCTGCGCGACCCGCTGGCCGTGTTGCGCCGCGCCCGGCCGCTGCTCGCTCGCGGCGGTTTCGTGGTGATCTCGGTGCCCAATGTGGCGCATGGCGCCGTCCGGCTTGCTCTGCTCGCTGGCAAATGGGAGTACCGCTCGCTCGGGCTCCTCGACGACACCCACCTGCGCTTCTTCACCCGCGCGAGCCTGAAAGAGATGCTGCGCTCGGCTGGGCTGGTGGCGGTCGACATCCGCAGCACCACGGCCGGCGTGTTCGAGACCGAACTCGGCATCAAGCCCGAAGATTACGAGCCGGACGTCGTGACCGCCGTCCTCGAAGATCCCGATGCCAGCACCTACCAGTTCGTGCTCAAAGCGATACCGGACGACGCCGACCAGGCGGTGGGCGAACTCCAGGAACGCGAAGAGCAATACCAGCGCCAGATCAAAGAGCTCAAAGCCGCGAACGAACGCTTGCGCGCGGACGTCGAGCAATTGCGGGCCCGAATCGCCGAGCTCGAGAACCAGCCACCGCCACCGCCGCCTCCGCCGCCACCACCGCCACCGCGGCCGCGGCTGATCCGGCTGATCAGGGGCGTCGCCCGGGTGACCATCGACTCGCTGTTCCGCTGACGCCGGCAGGTCGAGGCAGCGAAGCCGTCGACGCCGCGCGGCTCGCAGCGCGGTTGTCGTGACCGGGCTTTGGATCGGCGTCCAGATAGACTTTCGAGCTATGCGAGCCAGCCGCCGACGACGTGACGTCGCGCCGATGCTCGCTTCGAAGGCCGCCTCATGAGGCGCGGTCGCTCATGACCACCATCGCGCAGCTTCGCGGATCACGCGAGCTGCTCTCCAATCTCACCATGCGCGAGGTGCGCGGCAAGTACAAGCGCACCGCGCTTGGGCAGCTGTGGTCCTTGATCAACCCGCTCGCGATCATGCTGATCTTCACGGTTGTCTTCGGCCTGGTGCTGAAGGTGATCGTGCCCCCGGGCGATCCAAGCGGCCTCGACGTCTTCGCGTTGTGGCTGGTGTGCGCCCTGCTGCCGTGGAATTTCATGAACAACGCGGTCAGCGGTGGCATGGGCACGCTCGTCGGAAACGCCAACCTGATCAAGAAGGTGTACTTTCCGCGAGAGGTGCTGGTCGCCGCCACCGTCTTGTCGTGGGACGTCACGTTCCTTACCGAGATGGGCGTGCTCGCGGTCGTGCTGCTGGCGTTCGGCTCCATGCCGCTGCCGTGGCTACCGCTCGTCCTCGTCTTCATGGCGCTGCTCACGCTGTTCGCCTTGGGCGTCGGCCTCGCGCTTTCCGTCGCGAACGTCTATTTCCGCGACACCCAGCATTTCGTCGGCATCTTCATGCAGCTGTGGTTTTACGCCACGCCGATCGTCTACCCGATCTCGTATGTGCGCGACGCCGCCGACAAGCTTAAGGCGCACGGCTGGGACATCCCGGTCGAGTTCCTTTACCGGTTGAACCCGATGGAGCGGTTCACCAACGTGTTCCGCAACCTGCTGTACGACAACCGGTTCCCGTCGTTGAGCGACTCCTTGTACTGCCTGGGCGCGGCTGTCGTCAGCCTCGCGCTCGGGTATTTCCTCTTCACGCGGTTCGAGGGCCGTATGGCGGAGGAGCTGTGAGCGGGCAGTGAGCAGCACGAGCGGGCCGGCGATCGTTGTCGACGGCGTGTCGAAGCGGTTTCGGCTGTACCACCAGCGAAACCAGTCGATCAAAGCGGCGCTGATGCGCGGCGGGCGGGCGAAATTCGAGGAATTCTGGGCCCTTCGCGACGTCTCGTTCGAGGTTCCGGCCGGCTCGATGTTCGGGCTCATGGGAGTGAACGGCTCGGGCAAGTCGACGATGCTGAACTGCATCGCGCGTATCTTGCGGCCCGACGCCGGCAAAGTCACCTCCACCGGCAAGTTGTCTGCCCTGCTCGAGCTGGGCTCCGGTTTCCACCCCGAGCTGTCGGGCCGTGAAAACGTCTATTTGAACGGCTCGATCCTCGGGTTGTCGAGGCGCGAACTCGACTCGCGGTTCGATGAGATCGTCGATTTCGCGGGCGTCGAGCAATTCATCGACCAGCCGGTGAAGAACTACTCGTCGGGCATGTACGTGCGGCTCGGCTTTTCCGTGGCCATCAACGTCGACCCCGACATCTTGCTCGTCGACGAAGTGCTTGCCGTGGGTGACGCCGCGTTCCAGGACAAGTGCATGGAGAAGTTCGCCGAGTTTCGCCGCGCTGGCAAGACCGTGGTCGTCGTCAGCCACGCAATGGGCACGATGCGCACCTTGTGCGACACGGTGGCGTGGCTCGACCACGGCCGTCTCGTCGAGGTGGGCCGCCCCGACGAACTCATCGACCGCTACATCGACCAAGGCCACGCGCCGCGGGCCGACACCGAGCACGGGTCCCGCTGGGGGAGTGGTGAAGCCGAACTCACCTCCGTGACGTTCGTCGGCGCCGACGGCGCACCCGTCACCAAGGTGCGCACCGGCGACGAAGCGACGATCCGGCTCAGCTTCGACGCGCACACTCGCATCGACAAGCCGGTGTTCGGGCTGGCGATCGAAACCCTCGAGGGCGTTTATGTCTGGGCGTCGAACACGCGCGACGCCGAGTACGTGCCCGACTGCATCGAAGGCACCGGAACTGTCGAGTTTCATATCCCGCGATTGATGCTGCTGCCCGGTACATTCGACATCAGCGCGTCGATCGTCGACTACTCGACCATTCACGTCTACGACTTTCTTCGGCACTGCTACCGGTTCGACGTCGACCACGGAACGCCTCGCGAGTCTGGTGGCATCTTCAGCCTCGGCGGAGGCTGGCGCAACCTCGCATCAACGGAGAACAGCTAATGGCAGATGCCGCAACACACATCGTCTCGGTCATCCTCGTCAACTACAAGGGCGCCGAACACACCATTGCGTGCCTGAAAGCCTTCGACGACGTCGATTGGCCCGCCGGCCAACTCGAACTCATCGTCGTCGAAAACGCGTCGAACGACGGCAGCGCCGACCGCATCCGGGCGGCTGTGCCGAACGCGAAAGTCGTCGAGTCGCCCACCAACAGCGGTTTCGCCGGCGGTTGCAACCTCGGCGTCGCCAACGCCACCGGCGAATACGTCGCGTTCATCAACAACGACGCTAAGCCGCACCGGAACTGGATCCGCGCGGCGGTCGACGTCCTCGACCGCGACCACTCCATCGCCTGCGTCGCGAGCAAGGTGCTCGACTGGGACGGCGCGAACATCGACTACGTCGACGGTTCGCTCACTTGGTACGGCATGGGTTACAAGCGTGAGGTTGAGCGGCCCGATTCACCCGACTACGACCACCCCAAAGACGTGCTGTTCGCTACCGGCGCGGCGATGTTCGTGCGTACCGAGGTTTATCGAAGCGTCGGCGGCTTCGACGAGCGCTTCTTCATGTTCTACGAGGACGTCGATTTCGGCTGGCGGCTGAACCTTCTCGGGCATCGCGTGCGCTACGTGCCGGGTTCGGTGGCGTATCACCGCCATCACGTCACCATCAAGCAGTTCGGCCAATACCGCGAAACCTATCTGCTCGAGCGCAACGCGCTGATGAGCATGTACAAGAACTACTCCGACGAAACGCTCGCGAAAGTGCTGCCGGCCGCGATGGCGTTGTCGGTGCGGCGCAGCCTCGCCCGAGGGCAGGACGACGCGAGCGCGCTCGACCTGCAGCGGTCTGTCGGCGGTGACGGCGACGAGAAACTCGAGGTTTCGAAGCAGACGCTCACCGGCCCTTATGCCATCGACTACTTCGTGCAAAACTTGCGCTCGCTGCGGGAAGACCGCGAGCGGCTGCAGCAGGAGCGCAAGCGTTCCGACCCCGAGCTGATGCCGCTGTTTCGGCAGGCGATGGAGCCCGCTTACGGCGAACCGTCGTACCTCGAGGGATACCAGGCGCTGGTCGACGCGTTCGACATCGAAGAGGCGTTCAGTCAGCGCCGGCGCATCGTCGTCGTCACGGGCGAACCGTTGGGCGTGAAGATGGCCGGCCCCGCCATCAGGGCGTTCGAAATCGCCAAGGCGTTGTCGGCCGAGCACGACGTCGTGTTGGCGACGATGGGGCGTTGCGCGATCGAGTCGAAACACTTCGAATGCAAGTCGGTGTCGAGCCGCGACTTGCGCAATCTCGAAAACTGGGCCGACGTCATCATCTTCCAGGGCCTGTTGCTGTCGATTCATCCGTGGCTTCGGCGCAGCCGCAAGATTTTGGTGGCCGACATTTACGACCCGTTCCATCTCGAGGTGCTCGAGCAAGAGCGCGACAAGAGCGAGGCGGCACGCAACCACACGCTCTCCGAATGCATCAGCGCGCTCAACGTGCAGCTGAAGCGCGGCGACTTCTTCTTGTGCGCGTCGCCGAAGCAGCGCGATCTTTGGATGGGCCAGCTCGCGGGTCTCGGCCGTGTCAACCCCGCCACGTACGACTCCGACGAAACCCTCGAACGGCTCATCGGCGTGGTGCCGTTCGGCATCAGCGACACGCCGCCCGTGCACAACCGCCCGGTCGTGAAGGGTGTCGTCGACGGCATCGGCCCCGACGATTCGCTTATTTTGTGGGGCGGCGGCATCTACAACTGGTTCGACCCCCTCACGCTGATTCGCGCGATCGATCGGTTGCGGCACCGGCGTCCCGACGTCCGGCTGTTCTTCTTGGGGTTGAAGCACCCGAACCCCGATGTTCCCGAGATGCGCATGTCGGTGCGTGCCCGCGACCTTTCCGACCAGCTCGGCCTCACGAACAAGTTCGTGTTCTTCAACGAAGGCTGGGTCACCTACTCCGAGCGGCAGAACTACCTGCTCGAAGCCGACATCGGGGTGAGCTGTCACCTCGACCACGTCGAGACCGCGTACTCGTTTCGCACGCGCATCCTCGACTACTTGTGGTCGGGCTTGCCGATCGTCACCACGGACGGCGACTCCTTCGGCGACCTGGTCACCAAGGAAGGGCTTGGCGTCGCCGTCCCGGCCGAAGACATCGGTGCGCTCGAAGACGCGTTGTTCAAGCTGCTCGACGACGCCGAGTTTCGGGCTCGCTGCCGCAAGCACGTCGACGAAGTTTCGGTCAGCTTCACCTGGCCCAACGTCTTGCAGCCACTGCTCAACTTTTGCCGCACGCCAAGAAGAGCGCCCGATCTCGTCGACGAAAACGCGTTTCTCGACATCGCCGCCCCGACCGCCTTCACCGACCGTTACCGTCCCACGATGCGCGAAAACCTCGCCGTCGCGCGTAAATACATGCGTGAGGGTGGCATTCGAGAGGTCGGCGTTCGCGCGTGGGGCCGGGTGCGCCGCCGCGCGGGCGAACTGACGCGCGGCCGGTGAACGCGATGCGGTACAACCCACGTCGCCGCATCGCTTTTCTCGTCGCCGCGCTCCTGCCGGCGGCAATGCTCACCGCGACGTTGACCGGCGTCGTCACGTCGCGACCGGCTGCCGCGGCCGAGGTTTTCGAGGTGCCGTCGGGCGGCGTGTACACCGTCTCGGGCCACGGATACGGCCACGGCAGGGGCATGTCGCAGTGGGGCGCCTACGGCATGGCCACGGTCGGCAAGACCGCTCCCGAAATCCTCGATTTCTACTATCCAGGCACCCAGACGACCTCGCTCAGTAACCCGAACGTGAAAGTCTTGCTCACTCGAACCGGAGGCGCCGACCTCACGGTCGTGGCGGGCATCGGCAACGAGACGGTCACTGACGCCGGTCACGCCAACGCGAAGACCGCGCTCCCCACAAGCGTCGGAGGCGCGACGGTCACCAAATGGAAGGCCGAACGCAACTCGAGCAACCTGCTTGCGTTGTCGGGGTTTTGGAGCAACGCCTGGCATCCTTTCCCGACGACCGGGCAGCTGACGACGCCGGGGCCGCTCGCCTTCAGCACTGACAGCGGCAACCTGCGAGTCCTCTACCCCGACAACACGCAAAACGAGTACGCCGGCACACTGCAAGCTGTTGTCGACGGCAGCATCGTGCGTGGCGTCGACGTGGTGCCGATGGAGACCTACCTCAAGTCGGTCGTTCCCAAGGAAATGCCGAGCAGTTGGCCGACGGCCGCCATCCAGGCGCAATCTGTCGCGGCGCGTACATATGCGGCCCGCACTCTCGGCGGCGCGGTCTACGACATCTGCGATTCGTCGAGCTGCCAGATGTATACCGGAGTGGCGAGTTACGACTCCGTCGGAAACCGGACAGGCACCGAGACTTCGCAAGCCAATGCGGCGATTACGGCTACTGCCAACCAGATCCGCACGTACGGCGGCGCGGCGATTTTCGCGCAGTACTCGTCGTCCGACGGCGGCTGGACGGTCGGCGGCAGCTCGCCATACCAGGTGGCACAGGCTGACCCTTTCGACACGTACTCGCCTTACCACAACTGGACAGTTTCGCTTTCGTCGTCGGCGATTCAGGCCGCTTATCCGTCGATCGGCACCCTGCGCGACGTCGCCGTCAACCAGCGCGACGGCAACGGCGACTGGGGAGGCCGTGTTGTCTCGCTCACCATCGACGGCTCCAGCGGCAGCACGACGGTCACCGGTGACAGTTTCCGCGCGGCGATGGGCCTGCGCAGCAACTGGTTCACTTTCGGCGACGCGAATGTGCCCTTGCCCGCCGACGCCGGTTACCTGCACGCCCTGAGCCCGGCCCGCATTCTCGACACGCGCGACACCAAGACGCCGTTCGGCCCGGCAGAGACCCGTACGGTCACGGTCGCCGGGCTCGGCGGTGTGCCTGCCGGCGCGGTGGGCGCGGTGCTCAACGTCACGGTCACCGACACCACCGGAGCGTCATACCTCACCGTGTGGCCGAGCGGGATTTCGAAGCCGGGCACGTCGAACCTCAACTGGGATGTCGCCGGCCAGACCGTGGCCAATCTCGTGTACACGAAGCTCGGCGCTGACGGCGACGTGCGAATTTACAACAACCAGAACAACGCGTCGGTGATCGTTGACGTGTTCGGCTACTTCGCGACCGCCGACGTTCCCGGCGGTCTGGGCTTCGTGCCGGTCACGCCGAAGCGAGTGCTCGACACCCGCTACAGCATCGGCGGCCCTGCCGCGCCGATCCCGCCGCACGGCACCCGAACCATTGCTGTGGCGGGCGATCCCGCCACCGGCGTTGACGCGGGCGCGGAAGCGGTCATGACCAACCTGACCGTCACCCGGCCCACGGCCGAGTCGTACCTCACGATGTGGCCCGCCGGTACGGCGATGCCGGCGACGTCCAATATCAACATGTTGCCGAACGACACGCGAGCGAACGCCGCGCTCGGCGTGCTCGGTGCCGGAGGGCTTTCGCTTTACAACAACCTCGGAAACTCCGACGCCATCATCGACGTCATGGGCGAATTCCTGCCCGCTGACGGCGTTTCGGGCCAGTACATCGGGGTTCAGCCGGTGCGCTTGCTCGACACCCGCACTCCCGTCGGAGCACACCAAAGGCCGATGGCGCAAGGAGAAACCTTCGCGCTGCCGATCCTCGGCCGGGGCGGCGTGCCCACGACCGGCGTGCGTGCCGTGGCGCTGAACATCACCGCTGTGGCGCCGACCGCGCCGACTTACGTCACGGTGTGGGCGTCGGGCATACCGCAACCGTTCATTTCCAACGTCAATGCCGGGCCGGGCAAGGTCGTTCCGAACCTGGTCGTCACCGGCGTTGGCAGCGACGGCAAGGTCGCGCTGTACAACAACCTGGGGTCGACGCACCTGATCGTCGACGTGGTGGGTTGGATTTCCGGGTGAGCGCGTGACGCTGGATTCGCGGTTGAGTAATGCCGGGCAATAGGCGGTTGCCGGTCCGTCAGCGCTGGCTCAGCTGGTATGCCGGGGTCGGGCTTCTCGCGTTCGTCGGCGTCACGATCGGGCCGTCACTTATCGGCCGCAACACGTACCTGTCGGTCGATCGGCTGACCATCAACTGGCCGTGGCTGGCTACCGGCACCGACGTGAATGGTCACCAGCTTTGCACCACCGACACGATCGACTCGCAAATCCCCGGCACCCACTACGTGCTCACCTCGCTGGCGCACGGTCACCTGCCGAATTGGCAAAGCCTCGTCGCCGGCGGCTCGCCACTCGCGAGCCAACCGAACCTTGGGTTGCTCAACCCGATCTCTTGGCCGTATTTCTTCATGCCGCTGTGGCTCGCCCCGGCCTTTCACCAACTCCTCGTGTTCCTCGTCGCCATTGGCGGCACGTATTTGTTCTTGCGGCGGTTGTCGGTTCGTAAGGCGGCCGCGATCGTCGCGGGCGTCACGTTCGCGGCGTCCGGCTTCATGGTGATGTGGACCAACTGGCCGCAAACCGAGGTCGCGGCGTTCATTCCGGTGCTTTTTTGGGCCACCGAGCGGCTAATTCAGCGAGCGCGCGTCACCGACGTCATACCGATCGCGATTGCGGTCGCGTCCATGCTGCTCGGCGGGTTTCCGGCAGTCACCGGCTGGGCGTTGTACGCGGCGGCGGCGTACCTGATCGTGCGGGTGCTCGCTCGCCACGACAAGCGGCAGGCGTGGCGCCGCGTGGTGATCGGCACGGTCGGCGTCGTCATCGGCCTACTGCTCGCCATGGTGCAGATGCTGCCGTTCGTCGCCACGTACACGTCGTCCGACTTCGGCTACCGCGAAGGTCTCGGGCACACGCCATTGCCATTGTCGGGCCTGTTGACTTTGTTCGTTCCGAACGCCAACGGGCTTTGCCTCGCGGGCAAACAGGTTTACGGCCGGGTGAACCCTGTCGAGCTCATCGCCTACATCGGCAGTGCCGCGTTGGTGCTGATCGTGGTCGGGGCGCTCGCGAAGACCAGGCGCGACGAGAATCGCGGCGTCAGAGGCTTTTTCACGCTTGGCACCGCGCTCATCGTGTTCCTCGGATGGGGCATGACGGCCGTGCTCGACGTCGTCGACAATCTCCCGGTTTTCTCTGGTAATCCGATCGGTCGCATCAGGTCGGTGCTCGGCTTCTTTTTCGCCGTCCTCGTCGGATTGGGCTTCGACGCTCTTCAACGCAAGGTGGCGGAGCGAAAAGCAGAACCCGAAGCCGGACGCCGGCACAACGTGTGGTGGCGCGCCGTCGTCATCGTCGCGGTTGTCGGTTTAGCGGGCGGTGTGGCGTACGCGGTGAACCACGACGCCCACAAATTGGGCTACCGCGAAGTTGTTCTCGACCGCATCAAGATTCCCGCGTTATTGATAGCGGTCGCTCTGCTGTGCGTGGCGCTGGTCTACCTTCGGTGGAAGCCGACGGCGTTGCTCGGCCTGGTGGTGCTCCCAGCGCTTGTCGTCGCGCAAGGTGCCGTCTTCATGCACCGGGTGATTCCTGGCGACAGCAAAGCGAACTTCTATCCCGTGACGCCCACTCATCAGTTCTTGGAAGACAATCTCGGTCAGGATCGATACACCGCCACCGACGGCATGCTGTATCCGGCGACCTCGCTGTATTACGGCCTGCGCTCTGCCACCGGCCACACATTTCACGAAAAGCAGTGGGTCGACCTGCTCAGCACCCTCGACTCCGGCGTGATGCAAAGCCCTACGCACTCCGACTTCTCGTCGACGCTCACGCCCACTCTTGCTGGGCAGTCGCAGATTCTCGATCGAATGGCCGTGAAGTATTTCGTCACGACGCCCGATCAGCTCGTCGGAAGTTTCCCGGCGCTCGATCTCGGCAACGGTGCCGCCACGACGACCACATGCACGATCCCGGGCGGCGCGCTGCGCGGCGTCACCACCCAGCTCGCCTCGACGGTGCTCGCCGCCGACGCGTTGGGGCTCACCCTCCACGTCACGGTCTCCAACGGCACGACCACGATCACATCCGCCCGCTTTCTCGGCACCGGCATCCCGGCGGGCGCTCCCATCTCGGTCGCTTTCGCTGGTGAAGACCTCCCGACGACGCAGCCGGTGCGCGTGACGTTCAGCCTCACCGACGCGGGCGGCCCGCTCGTGCTCGCCGCGGGTCGAAGCGGCACAGGGGCAGCCTGCGCGCCGGTGCGGGCGACACACGACGGGCTCAAGCTTGCCTTCGCCGACGCCGGCTCGATCGTCTACCAGCGGCTTTCGGCCTTGCCGCGCATTCGCTGGGCGTCGTCCGCCACCGTGATCAGCGACCCCGTACAGCGGCTCATCGCGTTCGAGCGCAACGCGATCCCGGCCGATCAGGTGGTGCTCGACGCACCGGGGCCGGCGGCCGCTGGTCAGCCGGCGACCGTCTCGATCACGCACGACTACGGCGATCAGATCGCGGCTGACGTCGAGGCCAAAGGCGCCGGCTATCTCGTCGTCGCCGACGCGATGCGGCAGCCGGGCTGGTCGGTCGAGATAGACGGGAAACCGGCCGACCTCGTCGCGGCAGACCACGCGATGGTCGCGGTGGCGGTTCCGGCGGGCGTGCACCACGTGAGCTTCGGCTATCGCGCGCCCGGGCAAGCGACCGGAGCGGCGCTCAGCGGCGTCGCCGTCCTGCTCCTCATCGGCGCGGGGATCGCCGAGCGCCGCCGATGGTTCTCGCCGAAAGCCGAGCCGGACGACGAGCAGCGGCGTCGCGAGCAGGTATCAGCTTCAAGCGCACCCTGACGATGAAGCATTAACTGACGCTTGTGCCGCGGGAATGGTTCACTAGCTAACGGAATTTTCGTACCGGTACTCAAATTTGCCTTGGAACCACGGAAAAGTAAGGAAAATTCGCCGACACTCCTCGCCCGATCTACCTGCGGATCGTGCCTTGTGCGCTAGGCTGCCGGGATTCCTGGCATAGCCGAGCGGCATTGCCGTGCCGGCAGCAATTCCTAACAGGGGAGTGTTTCGTGTCGATGACCGGTGCCGACGCTGTGCCGTCGTTCAAGCCGTATCTTCACCGCTTGTCAAAGGGCAAGCGACGTCTCATCGCGGCGGCGGCCTCGATCGCGACCGTGGCGTCCGCGCTTGTCGCGACGGCGATTGGCGGCGCGACCCCCGCGCATGCGGCGGCGGGTTCCGGCGTCGTCAACGCGTGGCTGCCCTGGTGGAGCATCACCTCGGCCACCGCATCGGCCACCGGCAACGCCGACCTCTTCCACGAGGCGTCGCCGTTCTGGTTCAACTCGATGGACGCCGACACGATCGCCATCAAGCCGGGCGCGAGCGACGCGGGCCTGCGCACCGCGATCAGCGCGCTCAAGAGCAAGGGCATTCTCGTGGTGCCGACGGTCACCGACAACGAGCCGGCCGAGGCGATGGCGAACATCCTCTCCGATCCGGCGCAGCGCGCGGCGCAAGAAAACGCCTTGATGGCGTTGGTGAGCAAGTACGGCCTCGACGGTCTCGACATCGACTTCGAAAACATCGCCTTCGGGTCGAACCTCACGCTGGCACCCACGATCAGGGCCGGCTACTCGGCTTTCCTCGCTGAGCTGGCCGCGAAGCTGCACGCGCAAGGCAAAATGCTGTCGGTCGCCGTGCTGGCGAAGACCCAAGAGGGCACGTCGGCCGCCAGCCAAGCGTTCGACTACAGCGCCATCGGCAAGGTCGTCGACCGGGTGCGCATCATGACCTACGACCAGCACACCGGCAATACCGCCTACCCGGGTGGCGCGGTGGCGAGCGTCGACTGGGTCAATCGGGTGCTGCAGTACGCCGTGTCGGTGATCCCGTCGAAGAAGATCGAGATGGGCGTGCCGCTCTACGGCTACGACTACAGCAGCGCGGGCGGGCGCGCCCCCGCCGTCCTGTATGGCGACGTCGTCAACCTGATGAACAAGTACAACGCCACCCGGCAGTGGTCGGCCGTCGACGGTTCGCCGTACTTCACCTACACCGCGAGCGACGGCTCGCAGCACAAGGTCTGGTACAACGACGCGCAGTCGCTCGCGGCCCGGTTGCCGCTGGTGGCGAAGTACAACATCGCGGGCGTGTCGTTTTGGTCGCTCGGCGGCGAAGA
This sequence comes from Actinomycetales bacterium, assembly GCA_040255675.1. Taxonomy (GTDB): domain Bacteria; phylum Actinomycetota; class Actinomycetes; order Acidothermales; family Acidothermaceae; genus JBDZVM01. The sequence continues at coordinate 2,027 of JBDZVM010000008.1, read as the reverse complement.
CCCCGGCATCTGGAACGTGTTGCGCAACTACACCTACGGTCCTAACCCGTTCGGCTCGTTCGACGTCGCGCAGCAGGCACCCGGCGGCGCTTACATCTCGGGCTGGACGATCGACGCGAACACCACCGACTCGATCCGCGTCGACATCTACTCCAACAACCGCGGCATCATGTCGACGCAGGCGAACACGAACCGCCAAGACATCGGCGATCTGTACTCGATTTACGGCGCGAGCCACGGCTTCGCGGCCAACGTGCCTTTGCCGCCTGGCGTGAACAACGTCTGCGCCTACGCCATCAACGTGGGCGACGGCGGCAACACGCTGCTCGGCTGCCGCGCGTTGAACGTGATCGGTGGCAACCCGACCGGGTCGTTCGACGTCGCGTCACCGGCGGGCCCCGGCAAGGTGCATATTCGCGGCTGGTCGCTCGATCCCGATTCGGCTAACTCCACCCGGGTCGACGTCTACGTCGACGGCCGCGGCGCGGCGTCGATGCAAGCGGACGGCGACCGCGGCGACATCGCGCGCATCTTCCCGCGGTGGGGTTCGAAGCACGGGTTCGACGCGACCCTCACCGTCGGGGGCGGTCAGCATCAGGTCTGCGCGTTTGCCATCAACATCGGCGCCGGCGGCAACACGTTGCTCGGCTGCCGTACCGTGACGTTGCCGACAGGTAGCCCGACCGGCTCGTTCGACGTCGCCCAGGCCGCTGGGCCCGGCAAGATCGCGATCCGCGGCTGGTCGCTCGATCCCGACACCGCCGCCGCCACTCGCGTCGACGTCTACGTCGATGGTCGCGGAGCGTCGTCCGGTATGGCGGACGGCGACCGGCCCGACATCGCGCGGGTGTTCCCCGGCTACGGTTCGGCGCACGGCTTCGACCGCACGCTGTCGGTCTCGGGCGGCCGTCATCAGGTGTGCGCCTACGCGATCAACATCGGGCCCGGTGGCAACACCTTGCTTGGGTGCCGCACCGTGACCTTGCCGACCGGCTCGGCGTTCGGGTCGTACGACTCGGTTGTCGCTTCGGGGGCCGGCACGGTGAAGGTGCGCGGCTGGGCAATCGACCCCGATACCGCCGACCCGATTCGCGTCGACATGTACGTCGACGGCGTGGGGGCGTCGTCCGGTAACGCCGACGCTTCGCGGCCGGACGTCGGTCGGATCTTCGTCGGCTACGGCGATAACCACGGAATCGACCGCACCATCACCGGGTTGAAGGCGGGTTCGCACCAGGTGTGCGTCTACGCGATCAACGTCGGGCCTGGGGCGGCGAGCACCTTGCTCGGCTGCAAGGCGGTTGCCACGTCGTAGCGGCGGGTTTTGCTCGGCCGCACCATTTCGATCTTCACGACGAACGGCGTTACCTTGCCACGAACGGCATAATCACCCTTCGTGGTGAGGTAACGCCGTTCATGGTTCAGGTGAGTTTCGCCTGGGCTGCCCGGATACACCGGTATCGCGACGTCCACAGCACCGGAAAGCAGCATCCACACCCAACGCTCCGGAACTCTCGATCTTTCTTTTGCCCAATAGCTTCTTCGATCAAAGGCGGAAAGATCAAGGAGCAATGGGGCAACTGTGGTCAAGCAACGTATGCGGCGCGGCGAGAAGTTGCGTGAGCCTGATGCCGTGGTTCTGCGTGGCGATGTATTGAAGGAGGATGTGCTTCGCCGCGATGCTACGACTAACTTCGCGGTGTACGGCTTCTATGGAGTCTCCGTATGGGTTCCGGGCGGCAGCACGCTGAGCGACGACATTTTGCGAGGCAAACTGGTTAAGGCCCGCGTCGTCGTCCGTTTCCAGGCAGGCGAACTCCGCGCCAACGGTATTGCACTTTGGGACACCGGTGAGTTTCCTCATTACGATGTCGTCCATCGGGCGGGTGAGAGCCTTGACGAACTCGTGGCTGCGATAGTTGCCACACCGAGCACCTTGCTGATCAACCCTTACTTCGATCCCGACGGAGGCCCGGACTGATGATCTACATTGATTTGGACGCCGACCTCAACCTGGAAGACGACAG
>JBDZVM010000041.1:0-32673 GCA_040255675.1 Actinomycetales bacterium | reverse complement strand
ACACCTTCAAACCAGACGGCACAGACGGCGCCTGCGTATCACCACCGCCACCACCACCGGACGTCGGCACGGTCGGGTTCGCGTTCGCGACGAGTTGGTCGAACTGCGCCGAGAACCACCCGCCGGCAATTGGCGAGTTCGGCAGCGCGTTCGACAATACGCCGTATGAGGTGGTGTAGGTCGGGTCGCAGAACGGGTCGGACTTCTTGCCCGTCGACGGGTCGCTGATCGCCGCACTCGTACCGTCGGACTCACCCGGCGGTTTTACCCACACGTAGGCGTCGAGGTGCGAGTTCGGGTAACCGGACGGCGCCACTGTCGGCGGCTCGCCGAGACCGGCACCGTTTTGGTTGCACCACAAGCCGCGGTGCTGCCGCAGGTCGATTTTCGACGCGTTGACAAATGTGTTCAGGTCGGTACTAGTGCTCGGGCCGGTTGGCTCGTTCGGACCGCCCCAGCCGTTGCGCGACGTGTCGATCAGCATGCCGATACTGCTCGGGAATCCCGCCGAAACTAAACGCGAGTACATGTCGGCTGTGAAGTCAGCCTCGTCGATGTCTGGGTTCCACTGGTAGAAGCTCGACGACTCGACCGGCTGCCCGCCGACTTGCTCGGTCGCCGTCATGTACGGTTCCTTGATCGGCGTGTAGTTCGCCGTGTCACTGATGAAGCCGTCGACGCTCGCGTAGCCCCCGGTGGTCGCTTGCGCGACCTGCGAGAACAGCGTCGCGGCACCGCTCGCGTTGTTGGGCCAGCCCAACCATCCGGAGTGTGCCATGTCGAGGTAGTTGTAGACGTTCGGGATCGCGTGCAGCTTGTTCAACGCGTACTCGACGCCGGCCTTGTAGTACGGGGTAGCGGTCGAGCACGCCGAGATGCTTTGGTTCGTCACGATGTTCGGAAGCGAGTCCGGCTCCACGATGGCGACGATGCGAAGGCTCGAATACTTGGAATTGCCGAGAATCGCGGTAAGCGGATCGATGTACTGCGTCTCGTAGGTTTGCAATCCAGCGTCTGTCGCCGGCAGCTCACCGTTCGACGCCAGCGAAGCACAGTCGCGGCCCGGCAAATCGTAAACCACGACTTCGATTACTTCCGGCGTCGTGCCCTGCTGTTGAGCCAGCGCGTCGTCAAGGAAGTCGGCGAGTCCGGGCACCGAGTTGTAGCCGTCGATGGCCGCGATCCGGTCCATCCACACGGCGGTCGAGTACGTCGCGACGGTGTGCATCTTCGCGGCGGTCGTCGGATCGGTCTGGTTGGCCGCCTCGCCGTTGACCTCAGCCGCCCACGACGGATTCACGAATTGAGTTGCCCCGACAAAAGGATTATCGACGTGCGTGGCCGCGTGCGCGACCGGTGATCCGGCGAGCGGGGCGGCAAGAAACGCACCGCCCATAATGCCGACCACCGCGCCGGTGCGAAGCCGTCTTGGTAACACGGGCACCTGCTGGTCCTTTCCTTCGGTGAATGGATCGTTCTTGGACACCGGCGATGGGGCTGGTGACCATCTCGCAGCCCCATCGCCGGGAGCTCAACTAGCCACGCATGTCAATACCGGTGAGGCATTGCTTCCCGTGTACGACGCTTGGAAGCCGAACGTTGTTTGTTGACTCGGTTGGATGACGTTGTTGTAGCTCATACTTGTCGCGGTGATCGATTCCCCTGACGAGGTGACCGCGGCATTCCAGTAATTCGTGATGACCTGGTTTCCTCCGAAGGTCCAGGTGACCTTCCATGAACTCGTCGCTGCCGTCCCGGTGTTCGTCACCGTGACATTGGCCGTAAATCCGTTACCCCAGTCGTCGGAATTCGTGTACGTCGCGGTGCAGCCGGCATTGCTGCCGCCGCCCGCGGCCGCCGTCGTCGCCGACACGCTGTTCGATGCCGTCGACACGTTGCCGGCCGCGTCAGTTGCCTTCACCGTGTACGAATACGCGGTTGACGCCGACAGCCCCGAATCGGTGAACGAGGTACCTGTCGCCGTACCAACCCGCGTGCTACCACGGAAGACCTGGTAGCCCGTCACACCGACGTTGTCGGTCGACGCCGACCACGACAGTGACACGCTGCTGCTGGTCGTACCCGTCACCGACAAATTTGACGGTGCGGACGGCGGCGTTGTGTCAGCGGTCGAAGCTGACTTTGTCGTCGCCGATACGGCGCTCGAAGGAGCCGAAGTATTCCCGGCGGCGTCGACCGCTTTGACCGTGTACGAATAAGCGGTCGAGGCCGAGAGGCCGGTATCAGTGAAAGAGGTGCCGGACGTCGTCCCGACAGGTGTGCTGCCACGGAAAACCTGGTAGCTCGTCACACCGACGTTGTCGGTCGACGCCGACCACGACAACGACACGCTGCTGCTCGTCGTACCCGTCACTGCCAAGTTCGAAGGCGTGGACGGCGGTGTCGTGTCGGTGGTGCCACCGCCACCGGTCCCGCCACCGGTGACGTCGAAACCGGGCGCTTTGATCGATGTGAGATAGGAATCCTTGACGGTGTCGACGGTTGTCCAGTCGTCTTTCAGGATTCCGCCGGTGTCACCGGAGTCGGGATTCCACGACCAGAAGGTCCACTGGAAGCTGTCGGCGCCGTACTGCGACGTCGGCCGCAAGTACTGAACCAGCGTCTTCAGCCAGGTCTGGTCAGTCGTCGACTGCAGCGTGGTGCCGAATTCGCCGATCCAGACAGGCGCAATGTTTTGCTTGAAGATGTAGCCCCAGTTCTTGTCCCAGACGCCAGCCATGTTGTTCGGGAAGGTGGGGTCGCTGAACCAAGGCTGATCGTGAACACTGGTCGCATAGTCATGTGCGGAGTAGACGAGTTGGTTCGGTACGTTGAGCACGACCGGATACTGCGCGACACCCTGCAAGTTGCCGCCCCACCAGTACGAGTCGCCATTGTAGGTGTCGACGCCCTCGACGAAGATCAGCAAGTGCGGGTTCACAGACAGCACCGCGTTACCGGCACGTTCAGCTGCAAGTCGCCAGTCGGTCGAGGTGTCACCGCAACCCCAACAAGCGGGGCTGTGCGGCTCGTTGTGCAGGTCGATGCCGACGACGGTCGGATTCCCTTCGTACCGCTGTGCGAGCGCCTTGAGGTCGGCGATCCAGGTCGACTCAGGAACACTGCTCGTATACCAAAGGGCCGACTGGCCGCTGGCATCAGGACGATGCCTGTCAAGGATGATTCGTAACCCGATCGAGCCTGCGTAGTCGACAATCTTGTCCATGACCTGCAGCGACGTAAGCCCTTGTAGATCCTGATTCATTTGATAGAAGTTGATGCTGTTCGGCATCGTCCCCGGCTTCAAAATGTCGTCTGAGTACGGCAGTCGGATCGTGTTGTAGCCGAGCGACTTCATCTGGTCGAGCATGCTCTTGTAATCGCGCGCCCAAAGGCCGTGGACGACGTCGTTCGACGTCTCGAAGCCGAACCAGTTGACGCCGGCGATACGCACCGGGTTGCCGGCCGAATCGACGATCTCGCGCCCGCTCGTGTGCCAGTAGCCCGTACCAGCCGCCCGTGCCGCGGTCGCGAAAAGAGCACTCATCGTGGAAGCAACGAGCGCGAGGACGGCGACCACGACAGCGCCTCGCCACCGCCAACGTGACATACAAAGTTGAGCCGAGCGAACCATCCGTTCCCCTCCTCGGGAGCACAGGTGCGCGTCGGGCGGTCGTCTGACCGTCCGAGGGCGTGGATTTCGAAATTTCTCTCGGAGCCGAACGCCACCGGCGCCTCGAGCCCCCGTGAAAGCGATTCGACTAGGCGTCCCTCGTTACGGGCGCCGCGGGCGGACGCTCTGCCCGGGCACCATTGCCCAGCCCACCGGCGTCGCGCACCCCCGGGCACGCCGACCGGTTCCCATCCTTGGGAACGATCCCATTCCGTTGCGTGTTGGTGAGTGTTAGCTCGGAGGGTTACCTCTGTCAAGGGCCCGTGCCGAAAGGTGGAACACTCCGCAGTGAGTCAAGAGCGTCCAGAGTAGGAACTCGTGACTTCGCCGCAATCTTTGGCAACGGCAGCGACTTAGCGTGATGCAGTGCGAAGCGGTGGCGTTTTTCCCGCGTCATCGGCAAATTTACACAACCGATTAGTTTAGCGACCGCGTAGACAGCCACAGCCGCAAACGCATCACGACTGCCTCCAAGAAGGATTGGATCATCGACATCAGTTTACCGAAATTTGGAAAATCAATGACCCGCTAAAGCGGGCGATGTGAGACCGTAGTCTGTGGGATCGTTCCCATCGAGACGACCGTTGCTCTGAAAGCATGGGAGCCACGCACAGGGAGGGTAGTTTGGCGCTCCTGCACATCGCGAATGCTCGTTTTTCTCCGTGGCGCCTGGGCGTATGCGGTGCGTTGATCGTGCTGCTTGCCGTGGCCGGCTGCACGTCAGCGCACAGCCATGAGCCGTTTACCTCTTCGACTAGAGCCAACGCGCCGGCGGGCACCGCGGCCAAATCGCCGTCGTCAAATCCACCTGCCGCAAGTATCGAGGTAGAGGCCAACAAGGCTCGCGTCGCCGTCAACCTGCAAAAGAACGCGGTCGCGCATGTCGTACTTCCACCAGTCGACCAAAACAACGGCAAGCACACGACGTACGAAATTCAACCGCCAGGTAGCGACGTCGTACGCGCGGTGCCAAACTTCCCGGGATACTTCAAGGGCACGGCTGGCGGCACCGCGACTGTCGTCGTCCGCCAACAATCGGCCTGCGCGACCGGCAGTTCGTGCTCCGACAAACCAGCCGAAGTAGGCTCTGTCGTGTTGACCGTCGTCGGGAGTTAGTGGCGCGTCAGGCCGAAGAGCCTTCTAGCCTCGGCGGGAGCCCGAAAAGCGGGAACAAAGTCTGAGTAGCGAGAAAGAACGTGAACTCGGCTATCTTGCCGTCTCGCAACTCCACCACCTGCAATGCCCACGGTGCGTAACCGCCATCATCGCTGCGCTTGTACTGCCCGAACGCCGGAAGGCCATTGGCGCCGAGCGTAGGGATCACTCGCGAGTCTCGGCAGGCGATACCCGGGCCGAACCACCAGGCCAAGATGTCGTTGCGACCCGAAAGCCAGAGATCATACGGCGGCATCGACTGGATCGCGTCCTCGTGAATCAGCTCAGTGAGCTTCTCGACGTCGTAAGCCTGAAACGCGTCGACATACCGAGAAAGCAGCCGGTGGTCGTCGTCCGAAAGCGTCGAATCCTTGCTACCGATGGACGGTCGTACCGCCTCGAGGGTCGCACGCGCTCGCTGCAAAGCGCTGTTCACCGAGGCCACTGTGGTTTCGAGAAGCCCTGCCGCTTCGCTCGCTTTCCATTGCAACACGTCGCACAAGATGAGCGCCGCGCGCTGTCGGGCCGGAAGGTGTTGCAACGCTGCCACGAAGGCAAGACGAACGCTCTCGCGCGCGATCGCCGCCTCGGCGGGATCACCAGAAATCACGTGCGAATCCGGTATCGGCTCCAGCCACGTCACTTCAGGCAGTTCACGCAGGTTCTCCAGAAGCGGCTCCCTCGCGGGACCGAGATCCATCGGGCGAGCGCGCCGCTGCACGCTTCGGCGCATGTCGAGGCAGACGTTCGTGGCAATGCGGTACAACCACGATCGCAAAGAGGCGCGGCCCTCGAACGACTTGTATCCGCGCCACGCGCGAATGAAGGTCTCCTGCACGGCGTCGTCCGCCTCGAACGGGGATGCCAGCATGCGATAGCAGTATCCGCGCAACTCGACCCGATGCCGCTCGAACTGCTGCTCCAGATCGTCAGGCGGAGCGCTCAGTGTGCTCATCGCCTCATGCTAGACAACGTCCGCGAGATCTCGGAAGCGCGCGAATACGCGAGCGATGATTTCGGCGTCGCTACGGCGTCTCTAGCAGGTGACACCTGCCTCGTCGTCCGTAAGGAGTCAGCCGATGCCAGCGCAACAGAACATGCCCGTGCACCACAAGGCGTTGATCGGAGCGCCCTGTTGGATCGATCTCATGACCTCCGACACGACCCGGGCCCGCGACTTCTACTCCAACCTTTTCGGCTGGACGGCGGACGAGCCCAATCCAGCGTTCGGCGGTTACTTCAACTTCAGGAAGGACGGCGCGCTGGTAGCCGGGTGCATGGCAGGGCAGCCGGGAGCCGGCCAACCTGACGTGTGGTCGATCTACCTTGCTACTGACGACGCCACCAAGACGGTCGCCCTCGCGACCGCGAACGGCGGCCAGATCTATGTGGAACCGATGCCGGTTGCCGATCTCGGCACGATGGCCGTCGTGGGCGATCCCGCGGGCGGCACGATCGGCGTGTGGCAGCCCGGCACGCACGCGGGTTTCGGCATCGTGGGCAAGCCTGGCACGCCGTCCTGGTTCGAGCTGCACACCCGCCGTTATGACGACGCCGTGAGCTTTTACCGCCAGGTGTTCCGCTGGAATATCAACGATGTGAGCCAGGGACCCGACTTCCGCTACACGCTAGCGGTCGACGGCGACCGGCAGCTCGCGGGCGTCATGGATGCATCGGCCTGGCTGCCCGCAGGCGCCCCAGCACAGTGGTCGATCTACTTCGGGGTCGACAACGTCGATGCGGCCCTTACAAAAATCGCCGCTCTTGGTGGAGAGATCGTGCGTCGCGCCGAAGACACCCCCTACGGCCGACTCGCGGAAGCCACCGACGCGACCGGCGCCGTGTTCAAGTTACGCGGGCCGAACGCGGAAAACCTCGTGCCATAGGGCACTGCCGCGCGAGGGTGAATCTCGGCATGATGGCGGCATGATTGATCACGTGTCTATCCAGTGTGCCGATGTCGGAGCGAGCGCCGCGTTCTACGACGCCGTTCTTGCCCCGCTGGGTGCGCACCGAGTCATGGATTTCGGCCAAGTCGTCGGGTTCGGCGTCGGGTCGAAGCCTGATTTCTGGCTTGGTCCTCGAAACACCGGCGACGGTTTTCGCGAAGCCCACCTCGCGTTCGCGGCGGACACGACCCGCGCAGTCGACGAGTTCTTCGCCGCGGCGATCGCCCGCGACGCCGCCGTCCTGCACGAACCGCGACTGTGGCCCGAATACCACGCCGGTTATTACGGCGCCTTTGTACGCGATCCCGACGGCAACAACGTCGAAGCCGTTTGCCATACCGCCGGGGCGTGAGCGCAGGCGGGCGATGAGTGCCATAGTGGCCGTGTGGTGAACTGCTGCGGCACAGGCGGGCACGAAGAAGTATTCGATGCCGCTATGGCAGGGCGCATGGCGGATCGATACCGCGCCCACGGACCAGGGCGATCCGCGCGGCGCGTCGTCGACTTGGCGACACAACTCGGCGTGCGCGACGCGACGATCCTCGAAATAGGCGGCGGAATCGGCGCTGTTCACATCGAACTGCTTCGACGAGGTGCGCAAAGAGCGGTCAATCTGGAGCTTTCGTCGGCGTACGAGCCGGCCGCTCGTCAGCTTCTTAACGACCATGGATTCACCGGCCGAGTCGAGCGGCGCGTGCTCGACATTGCGACGCGCCCCAGCGATGTCGAACCGGCCGACATCGTGGTCTTGCATCGCGTAGTGTGCTGCTACCCCGATTACCGGAGCCTGCTGGGTGCGGCCGCCGACCATGCCCGTCGCGGCCTGGTATTCAGCCATCCGCCGAGGCAACCGTTGTGGCAGGCGAGCATCGCGACCGAGAACGTAGTCAATCGATTGAAAGGCAACGAGTTTCGCGCGTTCGTACACTCGCCTCGCGCGATGCGTCAAGTGGTCGTCGAACAGGGTTTGCGTCCGTTCGCCACCCGCCACGGCTTCATCTGGACGGTCGTCGCGGCTCGGCGGGACGCGCGTTAACGGTGGGCATGCGCGCGGTGATCACGTCAATGTCGAGCGTTGTCTCGCTAGATGTTTGCCCCAGCGCTGGCGTCCATTTGAAACATCCCCAACGCGTTACCCTCGGTGTCGTTGGCATACGCCGCCCAGCCCATGCCCGGGATCGGTTGCTTGCCTTGTGTCACGCGCCCGCCAGCCTTCTCTACCCGCATCAGCGCGTCGTCGATGTCGTCGACCGCCGCGATCACGACCGGGGCCTTGTGCAAGTCACCCCGCTCGACGAGTGCTCCGTTGGCGCCAAGTTCGTCGTCGGCGCCGGCTCGCACCAACCAATAACGCTGGTCTTCGTATTGTGAGATCTCCCAGCCGAAAACATCGTGGTAAAACGATGTAGCTCGCCTGGTGTCGTCGACCGGGATCTCGAAATGCACGATCTTTGACATCTGCGCTTCCCTGTGGTGAGTAAGGCCCTGTGGTCATTAAGGCTGAAGCTTCGCCGTCGATGCCATTCAACAGCGTATATCGCTCGCGCCCCGCGATTCCAGAGCGTTACGCCGAGATCACCCGGCCGGCGGCCAGACACCGATGCGCGATCTCGACGCGCACGAGGATCGATCACCGGAGTTGACGTGCAATCACGAAAAGTCGTGGGTAACTCGTTTCAACGGCGACCCGACCCGGATCGGCCTCACCGACTCTCACCAGAGCGGTCTTCGCGCCAGAATTCTTGGGGGGAAGATGAAGTTACAAGTCATCACGACGGCTACCGTAGCAATCGCTTCCACATTCCTGCTTACGCCCGTCTTCGCACCCGCCGCGCAGGCGGACGACGGCCTACTCGCGTGCCCCGGCATCGTCGCCGTGAAAGGCGGCTACCATCTGACGCAAAATACGACGTGCGATCTCGACTGGACCGGCACTAACGAATTTCTCGATTTGCAAGGCCACACTCTAGGCGGCTCAATCGCCGTATCCGGAAGTGGCCTCACGTTGCGCAACGGCACGTTCCACGCCGTGCCGTCCTACTTCGCAGGCGACGACAACACGTTGTCGCGTGTACGAGTCATCACCGACGCGACGCCACAAGGAATACTTATCGAAGTGGGAAGCAATTTTACGGTCGACCACAGTGTTTTCGACCACGTGAACGCGTCGGTCGCGGTCGATTTCTACTTCGGCACGGGCGGACGGGTCAGCCACTCGACCTTCACCGCAACGACCGGCGAGGCGGTGAGCGTGCAGGCGAGCAGCGACGTTGTGATCGAGCACAATCGGTTCGTCGCGAACTCCATCGGGGTCAACCTGTGGCCGAAGACGGTTACGGAGTCGCTAACGTCACGGTCGCGCACAACATCTTTGCCGAAAACACAACGGCAGGCGTGCGTTTGACCGGGGCCGGTGGCCTCGACGGTACCGTCGTCGCGCACAACACCATGAGCGGGAACGGCGGACCGGGAATCGAAATCCTGCTTGAGTGCGTCGAGCCCACAGTTTGCCCGGCTCCTGCTGTCGACGTCACGGCGAACATGCTCGACGGCAACGGCACAAACGCTGAGGCGCTCTCTCGCTCAGGCTTATTCGCGCGCGGATACGTGGCTCAGCACGATGAGACACCGAGCCCGGGCAATCTCGCGCATGTCGTCGTGAAAGGCAATCGCGCGATGCGGAATGGCGATCTGGGGTTCGACGCGACCGGCGTCACGGACGGCGGCAGAAATCACGCGCTGGCCAACGCGAATCCCGCGCAATGCGCGGGTGTCGTGTGCGGACTGCCACACCGCTAGCCGCGAACCGGCGCGGTTGAGGCGCGCACCACCAATGACGGCGGCAGGATCGCCGACTCGGGTGCGTCACCGCCGATGATTCCGACGACTTTCTCCATGCAGATACGGCCGATCTCCGTCAGCTGTACGTGAATCGTCGTTAGCGGAACGGGCAACATCTGCGCGAGTTCGTCGTCGTTGTGCCCGACAATCGACAAGTCGCGCGGTATGGAGAGTCCGAGGTCACGAGCAACCGCCATGACGCCGACTGCCGCGGCATCGTTCACCGCGACGATCGCGGTCGGCCGGTCCACTGCGGTGAGCAGTTGCGTTCCGGCCGAAATCCCGCCGTCCGCGAGAAAACTCGATTCGGCAATCAGCTTTTCGTCGACTCGGCAGCGATATTCCTTGTGCGCTCGCCGGTATCCCTCGAGACGAAGCTTGGCCGTCGAAACGTCGAGCCTCCCAGCCACGAGACCGATCCTTCGATGCCCGAGGGCAAGGAGGTGTCGGGTCGCGAGGTAGCCGCCGACTTCGTCGTCGCTTCGCACAACCGGGAAGTCGTCGGTACAGCGGTTCATCAACACTACCGGTGTGCGTCGGGCGGCAATCTCCCGAGGGAGGGGATCGTCGATGCGACACGTCGCCAAGACGACACCGTCGATACGCCGGTCGAGAAGCAGATGCACCGCCGTCTTTTCCTCCACCGGATCGTCCTTGGTGCTCACGGCCATCGTCTGGTAACCGAGCTGGCGCGCTCTTTCCGAGGCGGCTTCGAACATGCTGGCGAGCACCCGGTCGGTCAATCGTGGGAGCACAATGCCGACGGTCATGGTCTTCTTCGTGCGAAGACTGCGCGCCCATGGGTTCGGTTCGTAGCCGAACGCCGCCGCGATTTCCCGCACGCGCCGCACGGTCTCGACGCCCACCATGGAGGCAGTCTTCGGATTGAGCGCGCGCGACACCGTCGAGGGATGCGTGCCCGCGGCCTCGGCGATTGTCTTGATCGTGACCGTTCGGCCAGACTGTGCTCGAGTACTCACGGCGCAAATCTAACGGCATAGCCCGCACCGGACTGCCTAACGTGGCAAACGGCGGCGCGCCGCGAACTCGAGCGCCGTCTCCGGCCGGTCTTAGCGAACATCGCGGGTCAACCAGACGGCCCGGACATCGACATCATTCGCCGAGCCGCCAATACGACCAAGGCCGCGAGCGCCGCACACGTTCCGGTACCGGCCCACGCCCATCCATACGAGATGTGCTCCGCGGTGATCCCAAAGACAGGCGGCCCGAGAACAGCGCCCAGATAGGCGCCGGTCTGCGTGGTGCCGGTCGCCGCGCCAGGAACGGCGGGATGAGCGCGTATGACCGCTAGGTTCAGTAGGCCCGGCCATCCCGAGCCCAAGGCGAACGCCACCGGCACCGCAATTACGAACAGCAACGGTTGCGCTATAGCGAGAGATCCCATCGAAACAGCGCCCACGCCCAGCATGATGGCCGTCGCGCCAAGCTCGTGCCCGGGCCTCGCGTCGGCAGCGAAACCAGCTAACACATAAGCGGCGGCGGCGCTTCCGCTCCCTATCACGAGCAGCAGTCCGGCACTTGAGTGGCTCATGTCGGCGTGAACCGCACCTTGAACGATGAATGTCCCTAGTGTGTTGGTTGCCGAAGTGCCCAAGCCGAAGCCGATCGCCAGCACGATCAGTGGACGCGCGTCGAGCCTGACGGCGGACAAGCTGCTGGCGCCGACGTGTGGAGCTAATGGAACGAGGGCGGCGGCGGCGAGCGCTGTCACTGCCGCGGCGACGTAGCCGAACCGCCAGCCGACAGTCACCGCGAGCGTCGGTACGGCGAGGCCGCCCGCGAACATCGCGAATGCCGCGCTCGCCTGCTTGAGCCCAAGCACCGCGCCCTGCCGGGACGGCTTGGCGTGGTGAGCGATGAGCGCGCTGGCCGCCGGCTGCGCCGCGGCAACCGCGAGTCCGGACGTCGTTAAAAGCGCCACGAGCACAGTCAAGGTTCGGGCGCCGACGCCGATCGCCAACAGCAAGACGGCGCTGCCGACTCCTGCAAGACGAAGAACCCGCGCCGCGCCATAACGCTCGGCTGCCCGACCCATCGGAACCGAGGCAAGCGCGGCTACGCAAAAGAACATCGACACGGCGAGCCCTAGTGCGGCCGAACCGAAGTGCAGGTCGTCCGCCATCTGCACGGCAAGTGCCCCGGTCATGAACGGAGGCAGCAACGCCGCTACGACACACCCGACGGTTCCGGCTAAGCCCCACTTCGAAAGGCGGAAACCGCTTTGGGCGACGACGGGATCGCCGATCGCGGCATGCGGGCCTTCACCGCTCAGCGTCAACGGATCCTGCCTCGGAAATCACGCAAACCAGTGAGAGACAGTGGCACCCAGAACACCGCGTTCAGCCGCGGGATCAAGCTCATTCGCGCGGACGTCGTCAACCGCACGCCTAATGCTGCCCCGAAACGGGTAGTCGGTGCCCAACACCAGTCGTGAAGCACCGACCGTATCGACCGCGCACCGAAAAGCCGGCGGATGATACGAACATGTGTCGAACAACAGTCGCCGCTCAAGATAATGGCTCAACGGTTGGGCGCTGAGCTGTCGCCCGCCAAGGTCGGAAAGTCGCTGCGCGAGGTAAGGAATCACCCCGCCGAGGTGCGGCATGATGACGGTAAGTCGAGGTTCGCGATCGAGCATGCCGCTATAAATCATCCGCAGCACGCCCAGACTGCTGCTCACAACGGCAGCAACACTCGCGGTAAGCGCGTATTCCGCGTACACGGCCGGAAGCGGTTCGAGCGCTGGATGAACGAACAGCGGACGATCGGCATCCGCGAGCCTACGGTAAATCGGCAGCAACTCTTCGTCATCGAGCCGCCAATGCTGAGAATCGGTCGTGAGCGCGACACCACGTATCAACGGATGCGCCAACGCACGGTCAAGCTCCGCGAGCGACGCTTCGACGTCGGGCAGCGGCAACACGCACATCGCGCGAAACCGTCGCGGTTCGAGGGCAGCCGCGTCGACGAGTGCGTCGTTTACCTTCTTCGCGAGCGCGGCATCGCCTGGACTGATGACGACACCGGGAGGCGGTAGCGAAAGCACCGAGATCGCGACACCGGCGTCGTCCATGTCTTTAATGCGTACCCGGACGTCGCGCATAGGGCCGCCTTCCGGCTGCGGCACGAGATTGTTGCGCGTGGCTAGATCGGCGAAGGCCGGGTCGGCCGCAATGCGCGTCTGGATAGCTTCCCAGTACGGTTCAGGAATGAAGTGGCTGTGGACGTCGATAATCGGCGTTTCCGATTCATGCCCGCGTTCGCTCATCGAGCGCCTCCTCGGTCACGGCGAATATCGTCACAAGCTGAGGAGCGGGTCTGCCACAACACGGTTTTCGATTCGACCGAGCTTGTCGAGCTCGCAACTCACGACGTCACCGACACCTAGGAATACGGGTGGCTTGCGGCCCATACCCACTCCCGGCGGTGTACCGGTCAAAATGACATCGCCCGGCAAAAGTGTCATCGACGCCGAAAGATAGACCAGGATGTCGCTGACCGAGAAGATCATTTGAGTTGTGCTCGAATCCTGCCGCGGTTCGCCGTTGACGAACGCGCGGACGCCGATCGACTGCGGATCCGCGATCTCATCGGCAGTTGTGATCCAGGGCCCTATCGGGCAGAAGGTGTCGAAGCTCTTAGACCGGGAGATTTGGCCGTCGCGCTTTTGCGCATCTCGCGCCGAGACGTCGTTCGCGACGGCGTAGCCAAAAACGTAGTCGAGTGCATTATCGCGACTCAGCCGCCGCGCCTTGCGCCCGACCACGACGGCCAATTCCGATTCGTAGTCGAGTTGCTCGGTCAGACTCGGATCGAGCCAAATCGGGTCGGTCGGCCCAGACAGTGAGGTCGGAAACTTCGCGAACACGACCGGCTGCTTTGGAGGCGTCGCTCCTGTCTCTCGCACGTGGTCAATGTAGTTGAGGCCGATTGCCAAAATCTTCGACGGCTCCACAATGGGACAGCGCAGTTCGGCGTCAGCCGCGACGTCACCTGCGGCTGTACCACTCCGCAAAGCCGCGCCGATTTCCGGCAATCGCTCGATTAACGCCGCCGTCGTCGGCGCGTCGACACCAAGAGCTGAGATACGGCTCCACGGCTCGTCGTCGCGCATCCTCGCGACGAACTCACCAGAATCCGCGCCCGCAATACGACCGACCTTCACCTCAACGCTCCTTCTCCGCAGACGCTTCCGCGAATCCGAGGACGACCGCGGAAGGTTCTCCACCAGAAATCCGAGTGATCCAGCCTCGTTCGAGTTCCATGCGCTGATTCACCGAGTGATACAGGTCGTCGAGATCGACGCCATGAGCTACCGCGACACCGTCGTCGTCGCCGATTACTAAATCGCCGGGCGCGACGACGACGCCACCACAAGAGATCGGCTCACCGATCGTGCCACCGCCGGCCTTGTGCGGCCCGGCGGGTGCGGTCCCGAGCGCAAACAGCGGGAAGTTCATCGCGCGAATCCCCGCGATGTCACGGACGGCGCCGTCGATGACGGCGCCTATCACGTGAGCCGCCCTGGCGCTGTGGGTGAGCACCTCACCCCATACGGCACGATCGACAAGCCCTCCCGCGTCGACGACTAGCACGGAACCGGGGGGCGCACTCAGGAGGGACACATGCAACGTTCGGCTGTCACCCGGCATCGTTCGGACCGGGAACGCGGGTCCAACGACGCGCTGGCCCGTCAGCGAACGCATGGCGCCCGCCATCGCACCAAAGCGTCCGACCGAGTCGGACAAAATGCTGGCCGGGATATCGCGCCAGCGGCTCCACTGGTTGGCGACACCGTCTTCGAGCGGGGTCATCTTTTGTCTGGCCATCGGGAGCTGGCACGCGTAATAACCAAAACGATCGAGCCTCCAGTTCTTAGGACCGACGCTTTCTACGCTGAAAGAGGCGGGCCGGCAAGTCGGAATGTGCTGAACGGCGCGGCGACCGTAACCACCTCCGCGTCGAGCCGGCGTGCGCATTGCGGGCAATAGTAATGTCGAATTCGCACGCGGTCTTGGGCGTAATCGTCGCCGCGTACCGGGCCCGCCGCGGACGTCGGCGTCATTTCGACGAGGCAGCCAAGCCGAAAGTCTTCCTTGGCCGAGCCGAGCGCCCGCCCGCAAGACTTGCACGATGCTACGTCGCGATCGAAGTCGAACTCGACGATGTCGCCGTAGGACGTGCGTCCCGTCGCGGCCGCCTCGTCGATCCAGTCCGCAACAATTCGATCGCTCACGAGCACGTCGCGGGCCGGTCGCCCGGCGGCGAGCCGCTCAGCGCGTATTCTCGCCCTCCGTTGCTCGGTCGCGGCCGCGTCGACACTATTTCCATGAACAACAACTCCGTAGATCGCATGCGCGGCCGCTTCAGAGACTGCCCCCGCGCGGACATCCGCAGCCACCCGATCGGGCGATCGGTCGATGGGATCGCCGTAACCGCCGCCTCCTTGCCAGTTGTGGTATTCGACGCTCCCGGTCTCGAATGGCGCGTGCGAACGGTTGATCGCCGTAACGACGGGAGAACCAGCGATTTCGTCAAGATCCCCGGGCAAAGGCTGCCCCGCGGCAAGGAGCGCGGGCACGTCCGCCTCGAGGTACCGCAGAAAGCGCACCGTCGCGCCGGGCAGCCCGCCCGCGAGGCCAAACGCGTTCGGCGTCTCGGCGCCGACACCGGAAAACGTCGTCTCCAGTTCGCCACCCGTATCGTACGGCGTTATGGCAACGCCGGCAGACATGCCACCGCGATATTTGCCCGGACCACCCGAGTCTGCGAGTTGCCGGCGGAATAAGTACATGATGGGATATTCGGCTTCGGTCTGCTCGATCGATGGGATGTTCGCGGTCGTGTTGATAATGATGCCTCCGGTGTCGACGCCGTCGGCATAGGTGCGAGCTCCGCACCCCGCCGCAAAGTGGCTCGACTCCGGGCAGACGGTCATTATCCCGCGATCATTGGGTCCCATCATCGACACGCCGATCGACGTGCCACACCAATTGGCCATCGCCTGCTCATGGTGTTTGGGGCTCGCGAGAAGCAATCTGGACAACGCTCCGAACACGAGATTAAGGGTGACGATGATCGCGGAGATCGTCGACATCGACACCGGCGTCGGATACTCCGCCGTCACGATGGTTCGGGGTGGCGCGGTGATATCGACGCAACGAGAGACACCGTCGTTCCAGGTCAAATCGTAACCCAGCATGATGCAAACGGCGCTCAGGGTCGCCGCTCGCAAGCCGGCCCGTGTGCAGTTGGCGAAGCCGGCGACTTGGGGATCTGAGCCAGAAAAGTCAATGCGAAGCTGGTCTCCGCGCTTCGTCACGGTGCACACGATTTTCCGAAGGTTCGGCTTATGCCCGTCGTGGTCGAGAAACTGCACCTCACGCCACACGCCGTCAGGCAGACTTCGTAATCTGTTTCGCAGCCGACGCTCGACGTGGTCGATGCCTTCACGCATGATCTGGCCGACGGTGCCCGGACCGTATTCGTCATACACTTCGGCGAGCCGCTCGCAGCCAGCCCGGTTGGCGACCAGCTGACCGCGCAAGTCGAGCTCAGCCAGCGGTTCTCTGATTTGCGTCATTATCAGCTCGACTAGGTCTTCGCGAACCTCGCCATTTTCGACTAATCGCGTCGGCGGCAAGCGAAGGCCCTCATCGAAAACGGAATACGCGTTCATATTGAAGCCGCCCGGCTCGGGGCCGCCGATGTCGAGCCAGTGGCCGGAGGCGCCGACCCACGCTTGCAGCTCACCGTCGAAATGCACGGGTGCTACGGTCGCGACATCCGGCTGATGCGTGGCGCCGAGATACGGGTCGTTGCAGATGTACATGTCGCCCGGGCCGATGCCAGGTGACGCATGCCGTTTAGCGAGTACCGACTCGACGATGAGGCGGAGTACATGGCCTTGCGTCGTGATGTAAGGCCCCATTGCGACGAGTTGGCCGTCAGGCAAGCAGATCCCAGTGCTCGCGTCGTAAGCACCCACAAGAACGGGTGACCCAGAGGTGCGCATGTACTTGATGCCCATCTCTTCGGTGATGTCGAGGAGGCGATGCCATACGACCTCGAACGTGACGGGATCGAGCGTTCGGTTCATGCGGTCGTGCTCCCACCAAGCGTGATGACGTTATTGCCGAATCGGTCGACGACCGCGATGGCGCCTTCAGGGACGACGACGGTCGTACCCGGCTGCTCGAGAATCGCCGGGCCCTCAAGCTGGTTGCCTGGACGAAGCAGCGAGCCGTCGTAGATGTCTGTGCGCGCCCAGGCACGCTTTTCTGGCCAGAATACGTCTCGTTGACCGGTCAATGCCGCTGACGCATCTTTACCGGCGAACTCGTGCGTGGGCAAATCGGGCTTGACGATCGCGCCGACGGCGTCTACTCCGATGGTCAAAAGCCTGATTCCAGCTTTCCCGAGAACAGCCGCCGAGCCGTAAAGCGCTTTGTAACGTTCCTCGAACGCGTCTCGCAATTTCTTGTCAAGGCCCGTCGCCTCACCGCGCCCGATAGTCACGCGCACATAGTGCAGCTGACGTTCATAACTCATGTCAGCCCACCAAGACGTGGTAATCGAATCGGGATCGACGTCTTGCTTGGCGATGAGATCGCGCGCCTGACTATCGAGTTCGGCAAACGCCTTGGCCAGGCCGCCGTCGTCTGAGAGCAAGTCGCTGCGCACCGAACGTTGCGTGGAATGCTGGATATCACTCGCCGCCGCGCCGTAGGCCGAATATGCGGTCGCCGCTTGCGGCACAAGTATCGTCTCCACGCCGATGGCGCGAGCGTACCCGCACGCGTGCAACGGCCCAGCCCCGCCGTAAGCCATCAAGACGAAGGAGCGTGGGTCGTGTCCACGCTCAAGTGTCGTTTTACGCACGAGGTCGCCCATCTGTGCGTCGGTCACCTCGCGAATACCCGCCGCTGCCGCGACCACGTCGCCGCCGAATAGCCGGTTAGCAACGTGTTCGCGTATCGCGCGCTCGGCAAGGTCGCGGCGCAAGCGCAACCGTCCAGATAGAAACCTGTCAGGATTCAAGAAACCCAAAACTAAGTCGGCGTCAGTGACCGTCGGCTCAGTGCCGCCCCAGCCGTAGCAGGCCGGCCCGGGGTCGGCGCCGGCGCTCTGCGGGCCGATGCGAAGCCTACTGTCGTCGACCCACGCGACGCTGCCGCCACCGGCTCCTATGGAGACAAGGTCGACCATCGGAATCGACAGCGTGTACTGGTTGATGACGGTCTCTCGGGCGACAGACCATTGGCCATCGATCAGCATGCCCACTTTGAAGGTCGTGCCGCCGACATCTGTGGCGATTACGTTCTTGTGGCCTACGGCTCCCATGAGAGAGCGAACCGCCACGAGCCCGGCGGCCGGCCCGGATTCGATGGTGTTGACGGGCACTGTTTCACCGGCACTCGCGACTCCCCCGCTCGCTTGCACGACGAGCAGCGGGCTGCGCAGACCGCGTTCGCTAAGCGTTGTCTCGAGACGCTCCAGATATCGCTCTACGGTGGGGGCAACGAAGGCGTTGACCACGGCGGTGGCCGTGCGTTCATACTCACCGGTGATGCCCGCGAGCCGGTGCCCGAGACTCACATGCATACCAGGCGCGACGTCATTGATTACCCGTTCGGCGAGCAGTTCGTGTTCTGGGTTCTCGTGCGCCCACATCAAGGAAACCGCGATCGACTCCACGCCGGCCGATATCAGGCGACGCGCGGCATCGCGAATGTCGCCTTCGGCCAAAGGCACGACGACGCGCCCGCGGTGGTCGATGCGCTCATGGACTTCGGCAATCCGCTCCCGCGGCACGATCTGCCACGGCTTGTTCGTCGAGCGAAGCTCTCGACGATCGGACACGCTGAGCCCGGCCACCCGCCCCCGGGCGCGCATGATGAGAATCTCGTCGCCGAACCCGTGGGTGGCTATCAGACCAGTCTTGGCCCCGACCCACGTGAATATGACATTCGACGTCTGGGTTGTGCCGTGCGCGAACTTCACCGTGTCGGCGAGCAACGTTTTCAGGTCGACGCCGACCTGTTCCGCCACGAGTCCGACACCAGCTAGCAGTCCCTCGATGAGGTCGTCAGGGGTCGAACGGGCTTTAGCCGTCCAGATGACTCCAGAATCGACGTCGATAGCCGACACATCGGTGAAGGTGCCGCCGATATCAACCCCGACGATGTAGGCCACCCCGCGCTCCTTCCGCAATCGTTTGCACAGTCTATTGAGCAAAACTCTTTTATGTCAAATGCCGCGAGTTGCCGCGCTCCGGTGTCTCGGGCAACCGGCGCGATATTCGAAACATCTCGTCACCCGTTGGGCATCCGAAGAAATACGGCACGCAACGGCAGGGACCTTGGAGTTGCGGGCCGGCGCGCGGAGTCGACAGATCGGAAAGCCTAGGCATTCCGCTGCCATGGCGCTAGCCACCGAAGGAGCCACTCGATCGCCACACGTCCGAACGCACCGAGCGCGGCCAGAATGAGCAGGGCCACGAAGGCCTCGTTTTGATGAAATGCCTGGGCGTTCACGAGGATGAAGCTGCCGACACCCTTGAGGCTGGCAATGAATTCCACTGACACTGCCGCGATCACGGCGCGGCCAACCGCGACTTGGACGCCGCCGACGACGAACGGAAGCGTCGCGGGCAACACCACATCCAAAAGCACTCTGGGTTTGGAGACGCCGAGTATTTGGGCAACCTCGATCAGACTCTTCGGAGCAAGCTGAGCACCTCGGGCGGTATTGACGACGCATGGCAGCGCAGCCGCGATCACGATGAGGAAAAGCCTGGCAGCGCTGGAGTATCCGAGCCAGATGGTGGCAGTCGGCACCAAGACGAGAAGCGGTAATGCGTAGAGCCCACCTACGTACGGAGCCGCGAACCTGCGTAGCCAATCCGAGCGGCCGGTGATCACACCGAATGGGATGCCGATGGCACAGCCGATTGCGAGACCCAGCAGGATCGCTCGTACGGAATCGCCCAGGGCGTCCGCGAAACTCGGATCGGCGAGGGTAGGACCGATCTTCGAAACGACTCCCGTGGGCGTCGGCAAGTAGTCAGGTAGCCAGAGTTTGACGACGAGTTGCCAGACGCCGAGCAGGACCGCTAGCACCACCAACTTCGCGACGAGATTGGCTAATGCTTTCGCACGTCTGCTCTCGCGCCCTGCCGAAGACCTGCCAAACCTCCCGAAGCGCGCCTGTCGTCCGCCGTCGCGCTCCAATACTTTCGCAGCGCTGCTCATCGGTCGACGCCCTTTCGCCACGGCGACGCCAAGCCTTCGAGAATGCGCCCGACAAAAATGAACGCGACCGCCAGAACCGCGATCAGGATTGTGACGCCCAGCACTGTTGCCGATTGGAACCGCGCACTTGCCAACAAGAGGATCCCGCCGACGCCGGTCGGATTGAGAAAGAACTCAGCGGCGATTGTTCCGACGAACGCCGCCGCAATGCCTTGTGAAACGCCCGCCATCGCGAAGGGAAGCGTGTGCGGAAGCAGCACATCCCTCCACAGACACCACTCCTTGCTACGCGAAAGTTTCGCTACCTCGAGCAAAGTGGTGGGCGTCTGGTGGGCGCCGTAAATCGTGTTGATGAGGATTGGAAAGACCGCGACGAGGAATACGACAAGAGATTTAGCTCCAACACCGAACCCGAGGCCGGCCAGGATGAACGGCGTCACGCCGACAACCGGTACCGCCTGCAGCGCGTAGACCAGCCATTCGGTGCTATCTCGTAACAGGCGCACCCGGGCGAGAAGCAAGCCGTACGCAATACCGAGAACAATCGCGGCGGCGAGGCCGATGCCGTAGAGAAGGCCGGATTCGCCAAGTGCTTTCCAAAGGGTGCCGCTCTTTGCCATGTTGACCAGAGCGTCGACGGCGTGTCTTGGCGTATCTAGCAGGATGGGTTCTCGCCGCCCTAGCACCTCCCAAGCCGCCAACCCGATACCCAGGCTCAAAACGGGGGGGAAGACCTTGCGCCACAACGTCACGCCAAGATTGCGCCCCACCGCGCGAGTCCGCCCTGGGCCGCGGCCCAGGGACCGAGCGCTCGGTCCCTGGGCCGTGGAGCCTTCGTCAGCTCGACGACGATGCCTTGGTCGCATCTTCATATACCGTGTTGTCGACGAAGTTGCTGTAGTCGGGGGCCTTGTCTTTCGGCACGTTGCCCGCGTCGACCTGCTGCTTAATCGTGAACTCGATGCTGTCTTTCGCCAAGCCATTAGAGTCGGTCGGCCAGTACTTGATCTTCAGGAAGTCAGGCAGTGCGATCTTCGTGACGTCCAACGGTTCTTTCGTTACGTCATCAGCCGCGATCTTCGCCACGGTGTCGGCGTTTTGCGGTTCGTTCATGTAGAGAGCTGCCTCGTGCAAGGCGGCGACCACGTTGACCCAAGCGGCCCGCGTTGCCGCGTCCTTGAGTTGATCCGACTTCACCACGAGCGCGTCGTAGTGCGCAAGCGGCTCGGCTTCGGCAACGCTCAGGATCGAGCGCACGTCCACATTGTGGGCCTTGACGTTGGCCACCGTGTCGATGTGCGCGACCGAGGTTTTGACCGTTCCCGCGATCAGCGCTTGTGCCTGCGTCGTGCCGCCAATCGGGTGGTGTACGACGTCCTTTTCGGTCAGCCCGCACGATTTCGTCATCGTCGTGAGAGCGAGGTCGAGTGGAGCACCGGGCGCGTCAACGGCAACGGTTTTACCCTTCAACGACTTGCAATCCGTGACGGAAGGATCAGTCGTGGCAATGACATAGTCGGGGTGCTCGAGACCGAAGATGGAGACGACGGGGCTTCCGGAACCGGCAAGCGACACGGCGGTGTTCGTGCCCATGAACCCGCCCTGGATTTCACCACTCGTCACCGCTCGACCGATGTCGGCCGACGTCGGGAACGGTCGCAACTGCACCGATGCGCCGTGCTTGGTAAACATGCCTTGGGCTTGCGCGACGTAAAAGATGGTGGCAGAGAAAATCGGCGGATTCCCCGGCATGCCGATCACGAAAGTTGGCGCTTTGCCGGTTGGCGCGGCACTTCCCGGAGCTGACGACGAAGCGTTTGTAGTCTGACCCGTCGCTGTGCCGGATGTCGACGGCTTCGACGAGCTACCGCACGCGGCAAGCAAAAATGCCACGGGTAGGGCCGCCCAAGCGACGAGCCGGCGTTTGCCTGATCTCACTTCGTATCCCTTCTTTAGAACTCAATAGCGACCGGCCATCGCGTGATCCGCCCGGATCAAGCAAGGCTCGTGTCGTTGGTCGGGCTGTCCATGACGAGATTCCAGATTCGCTCGCGAAGGGCGATGAATCGATCGGACGTGATGGTGGCGCGATTACGTGGTTTAGGCAGGTCGATGTCGACGACCTCGATCACTTTGCTCGGGCGACCCTTCAAGACGACGACGCGATCTCCCAAGAGAACCGCTTCATCAATCGAGTGCGTGACGAAAATCGTCGTCGCTTGTTGTTGGGCTCGGATCCGCAGCAGCTCGTACTGCATGAGTTCACGGGTTTGCGCGTCGAGTGCGCCGAAGGGTTCGTCCATCAACAGCAGGCGCGGGCGTACAGCCAACGCTCTCGCGAGACCCGCGCGCTGCTGCATACCTCCAGAAAGTTGATGTGGGTAATGTTTTTCGAAGCCGCGCAGCCCCACCATCTCAATGAGGTGACGCGTCGATGCCAAAGCTTCTTTCTTTGGCTTCCCTCGCGCTCGCAAACCGTAGGCGACGTTGGCCTCCACGGTCTTCCAGGGAAACAACTCGAAATGCTGGAACACCATCCCGATGGAGTCGGGAACGGCACGGACCTCTTCGTCGTCGATGTACACCTTTCCGCTGACGGGCGGAGTCAAGTGCGCGATCGCACGCAAGATACTGGTCTTTCCGCCACCCGATGGCCCGACGACGGCAACGAGTTCGCCTGGCTTCGCCAGAAAGTCGATGCTGTCTGTGACGACGAAGTCCTTGTAAGCGATGACGACGTCGTGCAGCGCGAGCGAAGCACCCGCGCTCGCTGCGGTCGGGTCATTGGTCACGATCGGCCTCGCGACTTTCGGCCTCGACAACGATGCCATGGCTGATTACGGCACAAGCTGCTGTCGCAGGGACGAGTTCGCCGGTGCGCCGGGAAGTGGACGGACGTGCAGTCTCATGCGACCTCGATGCGTCTAGGCGGGGCATCAACAAAAGCAATCGATTGCGTACGGCCGAGACTAAGTGCGCCTGAGCGCCGAAGTCAAGTGTTCGTGTGCGGTCTGTTACCAGAACGCGACATGCGAGCGGCGCGGCGTTGCACGCGCACAAGGCGCGCACGATTGCTTCTGAGCGAATGTGATCAATCTGCGTTCTACGGGGCTGGCGGGATGATCGGCAATAGCACGAAGGATTCGGCGTCAGGCTCGAAATGAAGCGTATTAGTGCCATCGAAGATCGCTCGCGGGCGGTCGCGCTCGTCGTCGTGCACGAAAGGCCCTACCCCTTGCATCGGAAAGCAGCCACCGGGCGTTGGCGGCTGATCGTTTCGGTAGTCGATACCCCGCACCATGAGTGCGATGCGGTATCCCGCCGGCACGACAACGCACGTGGGCCAGATCTCGATATCGAGCCGCACCGGCAGCCCCGGCGTCAACGGCATCGTCTCGTCGTGGGAGTGATAGGGCCGATACGGCAGGCTCCGAGCGGGATCAAGCTTGCGGTGCGACGCTCTCAACCAACCGTTGGCGAGCGGCGTGCGAGGGTCGTCAGAGCCTTGGAACACGATCTCGTTGCCGTCGCCGTCGAGAACCTGGAGGACGGCGAAGACGTCGGCGTCGGTGGTATCGGACGACACGACGAGGCGCACGGCGGACGGGCCGGTGATCTCGGTTTCCTCGGTGAAGGGCGCCGAAACAAAGGTGCATCCGTTGCCGCGGGTAGCGTAGGCGATCGGGGGGCCGGAGGCGTAAGTCTTGCTGAGACCCCGCTCTGCCGAGTTCAGATAAAACTTGGTCCAACGAGTGCGGGCGAGCGGCCACTCGCTTTCCGCGCGCCGCGTGAAAGTGCCATCGACGTGCCGGATTTGTAGGTCCACGGTCGGCTGATTTTCCCAGCCGGTGCGATCGCCCTTAAGGAAGTGCCCGAAGAACCGCTTCTGAAGAGCTACGCCCTCGTCGCTGTAAAAAGCGAAGAAGTGGTTGCCTCCATGCACCTGCAACCACTTCTGATCAGACCTTGCCGCCATGAAGCCCTCGAAGTTTCCCCGTGGGTGCAAGCCTTGCCCGCCCCAATTCGCGGCGGAGAGAAGCGGGACGGTGATCGCGTCGTAATTCGGGGAGCGCTCGCGGTAGTAGTCACCGTCGAGCGGGCGCGCCAGTATCTCTGCCTCTGGGTCTACCCTGCTGCGGGCGAGCTCCTCCTGCGAGAGAGTCTCGGGGCCGGCGACTGTCTCGCCGGTGAATCTGCTTCGCGGGCCACGGTCGCCAACCCCGTGCTGGACGGTCGTCACCTGCCGCGGGAACCAGCGACCGATGAACTGGCAGTAGATGCCGCCGTGGCGCGCAACGTCGCGGTAGTAGTCCGCCGCGCCCTCCCATACGCATATCGCCGACAAGTGCGGTGGCTTGAGAGATGCCGCATACCACTGGTTCATCGCGAGATAGGAGATACCGAGCAGGCCGACTTTGCCGCTGCTCCACGGCTGGTGCGCCGCCCACTCGATGCACTCGTACAGATCGTGTGCCTCACGCGGAGACCAGACATCGAGCACTCCCGGTGAGCGGCCGGCACCACGAGAGTCGACTCGCATACATGCGTACCCTTCGGGCAACCATCGTTCGGGGTCGGCGACCTCCCATACCTGGAACGCACCAGACGAGCCCGCCATGATCTCGGGCATCGCCTGGACCATGTCGTTCCAGCTATTGGTGAATCCGTCTTGGAAAGCGAGGCCCTTCCCGTAGGCGCCCATCGATAAGATCACCGGGAATGGCCCCTGCCCGTCGGGCATGAAAATGTCTGCTCGAAGCGAGATGCCGTCGCCCATCGGCACCGGCACATCCCAAAGTATCTTCATGCCTGTCACGAAAAGTCGACCTGCCTTCGTCAGCATTCCCGCAGAGCGGCGCTTGCCACAAGCGCACGTTCGAAGCTGGGCTTCAACCTAGCGCAGGATTTCCAATCACGGGTTACACTGCGACCCACCGTGCATGCAACGTGCGGTGCGTTTGCCGCCTGAATCACATCGCCCGCCCGTGATCGATGGATGGGAGTCACATGAGCGTCAGTTCCTCCTCGGTACCAGTCACACGTCCCGTTGTCGTGACTGTCGACCTGCATCGCGGGCATCTCGATGAACGAGTCGCGACGATGCCGCTGCCGGCAGAAGCGGCCGCGCGGGTCGTGGCGACCAACGTCGAATTCCTCGAGGCCGCGCGGCGGGAGGAGATTCCGGTCGTCCACGTGGTCACGCTCTTTCGGGGCCTCGACGAGATTCACGGCAACCCGTTCTGGAGCGCCATCGACGGTACGCGATCCACGCGAGGCAACATGCGAGAGCACAATTTCCCCGGATCACCGGGGCTCGAGGTCGTCGCCGGCGCCCAAAAGCCTGGTGATTACGTCGTCATGACGAAGAAGCGGTACGACTGCTTCTACGGCACCGACCTCGACTTTGTGCTTCGAAACCTCGGCGCGCGGACACTACTGATCACCGGGGTCAACACAAACAGTTGCGTGCTGGCGACCACAATTGCGGCGCATACGCGCGACTATGCGCCGGTCGTGATCGAGGATTGCGTGCACACGATCGACGGTGATGTTTATCACGAAAAAGCGCTCGACGTCATTAGGCGCGCATTCGGGTGGACGATGCCGTGGCGTCAGGTAATTAACGTGATGCGTGAACAGAATTCGGAGCGCGTGCAGTCTGTTGCAATAGGGCGCTGACTACACCAGCCGCGAGAGGAAAGGGCGATCAATGGTCTCGGGCAAGATCAGACTAGGAGTGGTGCAGGCCGCACCGGTATTTCTTGATCGCGCCGGTGCGCTCGAAAGATCGTGTCAACTCATCGAGGAAGCGGGCACGCACGGGGCGTCGATTCTCGGCTTTCCAGAGGGTTTCATCCCCACCCACCCACTGTGGTACCACTTCCATCCGGCCAGCAGTCCCGAGGCATTCGAATTCGCGCGGCGGCTTTCGGAGAGTTCCATCGAAGTGCCAGGCCCGGACGCCGACATGCTCTGCGCCGCAGCCGCGAAGGCTGGAGTGTTCGTCGTCATGGGGTGCTGCGAGAGAGAAAAGGGACGACCCGGCACGCTGTACAACACGTTGCTGTTCATCGACGAGCGTGGCGTTTTAGTCGGGCGGCACCGCAAATTAGTGCCGACACTCGGCGAACGGCTCGTGCATACACCCGGCGATGCGCGCGGACTCCGCGCGTATCGATCCAACACCGGCGCAGTGGTCTCCGGATTGATGTGCGGCGAGAACTCCAATCCGCTCGCGGCCTTCGTCTTGGACGCGCACGGTGCGAACGTGCATGTCGCGTCGTGGCCGTCGCATTTTCAACTGGGTGCCCCAACGTCTGACACAATTCAAATGGTGACGCGCGCGCTGGCGTACCAGATGAAGGCATTCGTACTCAACGCGGTAGGCGCCATCAGCGACGTCATGCGCAAAGAACTACCCGTTACGCCGTCGCACCGTGAGTACCTCTCGACCCAAGGCGGCGGAGCTTCGATCGTCGATCCCTGGGGGCGCTTCCTTGCCGGCCCGATGGAGCCTGGCGAGGGCATCCTGTACGCCGACGTCGATCTTGGCGATCTGGTGGTTCCGAAAGTCGTGCAAGATTTTGCCGGGCACTACAACCGATTCGATCTGCTTCGGGTCGAGGTCGTAGACGGTGGTTACCCGCCATTACGGGGCGGTCAGCCACGCCGAGACGACGACCGGGCCGACGACGACCGGGCCGAAGTCGTGACGACGAAAGTGCAACGTGGTTTTCCGTCCGGCGAGCCTGCGGATCTCACTCGATCGTTTACCGAGGCCACGCTAGCTCGGTGAGCCCACCGCCCTCACGGCGACGCGGCGCGCTCGTCGAGGCCACGCACACGTGAAGCCTCGCGCGGCTTCGCGAAACGGTTAGTGTTGCGGCATGGCTGGAAAAGTCGACGCCGGTTATTTCGGTCCCGGTTCGATCACCTGGCGGGTGCACGCGGATCCCATGATGCTCGTCGGCGGATTGCGCGCGTTGTATCTTCAGGCTCTTTATCCGCCGGCGATGGCAGCTGTTGCCACCCATTCGAACTTCCGCCACGAACCGTGGCGGCGGCTGCTGCGGACCGCCGACTACATCGGGACGACGACGTACGGCACGACCGCCGGCGCCGACGCGGCCGCCGCACGGGTGCGTTCTCTTCATGCGGCGGTGCCGGGTGCGCGTGAACCCCACCGGCTTCTTTGGATCCATTGCTGCGAGGTCGACTCGTTCTTGTCGACGACGCGGCGAGCCGGCTTGTCGCTCGACGATCGAGACGCCGACCGGTACGTCGACGAGCAGGTGCGCTCCGCGATGCTTGTCGGGCTTCACAAGAACACTGTCCCTCGCGACACGCGTAGACTCGCCCAATATTTCGAGCACATGCGCCCGTCGCTTTCGCTGACACCACAAGCTGAAGACGCGGTGCGATATCTGCTCTTGCCGCCAATGCCCAACTGGATACGGCTGCTTACTCCCGCGCGGCCCGGCTGGGCGGCTCTGGCAATCTTGGCGTTCGGCTTGCTCCCCGCGTGGGCGCGGCGGCTTTACGGCACGCCGGGTTTTGCCGGTGGCAATGTCGCCGCGACCGCCGCCGCGCGCGCGATGCGAACGTCGTTACTGCTTGTGCCGCCCTCCATACGCAGCGGTCGGTACGCGCAGGCGGCGATACGCCGTGTCGTCGCCGATCAGGCCCGGGTCGCGTGACGAGAACGATCTCGCGGTGCCCAAAAACTACTTGCCGAGCGCCGCAATCACCTGACCTTCCACGTTGAGTGAAACGGCCGCCGGGCCTCCAAGAATTGTTGCCGAGCCCGAACTGGCTTGTGCGGCAATCACAGTCCTGCTCGCCGCGCTCGCCGCAAGGTCGCCCGGGTCGACCAGCAACAGCACGCCGCCGTCGTCCGCGACCGCGACCCCGGCAGCGACAGCGTCAGGCCAGTTCGTGCCGGTGGCGAGCCACAACCGCGACAAGCTCAAGCCCGCTGCGGCGGCGGCGTTCGCGACCGCCGCGGAGGTGGCGTAGCGGTTGCTGCCGCTGAGGCGCGTTTGCACCGTGCTCACGATGCCACCGATGGCGTTCGACACGGAGCTACTGACCGCGTCGGTGCCACCGACGATCGTCGCGGAGCCCACGCCGGAGAGCGCCGCGGCAGTCTCCGGCGGCAATTGTGTCGAGGTGGCAAGCAGGATCGGCCTCCTTTGATGTGCCGCAAGCGGTGCCACCGACATCGCGTCGGCGAACCTGTTGCCGTTGACGACGTAAGCGCTGTCGGCTTGTTTGCCGGTGAGCGACTGGATTTTAGCCTTGATAGCCGCGGCGGTCGCGAAACGGTTAGCTCCACCTACCCGCACCGCGTTCGTGATTCCCGCTTGGGTCTGGAGCGCTGAGACGACAGCGTCGCTGATGGCGCTTCCTTGACCCAGCACGTACGCGGTTGTCGCACCGAGCCGCTTGATCTCGGCCGCCGTTTGTGGCGACAGCGCGTTACTCGCGGTTAAAAGCAACGGAACGTTCGTCGTTCCGTCGGGCGATTTCCCAGGCAGCGCACCGACGGCCGCAAGCACAGCCCCGGGAAGTGCGTCAGCGTAATTGTCCGATCGAGCGATCACGACAGCGGGCGCGCCGTCGGGGAACGTGGCGCGCGACGCCGTGATCGCGGTCGCAATCCGATCGGAGCCGCTCACTCGAGAAACTAGCGCGGGCGCCGCGACCGCGTCGAAGCGCACGACATTGCCGGTCTTGTCTGCACTTGGGCCTTGGCCGGTGCAAACACTGCAGGTGGTGATGTAAGCCATGCCGTCCGGACCGAAGGCGATGCCGCCCGGGAAGTTGAGGTTGTTGAGCAGCAGTTGCTTGCGGCCGCCGTCCGGCGAAACTCGAATGAGCGCTCCGACCGGCGGCGAGCCGAGCAGCGAGTTGTGCGCAATCTCGACTACGTAAAGGTTTCCGTCAGGTCCGACGGTTTCGTCGATGACGTTCGTGAATCCGCTGGAGAACGGAGTAAGCGTCGTCCCGTTCAAGGCGAAGACCGTCGCACCGCCTTCAGGGAAAGGAAATCCGGTCAACTGACCGACGTACGTCGTGCCGTTCGGGCCGGCGGCTAGTGAGGTCGGCACCGGCTGGGCAGGAATTATCGTGCCGGGCTTCTCGTTCAAGAATGGTGGCGCCGCCGTGAAGATCGGCGGCAACACGGCGCTCGTACTCACTGCCCCAGTGCCGCGGTCGACCGACAAGACGTCGTTGCCGCCTGCATCGGCGACCAACGCCGACGTACCCGACACAAGCACGCTGTAGGGGTTCGTGTCGAGAGTGGAGGTCGGCACGATGCCGTGATCGGGATTGTGTGCCGCCTCGTAGTCGGCCAAGCTCGCGACTTTGGCCTTCGCGCTCCCGTCGGAGTGCGCACTCCATAACGCGGCGAAATCGGCACCCGGCGCGCCGCCCTTCGTCAGCGCGTCACGGGTGGCGGGAGGTGCGCCGAGGCCGACGACGTAATAGATCGTTCCGTCGCTCGCAATTGAAACGTCGGCGGGGCCAGTCGCCGACGTGCCCTGATCGGGCTGGGGAGTGTTTGGGTCGTCGGTCTGGGTGGCGAGCGACGGCAAGCCGCCGATCAGCCGATCGGACGACGTCGCGACGTGACCGCGCACTGTCGACGCGTTCTTGACGGCGGTGATCGCGCCCGAAGGTCCGTAACAAACGTTGCTGCCTTCAGAACTTTTCACGCAGACGCCGTTGCCGCCGGCACCAGACTCCGCAATGTAAAGCGTGTCGCCGGAGAAAGTCACTCCGCGCGGATTGTTCAAGCCGGAGATCACAATTTGCGGCGTCGTAGTCGCTGCGAGAGCCGGGGCGGACGGCGCAACCGCGCACGCCATTCCGACAAGACTCGCGACGCCTACGCCACTGACGATGGCCTTGCCGGTGAGTCTGTGCAGTTGCATTGCGTGCTCCCCCCAACGGGACAGAATGGTGACCCTGATGTCATGAGACTCGTGAAGCGATAGACCTATCAGTGAAACCGGTGATAATGCAAGGCACACGCGACAGAGCCGGCCACGTTGTACGTTGCACATTCACATGGACACAGACAGTGACCGGATGGCGAGTGCACACTCGATTTCATCCCCTGGACAAACCGATACGCAAGACTTCGTCGTCGCCAGTTTGCGGCGAGCCCCTGCCGTCGGTGTTGCTCGTCACCAGCCAAAGTGATCCATCCGGCGCGGCCGCAACGGTGCGAAGGCGCCCGAACTCGCCTTTGAACCAGGCTTTCGGTGTGCCCACGCCTTCACCGTCGAGCGGCACTTGCCAAAGTCGCATGCCTCGAAGCGAGGCCAGCCACACCGATCCTCGAGCAACCGCGATGCCGCTCGGCGATGCCTCCGAGGGCCGCCATTGCGCGAGTGGATCGACATACCCTTGCTTTCCGGCCTTTCCCTCGACCACCGGCCATCCATAGTCTTTCCCGGGCTCGATGAGGTTGAGCTCATCCCAGGTGTTCTGGCCGAACTCGCTCGCCCACATGCGCCCCCGCGCATCCCAGGCGAGGCCTTGCACGTTGCGGTGACCGAAGCTCCACACTGGCGAGCCCGCAAACGGGTTGCCAGGAGCCGGTTTTCCCGCCGGCGTCAAACGCAAAATCTTGCCCGCAAGGGAAGTCTTGTCCTGCGACCGCGACCGCGTCGACGCGTCACCAGTGGTGACGTAGAGCATTCCGTCGTGGCCGAACGCGAGGCGCCCGCCATTATGAACCGGCCCAGCCGGAATTCCAACGAGAAGCGGCTGTGGCGAGCCTAGATGAAAATCGGCAGAGACAGTCATCTGGACGACGCGATTGCCATCGTCCGCGGTGAAATACGCATACAACAAACGGTCTTTAGAGAAGGTCGGAGCGACGGCGATGCCGAGAAGCCCGCCCTCTCCCCCATGTTTGACCCCGGGCACCGTGCCGACCACGCTCACCGCTCCGCCGCCGCGCGGAATACGTTTGACCTTCGCTGTGTCTCTCTCGGACACGAGAGCTGAACCATCCGGCAAAAACGCAAGCCCCCACGGCGATTCGAGCCCAGTAGCGACGGTACTCGTCACTGTCGGTTGCACGTTTTCAGGATGCGGAGATCCAGCGGACGTCGGTGGCATGGAGGTCAAAGAACGTGGAGAGCTCGACGACGATGTTGCCGACGATGTTGCCGCGGTGGGCGTTGCCGTCGACACCGCGGGCGGCGACTTTGGGGTGCAGGCGGCTACGCATGACGCGGCGGCAATAACCGCGATCGATCTCGCTGCGACCCGCATCGACTCCGGATACCCGATTAGGCGGCGCGCAACTCGGCGATGTCGCAACTTCGTCGCAGCAACATTAGGCTCAGCATGGCGAGGAGCAAGGTGCCCGCGATCGCGCCACCGGCGAGCAGTGACAAGTTGGCCCACGGCATGCCGGGCGCGAGATGCACGACCACCTCGTGCGCAATAACCGTGTGCCCCGGATCAAGGCACCATGGCGCGGCGTCCGAAGCGGAAAGGGACGGCGAGGCGGCGCACGTGCCGCCGGAGATCGCCGATGCCGACGCCGTCCAGCCGAGCATCGCGCGGGCACCGACGAAGCCGGCCACTGTCGCGAGAACGACGCCAGGAATAAGCGGAAGCGCCACTTGCACCAGCACACTTTTCGCGAGGACGACGCGCGGTGTGCCGCCCGCCGTCAACGCGGCGAAACTGCGCCGCCGTTCGACGATCTGCTCGGCGGTCGCCACCAGCACCGCAAATGCCGCAATCACAACCGCTGCCCGGCCGGCAAGGTTGACCAGGTCGAAAGCTCTTGCGTAGAAGGGATCAACCGGCGACGGCGTACCCGATGGCCCAGGCCCACCCAGCGCCGCCGCGCGCGCGTTCGCCAGGTTTTGTGCTCCGATTTCGGCGAGGATGCATACGCGCACGCCGAGCACCCCGGCCGCTACGAACACGGAGACGAGCAACGCGCCCGCGGCTCGACTCGACGACCACGGGTCAGCGAGGAGCCGCCGCGCGGCAACCAGAGCTGACGCGCTGGTCACACGCGAGGCGACGAGCCGCCCGACGAACGCAGACAGCGACGCGGCACCGATCGCGAAACCGGCGCCGGTGGTGATAGTCAGTGCCGCGGTCGCGACGACGAAGAGACGCCAACCCGTCGAACCGTCGGGCAGCGCCTTGGCCACCGCGCCACTGGCAACGAGGCCGCCCACGCTGAAAGTCAGCAAGAAAGCGGGAAATAGTCGCGGAGGCCGCGGCTGCTTTCTCCGTGTTACGCCGAACGGCGTCAGCCTGACCCGCCGTAACGCGACGACCGCGAAGAGTGCTCCGAAAATCGGCACGGCGATGAGGAGGAACACGAAAACCCACGATGGCGGCAACACATCGGTAGGCAACGGACGCCGTCCGTACCGATCGGGATTGTCGAGAGCAACTCGTCCGGCGAAGTAGACCGTCACCGCGATCAACGCGCCAATCAACGAGGCAAGACCGGTTTCTCCGGCGACCAGGCAGGCTGTTTCGCCCGGCGTCGCGCCAGCCATTCGAAGCGCGGCGAGCCGGCGATCGCGAGCGGGCGATCCAACGCGCGCGCATTGCCCGGCAAGGAACAGCACGGGCACGCAGAGCAGCACCAAAGTCGCGGCGACCCCTGGACGCAGGCCGGGCTCGTTCAGCAACGCGTTGGAGTACGTGGTTTGTGTTCCGCCGGACCGATATCCGATCGACATCACGGTGGCCCCGGCAAGCGCGGCGAGCGTGCCAAGCGCGGTGG
>JBDZVM010000007.1:75233-118031 GCA_040255675.1 Actinomycetales bacterium | reverse complement strand
TGCGTTCAGCTGAACGCCCTGCGCGGCGCCCTTGATTCAGAGGCGCGTTCGGCAGGCGATGGTTGCCTGCGCGTTTGGTCGCGGTGTCGTAGCGTTACAGCAACGTGCGGTTTCGGAAGGATGCGATTGACCGATCGACTAACAGCCGACGTTGTCGTGGTGGGTGCGGGCCATAACGGGCTCGTCGCCGCGACGTTCCTCGCGCGCGTCGGTTTACGTGTCGTTGTCGTCGAGGCGGCGGACGTCGTCGGCGGCGCCGCCAAGACCGAACGGCCCTTCTCGAAGGCGCCGCGACTGCGCCAATCAACAGGTGCTTACTTGCTCGGGCTGATGCCGCCTGAGCTGCCGCGCAAGCTCGGGGTCGAGTTTCCGGTGTTGCGCCGCGACCCGCATTACTTCTTGCCCACCACGCAAAATCGCTACCTGCTGTTCGGTTCCGACCGGGAAGCAACGCAGCGACAATACGAGGGATTCTTCTCTGCCGCCGACTGGGCGGCCGACGAAGCGCTGCAGGCCGAGCTCGACATGGTGCGCGCGGATCTCGCGCCTGCCTGGCTTGCCGAGCCGATGAGCCTTGAACAAACCGCCGATCGCTACATCAGGCCACAGTTGCGCTCGACATTTGTCGACCTGTGCCGGGGGAGTGTGGGCGACTATCTCGACCGGTTCGGCTTTACCAGCGATCTCGTCAAGGCCATGTATGCCGTCACCGACGGGCTTTCCGGCCTTGACGCCTGTTGGGATACTCCCGGCTCGGGCCACAATTTCCTCGTCCACAACATGTGTCGCTTGCCCGGCGCCGACGGTACCTGGATGGTCGTGCGCGGCGGCATGGGCACCGTTACTGCCACAATTGCCGGTGCTGCCAGAAAGTCCGGTGCAACCGTGCTCACCGGCCGCAAGGTCGAAAGCATCGATTTCTCGGACGGCGCGGCAAGCGGCGTCACCTTCGCGGACGGCGACTCCATCGAGGCGTCGGTGGTTGTCGTCGCCACCGACCCGTTCGAACTTCGGCGACTCGTCGGTGCGCAGCGCTTGCCGTCGTCCGTCAACGAGAAACTCGACAGCTGGCGGCACTACGGCACCACCATGAAGGTGAACCTCGCGTTGCGCGACCTCCCGACGTTCCGCTGTCTGCCTGAGCAAGTTGGGCAGCATGGCGCCACGATCCATTTGCTTCCGCAAGACGATGTTCTGAATGCGCTGAAGAAAGCCTACGCCGACGTGAAGTCAGGCCGGCTCGCCGATTTCCCGACGATCGAGTGGTACATACACACACCCATCGACCCGAGCCTGCAAGACCCGCAAGGAAACCATTCGTCGGCGCTCTTTGTGCAGTGGGTTCCGTATGAGATCGCCGGTTCAAGCTGGGACGCCGAACGAGACCGCTACGTCGAAAAACTACTCGGCATCTGCGATTTGTTCGCGCCCGGCACGTCGGATCTCGTCGTAGACACGTTCCCGCTCGCGCCTCCCGACATCGAGCGGCACTTCGGCATGAGCCGAGGGCACATCCATCACGTCGACAATTCGGTCTCCTTCGCCGACAGAATGCCTTACGTGACAGGCATTCCAGGGGTGTACGCGGCGGGTGCGGGCTGTCATCCGGCCGGCTCGGTGATCGGCGCGGCCGGTCACAATGCCGCGATGCGCGTACTCCAAGACCTCGACAAATTGCCCGCTGAGTAAGCGATTACGCGGGTTGGTGCTGGTCGGCGTCGAGGAATGTGTGCAGCCGAACCTGGTGCACGAGTTCGCCGACGTCGAGGTCTCGAATCGAGCCGTCGGAATCCCACCCGCACGAGCGCAAGAACATTCGCATCGGGTCGTCGGCGGCGAAAACCCAGCAAACCAAGCGAGCAAACTTGTCGTCGAGTGCGTAATCGGCGACCGCGGCCATGAGCCTGCTGCCGTGGCCGCGTCGCACGTAATCGGGGGCGACGTGAAGGGCGACTAATTCGGCGTCGTGTTCAGCGTGCAGATCGGCGTCGCTGCCCGGTGCGCTCGCGGCGAAGCCGACGACGTCCGCCCGTTCGAGTGCGACGAAAACGCGGTGCTTGCGCGTCGGCGGCGATTCGATCGCGGCTTGCCACGTGGCGGTCGCGGCACCGACGTCGAAGCCCTGGGTGGCGTCGTCTGGGAGCAGCGAGGTATAGCCGTGATGCCAGACTGCCTGCTGAATTTCGGCGATCGCGCGGGCGTCGGTGGGAATCGCTACGCGAACGCTTCGGTCGGCATGTGGGTGCTGCGAGTCTGACACGCACTCATCTTCGCAGTGGCCGCATCGCGGCCTTAGGTCTGGTGCCGCGCTCGGTAAGTGCGCGTCTTCGTGCGGTTGCCGCACACTTGCATCGAGCACCACGCGCGCGAGTGGTTGCGCGACTTGTCGAAGAACGCCCAGCGGCAGTCGCCGGCTTGGCAAATCTTGATGCGTTCCCACGTGCCGTCGTACGCGCTTTGTGCCACCGCCGCGAGTACCCGCGCAACGCCTCCGATTGCGTCGTCTTGGACCGGTCTTAGCGTCGGCACGCCGCCGTCGATATGCAAACGCAACGGGAACGGCGTCGCGGCGTCGCCGAACGCCGGCGAGGTGCCTTCCAAGATCGCATCGCGTAACGCGTCTCGCAACCGAACCGCGGCGAGGTGGCGGTTCGTAGTCACCTTCGCGGACGGCGACCCGCCGGTGTGTTCGGCAAGCCAGCGCACCAGCCCGGTCGGCGTCTCCCATGCGTCAGTCGCGCGCTCGACGTCGATCGTGTTCGCCGCGGCGAGCACCAGCCGGACGTGCGGCGGAATCATGGCTGAGTCGGACACGACACCAGTGTAAGCATTTTGATGGTTGCATGGACAGCAACACCACCATAAGCTCGACACTGGTTACCAATGCGGCGTCAGGTGGCGGCCCGAAACCCGCCGGAAAGTGTCAGTGCTCGCCGGTAGAAACGAAGTCGAAGCCAAAAAAAGTTCAGATCGGGAGGGCACGATGAGCCTCTATATCAACACTCTGCTTGCCCAAGAACACCGTGCCGAGCTCGTCCGCACGGCGGAGATCTGGCGCCGCCGCCGCGACGCCAAGGCAGCGGCCGCGGCATCAAGAGCGCTGGCGCTTCGACGCGTCGAGCAGTCTCATGCCGAACCGGTCGCGATCTATTGCCGGCGGGCGGCGGCCGCGGGCGTGCGGGGTGCGGCATGACACCCGTCGCCCGTGCCGCGCACCTCGTCGTCGATGTCAACGATCTCGATCGCGCGGCTGGCTTTTGGTGCGCCTTACTCGAACTCGACGTCCGTGATCGCACGAGCGACTGGGTCGACCTCGGGCCGTTAGGCGTTGGGGGCCCGATGTTGTCATTCCAGCTCGTGCCCGAAGCCAAGGCGGTCAAGAACCGATTGCATCTCGATCTTGCGGTTAACCCCGCGGCCGGCGGTGTCGTCGGCGCGGGGCAACGCGCGCGAGCACTGGGCGCAACGCCGGTGACCGAGCTTTTTTCACCCGACAAAGCGCCGTGGCAGGTCTGGCGCGACCCCGAAGGCAACGAGTTCTGCTTAGTTACCGACGGGTCGTTCACGGGCGGCGCCTGACCGGCTGGCTAAGGTGAGCGCCATGACAGCGAGCGAAGGCGCCCAAGGCGAAGAGATCACCAGGCGTGTTCGCTTTCGCGACGACGTCACCGTCGAGCTTGTGCGATCCGCGGCAAGCGATGCCGACGTGTTGTTCGCGGCTCGCGTCTCGACCAAAGGTGAGCAATCGCTCGACGACGTCAACGCCGACCCGACGCGGTCGAAAGGGCTTATCAACTTCTTGATGCGCGACCGCCACGGCACCCCGTTCGAGCACAACTCGATGACGTTCTTCATCTCCGCGCCGATCTTCGTGTTTCGCGAGTTCATGCGCCATCGCGTGTTTAGCTACAACGAAGAAAGCGGCCGCTACCGTCGGCTCGACCCGGTCTTCTACGTGCCCGGCCCCGACCGTTTGCTCGTGCAAGAGGGCAAGCCGGGCCGCTACGTGTTCGTCGACGGCACGCCCGAACAGCACAAGATCGTGGAGGAGGCCACCAAGCGGTCGTGCGAGCAGGCCTACGCCGCCTACCTCGAGATGCTCGACGCCGGCGTGGCCCGCGAAGTCGCCCGCGGCGTGCTACCGGTGGCCATCTACTCGTCGATGTACGCCACCTGCAACGCC
Organism: Actinomycetales bacterium; assembly: GCA_040255675.1. Classification (GTDB taxonomy): domain Bacteria; phylum Actinomycetota; class Actinomycetes; order Acidothermales; family Acidothermaceae; genus JBDZVM01. Next base: position 113,848 of record JBDZVM010000007.1, on the reverse strand, counting down.
CGGGCGCTGATGGGCTTCTTGTCGCTGCGCACCAAGCGCGACGACAGCCACTTCCCGAGTTTTCCGCAGCGCGAGATCGAGATGGTCGCCGAGAAGATGGAGGCCGAATGGGCGCGGCTCATGCCGCTCACCCACGCGGCGTTCGAGGAGCACGGCCGGGTAGCGCCCTGACGAGCCGATCCAGTTCTGCCAACTTCTCGGTTTTCTCGATTTTTGCATCATCCGGCGGCGGTTCCATGCGATAGTAATCTCGACCCTGCCGGTGGTGGACCCCCGACTACTGACCGGCAGGGTCCTTTCGTGCACACGGCCGCTTCATGCGCGGGGTCCTTTCATGCGCGGGTACCTCACCCGTGATCTGGCCGCCCTCGGTCCGCCGATCCCGCCCAAGCAACTGGTCGCGGCGCACCTCGGAATTCGGTGCGCTCAGCGTCGACCGATGACGGTACCGTTACGTTCATGCCAGAAATGTCTTCCGCGCCGTTCGGTCGCGTGCTCACCGCCATGGTTACGCCGTTCACGCCGGACGGCGACCTCGACGTCAACGGTGCGCAGACCTTGGCGACCCACCTGGTCGACCACGGTAACGACGGCCTCATCATCAGCGGCACCACCGGCGAGTCGCCGACGACCACCGACGAGGAGAAAGACCGGCTGCTACGCGCCGTCCTCGAAGCTGTCGGCGACCGGGCGAGCATCGTCGCCGGCGTCGGGACGAACGACACCCGCCACACCATCGAGCTCGCGCAAGCCGCCGAGAAGGCTGGCGCGCACGGGCTGCTCGTCGTGACCCCGTACTACTCCAAGCCGCCGCAAGAGGGCTTGCTCGCGCACTTCACCCAGGTCGCCGCCGCCACCGGGCTACCCAACATGCTGTACGACATTCCCGGCCGCACCGGCACCCCGATCAACGTCGAAACCCTCGTGAAGCTGGCCGCGCACGAGCGCGTCGTCGCCGTGAAAGACGCCAAAGGCGATCTCGAGGCGAGCGCCTGGGTGATGAAGCGCAGCGACCTCGCCTACTACTCCGGCGACGACAAAGTCACGCTGCCGCTGCTGTCGGTGGGCGCTGTTGGTGTCGTCGGCGTGCCGACTCACCTGTTTGCCGAGCCGACTGCCCGCATGGTCGCCGCCTACAGCAGCGGCAACGTATCCGAAGCGCTGAACCTGCACCGCCAGCTGCTGCCCGTCTACAGCGGTTTCTTCCGCACCCAAGGCGTGATCTTGACGAAGGCCGCCCTTCGGCTCGCCGGGTTGCCTGCCGGCCCGGTACGTCCGCCGCTGGTCGACGCGACGCCTGAGCAGGTCGAGCAGCTTCGTCGCGACTGCGCTGACGCGGGGCTCATGCTTTCGTGAGCCATCCGCATCCCGAACTCGGCCCGCCTGGTCCGCTGCCTGGAGGGGGCTTGCGGATAGTCGCGCTCGGCGGGCTCGGAGAAGTCGGGCGCAACATGACCGTCTTCGAGTTCGACGGTCGGCTGCTGGTCGTCGACTGCGGCGTGTTGTTCCCCGACCCCGACCAGCCCGGCGTCGACTTGATCCTTCCTGACTTCGACTACATCCGAGACCGGCTCGAAGCCGTCGAAGCCATCGTCTTGACGCACGGGCACGAAGACCACATCGGCGCCGTCCCGTATCTGTTGCGCGAGCGTGACGACATCCCGCTGGTCGGCTCGACGCTCACCCTCGCGTTCGTCGAGTCCAAGCTTGCCGAGCACCGCATCACGCCGTTCACGTTCGCCGTGCGGGAGGGGCAGCACGAGCGTTTCGGCCCGTTCGAATGCGAGTTCTTCGCCGTCAACCACTCGATCCCCGACGCGCTCGCGGTCGCGATCCGCACGCCAGCCGGGGTCGTGCTGCACACCGGCGACTTCAAAATGGATCAACTTCCGCTCGATGGCCGGCTCACCGACCTCGGCGGCTTCGCCCGGCTCGGATCCGAAGGAATCGACCTGCTGATGGCCGATTCGACCAACGCCGAGGTGCCCGGCTTCGTCGCCTCGGAGCGAGAAATCGCGCCGGTGCTGCGAAACGTGTTCGAAAAGGCGGAGCGCCGGGTCATCGTGGCCTGTTTCGCCAGCCACGTGCATCGGGTGCAGCAGGTGCTCGACGCCGCGGTCGAACACAAGCGCAAGGTGGGCTTCGTCGGCCGCTCGATGGTGCGCAACATGGGCGTTGCCCGCGATCTCGGATACCTTCGCGTCGCCGACGACCTGCTCGTCGACGCCCGCGAGATCGACGACCTGCCGCCGGAGCAAGTCGTGCTGGTCTCCACCGGCTCGCAAGGTGAGCCGCTGTCGGCGCTGTCGCGCATGGCGGGCGGCGACCATCCCGTACGAATCGAGCCCGGCGACACCGTCGTTTTGGCAAGTTCGTTGATTCCCGGCAACGAAACCGCTGTCTTTCGGGTCGTCAACGGGCTCACGCACTGGGGCGCGACCGTCGTGCACAAGGGCAACGCGCTTGTGCACGTCTCCGGGCACGCGCCGGCGGGGGAGTTGCTGTACGTGCTCAACATGACCCGTCCCCGGAATTTCATGCCGATTCACGGCGAGTGGCGCCACCTGGTGGCGCACGCCGACATCGCGCGGCTGTCGGGCGTTGCTGACGACCGCATCGTGGTTGCCGAAGACGGCGTCGTGGTCGACCTGGTCGACGGCGTGGCCTCGATCGTCGGCGCGGTGCGCAGCGGATACGTCTACGTCGACGGCCTGTCGGTCGGCGAAATCACCGAGACTTCCTTGAAAGACAGGCGAATTCTGGGCGACGAAGGGTTCGTCTCGATTGTCGTCGCGATCGATTCGGCTACTGGCAAGGTAAGCGCCGGCCCCGAGATTCACGCTCGCGGTTCGGGTATCGACGACGCCGCGCTCGTCGACGTCGTCCCTCGCATCGAGGAGGCGCTGGAGGCCGCGGTTGCCGACGGCATGGTCGACGCCGTCCAGCTCCAGCAGGTCGTGCGCCGGGTGGTGGGGCGCTGGGTGAACGAAACCTACCGCCGCCGTCCGATGATCATTCCTGTCGTGCTCGAGGTCTGAGCGGCCCCGGCCCCCGGCCGAGTGGATCACGTTCGGGCGGTAAACGCGTCCCTCACGAGGTCTATGGCCCTCGTAAAGGTCGAGTTACCTGCCCGAACGTGATCCACTCGGCAGGGCGGTGGCCATTTCTCGCCAAACGGCGTGTGACTGCTGTGACGATTGAGCTGAATTAGGTAGCCTGACGGATCATGGCGACCCGCGCACCAGCTCGGCCTCGCTCGGCCTCGTCGCGGTCGGGCGCTCGGTCGGGCACGCGCGCGACGGCACGCGGCCACGGTTCGCCGGGCGGACGTCGCCCTCCCGGGGGCGGCTCGGGTGGCCTGCTCGCCCGGCTGACCCGCGCGATCGGGCGCATGATTCGGGCGCTATGGATGCTGCTCGCCCACCTCGTCGGCGGCATTTTCCGCGCGGCCGGCGCCCGCGCCAAAGACCTCGAACCCGCGTACCGACGCGACGGCGTCGGGTTCTCAGTGCTGGCGGCGGCGATCGTCGTGGCCGGCGCGGTGTGGTGGCAGTTACCGAAGCCGGTAGGGCCCATCGTGGTCGCCATCGTGCGGGGGCTGTTCGGCGCGGGCGCTTTCGTCGTGCCGGTGCTCCTCGCGGCGCTCGCCTGGCGGATTCTTCGCCATCCGGAGAAAGACACCACCAGCGGACGACTGATCATCGGCTGGATCGCCCTGGTGTTCGGCGTCCTTGGGCTCCTGCACATCGCGAACGGCACGCCAGTTCCGGCCGATGGATCGCACGTGATGCGGCACGCGGGCGGCATCGTCGGGTTCATGATCTCGTCGCCGCTCGTCACCGGCGTGAGTACAGTGCTGGCGATTCCGTTGCTGGTCATCCTGAGCGTGTTCGGGTTGCTCGTCATTACCGCGACGCCGGTCAACGCCGTGCCTCGCCGGTTGCGTGAGCTTCGCGACCGTCTGCTGCGTCGGCAACCCGACGTGCAAGACGAGGTTATCGATCTCGACGCGCCGCCGGCCGCCGAGCCGCTGCATCGCCGGAGCCGCCGCCGTCGCGTCGCGGCATTCGCCGATGAGGCCGACGACACCGATCGTCCGTACGACACGCCGCTCCTCGCTGACACGCCCGCGCCGGCCACACCCGACGACAGCTCAGTGGAGGAGCCGCGGCCCGACGTGAGCTCGCCGTCGTCCAAGAAAATCCCGGACGCCGAGCCCTCGCCGCCGCGCAAGGCCGAACAACTGCTGCTGTCCGGCGATATCACCTATCACTTGCCGCCGCCGACTCTGCTGCGCGAGGGCACGCAGGCGAAGGCGCGCACCAAGGCCAACGACGCGGTTGTCGAGGCGCTCACCACCGTGCTCGAACAGTTCGAGATCGACGCGGCGGTCACCGGATTCACCCGCGGCCCGACAGTGACGCGCTACGAGGTCGAGCTCGGCCCCGCCGTGAAAGTCGAGCGCATTACCGCGCTGAGCAAGAACATCGCCTACGCGGTGGCGAGCGCCGACGTGCGCATCTTGTCACCTATCCCCGGCAAATCCGCGATCGGCATCGAGATCCCGAACGCCGACCGCGACATCGTGAGCCTCGGCGACGTGCTGCGCTCGCCGAAGGCGACGTCCGAGCATCACCCGATGGTGGTCGGGTTGGGCAAGGACGTCGAAGGGCGCTTCATCTGCGCGAACCTCGCGAAAATGCCGCACATTCTGGTGGCCGGCGCGACGGGCTCCGGAAAGTCGACGTGCATCAACACAATCATCACCTCGGTGCTTTCCCGGGCAACGCCCGACGAGGTGCGCCTGGTGCTGGTCGATCCCAAGCGGGTCGAACTCACCCACTACGAGGGAATCCCGCATCTCGTCACGCCGATCATCACCAGCCCGAAAAAAGCTGCCGAGGCGTTGCAATGGGTCGTGCGCGAGATGGACATGCGCTACGACGACCTCGCGGCATCGGGATTTCGGCACATCGACGACTTCAACAAAGCCGTGCGCGACGGGAAACTGACCGCGCCGCCCGGAAGCGAGCGGGTTTACCAGCCCTACCCCTACCTGCTGGTCATCGTCGACGAGCTGGCCGACCTCATGATGGTCGCGCCGCGCGACGTCGAAGACTCGATCGTGCGTATCACGCAGCTTGCGCGCGCGGCGGGCATCCACCTGGTGCTCGCGACTCAGCGCCCGAGCGTCGACGTCGTCACCGGCCTCATCAAGGCCAACGTGCCGTCACGACTGGCGTTCGCGACCTCGAGCCTGGCCGACAGTCGGGTGATCCTCGACCAAGCCGGAGCGGAGAAACTCGTCGGCATCGGCGACGCGCTGTTCTTGCCGATGGGCGCGAGCAAGCCGATCCGGCTGCAGGGCGCCTGGGTTACTGAAGCCGAGATCGAGTCGGTCGTCAAGCATTGCAAAGACCAATTGCAGCCGACCTATCGCGACGACGTCACGGCCGGCGCCGCGGCCGCCAAGAGCGACATCGACCCCGACATCGGTGACGACCTCGATGTGTTGTGCCAAGCGGTCGAGCTCGTCGTGTCGACGCAGTTCGGCTCGACGTCCATGCTGCAGCGCAAGCTGCGGGTAGGCTTCGCCAAGGCGGGCCGATTGATGGACCTGATGGAAAGTCGCGGCATCGTCGGGCCAAGCGAAGGTTCGAAGGCGCGAGACGTCTTGGTGAAACCCGACGAGATTCCTGGCATCATCGCCGTACTCAAAGGCGAATAGCTGTCTCATCGGCGGGAAACCACTCCGTCGGTGAGACCGGCTCGCACAAACGAGCTGGCACGATGAACTCGAGTCAGCACTATGAACCCGAGCTAGCACGACGAACCGCGCCACGCCGAAAACTCAAGATCGGGATCGCTTTGTCGACACCGACAAGAGGACATAGACTCGGCCCCGACTCGAGCCGCACCGAAATATGCCGTACCAGCCCTGAAGTACCAACCTGGTTAGTGAGGTAGCCACCAGTGTCGATCGGTCAAACGCTCGCGGCAGCGCGCCGCGAAGCGGGCCTGTCGATCGACGATGTGAGCGCGAAGACCAGGTTGCGGGCAACTGTCGTCCGAGCGATCGAAAACGACGACTTTTCTTTGTGCGGCGGGGATTTCTACGCCCGCGCGCATATCCGCACCATCGCGGGCCTCGTCGGCGCCGACTCCGCAGCTCTCATCGAGGAGTTCGATGCGCACGCGGCGCGCTCCGACGACGACGTCCCGGCGAGCCAGGTGTTCGAAGCCGAGATGACCGGGCGCGCCATCAGCCGCCGAGTCGAGCGGCGCGCGCCCAACTGGGGAGTCGCGGCGGCTGTGATGGTGTTGGTCGCCGTCATCGTGGTTGCCGCTGTCCAGCTCGTCAATCACGGCGGGTCGAAGAATCAAGCCGCGGTCGGGCCGACGAGCAGCTCGACGACGCCCACCGAGTCGCCGTCGCCGACGCCCACAACCTCGCCGTCCCCGACGCCCTCGTCGTCACCACCTCCCACCAGCGCGCCCGGCAGCGCCGTCGCGCAGGCCGGCGTCACCGTGGTGCTCGACGTCACTACCGACAAGTGTTGGGTGCTCGCGAAGGGTTCTGACGGCAGCCAGCTTTTCGAAGGCACTTTGAATCCGGGCGACACCAAGACGTTTGAGGATGCTCAGCGGGTATCGCTCAAGCTTGGCAACGCCCCGGCGACCGACCTCACGGTGAACGGCGTCCACGTCGGCGCACCGCCCTCGCAATCGAGCGTCGCGGTCGTGAGTTTCGGGCCGGGAGACCCGACCGTCGCTAAGGGCTGATCACCGCCGCTGGCCGCGGCGAGGCCCGACGCGCGCCCGCACCGGTAGGCTCTTGGCGTGCCTCGATCGGTCCGCCTCGTCACGCTCGGTTGCGCGCGCAACGACGTCGACTCCGAGGAGCTGGCCGCGCGTCTCGACGGCGCGGGCTGGCAGCTCACCGACGACGAGGCCGCCGACGTCACCATCGTGAACACCTGCGGGTTCGTCGACGCCGCGAAGAAAGACTCCATCGACGCCCTGCTTGCCGCCGGCGACACGACCGGCCCGAGCGGCAGGGTCGTCGCCGTCGGGTGCCTGGCCGAGCGATACGGCAAGCAGCTTGCGGCCGAACTTCCCGAGGCGACGATTCTCTCGTTCGACGACTACGCCGATATCGGAGCGCGTCTCGACGACGTCGTGGCCGGGCGCCCACTCGTGCCGCACACCCCACGAGACCGGCGCACGCTCCTGCCCGTGACGCCGGTCGCTCGCCCGGCGGCGAGCGTCGACGTCGGCATCCCCGGCCATGCGGGCGGCCCAAAGGTGTTGCGGCGGCGGCTCGACGATTCACCTGTCGCGCCGCTGAAATTGGCATCCGGCTGCGATCGCCGCTGCTCGTTTTGCGCGATCCCGTCGTTTCGGGGCGCCTTCGTCTCGCGCCAGCCCGCCGACATCCTCGCCGAAGCCCGCTGGTTGGCCGAGCATGGCGTTCGCGAACTCGTGCTGGTCAGCGAGAACTCCACCTCCTACGGAAAAGACCTCGGCGACGTCCGGCTGCTCGAGCGCCTGCTGCCCGAACTCGCGGCGATCGACGAGATCGCGCGGGTGCGCCTCACCTATCTCCAGCCCGCCGAGCTTCGGCCGTCACTGATCGACGTCATGACGAGCACGCCTGGCGTCGTCCCGTATTTCGATATTTCGTTCCAGCACGCGAGCCCGACGGTGTTGCGCCGCATGCGCAGATTCGGCGGGAGTGACGATTTTCTTCGGTTGCTCAGCGACATTCGTGCTCGGGTGCCGCAGGCCGGTGCGCGGTCGAACGTCATCGTCGGATTTCCTGGCGAAACCGCTGAGGAGCTCGCCGAACTCGAAGAGTTTCTGATTGCCGCGCGCCTCGACGTCGTCGGCGTTTTCGCCTACTCCGACGAAGACGGCACGCACGCGGAAACTTTGCCCGGCAAGATCGACCCCGATGAGGTCGCCGATCGCGCGGCGCGCATCAGCCGCGTCGTCGAGGAATTGCTTGAAGAACGGGCCGAGGAGCGGATCGGCAGCATCGTCGACGTCCTCGTCGATCGTTGTCGGGGCGACGTCCTCGTCGATCGAATACCGGACGACGAACAGCCCGAAGGCCGGGCAGACCACCAAGCGCCCGAGGTCGACGGCGTCACCCTGTTGCGCTCACCGCGGCTGCCGGTCGGATCGCTGGTGCGCGCCCGGGTCGTCGATGTCGACGGCATCGACCTCGTGGCGGAGCCACTCACATGACGCGCGACAGCGTGGAGTCGCGAATCGACCAGCCCGCGCCCGACGCCACGCGAACTGTTGGCGTCGCGAACATCGCTAACGCGCTGACGGTGTTGCGCCTGCTCATGGTGCCGCTGTTCGCCGTGCTACTCGCGGCGGCAGGCCATGCGCATCCGAACCTGCGACTGACAGCCACGGCGGTGTTCGTCATCGCCTCGCTCACCGACCGAGTCGACGGCCAGCTCGCGCGTCGCCGCGACATCGAGACCGACTTCGGCCGGATCGCCGACCCCATTGCCGACAAAGCGCTCACCGGCACCGCGATGATCGCGCTTTCCGCGCTGGGCGACCTCGCTTGGTGGGTGACCGTGGTGGTGCTCGCGCGCGAAGTCGGCGTCACCCTGCTGCGCTTTTGGGTGATCAAGCGCGGTGTGATCGCGGCCAGTCGAGGCGGCAAGGTGAAGACTGTCGTGCAAGCGGTCGCTATCGGCCTGTACCTGTTGCCCATCAGCCATTTCTGGGGAACCGTGCGCTGGTGGTTGATGGGGCTCGCTGTCGTGATCACGCTCGCGACCGGTTTCGATTACGTGGCGCGGGCGATCCGGCTGCGCCGGGCCACCGTCCGGTGAAAGCAGAGATCGTCGCGATCGGCACCGAGTTGCTGCTCGGCGACGTCGTCAACAGCAACGCGGCCTGGCTCGGGCATCAACTCGCCGAGATCGGCGTCGACGTCGAACGCACCGAGGCGGTTGGCGACAACATCGGCCGGATCGCGGCCACGCTGGCGGCGGCGTGCGAGCGGGCGGACGTCGTTATCGCCACCGGAGGTCTCGGGCCCACCCAAGACGACCTGACCCGCGAGGCGCTCGCCGCGCTCACCGGCGCCAGGCTGGTTCGTGATCCTGGCCTCGAGGCCGCGCTGCGCGCGCGATACGCGGCCAGCGGCCGGCCCGATTTCGCGCCGAACAACCTGCGCATGGCCGACTATCCCGACGGTGCCACCGTGCTGGCGAACCCCTCGGGCACCGCGCCGGCGCTGCGTGTCGCCTGGGCGAACAGTCTGATCTACGCGTTGCCCGGCGTGCCGAGCGAGATGCGTGAGCTCTTCTCGTTGCGCCTACGACCTGAGCTGGTCGATCGCGCTGGCCAGGGAACGGTGCTGGTCTCACGCCACCTGCACACGGTCGGCTGGTGGGAGTCGGAGATTGCCGACGCACTGGCCGCGCTCGACTCCGAACTCGACGCGATCGGCAACCCCACGCTGGCCTACCTCGCCTCGGAGGGGCAGACCAGGGTGCGCATCACGGCCAAAGCGCCGTCGCTGTCAGCCGCCGCTGATCTGATTTCCGGCGTCGAAGCGCGCGTTCGCGCCGCGCTTGGCGACATCGTTTACGGCGCGGACGACGACACGCTGGAGTCGGTCGCGCAGCGGCTCCTTCTCGATGGCGGCGCCACCGTCGCGACCGCCGAATCGCTGACCGGCGGGTTGCTCGGCGCGGCGCTGACCTCGATGCCGGGATCGTCGGCGACGTTTCGCGGCGGCGTCGTCGTCTATGCCACCGAGACGAAGTCGGGCCTGCTCGACGTCCCCGCCGATCTGCTCCACGAGCGCGGTGCGGTCGACCCCGACGTCGCGATCGCGATGGCCCGCGGCGTCCGCGCCCGGTTCGGCGCAACCTACGGGCTGGCGACGACGGGCGTTGCCGGGCCGACGGAGCAAGACGGCAAGCCGGTCGGCACGGTGTTCGTCGCGCTGGCCGGGCCGGACGACGACGCTTCCGGCCTTGGAACTGGCTTCGGGGCTGGCTTCGGGGCTGGCCTCGGGGCTGGCCTCGTGCAGGCCTTGGCGCTTCGGGGCGATCGAGGGCGGATCAGGCGATCGACCGTGGTGTACGCGCTCGACCTCTTGCGCCGTGGGCTATCGCGCCTGCCCGCCGCTCCAGCGGTATTTCGGCCGGACGAATCGGCGAAGCCGGGAACACCCTAGGTTGCTCATAGGTTGCTTACACTGTTACACAATCATGCCGATGAAGTTGTCCCCATCAGTCGAGTACGGCGCATGGTGTGCCGATGAGACGGGGTACGGTTGGTCGCAGACGACCGCCGACGTTGTGCCGACCGCGAGGAGGGTGCCTTGATGCTGTTGCGGAGCCTGCTCGGCGACGCGTTGCGCCGCCAGCGCTTGCGCCAATCCCGCACCTTGCGCGAGGTGTCGGCCGATGCCCGCGTATCGCTCGGATACTTGTCTGAAGTCGAACGCGGGCAAAAAGAGGCGTCGTCCGAGTTGTTGTCGTCGATTTGCGACGCGCTCGGCGTGAAGCTTTCCACTGTGCTGCGCGAGGTGAGCGACGAACTGCACACTCTCGAAGTGGCCGAAGACGACGTGCGTCTCGCGCACGCGCTGGTTGCGATGCCTGCTGACGCCGAGCACGTATCCGCGCTGACCGCGCAGCAAATCGGCGGTCAATCACAGGCACGCGCGACCGGGCGCCAGGTCGTCGCGGCGGCCTGATGCTGGCACGTTGACCGGAGCGGCCGGGTCGCTGCCGGCGGGTAGGCGGCCGTCGCGCAGCCGCGCGGGAAACGCAATGGGTCGCGCTCATGAAGCGGCTCTCGCCGGTGCCGTACGCGCGGTCGCGAAGTACGGGAGCCACAAGGCGACCATGGGCGACATCGCGATGCTCGCCGGCATCGCGAAGGCGACGTTGTACAACCACTTCCGCACCCGCGACGACGTCTACCGCGCGGCGATCGCGGCCGAAGTTGACCACATCGCGGCGGCGTCGCTCGAACATCGCGGCGACGGTCTCGCGTCGGTGCTCGGGCACGCCGCTTCGTTGATCGCGGATCATCCTGCCGTGCGGCGCGTGGCTGCTCTCGAACCCGCCGTGCTCGCCGGCTTGGCTCTGATCAGCGACGCGGAGCCGTGGCCCGCCGCCAAGCGACATATCGCCGAGGCGTTGCGCGAGGCGCGAGGCGGCCGCGAACCGTCGGTTGCGGGCGCGGACGGTGCTGTCGCGGACGGTGCTGTCGCGGACGGCGCTGTCGCGGACGGCGCTGTCGCGCACGGCGGGGCCACCGACTTCGAAGACCCTGCCGTTGACCTCGTGTTGCGATACCTCGTCAGCCAACTGCTAACGCCGTCCGACGAACGACAGCGTGCCACGACGATCGATCTGCTTGTCGCGGCGATTGCTCACGGGTCGGCGCGCGCGGATGTGCCGGTACCGTCGCACGAGCCGACGCCCGGACGACGCGCCCCGGCCGAACTTCCGACCCAACGTGGCGACTGATGGTTTGATCATGCTGTTTCGGCTTGTCCGCGTTGCGTCAAGGCATGCCGGTGACACCAGTCACCGTGTGCGATGCTTGCTTGGCCACGCATCCGTTTGATCCGCGCGAGTGTCGCGCTTCCTATGTTGGGGGTTCCCGCATGAACCGGCAGATCGCCGTGCGCCCGATCGTCATCGGCCTTCTGGTCGCCGCCGTCGCTCTTTCCGGTTGCTCCAGCAAAAAGGAAAACGCCGGCAGCAGCGCGTCTTTGAGCCCGACGCCCACCAGTACGGGCGTTGTTCCTTCAGGTCTGACCTCGCCGCCCGCGGATAGTGGTAGCAACAGCGACAGCGAGACCGCCTCGCCCGCGATTTCCGGCGACCCGGCCGCCGTGAAGCTCTACCAGCAGGCGATGGCGTCGCTGGCGAAGGTCGACTCGGTGCATCTGAAGGGCTCGGGCACCGACAGCGGCGAGACCATCGGCGTCGACCTGTCGTTCGCGAAGGCCAAGGGTGTCACCGGGTCGATCACCGTCAAGGGCGGCACGATGAAGATCGTCTCTGATGGAAACGATCTCTACATCCAAGCCGACGCGCAGTCGTTCGCCGCGTTCGCCGGTGGTGCCGCGCCCAGTAGCGTGATGTCGGCGCTCGCCGGTAAGTGGCTGAAGATTTCGAAGTCCGAGTCGGGTGTCGCCGACGCGTTCGGCGACTTCAGCAGCTTCACCGACCTCAACTCGTTCGCCCAGGCCTTCACGCCGTCGGGCGCGGTCTCGCTGGCCGGCACAAAGACGATCAACGGCAAGCAGGCGGTCGGCATCCTCGATTCCGGCAACGCGGCCGACGGTTCGGGCATCCTCTACGTCGAGGACGGTGGCGACCACTTGCCGCTCGCGGTGGCACCCGGTGCCTCGTCGTCCGGATCGAGCGGCGAAATCGACTTTCTCGACTACAACAAGCCGGTCACGATCACCGTGCCGTCTGACGCCATCGACATCAACCAACTCGCCTCGATGCTGATGTCGCCCAGCACGGGTAGCTGAGTACGGGTAGCGGAGCGATTTTCACGTCCGCAGGCGCAAACCGCGTGGGGTGGCGCGAAATCCCGCCGCTTCGAGCGCGGCGCCCAGCGGCGTGCTGAGGATTGACGCGCCGTCGGCGCGCTCGACGGCCAGTTGTCCGAGCAATCCGTCGCGGACGGCGAGCGCGAGCGCATTGACAGCCAGCGCGACGGGCGAATCGGCCGAGGGCGAATCGGCCGAGGGCGAATCGGTCGAGCCTTCGTCGACCGTGTCGAACGACAGCAACGTCTTGCCGCCGCGCTCGACGTAGAGCACGAGGTGGCCGTCGACGAGTACGACGAGGGCGCCCGCCTTGCGTCCGGGCCGGTGGGTCTCGGCGCGCGCCTCTTCGCCGTCGCTTCGCTTCGGCCAGGAAAGCGCCGCACCGTAAGGGTTTGCCGGGTCGGTGGCCGCGAGCACGGTGGCACGCGCGGATTTGTCGGCGGTCGATTCTCGGGGCGGCGTGCGTAGCCGATCGACGGCACCCGGCACCGCGAACTGGGCCGCGCCAAGGCCTTCGACGAAGTAGCCGCGTCGGCAGCGCCCCGCTTCTTCGAACGCCGATAACACGCGGTAGACGGCCGCGAACCCGCCTTTGACGCCCTCAGCTTGCACCGCGCCACGGGTGACGATGCCGTAGCGATCGAGCAACGCCTCGGCGAGCGCGTGGGCGCGCCGCGTCTCGTCGGTGCTCGGTTCGGGCACGAGGCTCCAACGCCCCCCGACCGTGGGGGGGCCGGTGCGTGACGGCATCACTGGTCGACCGGGCCGCCCGCGAGATCGACTGTGCCGGGGGTGGCCGGTGCCGAGCCGCACTCGTAGCGGAGCGAGGGAGTCGTTGGTGAGCCGACCGGCCCACACGAGGTTCCAGATCGCCTCGGCGACGGCGCGATCGTCGGTGGAGTCGATCCGCTGTGAAAGCTCACGGAAGAAAAGCGCGCCGCCACCGCTCAACGTTTCGATGACGCGCTGTTCAAGATTGCTCCACGATCCGTTGGGGTCGTGGCCAGGTAACAGGAGCGGTGCCGTTTCGGCTGGATACAGCGCGAGCCAGCCGTCGCCGCCCGGCAGCGAGCCGTGCCCTGCCCACACGATTTCGCCGCTGGTGGTCAGCTCGTCGAGCATCGACGGCTGATAGCCCGCGACCCGCGCTGGCAGTATGAGTTGTTCGAGCGCGGACGCCGGAACGACCATGCCTTGGAGCTGTTCGACGACGCGCAAGACACCGTCGACACCGCGCAGCGGCGGTGCGACGTGCTGCCACGCCGGCAGGAATCTCCCGAGTGACTCGGGCGCGACGGGCTCGACTTCTTTGCGGAGCCTGGCGAGCGAGCGTCGGCGGATCAACCGCAGCACAGACGTGTCGCACCACTCCACACCGCTGCCGCCCGGGCGGAACTCGCCGCGGGTGATGCGGCCGCGAGCGACGAGCCGGTCGAGCACACCGGTGACGACCGCGACACCGAGCGCGTAACGTTCGGCGAGGCCGGCGGCGACGAAAGGCCCGTGCGCGCGGGCATAGCGGACGACGAGATCGCCCAACGGATCGGCAACCGGCTCGGTGAAAGCATCAGGAATTCCTACTGGCAAAGGAATTCCGAGTGCGTCGCGGAGTCGACCGGCGTCTTCGACCATCGCCCAGCGTTCTTCGCCTCCGATGCGCACTCGGATGGCGCGGCGGGCGTCTTCGAGTTCGGCGAGTTGGCGTGGCGTGGCACCGCGCTCGATGGCTTCGCCGGTCGATAACGGACCGACGAGCCGCAACAGGTCGGCCACACCTTCGACGTCTTTGGCGTGCCTTTCCGGCGTGAGGCGTTGGAGCTCGTTTTCTATTTCCGTGATGGCATCGGCGTCGAGCATTTCTCGTAGCTCTGCTTGGCCGAGCAACTCGCCGAGCAAGGCGGTGTCGAGGGCGAGTGCTTGGGCACGCCGTTCGGCGAGCGGCGCGTCACCTTCGTAGAGGAACGTCGCGATATAGCCGAAAAGCAATGAGCGCGCGAAGGGTGACGCGCTTGGTGTTTCGACGTCGACGAGTCGCACCCGCCGCGCTTCGATGTCGCGCATCAACTCGACGAGGCCGGGGACGTCAAACACGTCTTGCAAACATTCGCGCATCGTTTCGAGGATGATCGGGAAAGAGCCGTATTCACTGGCGATCGAAAGCAATTGCGCGGATCGTTGCCGTTGCTGCCACAGTGGTGTTCGCCGATCGGGCCGCCGTCTCGGCAGCAGTAGCGCGCGTGCGGCGCACTCGCGAAATCGCGAAGCGAACAACGCCGAGCCGCCGACCTCGCGAGTGACCAATTCCTCGACTTCGTCGGACGCGAGTGCCGCTAATCGCAGCGGAGGCGGTTCGTCGGTGTCGGGGATGCGGACGACGATGCCGTCGTCGGCGTGCATCGCCGAAACGTCGACACCGTAGTGTTCGCGCAATTTCGCCGCGATCGCAAGCGCCCATGGCGCGTGCACTTGCGCGCCGAAGGGGGAGTGGACGACGACCCGCCAGTCGCCGAGTTCGTCGTGGAACCGTTCGACCACGATCGTGCGGTCGTCGGGGAGGTGTCCGGTGGCGTCACGTTGCTCGTGGAGGTAGGCCAGCAGGTTCGCCGCGGCGTACTCGTCGAGGCCCGCACCGGCCAACCGGTTTCGCGCGATTTCTCCGTCGAGCTTGGAAATCTCACGCATGAAGCCGCCAAGCGCGCGCCCTAGTTCGAGTGGGCGGCCGAGTGCGTCACCGTGCCAGAACGGTGTTTTGCCGGGCACGCCGGGTGCCGGAGTGACGAGCACGCGGTCGTGAGTGATGTCGGCGATGCGCCACGACGACGAGCCGAGGGTGAACACCTCGCCGACTCGAGATTCGTAGACCATTTCTTCGTCGAGTTCGCCGACGCGGGCAGATTTCTCCGCTCCCGCGAGGAAAACTCCGAACAATCCTCGGTCGGGGATCGTGCCGCCGCTGGTAACCGCCAGCCGTTGCGCACCTGGTCTCGCTGTGATGGTGCCGTCGATACGATCCCACACGAGGCGCGGTCGCAGCTCGGCAAACTCGTCGCTCGGATAGCGCCCGGCCAGCATGTCGAGCACCGCGTCGAACGCCGACTGCGGCAAGCCGGAGAAGGGCGCGGCTTTGCGAATCAGGGTGAGGGCTTCGTCGACGTCCCATAAATCCATCGCCACCATCGACACGAGGTGTTGCGCGAGGACGTCGAGGGGATTCTTCGGGACGCGAATCGCTTCGATTGCACCGGCCTTCATGCGCTCGGTGACGACGGCAGTTTGCACGAGATCGCCGCGATACTTGGGAAAGACGACACCTCGTGAGATCGCGCCGACCTGGTGTCCGGCGCGGCCGATGCGCTGCAGGCCGCTTGCCACACTCGGTGGAGATTCGACCTGGACGACGAGTTCGACCGCGCCCATGTCGATGCCGAGTTCGAGGCTGCTGGTGGCGACCACGGCCGGAAGTTGCCCGGATTTCAGCATTTCTTCGGTGGTACTGCGTTGTTCGCGGCTGACCGAACCGTGATGCGCCCGCGCGATTTCGGTTTCGCGACCGCGGTCGTAGCCGATGTCGTTGAGCCTGTTAGTGAGCCTTTCGGCGAGCCGTCGCGCGTTGACGAACACGATCGTCGACCGATGCGCGGCGACGAGATCGGCGATTTTTTCTTCGACGTGCGGCCAGATCGATTTTTTCGGCTGTTCGTCGTCGAGTTCGCCAGGCATTTCCATGTCTTCGACCGGGACGACGACGTCGATGTCGAACGTCTTTTCGGCGGGCGGCTGCACCACGGTTGCTTGCCTTGAACCGCTGAGGAATCGGGCGATCTCGTCGACCGGGCGAACCGTCGCCGACAGGCCGATTCGCTGCGCGGGCCGGGAGAGTAAAGCGTCGAGGCGTTCGAGTGAGAGAGCAAGATGCGCGCCGCGCTTGGTGCCGGCGACGGCGTGCACTTCATCGACGATCACAGTTTCGACGCCGCGCAGCGACTCTCGGGCAGCCGAGGTGAGAATCAAAAAGAGAGACTCGGGTGTGGTGATCAAGATGTCGGGCGGCTTGGTTTGGAGCTTTCTTCGTTGATCGGCCGGGGTGTCTCCTGAGCGGATCGCCACCTCCACCCGAGGCTCGGGCAGCCCCAGCCGGGTCGCCGCGTGCCGCATGCCGACCAGCGGCGCGCGCAGGTTGCGCTCGACGTCGACCGCGAGCGCCTTGAGCGGGGAGACGTAAAGCACGCGGCAGCGCTGCTTCGGCTCAGGCGCCGGGGCGGAAGCAATGCGGTCGAGCGACCACAAGAACGCCGCCAACGTCTTACCGGAGCCGGTCGGCGCGACGACGAGGGTGTTGTCACCCCGGGCGATCGTCTTCCACGCCTGCGCCTGCGCGGCGGTGGGCGCGGTAAACGCCGAGCTGAACCAGGCAGCCGTGATCGGGGAGAACCCCGACGGCATCGCCAGCCCGACGTCGCGTGGCTCCTCGTCGTCCGGCCCTGTCTTTCTTGTCACCCCTCGATTCTGGACCGTGCTGCCGACACTGGTAGGCCCTTGGCGAACCCAGGCGGCGGTGTGACACTGCGAGGGTGAGGTACCTCCACCGCTGGTTCGACTGGTTCGAGCGGCACACCAGGCCGTCGGCTTACCGCGTCTTTGCCGTCGCGGCTGGCGCTGCCCTGACGGCCGTGTGCCTCGGGCTGGCGCTGGCGGCCGTGCTTCACGTTGGCGTAGCTATGTCGATCGTTCTCCAATGTCCCCTTGCCGTCCTGGTGTGGGTTTTGCTCGGTGTTATTGAAGGTGCCGTGTCTCGGTCAAGGAGAGCCGCTCGACCGCCGCGTCCGCCGCACGCGGGCGTACGTGAGCCTCGACGACCGGTGCTGCCGCCGAGTGCCGCACCTCGGTACCGGCGTGTGCGTGAGCACGCTGTGCCCGGCAAACCGCCCCGCATCGATGATCCGCCGCGTGACACGCGCTCTCGGTCGGGCACGAGTGATCTAGTGGTCTAAGCGCGGACGGCGATCGCCGCGCCGATGCGCCGTGGGAAGGTGGATCGACACGTGTTCGACGCGATGGCGTGGCTGAACGAGCCCGCGAAGTGGTCGGTGCAAGACGGTCGGCTCGTTGTGATCACTGACGAGGAGACCGACTTCTGGCAAACCACCTTCTACGACTTCCAGCATGACAACGGGCATTTCATGTATACGACGGCGACCGGAGATTTCACGGCGGAAGTGACTTTCAGCGGTGCCTGGGAGGCGCTTTACGATCAGGCGGGATTGATGCTGCGCGTCAGCGAGCATGACTGGGTGAAAGCGGGCGTCGAGTTTACCGACGGTGCTACGCACCTCAGTACGGTCGTCACGCGCGGTTTCTCCGACTGGTCGCCGGCGCCATTCTCATCCGCATCAGCTTTGACGGTTCGGCTGACTCGTCACGGCTCGAGTGTGCGCGTACAACACAAAGACAACGACGGTGCCTGGCAAATCATGCGTCTGGCGTATCTCGAGATGCCCGAAACCGTGCAGGTCGGCGTGATGTGCTGCTCACCGACGCGTTGCGGATTACGGGTCGAGTTTTCGGATTTCTCGATAGGGCCGGCGATCGACCGGTCGTTGCACGAGTGAACGCGCACGCACGTCGGAGATCGTTGGAAATTCTTGACGTTTGCTGTTGCCGAGCCACAGTAAACGTCAGGAATATGCCTTCTGCTGATCACTTGCTCGACCTGCTGGTGTGCTAAGGGTCGATCTTTACGTCGAACCAGTGCAGGCCGCCGTCGGTGGTACGCAGCAGTTGGCTCGTCGCATCGCGGTTGGGGACGATGGCGAAACCGGTGCTTTCGTTCGTGAACCCGATGAAGCTCGCCACAGGAGCGTCGGCAGGCGTACTGGAACTTTCGAGCCCGACACGTAGCAGCGCACCGGTCGCGTAGTCGGAAACCATCACATGCTGGTCGTCGATCGCGCCGATACCTCGCCCGGGATCGGGAAAGTTGTTCGGTCCGGTTGCCGCGCTCCAGGTGGCGCCACGGTCGGTCGACACGAACAAACCCGCGGCGTGGCCGGTCGGGCAGACGGCCCAGATCGCCTTGGCTGAATTGGAAAGATATCCGCCCAACTCTTGGAAACACGGAGCGTCGTGGCTGGTCACCGATTCGCCCGGCTTGGAGATGAGTATGTGCCCACGGTCGCCATCTCGCAACGGGCCTGCCACGAGCAGTGTCACCGTGCCGTCCTGGTCGACGATACTGGGCTGTGGGCCGCCGAGATCGTCAAAAGGCAGCTTGACACGACTCCAGTGTTGCGGCGAATCGCCGTACGGCGTCGAGTAAATCGCATACCGAGGGTTCGGCGTTGAAGCAGCCTGCAGGTTCCACGGGCTCGAGGCGAGGTTTACCACGGCCCAGGCGACGTTATTGGCAGCGACGAGATCGACCACGCCGCCGGGAATGTCTTTGACGGGCAACCAGGTTTTTCCGGCGTCGGTCGTCTGGTACAAAGCATCGCCGTACGCCCAGCCATTTTTGCTGTCTCCGACGCGGACGTCGGTGACGAGTGGAACGCCCAACGGTCGGGGGATGGGCTCTTGCGCAAGCAGAAAGTCAGGATGACTCACTAGCGTGAACGTATTCCCGGCGTCGTCCGTGCGATAGAGCGTTGGCGCGACCGAGCCGCCGTCCGCGTACGTCGTTGTCGTGTAGCCCAGCACCCAAAAGGTCTTCGTGCTAATGGCGGTGACTGACACCGGGTTGAAGGTGCTCGGAGCATTGCTTGCGTCGGACGAACTCATCGACGGTAGTGGTGATGAGGTTGCGCTCGTGGAGGTATCACCCGGGAGTTGCGATGTCGCAACGGAAGTCTGCGACGACGACAGCGAATGATTGTCGTCGGCCGAAAGACGATGCTGGCCGCGCGGGCCGAGTGCGACGGTGCTTGCCACAATGCCGATAGCGGCGACGGCCGCGACACCCGCGGTGGCACCAGCCGCGGCGCGGCGCCGCTGCCGCCGGTGAGCGCCCGCATGTACGCGATCGAGCATGGCGCGATCGGCGTCGACCGACAATCCGCGTGCGCGCAGCACATCGCGCAGACGCCGTTCGAGTTCGTCGTCGCTCATGGCTGCGAGAACGTCACCTCGAACCAGTGCAGACCACCATCGGTGGTGCGCAAGAGAAGCGCCGTACCATCCTGCTGATCGATGATGGCGAAGCCAGTGCTCTGGTTGGTGAATCCGATAAAGGTCGCGTTGACGGCGTTGCCGGTCGGCGCGTCGGCCTTTTGACTTGAGCCGTCGGCGCCCACCCGCAAGAGGCCGTCGGGCGTCATCACCATTGCGTGCTGGTCGTCGATCGCACCAACCGCGACGCTGTTTGCGAGCTCAACTGAGTTCTTCTGCGCTTGCCACGTCACACCACGATCGGTGGAGACGGACAGCCCGGCCATCATGCCGGTCGGGCATACAGCCCAAATAGCCTTAACCGAGTTGGAGAGCCTGCCACCCAAATCCTGGGAACACGGGCCCTGGTAGTCGGTGAAACCACTACCGGCCTTGGTAATGAGCACATGGTCGCGGCCACCGGGTTGCGACGGGCCGGAGGCGAGAATCGTGACGACACCGCTTTGCGCGACGATGCTCGGCGCGTTGCCGCCGAGGTCTTTCAATGGCAGCGCGACCGGGCTCCACTTCTGTGGAGAATTCCCGTACGGCGTCGAGTAAATCGCGAATCGCTGTGTTGTGCTGTTCTCCGGCGACAGGAGTACGACCGCCCACGCTTTGCCGTCTGCCGCGACTAAATCGAGAACCTTACCGGGTATCGACGTGACGCGAGACCACGACTTTCCGCCGTCCGTCGTCTGGAAGAAGTAACTCTCGGACCCGGCGCCACCGTAGGCCCAACCCATTGTGCCGCTACCGAAACGGATTTCCGAGGCGATCCACCCCTTAGCGCCCACGCCGTCAGGTGCCGCCGCCAAAGCGGGTGCCGCCAGCGAGGCGAATGTCCGGCCGCCGTCAGAAGTCATCTCGAGCGCCAAGCATCGGCTCGCGCCGCACTCGTCGGTGCCGAGCACCCAGTATTTGTCCACGCTAACCGCGCTGACCGACATCGGTGAGAAACCCGACGGCGTCGGCACCGCGGTGAGGCTCGGCGGCACCGGTTCGCTTGCCATGAACTTCTTTTCCGGTGGCGGTGTTTGGGGGCTCGGCGCACTCGAAATGCTGGACGATGCCTGCTTGTCGGGCTGTTTGTCGGCGGTGACGGCCTGATGCTGACCCGGCCGCAACACAACACCCGTGACCGCCAAGGCGACGACCGCCAGGGCAGCGACACTGCTGGTGGCGACCCGCTGGCGGCGCTGCCGGCGACGAGCGCCTTCGTGAATGCGGTCGAGCGCGTTGGGTTCCGGATCGACGCGAAGCCGTCGCGAATGCAACGTCTCTCGAAGCCGGCGCTCGAAATCGTCGTCGTTCATCGGCGTGCCTCTCCGCCGGCGGGGCTGTCGGTGGCCGTGAATCGGTCGGAGTCTTTGCGCAATGCGGCAAGCGCACGCGAAGCCTGGCTTTTCACCGTGCCGACCGACGAGCCCATGACTGCCGCGATCTGCGCCTCCGACAGATCCTCGTAGTAGCGCAGCACGATCACCGTTCGCTGCCTTGGGGGAAGCGCTTTGATCCGTTCCCACAACGCGATGTCGCGTACTTCTGGCTCACCGGTACGATCCGAAGGATCTTCGGGGACGTCGAGCACCAGCGTCTCGCGACGGCGCCGTCGCCAGATGCTGATGTTGCGGTTGACCATGATCCGCCGCACGTATCCCTCCGGGTCGCCTTGCTTTTCGACGCGAGGCCAGGCGATCATCGTGCGCTCCAATGCGTCCTGCACCAGGTCGGCCGCGGCGTGCGGATTGCCGGTCAGGGCATGGCCGAAGCGAAGCAGCTCCGGCATGCGGGCGCGCGCGAATTCGTCGAAGACCCTGCGCCGCTCCTCGTCCACTCTCACCCCGGGTCTGTCGTACGGACTGGAGACGCCAAAGCCTCCCGGCGGGTTGCATGCTCCCGACAACCCGTTCGACAGACTAGAGGTACTCACCGCGCGGACACACCTTGCGGGAAGTGGAACATATCGGTCGGGTCGTACTGCTTCTTGACGGCGATCAACCGGTCGAGGTTGACGCCGTAGTACGCGTGCTGCCAGTTGGGCAGATCGGGGTCGATGTAGTTCTGGTACGCGAAGCCGCTCACGTGCGGGCGCATGGCGGCGTACAGGTCGTTCAACCATGCCTTGTTCGCGTTTATCGTCGCCAGGCTCACCGGCGTGGGCAGCGGCGCGACGTATTGCAGGCAGGCCAGCTTGTCGCGGTGCGCGAACGCTGTTTCGGTCGGGCCTATACGATTAATTGCGCCGCCGTACGCGTCGAAAAGCACGGCGCCACCGAACAAATCTCGTTGTCTCCGGGCCTCGATGCCGGTGAGCAGCACGTCAATACCGGACGACGACAATGGGCGCTCGATGAAGTCAGATTTGGCCAAGCTGGCGCCGCGTTCTAGCGTGCCACCCTCGGATTTTAAGTGGCATTGCGCGAGGGACAGGTTGGCGCAACCGCCCTCGATCATCATGGTCCGCGAATAGCCGGCTGCTTTGACGAACCTCGTCGTCATCGGCGCTTTCGACGCGCTTTGCAGTTCGTCGAGCAACGGCTGCAGGCCGGTCGGATCGCCGACGTAGACGCCGCTCGCGTACACCCGCGGGGTAGCGGACGACGACGCGGCGCCGTCAATATGCAGGCTCGACCACAATTCGTCGGGAGTCGCGGAAAGCCAGTTCTGCCATGCCGCGAGCACATCGTGGGCGTGCGGCCAATCCCAGCGCACCAAGAAATGCGTCAGCGTCTGTGTCGCATGGGTGCGAAACTCCACCGCCGTGACGACGCCGAAGTTTCCGCCCCCGCCTCCACGGTGTGCCCAAAACAAATCGGGTTCGGTGTTTTCGTCGCAGCGCACAATGGCGCCGTCGGCAGTCACGACCTCGAGCGCGGTGATCCGATCACAGGTGAGCCCGTATTTGCGGCCGACGACGCCGATCCCGCCACCCAACGCCAGCCCGGCGATACCGACTGTCGGGCATGACCCGGCAGGTATCGACTGCTTGCCGGCAGCCAATCGTGCGTAGACGTCGGCAAGTCGCGCGCCGGCGCCGATGCGTGCGGTGCCCGCAATCTCTCCGGGCCCGATCGAATTCATCGGCCCGACGTCGATCACTAGACCCGACGTCGACGAATAGCCGCCGTAACTGTGCCCGCCACTGCGCGCGGCGACCGGAGTGCCGCTCGCGCGCACGAATTCCAAGCAGCGCCGCACGTCTTGTGGGCTCGTGCATCGGGCGATCGCCAGCGGCCGGACGCCGTCGAAACGAGGATCGAACAATTGCGCGGCGACCGCGTAGGTCGCGTCGTCCGGCCTGATCAGCTTCTTGCCGAGCGCACGAGCGAGTGCGTCGACGTCGCCTGCCGACGCGCTCGCGGTGGGTGACGTACCCGCCGGTGAGTGCGAGGGGCCCGACGCCGCCGATTGCGTGCCCAGCTTCGGCGTGCAGGCGGTGGCGGCGGCGAGGCCGGCCGTACGCAGGAACTGTCGGCGGTCGATCGAACCCTCCAAAGTCGCCCCCGAATGCGTCATCTGCTTGCTCCGGCCCGAGTGGGCCTCACCGGCTTGACGCGCGAGCTGCCTTCGCGGGTGCATCGGCGGCGCGACGTCGCTCGCTCGCGAACTCCTCGGCAGCATGGCGTGCCGCTGTGTTGTCGGTGCCGACCGCGACAGCAGGCTGGGCATACTTCAGGGATGCGCCTCACCGACTTCTGGGACCGGATGCGTCAGCAGTTCGGTGCCGCCTACGCCGATTCGTTCGCACGTGACTTCGTGATGTCCGAACTAGGCGGGCGCACGGTGCATGAGGCGCTCGCCGCGGGTGTCGACGTCGCCGAGATCTGGCGCGCCGTCTGCCGCACGGTAGACGTCGCGCCAAAACTGCGCTGATCGACTCGACGGGTGTGTTTCGGTCGGCGTGTCGGCGTTCGTTCGAACAGATGTTCGGTTATGTTCCACGGGTGGCGAACTCACCCTCAGCCCCCGCGCTGCCCCCAGCGTCACGCTGTCCACAACTTCGCTTCGCTCTATCAACAACGCGATCGCGGCGTCCGCGGATTGTCAGCACGTCCGCGTAGCGTCGTCCGCGACACCTTGAACCCGACTGATCCACCTCCTTTCGAATCTTGAGACGGGATGGCAACCATGGCAGCACCCGACCGCGAGAAGGCCCTCGAAACCGCGCTCGCCCAGATCGAGCGCGCGCACGGCAAAGGGTCGGTGATGCGGCTCGGTGACGAAGCGCGCGCGCCGATCGACGTGATCCCGACCGGCTCGATCGCCCTTGACGTCGCCCTCGGCATCGGGGGTTTGCCGCGCGGCCGCGTCGTCGAGATCTACGGCCCCGAGTCCAGCGGCAAGACCACGCTTGCTCTGCACGCGATCGCCAACGCGCAGCGGGCTGGCGGTATCGCGGCGTTCATCGACGCCGAGCACGCGCTCGATCCCGAATACGCCAAGAAGCTCGGCGTCGACACCGACAGTCTCTTGGTTTCTCAGCCCGACACCGGCGAGCAGGCGCTCGAAATCGCCGACACGCTGATTCGGTCGGGCGCCATCGACATCATCGTCATCGACTCGGTGGCGGCGCTTGTTCCCCGCGCTGAGATCGAAGGCGAGATGGGAGACAGTCACGTCGGTTTACAAGCGCGGTTGATGAGCCAGGCGCTCCGCAAGATCACCGGTGCGCTGAGCAGTTCCCGCACGACCGCGATCTTCATCAATCAATTGCGCGAGAAAATCGGCGTTTTCTTTGGATGTTTCAACTACAACACCCGGGTCACCCTCGCCGACGGTACGCAGCAGAAAATCGGTAAGATCGTCAACCAGAAGATGTCGGTCGAGGTTCTTTCGTACGACCCTGAGACCGACCGAATCGTTCCACGGAAGGTCGTCAACTGGTTCGACAACGGCGTTGCCGACGAATTCCTGCAATTCACAGTGGCGAAGTCTGGTCGCAACGGGCACGGGCAATTTGCGGCCACGCCGAACCACCTCATCCGCACGCCGGGCGGCTGGCGAGAAGCTGGGGACTTGGTGGCCGGCGATCGTGTCATGGTCGCCGAGACGCATCGGCTGAGTCCGCAACAGTGGCAGGTGATTTTGGGCTCGCTGATGGGTGACGGTAACCTCTCACCTAACTTGCGTGACCGTAACGGTGTGCGATTCCGATTGGGGCACGGCCCCAAGCAGATTGCTTACCTTGACTGGAAAGTCTCGCTGTTTGGCAACATCGCATGCAGCCGCCGCGCGAATTCAGCGGGCGCGACGTTTGCCGACTTCACACCACTCCCCGAGTTGGGCGAACTGCAGCGAGCGGTCTACTTCGGTGATGGCAAGAAGCACTTCTCCGACGAATACCTCAAGGCATTGACGCCGCTCGCTTTGGCCATCTGGTACATGGACGACGGCTGTTTCACGGTTCGCTCGAAGGGTGTGCAAGAGCGCACCGCTGGTGGCAGCGGACGCATCGAGGTTTGCGTCGACGCGATGACACCGGGCACCCGTGAACGGGTGGTTGACTACTTACGTGACACCTACGGCCTCGATGTGAGGCTGCTCTCGCGTGGTGTGCGCGGTCAGACAGTGGTCCAGTTCTCGACTGCGTCGTCTGCGGCATTCCAGCAGATCGTCGCGCCGTACGTTCACCCGTCGATGGAATATAAGCTGCTCCCACGTTTTCGCGGCATGTTTACTGTGGAGCCTGAGTTTGTCGATGCGATCGAGCGACCGGTGCCCGCGCGCATTCTCGACATTCACGTCAAGCCCAAGACGAGGTCGATGCATCGGTTCGACATCGAGGTCGAAGGCAACCACAACTATTTCGTCGACGGTGTCATGGTGCACAACAGCCCAGAGACCACTACGGGCGGGAAAGCACTTAAGTTCTATGCATCCGTGCGTATCGACGTTCGCCGCATCGAAACCTTGAAAGACGGCCAGGAAGCGGTTGGTAACCGTACGCGGGCCAAGATTGTGAAGAACAAGTGCGCCGCGCCATTCCGCCAGGCGGAGTTCGACATTTTGTACAACCACGGTATTAGCCGCGAGGGAAGCCTTATCGATATGGGCGTCGAGAACGGCATCGTTCGTAAGTCAGGTGCTTGGTACACCTACGAGGGCGACCAGCTCGGCCAGGGCAAAGAGAACGCGCGCAACTTCCTGCGCGACAACCCCGACCTCGCCAACGAGATCGAGAAGAAAATCAAGGAGAAGCTCGGCATCGGTCCCAGTGTCGACGATCCGATCGATCTCACCGTCGCGGCGGCGGCGATCGATAGCTGAGTGGCATTCGGTGATGGCAGCGGAAGCTGAGTCGCGCCGAGGCACCCGGCGCGACTCCACCGAGGTATCCAATTCCGCGGTCGATAGCACCGCCGAAGCGATCGGCGAGGCTCTTGACCCGGCGGCCGACCCCGAGTCGGTCGCCAGGTCGATCGCGCTCAACCTGCTCACTGCCGCGCCACGCACCCGGGCGCAACTCGCGGAGGCTATGGCCAAACGCCAGGTGCCAGCTGAGGTGGCCGTCCGAATTCTCGACCGGTTCGAAGAGGTCGGGCTTATTGACGACGCCGCGTTTGCCGCGGCATGGGTCAGTTCTCGTCAAGCCGGGCGGGGTCTCGCGCCTCGGGCATTGGCGAACGAGTTACGCAAGAAAGGCGTCGCCGAGCCGGTGATTTCCGACGCGGTAGCCATGGTCGACCGCGACACCGTCGAATCGACCGCCCGGGCACTGGCTCGACGCAAAGCGCGGGCCTCGGTCGGCTTGCCGACCGAGGCCCGAATGCGCCGGCTCGCGGGAATGCTCGCGCGTAAGGGATACGCCAGCGACATCGCGCTTCGCGTCGTCAAAGACGTACTGGCCGAAGAAAATGTCGACGTCACAGGCGAATTCGGCCGTGAAATCGCCGACTACATCGCCGCCGACTCCTGAACGACCGCGTGTCTTTCATGGACGTCCTCCGCGCATCCGCGGACGTTACGGTGAAGATATGAAGATCTTCGTCGCGGGCGCCACAGGCGTCGTAGGCGTTCCACTCGTGCGACTGCTCGTCGCCGCCGGGCACGAGGTAGCCGGCATGACGCGCTCACCCGGCAAACAAAACATGCTGCGCGACCTCGGTGCCGAACCGGTGGTCTGCGATGTCTACGATGCGGTGGCGTTACGGGAGGCGGTCACCAAGCGCGCGCCCAACGCAGTCATTCACGAACTCACCGACTTGCCTGACGACGCCGTCCGGCTCGCTGAATTCCGCCAAGCCAACAGCCGCATCAGGCGAGACGGCACGAAGAACTTGCTCGAGGCCGCGAAAGCCGCTGGTACGACGACGTTCATCGCGCAAAGCATCGCTTGGGAGATTCCAGGCGAAGGGGGCGCCGCCGTCAAAGAACATGAGCGGATGGTGCTTGACTCCGGGGGTGTCGTCGTCCGGTACGGGGTGTTCTACGGCCCGGGCACCTATTACGAGGAACGCGAACCCGAGCCGCCGCGCGTTCACGTCGACGAGGCAGCACGCCGTACGGTTCTCACTCTCGAGGCGCCGAGCGGCATCATCACGATCATCGATTGACCCTCCGGTGAGTCGTAACCGGATTGTCGCGTGACGATCGAAGGCAACCGGGGAACCTTTCACATATGGGCGGGTACGTTCACCTCGGTGAAGAGTTCGTCAGAGACCAGAACTACATCGCGACGAGAATCACGGCGGACGGGCGTGACGGCTACCCGGTAGAACCCGGACGATACCGACTCGTCGTCAGCCGAGCGTGCCCCTGGGCGAATCGGGCGATCATCGTTCGTCGTCTGCTCGGTCTCGAAGACGCGATCTCGATGGGTGTCGCGGGGCCGACCCACGACGAGCGCAGTTGGACCTTCGATCTCGATCCCGGCCGGCGCGATCCGGTACTCGGCATCGAACGCCTGGAAGAGGCCTACCTGAAGCGTGATCCTTACTACGACCGGGGCATTACGGTGCCAGCGATCGTCGACACGCGCGGCGGCGAGGTCGTCACCAACGATTACGCGCAGATCACCCTTGATTTCGAAACCGAGTGGGTCGCGTACCACCGGGCAGGCGCCCCCGATCTTTACCCCGAAGCCAGGCGAGCCGAGATCGACGCCGTCAGCAACGTCGTGTTCGCTGACGTCAACAACGGGGTGTACCGATGCGGCTTTGCCGGAACGCAAGCGGCCTATGAAGCCGCGTACCGCAGGCTCTTCGATCGGCTCGACTGGCTTGCCGCCCGCCTCCAGCGGCAGCGCTATCTGGTCGGCAACCAGATCACCGAAGCCGACGTCCGGCTTTTCACCACGCTTGCCCGTTTCGATGCGGTCTACCACTCGCACTTCAAGTGCAACGAACGAAAGTTGACCGAGATGCCGGTGTTGTGGGCCTACGCGCGCGATCTTTTCCAGACGCCCGGCTTCGGCGACACGATCGATTTCGATCACATCAAGCGGCACTACTACCAGGTGCACCGCGACATCAACCCGACCGGCATCGTCCCGGCTGGTCCCGACCTCTCCGGCTGGCTCGAGCCGCATGGTCGCGACGCGTTCGCGAGCCGCCCGTTCGGCGACGGCACGCCGCCAGCCCCGCCGAAGCCCGCCGAAGCCGTGCCGACCGAACACACCCCGCTCGCCGCTTGACGAAGCCGTGCCAATCAAACACACCCCGCTCGCGTTCGACGTACCACCTGGCCTTGATCGTGTGACGATTGGCCGACGGCTTCGCGGCAGGGTTGACCATGAATGCGAGCCGCGCATAGCCTCGAAGGGATAGGAGGAGCTCCGCCAAGCCAGGCGGGGTCTTGAACCCGAACGAGGAACGAATGAGCACCGAGGCGACTAGCTGGTCGCGGCGGTTTCGATAACGACGTTGTTCTTCCGGTCTCGAACCGGCTTGATGATGCACCACGGCAGCACAACGCGCCGGCCGATGTTGGCCGATGCGTTGCACCGGCGACAACCGGTCCGAGCGGCGTCCCCTCGCGGGCGCGGCTTTGTGGTGCGCCAGCGGCGGCTTCGTTCTGGCTCGACTCCTTCGAGGCATTCGCGTCAATTGCGACGGGATGGCGAACGTAGGAGGTAACCGATGCCGACGGCCGCGTTGGTAGCGATCGTGAGCGTCGTTTCGGCAGCCGCCGTCGCCGCGTGTGTGCTCGTCGTTGTCACGTTGCGCAGGTCCGCGCCGGGCGGCGCGAGCCGGCACGCGCTCGACAGCACGTTCGCCGAGGTTGCGGAATTGCGGGCCCGGGCCGAGGCCGACGCCGCCGAGACTCGGCGCCGCGCTGAAGA
Organism: Actinomycetales bacterium; assembly: GCA_040255675.1. Taxonomy (GTDB): domain Bacteria; phylum Actinomycetota; class Actinomycetes; order Acidothermales; family Acidothermaceae; genus JBDZVM01. The sequence continues at coordinate 84,860 of JBDZVM010000007.1, read as the reverse complement.
ACAGGCCACGCTGCTTGATGAGGCCCGGCGCGCGCACGAGGTCGAGGTGCGGGCGCTCAAAGCCGAGCTGCGCGAACTGCGTTCCGACCTCGAGCGCCGCGAACATCGCCTCGCCGAGCGCGAGTCGAGGGTCGACGAAGAGCAGCGCCGGGTGGAGGCGCGCGAGCGCGAACTGACCGAGGTCGATGCCGACATCGCCCGGCGACGAGCCGAACTCGAAGATGTCGCCGAGGAGCGCCGTTTGATTCTCGAGCGGACGGCGGGCCTGACGGCTGAAGCGGCCAAAGCGGAACTCGTGGCGACGATCGAAAATCAGGCCAAGCGGGAGGCTGCCATCGTCGTCCGCGATATCGAGCATGCGGCACAAGAAGAGGGCGAGAAGCGAGCCCGAGGCATCGTCACGACCGCGATTCAACGAGTGGCGAGCGAGCAGACCGCCGAATCGGTCGTGTCGGTGCTGCACTTGCCGAGCGACGACATGAAAGGCCGCATCATCGGTCGCGAGGGTCGCAATATCAGGGCCTTCGAGTCGGTCACCGGTGTCAATCTGATCATCGATGACACACCCGAAGCGGTGCTGCTCTCATGCTTCGACCCGGTGCGCCGCGAGGTGGCCCGAGTGGCGCTGGAAAAACTCGTGCTCGACGGGCGCATTCATCCGCACCGCATCGAAGAGGTCTACGAGCGAAGCCACGCCGAGGTAGAGGCGCTGTGCGTGCGCGCCGGCGAAGACGCGCTCGTCGAAGTCGGCATCACCAACATGCATCCCGAGCTGGTCGCGTTGCTCGGCCGGTTGCGTTACCGCACCTCGTACGGCCAAAACGTGCTCAAGCATCTCGTCGAGTCGGCCCACCTCGCGGGTGTGATGGCCAGCGAACTCCGGCTCGACCCCATGCTGCTCAAGCGCGGCACCCTGCTGCACGACATCGGCAAGGCGCTCACTCACGAGGTCGAGGGCAGCCACGCCTTGATCGGTGCCGAGATCGCTCGCAAGTACGGCGAAAGCGATGACGTCGTCCATGCCATCGAGGCGCATCACGGCGAGGTCGAGGTGCGCACGGTCGAGGCGGTGCTCACCCAAGCGGCCGACGCGATCAGCGGCGGGCGGCCCGGCGCGCGCCGGGAGTCGCTCGAGTCGTACGTCAAGCGACTCGAACGGCTCGAAGAGATCGCCGTGTCGTACGAGGGCGTCGAGAAGGTATTCGCCATGCAGGCCGGCCGCGAGGTGCGGGTGATGGTGCTGCCCGACCAGGTCGACGACATCCAGGCGCAGGTCATCGCGCGTGACATCGCCAAGCAGATCGAGGAAGAACTCACCTATCCCGGGCAGATCCGGGTCACCGTCGTCCGCGAGTCACGTGCCACCGAACTCGCGCATTGATGTGGCGGCGATGTGGCGGCACGATGATCTAGTGGCACGATGCCTTCCGGCGAACCAAACGCCCGCGGAAAGGGGACGACACCGACCCATGAAGGGCATCATTCTCGCCGGCGGCTCGGGCACCCGGCTGTATCCGATCACGATGGCGATCAGCAAGCAGCTCATGCCCATCTACGACAAGCCCATGGTCTACTACCCGCTGTGCACGCTCATCGGCGCCGGCATTCGCGAAGTTCTGATCATCGGCACCCCTGAAGACCTGCCGCGTTTCGAGCAGTTGCTCGGCGACGGCTCGCGTATCGGCTGCAGCTTCCATTACAAGGTGCAAGACGAGCCTCGCGGTCTGGCCGACGCGTTCATCGTGGGCGCTGACTTCATCGGCGGCGACTCGGTCGCGATGATCCTCGGCGACAACATCTTTTACGGCAGCGACTTCGACGCCAAGGCGGCGGCTGCCGCGCACGGCATCGACGGCGGCATCATCTTCGGTCAGAAGGTGCACGACCCCGAGCGATACGGCATCGTCGAGTTCGACGCCGACGGAAACGTGTTGTCGATCGAAGAAAAGCCGTCACTGCCGAAGTCGAATTACGCCATTCCGGGGCTCTACTTTTTCGATAACGACGTCGTCGAGATCGCGAAGAACGTCGTGCCCAGCGCACGCGGTGAGATCGAGATCACCGAAGTGCAAAACGCCTACCTGCAAAAAGGAAAGCTCAAGGTTTTTCTGCTCGATCGAGGCACCGCGTGGCTCGACACCGGCACGTTCGAGTCGATGAACCAGGCGACGCAATTCGTCCAGGTGATCGAGCAGCGCCAGGGCATCAAGATTGGCTGCATCGAAGAAGCCGCCTACCGGCAGGGGTTCATCGACAAGGAGCAGCTCCATCGCATCGCCGGGCCGTTGGAGAAGTCTGGCTACGGCGCGTACTTGCTCTCGCTGTGACGTCGGCCGGCGTGCGCGGTTCGCGCGGCGGTCGGGTCAATGTCAAAATTCTCGACGTTCGCTGTGGCTCAGCAACAGCAAACGTCGAGAATTTTTAGGGCTAACTGGTCAGCCGACGCGGCAGCGCCTCATCGGGAACCGCGTGGCCGAAGCGGAACATGCGCGTCGGGTCATAGGCGGTCTTGAGTGCGCAAAGCCGCGTATAGACCTCGGGTGCCCACGGGCGCGCGCGGTCGGCGGCGTCTCCAGGGCGGCCGTGCAGGTTCACCATCGAGCGCCCGGTGCTGAACGGCTCGAACGACGCCATCAGCCCGTCGACGGCGGCCGGCACCGCATCGGCGATCGGCGGCATCAAGGCGCCGATCGCGATGAGGGCGTACCCGGCGTCCCGGCTGCCGACGGCGTTCGGCACTGCCGGTGACCGGCCCAGCGCGCCGCCGAGCTGGCGAACGTCGATCATCAGCACCGGCAAGTCGGCGTCCGGGCCGGCGACGGCGAGCAGATGATCGACGGCGGCGTCGTCAAGGTCGCGTAACAAAAGCGAGCGTTCATGCGCCGGAATCGGGTGGTCGGGATCGTTGAAGATCGTATCCGCGGCGGTGTAGGGCATCTCCGCGAGGGTGTCGACGATCGCCGGAGCGACCTTGCGCATCGGCTCGACGATGCGCTCGCCGTCCGCCGCCGAACCGACGTACGCAAGCCGAACGTGGACGACGAATTTGCCGCGCAGCGGCTCGGGGACGTCGGGAATCGGCGGCAACCGCAGCAGGGCGAAGGAGGCGTTGGCTTTTTCGTCCAGCGTCGTCGCCCACTCGCGAAACGCGCGCACGACCGCCGCGGCGTGCTCGCCGGGATAGTAGATGCCGCCGCCGTAGAACCGGTCGATCGGCACCAGGTCGACTGTCATCTCAGTGATGATGCCGAGATTTCCTTTGCCGCCGCGAAGGCCCCAAAACAGGTCGGTCTCGCGCTCGGGTGTCGCTTCCCGGACGACGCCATCCGCGGTCACCACCGTAAACGCCTGCACGTGGTCGGCGGCAAAGCCGAAGGTGCGCCCGAGCAACGGCAACCCGCCGCCCGCGGTGTAGCCGACGACGCCGACGTCCGAATTAGACCCGCATAGCGGCGCGAGACTGTACGGTGCGGCGGCGTCGATGACCGCCCGCCACTTCACGCCGGCGCCGACGGTCGCCGTCCGGGTGCTCGGGTCGACGCGGACGTCGGCCATGTGCTTGGTGCTCACGAGCACGCCGTCGTCGATCGCGGTCGCGGGTCCGTGCCCGGTGGCCTGCACACCGACCGGTAAGCCATGCGCGGCGGCGAAGCGAACGGCGGCCGCGACGTCCGCGGTACTGTGCGCGGCCACGACGACCGGCGGGCGGTGCCTGGTGGCGAGATTGAACGTGGCAACCTCGTCGTCGTAACCCGCGTCACCCGGGCGCAAGACGGTGCCTTGCAACGTGGTGACAAGCGAGGTCAGGTCGAGATCGGCGGAATCGACGGTCGCGGTCATGGCGGGCTCCCCTGTTTGGATGGCGGGTCAGCTCAGGGTCGCCGCTCGCCGGGCAGCAGCGCATCGGGGGAGTCCCCTATCGCCGTCCCTATTTGCTCCCACTCGCGACTACTGGCCACATGTGACACGCGCAACAATGGCTACGTCCGTCCGCTGAGATCCGAGGTGACTGTGGACTTCACGGCAAGCGTCGGTGTGCGGTTCACGGCAGCCGAGATGCCGGCCGTCGGCGCGTGGATCGCTAGCGAACTCGCGAAAGGCGAGACGCCGGAGCGCCACCTCGCGGCCGGCTTGATCGACTATCTGCAGGCAGAGTTCTCGCCGGCGTCCCGCCATCTCGAGGCGGCCTACCTCGGTTTCAAGACAGACGGACGGCGCCGCCGCGCCGCGGTCGCGGCAGCCCAGCTGAGCCGGCTGTACCACGACGGCTTGGGTAACGAGGCGGTCGGCCACGGCTGGCAGGCCCGGGCGCAGCGGCTGCTCGTCGGGGAGGGCGACTGCGTCGAGCGCGGCTGGTCGGTGCTGTGCGGCGTCGGGTGTTCCGTGGCCGACGCTGACGAGCTGGAGCGCAATGCCGACATGGCGCTGGCGATGGCGCGACTTTTCGACGATGTCGACCTCGAGTGCAAGGCGCTCGCCGACTCCGGACTCGCGTTGGTCGGGCATGGTCGCATCGCGGAGGGGATGTCTCGCGTCGACGAGGCGATGGCGATGGCGAGCAGCGGCGAATGCGACAACATCTTCGTGTCGGGCCAGGTGCAATGCACTTTGATCTCGGCGTGCCAGCGCACCGGCGACCTCCCGAGGCTGGAGGCGTGGTTGTCGGTGGCCGCTGTTGCCGCTCCTGAGTGGCTCGGTCCGGAGGCGTCGCCGAATCTGCTCCTCGGGCATTGCCGCACCGAGTACGGGTCGCTGCTGTGCCAGACCGGCCGGTGGAGTGAAGGCGAAGCCGCGTTGCGGCAGGCGGTCGACACCCTCGACGCGATGCACTACCAGCAACGAGCGAACTCGCGCGCGGCTTTGGCCCGGCTACGAGTCGACCAAGGCCGCTTGGTCGAGGCAGCCGGGTTGCTGAACGGCCTCGAGCAGTTTCAAGATGCCCAACTTCCGCTCGCGCTGCTGCATCGGGCGCGTGGCGACGTCGACCTCGCGGCCGCGATTGCCCGGCAGGCGTTGCGCACCTTCAACGGCGATCGGTTGCGCACGGCGCCGATGACATGTGTCTTGGTCGACGCCGAGTTGGCGCGCGGAAATATGGAGGGCGCGCGCGACGCGTGCCAGGCGCTGGCGCGGGCGGCGGCGATCGCGCCCCACCCGCCCGTGCGAGCCATGGCCGCGTGGGCCCGCGCGAGGCTGGCGGCGGCCGAGGGCGATGCGAGCGCTGCCGCGCGCCAGCTCGAAGAGGGGCTGGCACTGTTGCCCAGCGAAGATTGGCCGTTGCTAGCGGCTGATCTGCATCTCGAGCTTGCCAAGGTGGTCGCGCCCACCGACCGCGCGTTGGCGATCGCCGAGGCTCGCCGCGCCTTGGCGGTCTTCGGCAAGGTTGGCGCGCACCGCATGCACGATGCCCAGGCGCTGCTCGCCGATCTCGGCGACGTTGCCGCGGCCGCGGCACCGGTCGCCCGGCTGCGCGAACTCACCCCGCGAGAGCACGAAATCCTGCAGCTGCTCGCGCAGGGCCTGTCGAATCCGCAGATCGCCGCGAGACTGGTCATCTCGCCGAAGACTGCCGAGCACCACGTTGGATCGATCTTGCGCAAGCTTTCGTTCGCCAGCCGAAGCGAGGCCGCCGTCTACGCGGCGACGCTCGCCGGCCGGACGTCGTAACGAGCGCGGGTCGTAACCTGTACGCGTGTCCGCGTCGTCAAGTTCACCAGCGTCAGCGTCGTCCGATTTGATCGTTCCCAGCCCACGCACCTACGAGGTGCGCACCTTCGGCTGCCAGATGAACGTGCACGACTCCGAGCGGCTGGCTGGGCTGCTCGAAGAAGCGGGCTACGTCAGAGCCGACGGCGAAACGGCCGACGTCGTGGTGTTCAACACGTGCGCGGTGCGTGAGAACGCCGACAACCGGCTTTACGGCAACCTCGGGCAGCTGTACCCGGTGAAGCAAGCGCATCCGGGCATGCAGATCGCGGTCGGCGGCTGCCTGGCGCAAAAGGACCGCGGCGAGATCGTGCGCCGCGCGCCCTGGGTCGACGTCGTGTTCGGCACGCACAACGTCGGTTCGCTGCCAGTGCTACTCGAACGCGCGCGCATCGCCGAAGAAGCGCAAGTCGAAATTCTCGAGTCTCTCGAGGTTTTCCCGTCGACGCTGCCGTCTCGTCGTGAATCCGCTTACGCCGCCTGGGTCGCGATCAGCGTCGGGTGCAACAACACGTGCACCTTTTGCATCGTGCCGAGCCTGCGCGGCCGCGAAAAAGACCGCCGTCCGGGCGACATCATGCGCGAAATCAACATGCTTGTCGCCGAAGGGGTCCTCGAAGTCACGCTGCTCGGGCAGAACGTGAACTCGTACGGCGCCGAATTCGGCGACCGCGAAGCGTTTTCGAAGCTGTTGCGGTCGTGCGGTTCGATCGACGGTCTCGAGCGAGTGCGCTTCACGTCACCGCATCCGCGCGATTTCACCGACGACGTCATCGCCGCGATGGCCGAAACGCCGAACGTCATGCACCAGTTGCACATGCCGTTGCAGTCGGGTTCTGACGACGTGCTCAAACGGATGCGCCGTTCGTACCGCAAGGAGAAATACCTCGGCATCATTTCTCGGGTGCGCGAGGCGATGCCGGACGCCGCGATCACCACCGACATCATCGTCGGATTTCCCGGTGAAACCGAAGAAGATTTCGAGCACACACTCGATGTCGTCCGGCAGGCTCGTTTCGCGGGTTGCTTCACTTTTCAATACTCGAAACGTCCGGGTACGCCAGCCGCCGACATGGCCGATCAGGTGCCGGCCGATGTCGTGCGAGATCGGTACGAGCGGCTGGTCGCCGTCGCCGAGGACGTCGCGTGGACCGAAAATCGAGCACAGCTCGGCCGCGTCGTCGAGGTTCTGGTCGCCGAAGGGGAGGGTCGCAAAGACGACCGCACATTGCGCATGAGCGGGCGGGCCGCCGACAACCGGTTGGTGCATTTCGCCGCGGTGCCCGACGCCCGCCCCGGAGACATGGTGTCGGCCGAAATCACCTACGCCGCGCCGCATCACCTGGTTGCCGACGTCGTGCGCGGTGTGCGCCGCACCCGTGCCGGAGACGCGTGGGAAGCGCGGCAAAACTCATCGGCCCGGCCGTCCGGGGTGTTGCTCGGCATGCCGTCGGTGCCAGGCCAGCGGGTGATGTCATGACCGAAGCAGTGAACGACGCGAAGAAGAGTCGCCGTGCTTCGATGAACGTCTCGCGAGCGCGACTCATCGTGTACGGCGTGGCTTTGGCACTTGCGATCACGGCGACGGTGTTTTTCGGCTGGGCCGGGTTTTGGCTCGGTGTGGCGCTGCTCGTCGTGGCCAAGGTCGGTCTTTGGGCGGCGCCGCTCGTCAAGCTGAGTTACCGAGACCAGCCGAAGGGCTCATAACGGCTAACGGCTCGGGCGTTCACTTTGCGCTAGCCATTCGCGTTGTGTACTCAACTGCGCTTGCAATTCTTCGACGTCGGCCGTGCGGCCTTCCTGACGGGCCCGGTCAATCTTGCGTTCGAGCTTTTCGACTGACTCGCGCAGTCTGATGACGAGCGGCGACGACGACAACGTCGACTCACGCCATTTGGCGTCGGCGACTCCGCGCACGCGGGCCGCGACCGCGTCGAGTCGCTTGTCGAGGTCGGACGTCGCCTCTCGTGGCGAGCGGCCCGCCGCCGAATAGCGGTTTTGGACGTCGCGAAGCTTTGCCTGAGCGGCGTCGAGATCGGTGATGTCGATTGCCTCGGCCTCGGCCACCAGCGCTTCTTTGGCGGCCAGGTTGGTGCGTTGCTCGGCGTCGCGCTCCTCGAAGGTGGCCGACCGCCGAGAAAAGAAGGCGTCTTGGGCGGCTCGGAACCGCTGCCACAACGCTTCGTCGGCCTCGCGAGACGCGCGGCCGGCCGCTTTCCATTGCGACATCAGGGACTTGTAACGGCCAGCGGTGGCCGCCCAATCGGTGGACGTGGAAAGTGACTCGGCCTCGGCGACGAGCTTTTCCTTGCGGACCACGACTTCTTTACGCTGCTCGTCGAGGGCCGCGAAGTGCGCGCCGCGGCGGCGTCCGAATTCTGAACGAGCCGCCGACACTCGCTTCCACAGCTCGGAGTCGAGTTTGCGGTCGACGCCTTTGATGGCGCGCCATTCGTCGACGATCGCCCGCAACCGATCGCCGGCCGCTTTCCATTGCGTGCTCGCCGCGAGATTTTCGGCTTCTTCGACGAGGGCCCGCTTCGCCTCGGTAGCCTTCGCGACGGCCTCGGCCTTGGCGGCCTTCTCTTCTACCCGCTTCGATTCAGCGGCCTCGATCAACGCGGCGAGCCGGGCGTCGAGCGAGGCGATGTCGCCGACGACGTTGGCGGTGGGCAGCGAGGCGCGCAGCTTGTTGGCGGCCACTGACGTCGTCGCGGCGGACGCCGCGCCCGACGCGAGCCGCGTCTCGAGCAAGGCGACTTCGGTCGCCAGGTCGTCGTAGCGTCTGACGAAGTGGGCGAGACCTTCCTCGGGCGAACCTGCCTGCCAGGAACCGACCACTCGTTCGCCCTCGGCGGTGCGAACGTAGACGGTGCCGTCGTCGGCGACCCGGCCCCATGGGGTGTCGGTGCCCATCGTGGTCTGCTCCCTGAAGCTCGTCGGCTCGCTGGTCACTGCTCGCTTGCTCTCTCGCGTTCGGTGTGGCTGTGGTTCGCATCGTGGCCGGTGCGCGCGTTTTCGAGCGCCTCGCGCCGATAGTCTTGCCCATCTTGCCGTGCCGAGGTCGGCGGGCTGGCGTGAGCGCTCAGATTGTTGCGGATCCGAAGCCTTGCCCGGCACCTCGGGGTCTCCTCGTAGGCTGCAAGACGTGAGCGCATCATGATCACTGGGATCGCCTTTTGTCCGCACCCTCCGCTGCTCCTGCCCGAGATCGCGGCAGGCGCCGCTGCCGAGACCGCCGATCTGCGCGCGGCGTGCGATACCGCGATCGAGCGGATGCTCGCGAGCCGTCCGGCGCAGGTGCTAATCACCGGCGCGCGAGACCGCTCCGACCGCCATGCCGGGTTGCGCGGGTTCGCGCCGAATGTCACGACCTTGCCGGACGACGACCTGCCGTTGTCGCTCGCCGTCGGACGCTGGTTGCTCGACCGGGCGCGCGAGGTGCCGACACGCCAGCACGTCGTCGTCCGGCCCGATGGCACGCCGACGAAGCCTTGGCCCGACCTGTCAGCTCCGACCGGGTTGCTGGTGATGGGCGACGGCAGCGCCCGGCGAAGCGTGAAAGGTCCGGGATATCTCGACGAGCGGGCGCGGCCGTTCGACGCGAGCGTCGTGAAGGCGTTCGCCGAAGCGGACGTCGAGGCGCTCGCGAACCTCGACGCGACACTCTGCGCCGAATTGTTGGTTGCCGGTGTGGGGCCTTGGAGGGCGGTCGCAACACTGGCAGGCGATCAACGCTGGAGCGCCGAAGTGCTTTACGACGCCGCACCGTACGGGGTGCAGTACACCGTCGCGTCGTGGACGATGCCGTGAAACCCCGCGTCGCGGACGACGCCGTGAAATTCGCGTCGCGGACGACGCCGTGAAACCCCGCGTCGCGGACGACGCCGTGAAATTCGCGTCGCGGACGACGCCGTGAAA
>JBDZVM010000007.1:0-75133 GCA_040255675.1 Actinomycetales bacterium | reverse complement strand
CGCGTCGCGGACGACGCCGTGAAATTCGCGTCGCGGACGACGCCGTGAAACCCCGCGTCGTCGCGGTCGTCGGGCCGACCGCGACCGGAAAATCCGACCTGGGTCTCGAACTCGCGCGGCGTCTTGGCGGCGAAATCGTCAACGCCGACTCGATGCAGCTCTATCAAGGCATGGACGTCGGCACCGCGAAGCTCGTCGGCGACGAGCGGCGCGGCATCGCGCACCACGTCCTCGATATCTGGCCGGTGACCCAGACCGCGAGTGTCGCCGAGTATCAAAAGGCCGCACGCGACGCGATTGCTTCGCTGCTGTCGCGAGACGCGGTGCCGATTTTGGTCGGCGGCTCGGGGCTGTACGTGCGCGCCGTCCTCGACGACCTGGTTTTTCCCGGTACCGATGCCGATGTTCGGGCGCGCCTCGAAGCGGAGCTTGCCGAGGTTGGCCCGGAAAACTTGCACGCCCGCCTGGCGGCGACCGACCCGTCGGCGGCCGCCGCGATCCTTCCGACGAACGCGCGTCGCATCGTGCGCGCGCTCGAAGTAGCCGAGATTGGCGGCGGCGGGTTCACCGGCGTCATGCCGCCCTACGAGTCGATCTACGACGTCGCGATGATCGGGCTCGACCGTGTCGCGGCGCACCTCGACGAACGGGTTGACGCCCGCGTCGACGTCATGTGGCAGCGGGGTTTGGTCGACGAGGCGCGGCACCTCGCCGACGAGTGCGGCCTTCGAGAAGGGCTCACCGCGTCGCGCGCGCTCGGTTACAAACAAGTGCTGTCGATGCTCGACGGCGAACTGACCGATGCCGAAGCCCGCGAGCGCACCAAGCGCGCCACAAAACGGTTCGTGCGACGGCAGCGATCGTGGTTTCGGGCCGATCCGCGGGTGCGCTGGCTCGACGCCGGTTCTGTCGATCTCGTCGACTCCGCCGCCGCCTTACTGCGCGCCGACACCGTACGATCGATGAGTGATCGAGCCGCCCGTCAGCGCCGCCTCAGGTGAACGAATCGCGTTCGCGAAAGGTCATGGCACGCGCAACGATTTCGTCGTCCTGCCTGATTTAGACGGCGAACTCGAGTTGAGTCCTCGTTTCGTCGCCGCGCTGTGCGATCGCCGCAGCGGCATCGGGGCCGACGGGGTGCTGCGGGTCGTGCGGTCCGCGCGTCACCCCGATACGGCCGCGGCGGCTGCTGAAGCCGAATGGTTCATGGACTATCGCAACGCCGACGGCACTATCGCCGAAACGTGCGGCAACGGCCTTCGGGTCTTCGCGCGTTATCTGGTTCGGGCGGGTTTGGCATCGCCGGGTTCGTTACCAATCGCGACCCGCGCGGGCGTCATGCGGGTCGACGTCGGGGCAGACGGGCCGGTGACCGTCGATATGGGTTTGCCTGAGGTGTTCGACACCTCAGTCGCGACCGTCGCCGGCGTGAAATACGAGGGTTTGCGCGTGTCGATGGGCAATCCCCATCTCGTGTGCGTCACCGACGCTCCGGTCGGCTCGCTCGACCTCACCACGATGCCGGACGTCGACCCCGGCCTCTTCCCCGACGGCGTCAACGTCGAGTTCGTCAATCTCGTCAACGCCGACCGCGCCGTGATGCGCGTGCATGAACGCGGTGTGGGCGAGACCGAGTCGTGCGGCAGCGGCGCGTGCGCGGTCGCGGTGGCGCTCGCCGTCCGGCAATCGGTGAATTCGGGGGAGTGGCGCCTCGACGTACCCGGCGGCACCTTGCGGCTTCGCCTCGACGGCACGACCGGCCATGTGTTCTTGACCGGGCCCGCCGTACTCGTTGCCGAGGGGTATTGGCTCCTCGATTGACGGTGCCGGTAATGTTGCGTGCCATCGATGATCGGGTGTGGCCGTAAAATGCCCGCGGCTGTGAAAATCCACCGATACCCGTCGGTGATGCATCGCGAGGCGCTAACGTCGTGGCTGCATCGTGTCTTGGGGCAGGAAGGCAGTGATGGCAGCTCAGCGCAACACCGGTAGGGCTCGCGGCCCACGGCTTGCCGCGCCGCAGCCGCAGGCGGCGCCGTACGACATTTTAAAGCAGGCGATCCTGCACGGAGAATTGCAGCCGGGGCAGCAACTCGTCGAGACGACGTTGGCCTCATGGTGCAACGTCAGCCGCACGCCAATCCGCGAGGCGTTGAGCAGGCTTGAGCAAGACGGGCTTGTCTACCGCGGCGACCGCGGCATGATCGTGCGCCAGCGCAGCCCTGAAGAGATTCTTGACGTCTACGAGGTGCGCCTTGTGCTTGAGGCCACCGCGGCGCGCGTTGCCGCTGAGCGCCGCACCGAACATGAAGTGCATTTGCTTCGCCGGCTGCTCGATCAAGAAAAGACCGTTCCTGCCGGTGATCCGACAGCCATGGCTGAGTCGAACCGCGTTTTTCACCGCGCCGTCTGGCGGGCAAGTCATAATGAGTCGCTGATCGATCTCCTTGAGCGGCTCAGCCTTCATCTGGTTCGTTACCCCGCGACGACGCTCGCGCATGGCGACCGTTGGAAAGTCTCGATGCGCCAGCACCGCGAAATCGTCGACGCGATCGAGCGACGTGACGGTGTGGCGAGCCACGACGTTACGCTCAAGCATTTCACCGAAGCCCGCGACATCCGGCTTGCCTTGTACGACGAAGAATTGATCGCCGCTCCGATACCGGCGACGCCGTCGCGGCGACGCCGCTAGTTCCTTTTCGAGATCGCCGAAATGCACTAGGACGCCGCCGGCCGGGCATGCCACCATCGACGGGGACGCGCGGGATGAACCGGCGTCCGTCCGGCGTTGGAACGAGGCGATGGAAATCTCTGACCACCACGACAGCGCGTTCGACGATCTCGAAGACCGCTACGACGGCGAACAGTTCGACCTCGAAGACCGCCAGGCGTTGCGCCGAGTCGCCGGGCTTTCAACCGAACTTCGCGACGTCACCGAGGTCGAGTACCGGCAACTGCGCCTCGAGCGGGTCGTGCTCGTCGGTGTCTGGACCGACGGCACGTTGCGCGACGCCGAAAACTCTCTTGTCGAGTTAAAGTTGCTGGCCGAAACGGCCGGTTCGCTGGTGCTCGACGGGTTGATCCAGCGCCGCGACAAGCCCGATCCCGCTACTTACATCGGGTCTGGCAAGGCGAAGGAATTGCGTGACGTCGTGCTTGCGACCGGCGCCGATACGGTGATCTGCGACGGCGAACTCGCGCCGGGCCAGCTTCGCCAACTCGAAGACGTCGTCAAGGTCAAAGTCGTCGACCGCACCGCGTTGATCCTCGACATCTTCGCTCAGCACGCGCGAAGTCGCGAGGGCAAGGCGCAGGTAGAACTGGCGCAAATGACGTACCTGCTCCCGCGCCTTCGCGGTTGGGGTGAATCGCTTTCTCGCCAGGCGGGCGGTCGTGCCGCGGCAGGCGGTGTCGGCATCGGCGGTCGAGGCCCCGGTGAAACGAAGATCGAACTCGATCGGCGGCGAATCCGTACCCGCATGGCGAAGTTGCGCCGCGAACTCGCCGGTTTGTCGACCGCACGTGATGTCAAGCGGCAGGAGCGGCGCCGCCGTGAGGTGCCGAGCGTCGCGATCGCTGGCTATACCAACGCGGGCAAGTCGTCGCTGCTGAACCGGCTCACCGGCGCCGGAGTGCTCGTCGAAGACGCGCTGTTCGCCACTCTCGATCCCACGGTGCGCCGTGCCGAAACCAGCGACGGTCGTGCCTACACGCTCACCGACACCGTGGGGTTCGTCCGCCACCTTCCGCACCAGCTCATCGAAGCGTTCCGTTCAACCCTCGAAGAAGTCACCGACGCCGATCTCATCCTGCACGTCGTCGACGGTTCGGACGCCGACCCCGCCGCCCAGCTGGGCGCCGTCCGCACCGTTTTCGGCGAGATCGGGGCCAGTGACATTCCCGAGCTCGTCGTCGTGAACAAGGCGGACGTCGCCACGCCTGAGGTGGTCGACGCGATCGTGCGAGCCGAGGAGCGACGCGGAAACACCGTTGTGGTCGTGTCGGCGCGCACCGGTGAAGGCGTCGACAAACTGCTGGCCGCGCTCGACACCGCCATTCCGCGGCCGGCCGCGTCCGTCGACGTCCTCGTGCCGTTCACGCACGGGCGGCTGGTCGCGAAGGTGCACGATCAGGGCGAAGTCGAGGCCGAAGAGCACACGCCGCGAGGCACTCGGTTGAAGGCAAGGGTCCCGGATCGGCTGGCCGCGGAACTCGCCGAATTCGTCACCGCGAAGTCCTGATCGACCTCATTCCGACGATCGGCGTAACAGTTTTCTGCCGACGACCAGTCCCACGATCGAGCCCAACATGCCGGCAAAACCAAGCTGGTAAGCCGCTGACGCGACGTCGCCGGTGCCGAAGACGGCGAGCGCGAAACACCCGGCCGTCGCGAGATCGAACGCGAGCGTCGCCCGCACCGGCCAGCTTCGGATCACGACGTTGCGAGCGAACGCGCGAACCCGCCGGTCCATCCGCAGGCAGACAAGCCCGGCGACCGCGACGTAAGCGAGAACGAGCCAAAGCGCGACCGCGGAGCGCGTCGTCCATGCCCAGGCGAACGGGCCTCGCTGCGCGGCGACGGCCGAGAAGCAGCTGTAGATGAGCCAACCGGCGAAGTGAAATACCGTCGCGACGGTCGTCAACATCACGACGATGTTCCGCCGAGCCAACGCCATCGACGGATCCGCCACCAACGCCCGCCGGAATCCGTTGCCGCTGCGCAAAAGCCGGCCGCTCCTCATATCGAGGACGGCAAGATTGTTGAGGGCCGCCGCGTGTTGCGGGTCGACGGCCAGCACCCGCCGATAATGGGCCCTGGCCTGGCGAGATCGGTCGCTGCGCGCGGCGACGAAGCCCGCCGCGAAATGGCCCGTCGTGCCGGCGGGGCAGAGCTCTATCGCCCGCTTCGCGTGGTGTTGAGCCGTCCGCAGGCACCGCGGCCGAGAAAAGCTGAACATCTCAGGCCGGCCAGCCAGCTGCGCGAGCGCGATCGCGAGTCGCGCGTGGGCGGACGCCTCGAATGGCCCGAGTTCTACGGCCCTCCGGGCCGCTCTTTCCGCTTCCGTCGGATTGCCGAGCGCGCCCAAAACCTCGGCGGCGATGACGTGCGGCGTCGGATCGGCCGGGTCCAGCGCCACCGCCCGGTTGGCCGCGTGGAGAGCGGGCTGCGGCTGGTCAGACATCGCGTAGCAGCGTGCGAGCGTGACCCAGGCATCCGGTTCATGCGGGGCGCTTGCCGCGGCACGCGCGGCGATTTCACCAGCCTCGCGCGGCCGATTCAACTGCAACAGGAGTTGCGCGCGCATGAGTTGGTCGGTGACCGCATCGGCGTGGCTGCGCATCACGACGTCGCTTCGGGCATGGCGATAGGTCCCCCTGATGACAACGTTGGTTGATTCAGACGTCGGCATCTCGCGCGGTTTGCCTGCTAGCGCCAGCGGCGCAATTCGCTCGGGAACCGACAGCGCCAGCGGCGCTAATCAGCACAGCGCCAGCGGCGCTAATCAGCACAGCGCCAGCGGCGCTAATCGGGTGGAGCGAACGGCGCAGTGCGTCGCCGATCAGCGTTGCGCCGTCCGGACGATCAGTTCTTGCGAATTGGTGACGATAAGGGCCGAGTGACGTCAGACCGCTTCGTTCGACGCGGCCTGCTGGTCGCCCTCGTCGCGGCAGTTGCGTTGAGTCTCGGGGGGTGCGTGCTTGCCGGCCTGTCGTTCTCCTTCGGGCTTCGGTTCGCCGTGGTCGGGTTTGTGCTGTGCGCGCTGCTCGCCGTGGTCTGCCTCGCGCGCCGGGCGTGGCGCGACCGCGCTTTTCGCCGCAGCTGGCTGCTGTTCGCCGTCGCGCCGCTAGCTGAAGGGCTGTGGCTCGCCAAGGCGGCGTATCCGGCGCTCGTCAACCACCCGCTCGCCGCCCAACCGGCAGGAGACATCGGCCACTTCGTCGGCATCCCTTTCACGGTTGCCGCGCTGTTGTTGCTGCCGATGCCGAACTACGATCGGCGAGCTCGGTTGGTCACCGCGATCGACGTGCTCGCCGCCGCGTCGGCGTTCGGCGTGTTGGTTTACGCGCTCGGCACCCCCCGCGGCGCCAACTACCTCGGGGCGATGCAGCCGGCGTTGGGTATGGCGCTCGGGACGGCGGTGGTCGCCGCGTTGGTGCGGGCGCGCTACGACAACGGGCTGCCTCTCAGTTCGCTCCTGCTGGTGGTGGCCGGCGTCGTCACGGTCGGCGTTTCGTCCGCGTTCGCTGCTTTTCACCTCAGCCGCGGCTCGTGGAGCGCAGGGGACGCGTACCTTGCGCTCGGCGCGTTCGGTCACGCGCTGCTCGCGTTCGGCGGTTTGCGATCGACCGGTACTCACGACGCGGTGACCGTCATGCGCACCCGCGAGCAAATCGCGGTGATGGCGCCGATCGTCCCGACGCTCCCTGTCGGCGTCGTCCTGGTCGTCTCGATCGTCACCGATCGACAGCTGTCGCTGACGACACTGATCCTTCTCGGTTTGCTCGCGGCAGCACTGCTCGCCAGCGCGGTGCTCGCTCGTCTCGACCAGCTGGTGCTTTCGCGCACCTTGGAACATCGCGTCGTCGAACGAACCTTGGCGTTGCGCACACACGCGAAATGGTTTCGCGCACTAGTGCAAAACTCATCCGACGTCATCTCCATCGTCGACGCCAGCGGAACCATCCGCTATCAGACGCCTTCTGTTTCGCGCGTGCTCGGGTACGACCCGGCTTCGATGGTCGGGCGTCGCTTCAGCGGGCTGCTCGGTTCTGACGACGCGGCAAGGCTGGATGCCATGTTGGTCGACGCCGCGTTGCGGCCGCGGTCAAGCCAGATCGTCGAATTCGCCATGCTGCACAGCGACGGTCATTGGTGTGAAACAGAGACGGTAGTTACGTCGCTCGTCGACGACCACGATATTCGCGGACTCGTACTCAACACCCGAAATATCAGCGAACGCAAGGAGTTGGAACGTCAGCTCACTCGGCAGGCGTTCAGCGATTCGCTGACAGGCTTGGCCAATCGCGCGCTTTTTCGCAACCGCGTCGAGCACGCGATCGCCGAGCGCAGTGGCCAAAGCGGTCAAGTAGCGGTGCTTTTTCTCGATCTCGACGGTTTCAAGGGCGTGAACGACGCGCAAGGGCACGCCGTCGGCGACCATCTCCTGGGGCTGGTGGCTGATCGCCTGCGTCATTGCGTCGCGGCAGGCGACACCGTGGCCCGGCTCGGCGGCGACGAGTTTGCCATTTTGATCGTCGGTACGAACGCTGAATTGGGAGCTGCTCGAGTCGCGGCACGGGTGCGTCAAGTCTTGGGGCAGCCGTTCGTGCTCGACGGTCGCGAGGTGATGCTCGCGGCATCCACCGGCATTGCCGTCACCGATACTGGTGCCGAAACCGCCGATCAACTCCTGCGCAACGCAGACCTCGCCATGTATCGAGCAAAAGCCGCTCGCGACGGCGGATCGGTGCGGTTCCAGCCGGAGATGCACGATGCGTTGCTTTCGCGCGTGCAAGCCGAAGCTGATTTGCGGCAGGCCCTCAGCCGCAGCCAGTTGGCGTTGCATTATCAGCCGACCATCAACCTGCGCACCGGACAGGTCGTCGGCGTCGAGGCACTGATCCGCTGGTATCACCCGACGCGAGGCCTCGTGCAGCCGATGGATTTCATCGGTCTCGCCGAAGAAACCGGCCTGGTCGAATCCATCGGCGAATGGGCGGTGCGCGAGTGCTGCAGGCAAGGTGCCCGTTGGCAGGTTTACGCGCCGCCGGGTGGCATTTTCCACGTCGCGGTGAACGTGTCGAGCCGACAGCTCACTCCTGAACTGCCGCGGATTGTGGGGGAGGCGCTTTTCGAGACCGGCATGCCGCCGGGGGCGCTCGTCATCGAAATGACGGAAAGCGTGCTCATCGAACGAACCGACGAGGCGATCGATGTTTTACGCCAGCTCAAGCAACTCGGCGCGCGTATCGCGATCGACGACTTTGGGACGGGCTACTCGTCGTTGTCATATCTGACGAAGTTCCCGGTCGATATCTTGAAAATCGACAAGTCCTTCGTCGAGCGGCTTTCCGCCAAACCCGATCCGCTAGCCGGCGAGTTCAGCAACGCGGGCACTAGCGACAACGCCGAGCTGGCACGCACGATCGTTCACCTCGGCCGATCGCTTCGGCTGGGTACCGTCGCCGAGGGCATCGAGAATCGCGAGCAATACAACGCGCTGGTGGCGATGGCTTGCGACTACGGGCAAGGCTTCTTGTTCTCGCGTCCGTTGCCCGCGGAGGGTATCGACACCTTGTTCTCGCACCTGCTCGTGACCACGCTGCCGACTCCGCAGGTGATCTATCGAGCGACCGGCGCTTCCGCCTGACGGTTGCTCTCGGGGCGGCTGGTCGCGACGGTTACCCTGCCAAGGTGAGCGCCCAGCCAGGTTCCGACGTCGACGAGTTCCTCGCCTTAGCCGTCAAGGGCGTCGCCGGCGAACCTCGTGACGGCCAGCTCGCGATGGCACGGGCCGTCGCGGAAACGATGGCGGACGGCGGCCACCTGCTCGTGCAGGCGGGCACGGGCACCGGCAAGAGCTTGGCTTACCTCGTTCCGGCGATTCGGCACGCGTTGGGCGCCGGCGCAGGCCCGGACGCCGATGCGCGCGACGATACGGACGACGACGAGGCGGACGCCGAACCCGCGCCGACCGACTTCGCGCCGTCCGACCGTGCGCCGTCGGGCATCTCCGGGCCAATCGTGGTGGCGACGGCGACGATCGCGCTGCAGCGTCAACTGGTTGAGCGCGACCTGCCGAAGCTGGTCGAGTCGCTCGCGCCCGCGCTACCCCGCACGCCGACCTTCGCGATCCTTAAGGGACGCCGGAATTACTTGTGCTTGCAGCGCCTGCACGCCGGTCCCGACGACGAGCAGGAGGAGTTGTTCGACGGGCAGACGGCGTCGCCGTCGTCCGCGTTGGGTCGCGAGATCGTGCGCGTGAACGAGTGGGCGGCGCGCACGCGCACGGGTGATCGCGACGAATTGGTGCCCGGCGTCTCCGAGCGAGCATGGGGCCAGGTCGCGGTGTCAGCGCGCGAGTGCGTGGGGGCGGCGAATTGTGCTTACGGCGCCGACTGTTTCGCCGAGCGGGCGCGGGCGCGCGCGCGGGCGGCCGACGTCGTCGTGACCAACCACGCGTTGCTCGCGATAGACGCGCTGAGCGACGTCGACGTCTTGCCTGAGCACGAGGTCGTGGTCATCGACGAAGCGCACGAACTCGTCGACCGCGTGACCGGCGTGGCCACCGAAGAAATCACCAGCGGCATCGTCGAGCGGGCGGCCGCGCGATGCCACCGGCTTGCGCCCGACGAATCCGGGCGCCTAGAAGAAGCCGGTGCCGCTTTGGCCGATGCGGTCGCTGAATTGCCGGTCGGCCAGCTAAAACCGCTGCCGAAGGGCCTCATCGACGTGTTGTCGCTGGTTCGAGACGCCGCGCGCGCCACGCTGGGCGCGATGTCGGCGTCCGACTCCAAACAGGCGGACGGCGGGAAAGGCACTGACGTCGAGGTGGTGCGCAGGCAGGCGCGCGCGGCGGTCGAGGCGGTTTTCGATACGGCGCAACGCATGTTGAACGAATCCGGCGACGACGTGATCTGGTCGGCGTTCGAAGACAGGCGTGGCACGGTGCTGCGGGTGGCGCCGCTCGAGGTCGCCGACCTGTTGCACAACGCGCTGTTCAGCCAGCGCACCGCGATCTTGACGTCGGCGACCCTCACTCTCGGCGGCACGTTCGAACCGGTAGCGGCGCGGCTCGGGCTGGGCGGCAAAGAGCGCTGGCACGGGCTCGACGTCGGCTCGCCGTTCCAACACGCGAAGCAAGGAATCCTTTACGTCGCAAGGCATTTACCGCCTCCAGGGCGCGACGGGCTCACCGACGAAACGCTCGTCGAGCTTGCCGAGCTCATCGACGCCGCCGGGGGCCGCACGCTGGGCCTGTTCTCGTCGATGCGGGCCGCCACGACGGCCACGCAGGCGCTGCGCGCGAAGCTCGACGTCCCGATTCTTTGCCAGGGCGACGATTCGACGGGCGAGCTGGTGAGGCAATTCGCGGCCGATCCGAAGACGTGCTTGTTCGGCACGCTGTCGCTGTGGCAGGGTGTCGACGTTCCAGGCGCGTCGTGCCAGCTCGTGGTCGTCGACCGCATTCCGTTTCCGCGTCCTGACGATCCGCTCATGTCGGCGCGGCAGCGGGCGGTGTCGGCGGCGGGCGGCAACGGTTTCATGGCGATCGCCGCTTCGCACGCGGCGCTCTTGCTAGCTCAGGGCACCGGGCGGCTGATCCGCTCCCGCTCCGATCGCGGCGTCATCGCCGTCCTCGATTCACGTCTTGCCACCGCGCGCTATTCCGGCTTTCTGCGCGCTTCGTTGTCGCCGTTTTGGTACACGACCGATCCGGCGGTCGTGCGCAAGTCGCTGCGCTCTCTCGACGAAGCGGCAGGCGGACGACGAAAGCCCGTGCAGCCGACTCTCGAAGGCTGACGGCACAGGGCAGGCCGCCCGTGATGCGGCCATCGGGTGATTCGTCGAAAATAGATGTACGAAATCGGCTTCTGCGCGCTCTTTATTGTGCCCGGCCGCGTCGGGCACGCCCGCCCGACGTCATCGGGTCAATGTTCCTGAAGGAGTGCGCATGCCAGCAATCGGTTCCGTTCGGCTCACGCCGGCGAACCCGCGGCCGGGCCAGACGGTTGTCGTCGAGGTGCTCGACGAACAGGGTTCACCTCTGCCGGCGTCATCGGTGATCGTCAACGGACGGCCCGGCGCCGTCCATCACTTGCAGTTTGGAAGCGAAGGCACCCGCAAGCTCGCCGTTCGCACTATCGGCAGTGGCGGCAGCGAGTCGCGCGAGGTGGCGGTGCCGGTCACCGGTGAGCCGGTCACGTTCAAGGACCCGCATACGGCGACCGCCCAAACGGCCATGATGCACGTTCGGCAGTCGCAGCACAGCGCCTATGTGGCGACGTTCAGCCTCGGAAGCCCCGTCGACACGTCGAAGCCCGCGCCCAAGCCCCAGCCCGGGCCGGTGATTCCGCTGCCGTATCCGGCACCGCATCCTGGACCGCATCCGGTTCCTCATCCCGGGCCGATTCCGGCGCCGCACCCGGGGCCGTTTCCGAAGCCTCTCCCGCACCCGTTGCCGCACGGTCGTGGCGTGCTCGGTGAGGTCATCGGCAAGCACGGAAGTTCGCCGGTCTCACGCGTGACACCGGTCGTGCGCGAGCGCAAGGGCATCGCTCGTCGCATGACGTCGACGGTCGTGAAACTCGACGACGTCGATATCGCGAAAATTATCGCGGCCGAACACAAGAGCGCCAAGCAGCATCAATTCGAATGGGATTTCGGCGACGGCACAAAAGCCACGACACCCGTGCCGATGGTGTCGCACGATTACTTCGCGGCCCTCGGGCCGGACGACGACCACGGCGTGTTTACGGTGACCTGCACGTCACGCCCCGACAACGTGACGGTGAGCCGCACCCTTGTCGTCTACTCGGCGTACGCGATGTGCAAGAAGCAGGGCGCGATCGTGCCGCACCTCGAGGCCGACGTCTACGCGACCAAGGGCCCGCTCGGATTCAGCGGCACCTTCACCGTGCACAACATCGAGGATTTCCCGTTGGTGCTCGACCACATGGCGATCGTCGCGCTCGCGGACGCCGCCAAGCAGGGCGACGACCTCGGCGTGCCGGCGTTTACGGCGTTAAAGACGCCGATCACGGTCGCGGCGAAATCGTCGAGCGTCATTTCCGTCAACGCGGCATACTCGGCGACGCTGCCCGACAATGCGCCCGGATTCACTGTCTACTACGGCGGTTCCGCGAAGAACACCAAGGTGCGCTTATCGCACACCTTCGAGATTTCGGCCGCTGACCAGCACAAGAAACCGCCAACGCTGCGCCTTCCCGGGCCGGGTCACAACGTGCCCGTGCACACGTGGCCGTGGCAGGAGGTCGAAAAAGGCATCGGCCAGGCATTCCGCGGAATCGACGTCCTGCAAAGAAGTTCGACGGCCGTCGATACCGCAACCGGCACAATTTCCGTGAGCCTCGGCCGCAACAGCGCGGTCGCGAAAAGCGACAAGATGCGGACGGCGGTCCGCGCCGTGTTGGGTGCGGCGACGGCACCGCTGTACGCCAAGCACATCGAAGGCTTGGCGACGCCCCGCATCTTTTCGCGACCGTTCCCGGATCAGTTGCCACGACCGTTGCCGCAACCACATCCCGGTCCGCTTCCGCCGACGCCACATCCGTCGCCTCAACCGGCACCACCACCGCAGGTCGGTTCGGTGGCGGAGGGGCAAATCTGCGACCCCGACAACATCAGCGACGCCGAACTCGCGCAAGCCGACGCCGAAAACCTGGTGTGCCAGCTCACCACCGAGGAAATGCAGGTGATGATGCCGGGGCGTTTCGTGAACGCGCGCAAAGGCGATGTCATTCTCTCGCCTGGCGGCGCGGGGATCATCGCCGAACTTTTGCGCCAGGTGAATCCGCCCCAAAAGCACAGCCACTCGGGCATCATGACCCGCAACTATGATGAAATCACGCACTCCACCGGGTCGGAGGAGTGGTTGCAAGACCACATGGTGGGCGTGCTCGCTGATGGTTCCGACGGCTTCGACCCGAACTCGCTGAAGTACTTGTGGCCCGGCGTGGTTCGTCAGTCGATCGACGCCGCGGTGAACGGCGAGCCGTTTGTGGCGCCCGAAGGAGGCAAGTATTCGATTTCGTCGTTCTCGCCGCACGCGATCGGCGCGACGTTCAACGACAATTTCGAGATCGTGCCGCCGCTGGTGGTGAAACCCGATCCGTTCGAAGAGACCGACACCGTGCGTGCTGCGCTGCACGCTGCCGCCGTGGAGGCGGCAAGCGGTGCCGGGCGCCCCAACGTTCGCTCGAAGAGCCACTACCGCTTCTACGGCTACACCGACCCCGTCTCGATCCTCGCGACGGTCGGCGCTGAGGCGGGTTGGGCGAACGGCACCTACGGCACGGTCTGTTCGTCGTTCGTCTGGAGCGTGCATCGCAAGCTGGGCCACCACATGGAAGCGACGACGACCGATGTGATGCCCACCGACCTCGAACCCGCCGATATTGCGCAAGGCGCCGAGGTTGGGCCGAACAACCCTGACGGGCTTTACCGTTACTCGGCTGCCGAACGCAAAGTGGCGGCGCAGTGGCTGTACGACTACATCTACAACGCGGCCGAAGACAAGGCCGGCTGGCTTGGCGGTTTGCTGACCGACGCGCCCGACGACACCGCGAACCAGTTCGTGAACACCTTCGCGAACGACGACGCCGACGGCAAAGACTCCGACGCGTGGCAACAGCTCAAAGACGCTATCGCGATTTCTCCCGACAATATCTTGTTCTGGGATCCGCCGAGCAAAGGCGGCCTCTACGGCTTTGCCGAGCCGTTGCAATATCGCGAGCCACGGGTGGAGACCTACACGGTGTCGCGATGGAAGAAAGTCGTCACCAAGGGCAAGGTGCATGGTCGCGTCACCTACAACGGCCAAGGTGTGGGCGGCGCGACCGTCGTCGCGTACGACGGCAAAGCGACAACCACGGCGGCCGATGGCAGCTACACCCTGACGGACGTGCCGCTCGGAAGCTACGAACTCAAGGCGCAGCAAGTCATCGGCTCGTTGTTGTGTCAAGGGACGGCGAAGATTAACCTCACGAGCGCCGATCTCGCGGTCGACATCGTCTTGCAGGCGCCCGACGAGAGCAACCGCATCGCGCAACTCTACGTCGACTTCTACGGCGTCGACGACGAAACCTTCGGTGACAACGAAATCGACGATCCCGGGCCGGAGTACTTCGAAGTCGCGGTGAATCCGAATATGCCGGTGAACACGTTGACGCTGCCCGATTATCACTGGGGCGGCGAGCTTCGGGTCAGCTACAAGTTCACCTGCCGGCTGCTCGCGAACAACGACATCGACGTCGAAGTGCAGTGCTGGCTTTACGAAGGCACCGACGAAAGCACCACCGACCTCGACGGCACGAGTTCGATGTCGTTCACGGTTCCACGAGACCAAACCGTGGGCAACACGCTACGCACCGACAACACCGACGAAGGCGGTGACTGGTGCCAGCTCGCCGTCACCGTGAAAAACACCCGTAACACCAACTGATCACGCCCCCCGTGTTCCGTGATCGCGAAGACTTTTACCAGCATAGGGCGGGATTAATTTTCGCGATCACGGGAGCGGGCCGGGCCGTCTCGTACGCTTGGCAACGTACGGCGCACGTGCTTCGGCTGCCGTATGCGCCGGACCGCAAAACCACGTAGCGTCGATCACGTGAGTCAGCACTCGACCAGCCGTGACCGCGCGCCTGCGCGCCACTCGACGTGGGCTCTCGACGTCGCGGTGGCTGCCGTGCTGAGTGCGCTGTTCGTGCTAGCCGGCATGCACATTCCGGTATCGGACGCCGGGCGCGCGCTCGACCCGTTCGGGTACGCGCTGCTCGTGCTGGCCGGCGTTTCGATGGCGTTCGCTCGGCGTTGTCCGCGCCTCGTCGTCGCTGTCGTGACGACGGTGCTGGCGTGTTACTACGCGCGGCATTACCCCAACGGCCCGGTGCTCGCCACCGGCTGGATTTCGCTGCTCGCGCTTGGCTGGCGCACTGATCGCCGCACCGCCTTGATCGGTGCCGCGACGATGTGCGTTGTGCTCAGCGTGGTCGTCACGATCGTGCACGGCGCATCCATCATGCCGGCTGTGTTCGTGGGCTGGTCCGCGGCCGCGGTGTTCTTAGGAGATGCGCTGCGAAATCGCCGGAGCTACTTGCGTGAACTCGAAGAGCACGCACGTTATCTCGAACGCACCCGCGACGAGGAAGCCCTGCGACGAGTTGCCGAAGACCGGCTGCGCATCGCGCGCGATCTGCACGACAGCGTCGCCCATGCGATGGCCACGATCAACGTCCAGGCGGGAGCCGCGGCCCACGTGATTGACCAACGGCCGGAGGCGGCGAAGCACGCGCTCGGCGCGATTGCCCGTGCGAGTGGCGAGGTGCTTGAAGAATTGGCCGCGATGGTGGCCGTTTTGCGTGCGGACGGCGAGTCGGCCGAGCGAGCGCCGACCCCTGGACTCTCCGACATTGCGGGCCTTGCCGACGATGCCGAAGCCGCCGGGCTCGATGTCTCGCTGACGGTAGAAGGGCCAGTTGGCGAGATTTCGCCTGCGGTCAGCACCGCGGCGTACCGCATCGTGCAGGAGTCGCTCACGAACGTCATCAAACACGCGGGCGCGGCGAGTGTGGTGGTCGACGTCCGTGCGTCGCACGACCGCGGTCTCGCGGTCTCGATTCGCGACGACGGCCGTGGTCTGTCGTCTCCGACCGTTGGCAGGGGCCGCGGCATCACCGGCATGCGTGAACGTGCTGAATCGACCGGCGGTCACTTGGTAGCGGAACCGTTGCCGGATAGGGGTTTCGTCGTCCGTGCGAGTTGGGAGGGTGCCCGGTGATTCGGGTTGTGCTGGCCGACGACCAGCCGCTGGTGCGTGCGGGTTTTCGGATGATTCTCGAAGCAGAAAACGACATCGTGGTCGTTGGTGAAGCAGACGACGGAGCGGCGGCGCTCGAGCTCGTGCGACACGAACTGCCCGACGTCGCGCTGATGGACATCCGCATGCCCGGCGTCGACGGGTTGCAGGCCACCCGGCAGATCACGGACGACGAAACCCTCAGTGCTGTAAGAGTTTTGATACTTACCACGTTCGACCTCGACGAATACGTCTTCGAGGCGCTGCGCAGCGGAGCCAGCGGATTCTTGGTCAAACACACGCAGCCGAGCGAACTGGTGCGTGCGGTGCGCGAAGTGCACTGCGGTGAAGCGTTGTTGTCGCCGAGCGTCACACGCCGGCTGATCGAGGAGTTCACCGCCCGGCCCGTGCGGCCACCGCTTGTACCTCCCGACATGAAAGTGCTGACTGAGCGCGAAATCGAAGTCGTCGCGCTCGTCGCGCAAGGCTTGACCAATGACGAGATAGCCGGAGAACTGGTGATGAGTCCGGCAACGGCGCGTACCCATGTGAGTCGCGCGATGGTCAAGCTGCACGCCCGAGATCGTGCGCAGCTTGTGGTTTTTGCTTACCAGGCAGGGCTCGTACGTCCATCGGCGTAGCCGGAAGTGTCGTCGCACGCCGGACGCCGAAACGCCCGCCGTTCGCCACGCTGAAACCATGACTGGTACAGCTATTGCGACTGACAAACTGACCAAGCGGTACGGCGCACGCGCTGCCGTCGACGATCTGACCGTCGAGGTGCCGCGCGGCGCGGTGGCCGGGTTCATCGGGCCGAACGGCGCCGGCAAGACCACCACGATGGCGATGCTGCTGGGGTTGGTGCGGCCGACGTCGGGGCGCGGAACGGTGCTCGGTGAGCCGATCCAAAGACCACAGCGCTACCTGCACAAAGTGGGGGCGTTGCTGGAAGCGCCAGCTCTGTGGCCCTCGCTCACCGCGGTCGAGAACCTTCGAGTGCTGGCCCGCCTGGGCGGTCACGACGAACGGCGCATTCCAGAGGTGCTCGACGTGGTCGGGCTCTCGGCGCGAATGAATGACCGCTTCGGAAAGTATTCGTTGGGAATGAAGCAGCGGCTCGGTATCGCCGGAGCGCTGTTAGGCGACCCCGAACTGCTGATTCTCGACGAGCCGGCAAACGGGCTCGACCCGGCGGGCATGAGCGAAATGCGCAACCTCATCGGGCGCATCGCCCAGCAGGGCCGCACGGTGCTCGTCTCGTCGCACATCCTCAGCGAGCTCGAACAGTTCAGCGACTGGCTGTTCGTCATCGAACAAGGCCGGCTGATGTATGCCGGGCAGTCGGAGAAGTTCGCCGCGGACGCCGGGCACGAGATTGTGCTGGCGGCAATCGACCCGGCGCAGTTGCTTGCCCTTGCCGACGTCGTCAGCGCCTCCGGTCTAGAAGCCGGGCGCGACAAGGACTTTCTCGTCGTCCGGGCCGACGGGCATGAACCGCGGCAGCTGGCGGCGAAACTCAACGCTGCCGCGGCGTCGAACGGAATCGTGCTGGCCGAGTTGCATGTGCGGCGTCCGAATCTGGAATCAAGTTATCTGCGCATGGTGGAAAGGGGAATCGCATGATTCGCGCATTCAACGCCGAACTGGCCAGGCTCGTGCGGCAGCGGGTGCTCGCCTGGATGACGCTGGCCGTGCTGGTCTTCAGCATCGGCGGCGCCGCGATCGTGCTGGCGTCTGCCGAACCAGCCCGCCCTGGCGGCTCCACTGGCCGCGCGCCGACTTTTCAAAGCCTGGCCGAGGCCGGTGGCGGTACCGAAGTCTTTCGACTGATCGCGTCTTTTTCCGGCACCTTCGTCTTTGTCGTGTTCGTCGGCCTTTTTGCGCTCGAGTTTTCGCGGGGTACGTATCGCACGATGCTGCTCCGGCAACCGCAGCGAATTCGCTTGCTCGCCGGGCGTTTGCTGGCACTCCTCGCGTTCGCTGCCGCTGCGTTACTCGCTGCGGAGGTCGTGACCTGGGTCGCCGCGAAAGCGATGGCGCCGGCGTTCGACGTGTCGACCGGTGCGTGGACGAGCCTCGACGGCCTAGGTGACGCAGTTGCGGATTACGGCATCGTGTTGTTCTGGGTCACCGGATACGCGCTGCTCGCCATGATGATCGGCGTGTTGCTGCAATCGGTTCCGCTGGCGCTCGCGGTGGGCATCGCCTGGGCCGGGCCGCTCGAGCATTTGCTGCAAGACGCGTGGGGTCCCGCTCAACGACTCTTTCCGGGTCTGTTGCTCGAGGCGGTGGCGGCCGGCGGTGTGCCGGATGTGTCGCTCTCTCGGGCGATTGCCAGTGTCAGTTTCTACGCCGTAGCGGCCGGCTGTATCGCCGCCGTGGTGTTTCGACGTCGCGACGTGACGGCATGAACTCAGCCGCCGCCGTCCGCACCGCGGACGGCGGCGGCTCGCCGCAGTTCGCGTTGCTCGCGCGCTTCGAGGTCGCGCAGCACGTGGCTCGCCGCTTCGGCGCTGATGCGTCCGTCTGTCCGTAGTTCGAGCACGACGGCCCGCTCGGCCTCGCGCAATTCGTGTGACGCCTCGGAAAGGCTCAGCAGATGTTGGCGAGCTTCTTCGTCGAGTTCGTCGGCGAGGTCCGGCGCGAATCGTCGGTAGGCGCGCTCCAGGCTGCTGGCGACCTTCTCGTCGATCTGGCCTTTGTCGCGCAATTCGCCGAGCCTTTCCATGGCGGCTTCGATCGCACGGCGGCGAGTTTCTTCGACGTCGCGATTTCGCTCTTTCGACGTGACGCCGAGCTTTCGCACGAGGAACGGCAACATGAGGCCCTGCCCGACAAGTGTGACCAGTACGACCACGATGGCCGAAAAAACGATGACCGACCGAGTCGGGAAGGCGAGCGGCAATGCGAGTGCGCTCGCGAGAGTCACGACGCCGCGCATGCCTGCGAACGCAATCACGATCGATTCACGAAGGTTCGTGTGTCTGCCGGCCTCTTGCTCCTCGTGCAGCCGTTGCTGCCGATGCCGCAGAATCGCCCCGAGGGGTGGCACGATCAGCAGCCGGACGCCGATTGCGACGACGGTGACGACCGTCGCGGTGGCTCCGGCGTGGCGGCCGAATCCTGGATGTTCGAGTACCTGCGCCAACTCGAAACCGATCAACCCGAAAGTGAAGCTCGAGACGCTCCAGTCGGCGACGTTCCATACCGTGGCTCCGGCTAGGAATCCCCGCGCGGTGAACGACGCGATCGCTCGCTGACCGACGTAAAGACCGGTGACGACGACGGCGAGCACGCCCGAACCGCCGGCCGCGTCGATACCCAGGTAGGCGCCGTACGGCAGCAGCATCGTGAGGGTCACTTCGGCGCGCGGGTCGTCGATGCGGTCGAGCAGTGTCGCGCCGATCCGGCCGACGAGGTAGCCGAACAGCGGCGCTCCGATCACCGACAGCAAGAACACCTTGACGCCGTCGAGCGCGGTGAACGAACCGGCGGCGAGGCCGACCGCGATCGTGTACACGGTGAGCGAGGTCGCGTCGTTGAGCAATCCCTCGCCTTCGAGTACCTCGACGACGCGTCGCGGCAAATTCAGCTTGCCGGCGATCGAGGTCGCGGCTACCGGGTCTGGTGGAGCGACGAGCGCACCCAGCGCGATCGCGGGAGCCCAGGCCATCTCGGGGTCGGCCAACCGTGCTGCCCCGGCCACCGCCGCGGTCGAGACGATGACCAGCCCGATGGCGAGGGCGACCAGGCCTCGGGCGTGTTTAACGAACTCGCGTGTAGTGCTGCGCTGCGACGCCGCGAAAAGCAAAGGCGGCAACAACAGGGGGAGCACCAGGTGCGGCGGGATTTGCAGATTGGCGACCCCTGGAATGAACGCGAGCACGATTCCGTACACCGCGAGCACCGCCGCGCTGGGGATGCTGAAGCGTTCGGCGATCGGCGCGAGCAGGGCGACGCCGGCGACCAGCAGCAGTACTACGACGAACTCGCCCACGCGGAGGTGGTGCCCGCCCCGGACGGCGACACGCGCCGCCGGTTGGAGGTGATGCCCATCGACCTCGAACTCGCGGACGTTGTGCAGGGTGTCGAAGTAGGGCGACGGAAAAGACTTTCGACCGTGAAAAACACCCGTAACACCAACTGATCGCGCACCCCACACAGTGCGTACCTTGGGGTGGCTGCCATGTCGGCAGCCACCCCACATCTCACATATCGGTGTCAGCTAGCGGTGCAGGTGACCGTCGGCTTGGAGTTGCCTCCGCTTTCGTTGGCCTGGAAGCCCCAGTCGGTCGTGGCTCCCACGCCGAGTGCGCCGTTGTAGCTCATGTTCACGGCTTTCACTGAGCTACCGGACTGCGTGAGCGTGGCGTTCCAGTAGTTGGTGATTTGCTGGCCGTTTCCGAACGTCCATGTCACGGTCCAGCCGTTGATGGAACTGCTGCCGGTGTTCTTGACGACGACGTCACCTTGAAAACCGGTGCCCCAGTCGTTTGGCACCGAGTAGGTCGCCGAGCAGCTCTTCCCGCCACTGCTGGTCTGAGTCGGGGTCGGGGTGGGCGTCGGCGTCGGCGTCGGGGTCGGCGTTGGGGTCGGGGTCGGCGTCGGGCTCGACGACGACGTCCCGTGTGTCACGGCGAAGTTCGTGACGGCGAGGCCGGTGCCACCGACCCACGGCTCGAAGCCGGCCTGAACGCTGGTGAGGTACCAGGCGGTTTGTGCGTATCCCCGGTGCACCGCGTCGTTGAAGAAGCTGCTGACCGGGAAGCTGACCGAGGTGGTCGTCTGCTGGCGCACGTAGGAGATGACGTTCCAGCCGATGTTGCCTTCCCAGACGTTCCAGGTGGCGCCGTTGAGCGAGACTGTTCCGACCTGCGATCCGACGGGCTGGATGCTTCCGGTGTGGTTGAGCCAGACCATGATTTCGGCGCCGGTGTTTTGCCCGTCGGTGCGTGGCGTCGGGTCGAACCAGATGTCGTAGGCGGCGTCATAGGTGCCGGACGACGGGTAGCTCATGCTCACGCTGGTGTTGATGCCGCTGAACGTGGCGGTGTTGGCCTGGATCGGGCTGAAGCCGCTCGTGCAGTTGCCGTAGTGGCAGCCCCAGTAGATCGACGGATACGCCGCGGGCGAGCCGTTGGTCGGCTTGTTGTGATTGGCCTGGGTGATTTTGAAGCCGTCACCTGATACGTAGATGCATTGGGTGGTGGTGTCGTTCCACTCGTTGTTCTGGGCGATGTAACCGCTCGCCGTTACCGCGGAACCGTATTGCGCGCAGATGGTCGTGTCGGCGTGGGCTGGTGCGGCCACGATCACTGCGGTGGTGCCCCCGGCGCCAACCACGGACAAGACGGCCGTGGTGACGAGTGCGCGGGCGCGCGTGGCCCGCTGCTTGTTGTGCCTGGCGTGCTCTACTCGCGCGTCCCCGCGTGCCGCGACTCGCTTGAACAGCTTCGCCATGAGGCTTCCTCCCTGAACGGCTCGGCCGACGGACATTGGTGACGTCGGCATGCCCAGAAGATGGCACTCGTCGTGGGAACGTGACCACGGTTTTTGCCAAGACTTTATTCGCTCGGCGATGAAAGAACCGATCGTCCAGTCCGGCAGCGTCCGGACGGCGTAAGCGGCGTCGGCCGCACGCGGCAACGAGGCGGCTAGACCCGGCGCAGCACTGCGGTGACTCGGCCGAGGATGGTGGCGTCGTCGCCGGGAATGGGCGCGTAGTTGGGATTGTGCGGCATCAGCCACACATGCCCCTCGCGTCGCTTGAAGGTCTTGACCGTCGCCTCACCCTCGATCATTGCGGCCACGATGTCGCCGTTGTCGGCGACTGGTTGCTGCCGGACGACGACCCAGTCGCCGTCGCAGATCGCGGCGTCGACCATCGAATCGCCCTTGACCTGCAGCAAGAACAGCGTGCCGTCGCCGACGACTTGGCGGGGGAGCGGGAACACGTCTTCGACCGCCTGTTCGGCGAGAATTGGGCCACCGGCGGCGATGCGCCCGACGAGCGGAACGTAGGTCGCCGCAGGGCGCGCGTCGCCGCTGTCGGTGTCGTCGAACGGCGCATCAGCGGTAGCAGACGCGATCGTGGCGCGGGGTTCGGCGTCCGGCTTGGGGGTGCGCACCTCGACGGCGCGCGGACGATTCGGGTCGCGGCGCAGGCAACCTTTCTTTTCGAGCGTCGCGAGCTGGTGGGCGACGCTGGATGTGGAGGTGAGCCCGACCGCCTCGCCGATCTCGCGCATGCTCGGCGGGTAGCCGCGACGTTCGACCGAGTCGCGGATCACCTCGAGCACTTTGCGCTGGCGCGGCGTGAGGCCGGATGCGTCGGGCGGCCCGTCGGGAAAATCGGCGACCCGCGCGAGCTTGGGATGCGCGACCTTGGGGTCGCTCGGTGTGCTGCCGCGTCGCGCCATCTGCCGCGCTCCTTCGGGTTGGTTTGTCGGCCCGGTGCGCCGAACGCTAGCTCAATCGAGAGACACGTTCAAACATGTGTTCGAACGTGTCGCCGTTTTGTCGGTGGTCTGCGGTAGAACATCGTACAGACGTTCGATCGAACAACCGTTCGATTCTTCCCCGGAGGTCCGCCATGAGTCAGACCACTCTCGGTACCGGCGCTCTGCGCGCTGCCCCCGCGCCCGAGCCCACCGAGACAATCTCGACGCTCTTTGAGCGATTGCCGATCACGAGCGCCGAACCGTTCGGCGCGCCGCGCCTTCGGCTCGTCGTTCAAGAACATGCCGAAGGCGGACGGCGAAAAGCTGCCGTGGCCGGCGCCTCTCGTCGGCGTCCCGCCCCGGTGCGTCTCACGAGGCGCGGGCGGGTCGTGGTCGTCGTGTTCCTGGCGCTGTTGGCGACGGCCGCCTTGTTCGCGGTCGGGCTGGTGCCGTCCCAGGCCAGCCCGAGTGTCGTGCCGGCGTCGGGTGGCGCGGTCAGCGCCGGGGTTTCGGCGTCCGGCTCGAGTGTTGTAGTGCAGCCCGGGGAGTCGCTGTGGTCGATCGCGACGCGCGTAGCGCCGAGTGTCGATCCGCGGGTCGAAGTCGGTCGGCTGATCGAGCGAAACGGGCTCGCCGGAACCGAAATCCAGGCCGGTCAGGTGCTGGTCGTGCCGTGATCGACAGGCGGGCTGACGCGACACGCCGACGACACCCGGGCGACACGCCGTATCCACGCGGGCGATCGCGAAAGTTCTCCGAATGGCTTGCATCACACGGCCAACCGGCCTAACGTCACACCCCTACATATAGTAGTTACACCGCTGTAGTTCTCCACAGGTTGTGCCAAGTTAGGCACAGGCCTCGATGGATTTCCCACAGCGGCGTCCACAGAAGTGGCGCTTCAGGCGTCGTCGAGGGAGGTGTCGCGGTCGTGTTCTGCCCGTTCTGCCGACACTCCGACAGCCGTGTGATCGACAGCCGCGTCACCGACGACGGCACCGCGATCCGCCGTCGCCGCTCGTGCCCCGAGTGCGGGCGCCGGTTCACCACCCTCGAGACTGCGGCGCTGAACGTGATCAAGCGGTCGGGAGCCAGCGAACCGTTCTCTCGGGCCAAGGTCGCCGCCGGTGTACGCAAGGCGTGCCAGGGGCGCCCGGTCGACGAAGACGCGCTCGCGTTGCTCGCCCAGCGCGTTGAAGACGAGCTTCGCGCGTCCGGGTGTAGCGAGGTCACCACTGGTGACGTCGGGCTCGCCGTCCTCGAACCGCTTCGCGAACTCGACGAGGTGGCGTTCTTGCGGTTCGCCTCGGTGTACCGGGGGTTCGAGTCCCTCGACGACTTCGACGCCGAGATCGCCTTGCTTCGTGCGGAGCGAGAACTGCGGGGAGGCGACGCGTCGGCAGGCAGCCGCGGTCGCGCGCCCGACGAAGCGGTGGCGCCTGATCCGGCGTCCGCCCGGCCCTAAACGGGTAGTCAAAACGACCCTTGCCGGGGGGAAATCCGGCTCTCGAAGGTGTTGTTGGCACAAGGTGTGGAGGAGCCAGGCATGACAGAAACCAGTCACGGCACGACCCACGACGCGGCGCGTGGTCGCAAGGGGCTGAAGCTCGAGCGGGTGTACACCAAGCCCGGCGTGCACCCCTACGACGAAGTCACCTGGGAGCGTCGTGACGTCGTCATGACCAACTGGCGCGACGGCTCGATCAACTTCGAGCAGAAGGGCGTCGAGTTTCCCGACTTCTGGACGGTGAACGCCGCCAACATCGTCACGACCAAGTACTTCCGCGGCGCGGTCGGCACGCCGCAACGCGAGTGGTCGCTCAAGCAGCTGATCGACCGGGTGGTCTTGACCTACGTCAAGGCCGGCCAGGTGAACGGCTACTTCGCCACCGTCGACGACGCCACCATCTTCGAGCACGAGCTGACGTACGCACTCCTCCACCAAATCTTCAGCTTCAACTCGCCGGTCTGGTTCAATGTTGGGACAAACGCACCGGCACAGGTGTCAGCGTGCTTTATCCTCGCAGTTGATGACAAAATGGACAGCATCCTCGACTGGTACAAGGAAGAGGGGCTGATCTTCAAGGGCGGTTCGGGCTCGGGCATCAACCTGTCGCGCATCCGCTCGTCGAAGGAGCTGCTGTCGTCGGGCGGCACGGCGTCAGGCCCGGTGTCGTTCATGCGCGGCGCCGACGCTTCCGCCGGCACCATCAAGTCGGGCGGTGCCACGCGTCGCGCGGCCAAGATGGTGATTTTGGACGTCGACCACCCCGACGTCGAAGAATTCATCGAGACCAAGGCGCGCGAAGAAGACAAGATTCGCGTGCTGCGCGACGCCGGCTACGACATGGACCTCGGCGGCCGCGACCTCACCAGTGTGCAGTACCAAAACGCCAACAACTCGGTGCGTGTCACCGACGAGTTCATGCGCGCGGTGGAGGCGGGCTCGACGTTCGGGTTGCGGGCACGCACGACCGGTGAGGTCGTCGAGACGGTCGACGCCAAGGAGCTAATGCGCAAGATTTCCCAAGCGGCATGGGAATGCGCCGACCCCGGCATGCAGTACGACGACACCATCAACGACTGGCACACGTGCCCGGAAACCGGACGAATCACCGCAAGTAACCCATGCAGTGAGTACCTTCACTTAGATAACTCTTCGTGCAATTTGGCGTCGTTGAACCTGATGAAGTTTTTGAAGGACGACGATACCTTCGACGCCGCGACATTTGCCAAGGTGGTCGAGTTCGTCATCACCGCGATGGACATTTCCATCTGCTTCGCGGATTTCCCGACCGAGAAAATCGGCGAGACGACGCGGGCGTACCGGCAACTCGGCATCGGCTACGCGAACCTCGGCGCTTTGCTGATGGCGACGGGCCACGCTTACGACTCCGATGGCGGTCGCGCTTTGGCCGCCGCGATCACCTCCTTGATGACCGGCACCGCGTACAAGCGTTCAGCTGAACTCGCCGGCATCGTCGGGCCCTACGACGGATACGCCCGCAACGCCGAGGCGCACACGCGCGTGATGCGCAAGCACGCGGCGGCGTCTGATTCTATTCGCGCAGTTGGAACAATAGACCGTGATGTTATTCGACTGGCGAATAAGACATGGCAAGAATGCCTTCGAATTGGCGAAAAGAATGGTTGGCGGAATTCACAAGCCTCAGTACTCGCGCCCACCGGCACCATAGGCTTGATGATGAGCTGTGATACAACTGGAGTTGAGCCCGACCTCGCATTAGTGAAATTCAAGAAATTGGTCGGCGGTGGCTCAATGCAAATCGTGAATAACACGGTTCCGCGTGCGCTTCGCAAACTCGGCTACCAAGAAGAGCAGGTCGAAGCAATCGTCGAGTACATCTCCGAGCACGGTCATGTGGTTGACGCGCCCGGGCTTCGCCCTGAGCATTACGAGGTTTTCGACTGCGCGATGGGCGAGCGCTCCATTGCCCCAATGGGCCACGTGCGCATGATGGCGGCGATCCAGCCGTTCATCTCGGGCGCCATCTCGAAGACCGTGAACTTGCCCGAATCGGCCACTGTCGAAGACGTCGAGCATGTCTATATCGAGGGCTGGAAGCTTGGCCTGAAGGCGCTGGCCATTTACCGCAACAATTGCAAGGTCGGCCAGCCGCTTTCTGACGCCAAGGAGACCAAGGCGACCGCGCCGGTTGCTGCCGCGCCGGCTGAATACCGCCCGGTGCGCAAGCGGCTGCCGAAGCGTCGTCCGTCGCAAACCGTGTCGTTCTCGGTGGCCGGCGCCGAGGGATACATGACCGCCGGCTCCTACCCCGACGACGGTCTGGGCGAAGTTTTCTTGAAGCTCGGCAAGCAGGGTTCGACGCTCGCCGGTGTGATGGACGCCTTCTCCATCGCGATTTCCATCGCCTTGCAGTACGGCGTGCCGCTTGAGGCGTTCGTCTCGAAGTTCGTCAACATGCGCTTCGAGCCGGCCGGCATGACCGACGACCCCGACGTCCGCATGGCGCAGTCGATCATGGACTACATCTTCCGTCGCCTGGCTCTCGACTACCTGCCGTACGAGAAGCGCGAAGAACTCGGCATTTTCACCGCTGAAGAGCGGGCGCGTACTGTCGCGGCCACGTACGGCGGGGGAGAAGCGGCCGACTCCGACGAAGAAGAGGTGGACGTCGAACTGCTCGCACAATCGGCGCCCATCGAAAAGCCGGTGAAGGTCTCGGACGTCGAGGCAGGAGACCGCGCATCCGCGGCAACCGCAAAGAAAGCGGACGCCGAAGTGCACAGCTCCACCGAGCTGGTCGAGCTTCAACTTGGCACAGCCGCTGATGCACCGCTGTGCATGAGCTGCGGTACGAAAATGCAGCCGGCCGGCAGCTGCTACGTCTGCGAAGGATGCGGGAGTACGTCGGGCTGCAGCTGATGTCGTCGGTCAAATAGTGTCCACGCTCGGGCGGTCAGCAATGTCCCCGATTTGGTCACAAGGACATTGCTGGGCGCGCATGCGTGGCAAGCCGGGGCCGTTCGATGAGGAATGGGATAACGGAATCCTCGCGGTATCAGTGCAGGGCGTTCGTGATGAGGGTGACGGATGTTGGGGGCAGGGCGTCTGCTCCGCCGACGGCGGTTACTGTCGTGGTGCTGTCGGCGATGTCGTGCAGGTAGGTCGTCTGGCTTGAGTTCAGCGTGGTTGGTCCGGGGGCGACGAGCAGTAGCGGCCAGCCGTGGTGGATCGCGTACACCGCCCCGGCTAGCCCGTCGGGGAACCTCCCGCCGGTGGCGAGTACAAGGCCGCTGGGGTCTGGCATGACCGTAGCCGCCACCATCGCTGAGGTCGCGTAGCGGTCGGTGCCGGCGATCGCGGCGTCGTCGGGGGCGGCGGCAGCGGCGGCGCCGCCGACCGCGGTCACTGTCAGCCCCGCATGGTCGTGCAGCCACTTGCTCGTCGATGCCGGCATGGATTTCCCGGCGGTGAGCAGCACGACGCCGTGGCCGAAGCCGGCGGCGACGGCGGACGGCAGCGCGTCGGCGAACCCGTCGCCGGTCGCGAGGTAGACGTGCCTGACGGCGCCGGATTGGACGATGTCGCCGGCGATCAGCGTGGCTGTGGCGTACCGGTCCACTCCGCCGATGCGGTTGACCTGGTAGCCCAGGCTTTGCAGTTGGGTGACCACCGACGTGCTGATCGCGTCATTCTGGCCGAGGCAGATGACCAGCCCGCCGGGCGCGAGCACGTGCTGGATCGCGGCGCGCACGTCGCTGGACAATGCGGACGTCGGGGTGAGGAGCAGTGGGCCGCCGAGTGCACCGGCCAACGGTGATCCGGCGAGTCCGTCGGCGTACACGTCGTCACGTGCGAGCACGACGACCTTCGCGGAGCCGGCGGTCGGGTACATGGCTTCGGCAAGCTTGGCGGTGGTCGCGTCCCGGTCGTCGCCGGCAATGCGGGTCGAGGTCACCACCGGCGCGGTGTGGCTGGAGGACACCACGGCGAACGAGCGGATGATCGTGGTCGCCGCGGCGTGGGTCGCGTCACCGGCCTGGTCGGCGTCGATGGTGCAGGTTCCGACGGCCAGTAGCGTGATAGTTGTCCCGGCCACGGTGCACACGGCCGGGGTCGTGCTGGTGAAGCTGACCGGCAGGCCGGCGTCGGACGACGCGGTCAACGCGACGGTGCCGGCGCTGAGGTTGGCGGGCGCGGGCTGAGCGAACGTGATCACCTGCGGGGTCAACGTCACGGCGAACGAGCGTGTCACCGGGGTCGCTTCGCCGTACGTGTCGTCGCCGTACTGGTCGGCCTCGATAGTGCAGGTTCCTGCGGCTACCAGCGTCGCCGTCGTCCCTGTCACCGTGCAAACGGTCGGCGTCGTGCTGGTGAAGCTCACCGTGAGCCCCGAGTCGGACGACGCCGTCAACGCGACCGTGCCGTCCGCCAGCGTGGCGTCGGCCGGTTGCGTGAACGTGATCGCCTGCGGGTTGTTGTGCGACACGCAGACGATCAACGCGCTGGTGCTGTCGGTGTTGGTGGGTTCGGAGTTTTCTTCGTAGCCGACGACGGTCGCGGAGTTGCTGCTGCTGGCGCATCCGTAACTGCCGGGTGCGGTTGCGCTGATCGTGAGCACCGCCGAGTCACCCGGGTCCAGCCCGCCGTGAACGCAGGTCACTGTCTGCCCGGACGCCGAGCAGCCGCTCGACATCGCGCCGATCGCGTACCCGGCCGGCACGTCGTCGGTCAGCGTGAAACCCGACGCCGCCCCCGTCCCCTCGTTTTTCACCGTCAGCGTCCAGGAAAGCGAAGCGTTCGCGTCGACCGTGGTCGGCGCCGACATCGACACCGACAGGTGCGTCGGAGCAGACACACACGCCGCGCCGTCGTTTTGGCCTGAGCCCGGGCTGCTCGACGTCGCAACCGCGGTGAACGTCGGCGTCGCCGAGCCCGGATCGTCGATGCGCACCTCGGTCAACCCGCCGCTGTTGTCACCGAGCTCAATGTCGCCGTTGCCGAGCGTGAAGTCGGCGCCGTAGGTCGAGGCCGTGATGCCGATCGAGCCGAACGTCGTCACCTCACCCGTGTCGGGGTCGATGCGGATGGGGGTGTTGGTGTTGTTAGGAATGCCCCACAGGTAACCGCCAGCCCAGGTGATGTCGGAGAGCCGCGGGCTCGCGCTCAGAGTGATCGGCGTTGCCGTGGCCGTGGTGACATCGATTTTGTACATCGTCGAGCTTCCGATATTGAAGACGTAATAGTCGCCGTCCGGGCTGAAGGCGCCACTGTTTTGAAAGTTAATCGCCGGACTCAACGCCCCAAGGTCCTCCACCGTGGCGTCGCCCGGGTTGATGCGAAGCAACTCGCCCGCGGTCGGCGAGACTTCTATGGCGTAGAGGTATCCGTTGAGCGGGTCGAGACCCATGCCGTTGTAGGCATACGTGCCAGCGGGCGCGACCGCCGAGAAACTCACCGTGCCAGAGCCGAATTCCTCCGCGAAAAGCTGGGTAGGACTGTTTTGTGCCAGGTACGCGGTGGAGACGTCGCATGAGATTGTGGCTGGCGAGGGTGCCGGCACGGTCGCGGCCCAAGTCCGGAGCGGCGCGACCCCGTCGATGACAGCGAACGAAGCAGCCACGACAGCGACCGCGACCAGCGACCGCACCCACCCGCGGACGTAGCCCACGCCGCCCACCCGACGACGAACAACGCCGTGCCTGCCGGCACTGCCCCACCTCGTCGCCGCCGTAAGTTTCACCTGGGTTCGTTCCTTACTCGCCACGTCATGGACAGGCTGAGAACCCACGGATGAAGGGTCTCTGCCCGCCTTACCGCTTCGGCCGGGCTTACGCGAAGCTTGAGCCGTCCCCATCGAGCCGGGTCATACGGCCCTGGATCACCTTGCCTGGGAACAGCTTGACCGCACCGAACACGACGGTGGCGAGACTCGCGAAAAAAACTGCGCTCACGGCTCGCGAAAAGACAGCGAAACTCGCGAAAAAGACAGTCGTGTCGCGACTGTCATTCCGTATCAAGCCTCAGCTTGATACACGAGGTTGATAAACCGGCAAGTCACGAAGGCCGGGTCAGGAAATGCGCCCAGTGCAAGAGGGTGAACGTCGTCCGGAAGCACGGCGAGTACGGGTCGTATTCGGAGTGCCGCGCGCAGTCCTTCGCATGGCAGCTCCGCGACGATGCTCGTACCGCCCCATTTCTCCTGTGCGTTCCGGGTCGTGTGAGTGTGCGTAGCGGCCGTCGTCCGAGAAAACGACTGCCACGACGCCATCGCCAAACGTCGAGACGAGCGCCACCCGATAGTTCGGAGTAGCGCTGCTGCGAGCCCTACCGCTCGGCGAGGGTCGCCGCGATGAGGGCTTGCACCATCCAGGCGAGGAGTTCGATGGCTTCGTCGCGGGGGAGTTCGGCGATATCGCTGGTCCACACAATCGCGTCGGATCCGAAGAGCGGGATTAGGGCCGCCGCGAGCCGGCGGCGTGCGCTCGGCGTGACATCCGGGGGCAACCCTTTGAGGAGGGCCTCGATCCAGCGGCCGCGGTTGGTCAGGCCTCGGCGCGGTCGCAGGTTGGCTCGCTCGGGCGCCAGCGAGAGTCGGAGCATGGTACGTAGCTCGGTTTCGTGATCGAACGCCCACGCGGCGGTGGCCCGCACAAGGTCGGCGGCCCGATCGGTGAGCTGTCCGGACGAGCCGGCCGCGGGCGGTGCCCAGTCGAGGTCTTCGAGCGGATCGTCGGCCAGCGACATGGTCGCGTGCAGCACGACGGCGTCGTTGGTCGGGAAGTAGCGGTAGGCGGTGGCGCGCGACACCCCAGCGAGTTCAGCCACCGCCGGCACGGTCAGCGGTCGGCCAGTACGCAGCAGTTCCCGCGCGGCCTCGCGGAGCAGCCGCAGGGTGCGCTCCCTGGCTCCCGACTTCGCATGTGGAGCGGATGTGTTGTCCACCGCGTTCTCCTCTTGACAGTCTGCCGTCACCCGCTGATGATACTCAGTGTCTCACATTGAGACTTGCTGTCTCATCAAATGGCCGTCGCTACGAGGAGCGCAATCATGACCACTGCCACCGAAGCGGCCGTGCCCACCCGGGCCGTCCCCGCACTGACCGGGTTCCATCATGTAGGTGTCACGGTCCGCGACCTCACCGCGAGCGAAGCCTTCTACGGCAAGGCTTTGGGATTAGTGCGCGCCTTTGTCGAACCGCACGGCACCGGTGACGGCTACGCCGTCGTCATGATTCGTCCTGGCACCGGGCTCGTGCTCGGGCTCGACTACCACCCTGACGCGGACGGCGTGGCATTCGACCCGCGGCGCACCGGTCTTGATCATCTCGCAATCCGGGTCGATGACCGTTCCGACATCGACGCGTGGGTCGAACACCTTGATGTTGTGGGCATCGAGCACGGAGACGTGTTTTCGATCGACGAACCGGCGCCCTACGCGCTGGTCGCCTTTCGCGACCCAAACGGGATCCCGATCGAGTTGTTTTGGCTCGGAGCCTGACATGGCCGGGCACCTGCACTTACCGCAACGATCGGGGCCCCGGCCGTGCACCAACACCGTGCTACCGCATTCCCAGCTCGACCAGCAGCCCACCGACAGCCGGTACGCCGAGGCTGTCCTCGCCGAGGCAGGGACGTGGCCATCAGTGCGGCAGCAGTCGTCGGCGATTTCGGTGGAGGGCGGTCGCGCCATCGCCGTCGAACCCGGTGTCGCGGTCGGGCCGGCCGAGGCGTTCATGGTCGGGCGGGAATTCTGCCACTTGCACGCCCAAGGCGACCTGAGCTTCCACGCCACGTTGCCGCTGCCGGTTGCCGCGGCGGCCGAGCACGCCGGATGGGCGGAACCTCATTTCCTCGTGCGTACCGGTCAGGCACCCGCGACAGTCGTCATGCTTTACGCGCCGCGCGACGAAGCTGAGCGCGACGTGATTTTGGACCTGGTTCGCGTGTCTTACGAATTCGCTACCGGCCAGGCGGAAACACTCGACGCGGCTGTTGACGAGCCCTTAGCTCTCCACAGATCTCAGGAGGAAGCATGACGATCCATGTCGTGGGCCCCGCCGATGGCGAGCAGGCAGGCGGCGGGCCAATCCGTATTCGCATCATCGAAGACGGTTCTCATACCGGGCACCGGCTGGCCTTGTACGAGGCGACCGTGCCACCCGGCCCCGCCGCCCCGCCCCAACACGTCCACCGCGAGCACGACGAAATTTTTATCGTCACCCGAGGAAAGCTCAGATTCACCTCCGGAACTGAAAGCGTGGACGCCGAGGCAGGGTCATGCGTCACCATTCCACCCGACACGCCGCATACCTTCAGTAACCCTTTCGACGAGGCCGCCACCTTTATCGGCACGCTCTCGCCCGACCGCTATGTCGAATACTTCCGCGACCTCGGCCGACTTCCCGTTGACGACCACGGATTGCTCAACCCCGCCGACATCGGCAAGGCCATGTCCCGTTACGCGACTGAGGTCATCCGCCCGCACTGACCTCGTCGGAGGTCCAACACAAAGGCTGCAATTCCATCGGAAGGCAGCGATTCTTGTCTGAACTGGAGGGCACATGAGTGCTCTGGTTGGCTACACGCTGAACGCCCCCGAGGGAGAAGCGCATTGGTTCCTCGGGGCTCGCGCCACCTACAAAGCGACCAGCACGCAAAACGGTGGTGGTCTGTTCCTCGCTGAGTTCCACGCACCGCGCGGGCACGGCGCACCACTCCACGTGCACGGCGGCGCCGACGAGATGTTCTACGTGTTGGAAGGACAACTCACGGTCGAACTCGCAGGTGAACGGCGCACTATTACCGATGGCGGTTTCGCCTTCGGCCCGCGCGCGGTTGAGCACCGGTTCCGAGTCGATTCCGAGCAGGCGCACTTTCTGCTGTTGACGACGCCAGCTGGGTTCGAGGAGTTTATCCGTGCCGCCGGCGAAACAGCGACGTCCCCCGGCCTTCCCACCCCGACCGAGCCGGACATAGCTGAGTTGGTGCGAATCGCAGCGCAACATGACATCCAGATCATCGGTGCACCGCTCGAGGACTAGCCTCGCGGCTTTCCGACCGCAACGCCATAAACAGCAGAGCACCGACGACCGGTACGAGTGCCTGCTGTGACCGTTCCGCATCTACGGGATGAGCGAGTTGGCTGCGCCAAGGACGTCGGAAGGAAGTGCTGTGGCGCCGACGTCGTCCACGGCCTGCGTGTCGGCGCTGCCGGCGATGGCGGTGCGAGTCAGGGCGGTGAGCCGCCGAAGGTCTTCGGCATTCTTCGCTATCAGCGCGGGATTAATTGCGACCAGGACGGTGAGTGACGGCTTAACGTTGCGGACGGTGGCGCAAACGGTGTCCAGCGGGGTGTCGGCGCCGAGGAAGGTGACGCGCCAACCGCGTCGTGCGGCCAGCATCCCGAAGACGATGAGGCCGATGTCGTGGGCCTCACCGGGAAGGCACGCGAGCAGGAGCGCGGGTCCGTCGCCTGTATCCCAGTCGCGGGCGAGGGCAAGTAGTCGTCCGCGGATGAGGTTGGACGCGAAGTGCTCCTGCGCGACGCTCACCTGACCAGCGGCCCAACGGTCGCCGAGGTCACGCAGGTAGGGCAGGACGACGTCGGCGAGCACGACATCGACGGACACCGAGGCCAGCAGCCGGTCGAACGCGGAGTGGGCACCGGCGCCGTCGAACGTGTCGAGCGCCGTGCGGAGCCGATCGGTGAGCCGTTCGACAATCGGCGCCTCGGGTTTGGCTTGTACCTCGTTGCCCGTGAGTGCCTGCCGGGCCGCTTCGGCCGCTGACACGCCCCCGGCGATCAGCCCGGTCATTCGCCGTATCCGGGTCTCGTCCGCGGCGGAGTAGAGGCGGAATCCTCCGGGCGACCGGGCCGGCTTGAGCAGCCCGTAGCGCGTCTCCCATGCGCGCAGCAGTTCGGGCGATACCCCGGTCCGCCGGGCGAGCTCACCGATCCGAATCGTCCCGTCCATGACCATCACTGTACACACCTTGGACAGAAAGTTTCGACAATTTCTTGACAAACCCCGTCGAGTGTCGGACGCTCGAATTCTCGACAGAACCTGTACAAGGAGGAAGTAGTGAAGAAGACAGATGTCGTGGCGCTGGCCCTGGTGGTCATCGGTGCGCTGAACTGGGGATTGGTGGCAATCGCCCGCTTCGACCTGGTCGCCGCGGTGTTCGGGCTCGACTTCGGCGAGACGAACGTGGCAACCCGGATCGTCTACGGCCTGGTCG
The DNA here is from genome assembly GCA_040255675.1 of Actinomycetales bacterium. Lineage (GTDB taxonomy): Bacteria > Actinomycetota > Actinomycetes > Acidothermales > Acidothermaceae > JBDZVM01. The sequence continues at coordinate 41,424 of JBDZVM010000007.1, read as the reverse complement.
GCGCCTCCGGGCTGTGGTTGGTCGTGCGGGCTCGCGCGCTGGTCGCGGCGCGCAACGGCCGACGTGCGACGGTGACGGCATGACCCGGTCCGGCTCCACGAAGGTGGTCATCGGCCCAGCGTCCGGCTAAGTGCTCGACTCGTGAGCCGGGTCGTCACGCCAGGCGGCCCGGCCCACGAATTTTGTGCGCACGAGAGCCCTTCGACTCTGGACCAGCCTCGTTTTGGCTCGGACCGTCGAAGACATCGCGGATCCTCGGGGGTCATCATGTCGCCGGACACGTCGCTCATTACTCAGACCGAAGCCGTTTCTTCGGCGCGGCGATATCGTCGGCTGCGGGCGTTCAACGTCGCCGCATTCGTCCTGCTCGCCTTCGAGGGCCTGTACATGTTGGCCGCGAGCAACACCCTCGCACTGCCGGTGACCGCGTCGTTTTTGCGCGACGATCCGGTGCGGGCGTCCCGGCCGACGGTGCCGGAGACGGTGTTTTCGCTGCGAATCGGACCGGCCGTCGCTCTCTTCCTGTTGCTCGCAGCTGTCGATCACGCGCTCGTCGCCGCACCGCGCGTGCACCGTTGGTATGAGCGCTGCCTCGACCGACGCGCGAATTACGCCCGCTGGATCGAATATTCGGTCAGCGCGTCGATCATGATCGTGCTTATCGGGCTCTTCGTCGGGATCCGCGACCTCGCCGCCGTCGTCGCGATCTTCGCCGCGAACACCGCGATGATCCTGTTTGGCCTGCTGATGGAACGCCAGCAACGGCCTGGCCGCGCCGACTGGAGCTCCTTCCGGTTCGGCTCCCTGATCGGATTGGCTCCGTGGGCGCTGATCGCGGTCTACGTCGCGCAGCCACCCGCCGTCCCCGGCTTCGTCTACGCGATTACGATCGTGCAGTTCGCCTTGTTCTTCAGCTTCGCCATCAACATGGCGCTGCAATACGCCCAGATCGGCTGGTGGCGCGACTACGTGCATGGCGAGGTCGCCTACATCATGCTCAGTCTCACCTCGAAGTCACTGCTCGCCTGGCTCATCTTCGCCAACGTGCTTCGAACATGACTGGCCGACTCCTGAAGCGGGTCGGACCCGACGACAACCCCCGTAACACGATCGAAGGCACCTTCACCGGTACTACATCGACTTACGACAGGACGGCTACCCACAGCCGATCATGTATGGGTGAGTCCGGCGGACTAGCGTGACCGTATGGCAAAGGAATTCACCGCCCCGATAGTCGTTGTCGGCTTGCTCGGCGGGTTCGTCGCGGGTCGTGTCACTGGACGCCGTGACGCCGGTGGCGTCGTCTTTGCCGCGGCCGGCGCTTGGTGTATGCGGTCGTGGCTTCGATCACGCAACCCGGCGGTCGCGGCGTCCTTGCTGGCGACCTACGTCGGCGCGCTCGGCGTCTCCCACCCGCTCGCGAAGAAGATTGGCCCGTGGCCGTCGGTGTTCGGCGTCACCGCCGCTGCCGCAGCCGCCGCACTCGTGTTTGCCGACCGTGCAAGGTCTGTTTGACGGTCTTCGCGTCCTGCGGGTGCGTACGACGACGCCGACTCGACTGACATCTGACGGCGAGTTGGCGGCAGGCGTCAGCAATGTCCTCGAATCCGGCGTCAGCGCTTTGCCGCGTCCAATCGTTCTTTCAAAGCACGTGCGCTTGCCGGGGCGCCGGGACGAGGGAATTCGGTACCAGGAGCGACATACGGCTGGCCGTAAGCAGGCGTGTCCGGCTGGTAGCGCCAACCTTCGGAAAGCGGACCGACGTCGAAGGCGTCGTAACCGATCGAGTCGAGAAACTCAGTCACCGCCCGCTTTGCGGTTTTCTCGTCGCCGGCGATCGCGAGCGCAGAGCGTTCGGGATTGCCGGCTGATCGTGACAGCGTGGCCAAGTGTTCGAAGTAGATGTTGTTGAAAGCCTTGACGACATGGGCGGTCGCGAGATGTGCCTGAAGTAGTTCGCTGCTCGTCGTCGTCCCGTTGTCGAGTTCTGCGATGTGCCCGTCGCGTTGCGGGTAGTAGTTCATCGTGTCGATGACCGGCTTGCCATTCAGCGGCGCGACGGGCACGGAAGGGTAAGCCTTTAGCGGGATCGTCACCACGACGATGTCGCCCGCGGTGGCCGCCTCTGTTGTCGTTGCGGCGCGCGAGCGCGGGCCGAGTTCCTTGATCAGGTCAATCAGCGTCTCCGGCCCGCGACTATTGCTCAGCACGACGTCGTGGCCCGCGTTTACTGCCAGTCGCGCCACCGTGCCGCCGATGTGCCCGCTTCCGATGAATCCGACTGTCGTCATGCGTATCCCAAACGCCGATCCGGCGAGCGCATTCCCGACCGAGCGATCAGCCCGGCGACACCCGCCCAGTCAAGACGAAGGGATAACGAATCCTCGCGGAATCGGTGCGGGACGTTAGTGATGAGGGGACGGTTGTTGGGAGCAGGGCATCTGCCTCATAGACGGCGGTTACGAGCAAGTGCGCCGCTGGCGGTGGCGGGAGCTATGCGATGGGCTCGCCGTGGCCCGTGGGCGCTGCTGAGTCAGCGTATGCCGGGCCGTATGAGGCCAGTTTCGTAGGCGGCGATGACGGCTTGGGCGCGGTCGTTGAGGGAAAGTTTCGCCAGGATACGCGCGACGTGGGTCTTGACGGTGGTCTCGGCAACGACGAGTTCGGCGGCGATGTCGGCGTTGGAGCGGCCGCGGCCGATGAGGGTGAGTACTTCGACCTCGCGCGGGGTTAGGTCCGCGAGCTCGGGTGGCGTGGACGTTGCCGGGGAGGGCCTGATGCAAAACTCCTCGATGAGGCGGCGAGTGATCGTTGGCGCGAGCAGCGTCTCGCCGCGGACGATCGTACGGATGGCGTCGGTGAGCTGGTGTCGCCGGACGTCTTTGAGTAGGAACCCGCTGGCGCCGGCCTTCATCGCCTCGTAGACGTACTCGTTGCGATCAAATGTCGTCAGCATCAGCACGCGTGGCGGGTTCGGTGCCTTCATCATTTGCCGGGTCGCTTCGATGCCATTCAGGCCCGGCATCTGGATGTCGACGAGAGTCACGTCCGGGCGCAGCTCACGCGCCGCGGCGACGGCTTGCGCACCGTCGGCGGCTTCGCCGATGACCGTCATGTCGTGTTCGAGGTCGAGGATGGTGCGCAGCCCGTCGCGGACGATCGCCTCGTCGTCGGCGATGAGAACACTGATCGCTGTGGTCATCTCACAACCACCGGGAGCCGCGCGCACACAGTGAACCCACCGGCGGGTGTGACCTCGGTGTTGAGGGTGCCGCCGAACACGGTGACGCGTTCACGCATCCCGGCCAGTCCTCGTCCAGCCGGTTCCGGCGTCGCGGTTTGGCCGGCATCGCAAACCTCGAGTACGAGCTCGTCGGGTTGGCGGACGATCCGGACGGTGCACGCGGGCGGGTGGGCATGCTTCAGCACGTTGGTCAGCGCCTCCTGCAGCACCCGGTAGGCGGTCAGATCGAGGCTGGGTGGGAGCGCGGCCGGGATTCCGGTGACATCCATCGTGATCCGCGCTCCGGCCCGTCGGGTGGCCTCGACCAACTCGTCGAGTTGGTCGAGGCCCGGTTGTGGCGCCAACGTCGGATCGTCAGCTTCGTCGAGCAGGTCGAGCAGTCGTCGCATCTCGGTCAGGGTTTGTCGTGCGGTGTGCTCGGTGCTAGCCAGGTGTTCCCGGGCCTGTTCCGCCTGGTCGTTATCCAGCAAGGCAGTGGCGCCGACCAGCTGCAGCACAGTGACGCTCAGTCCGTGTCCGACGATGTCGTGCAGCTCGCGAGCGATCCGAGCGCGCTCGGCGGCAGCCGCGGCCTCGGAGAGGCGATCACGTTGGGCAGCGAGTTCCGCCGTCCGGGCCTGCAACTCGTCGGTGTGGTCCGCGCGGCGGCGGAACGCCTGCCCGAGCGGCCATGCACCGGCGACGACGGCGTAGAAGATGGCGTTCGACCCGGTCATCGTGAAGACCGGGTCGGTGAGTTCGTGCACAGCGATGCCGAGCAGAGCTAGCGGCGCGGCCACGGTGACCGCGCTGAAGCGGGCGTAGCGGCCGACCGCGTAGAAGGCGACGACCGTCGGCAGCAGCGAACCGAGTCCTTCCGGGGCGCCGAAACTGAGGTACTCCACCGCGTCGACGCTGACGATGAACGCCAACACCGCCACGGGCGACCGCTTCCGCCACACGAGCACGAGCGCGGTGGTGATGTACAAGATCGAGACGACTGGTGCGGGGCCCACCAGGTGCCCAAGGTTGTACGACGCCGGCGCCCACACGTCGGCCTGCGCGATCAGCGCCAGCACGACGGGAAGCACCCAGTCGGAGCGGGGCCACGAGGCGCGCACGGGGGCGGCGAGTGTCTGCGCTCCCACGCACTTGACGGTACCGATCAAATGCGGTTCGCACATCCGTCTTCGGGATGACGCGCGTCGTCTCCAGGACGACGAAATGCCGCCGAGATCATCCGCAAGTGACAACTCCGGGCTGACGACCGGTCGGTGCCTCGCTTCCTACCGTGCGAGTGTTCCCCACCGGAGGTGACCCATCGTGAAGAAATCCACCACTCCCACGCGCCCCGCCCGTAGCCTCGCCGAGGCCGCGCTTGTGTCCGCGTCCTTGTTCCCGCTCATCGTGATCGCGCTCAATCTCGTCCAGCGACGCGACTACAGTCCCACCCGCCAGGCGATCAGCGAGCTGGCACTTGGAACAGGCGGCGATTTCATGGCCCTCGCGTTCTGCGGGCTCGGCGTCGGCATCTTCCTGCTTGCGCTGATCATCTTCCGCGCCAGCCGCAAAGCCCGTGTCACACCGCTGCTGCTCACCGTCGCCTCCGTGCTCGCCGGTCCCGTCTCCGCCGCGTTCCACACCGATCGCACCGGAGCTACGACCACGATGCACGGCAACATTCACAACGGCGCCGGCCTCGCCGCTTTCGTGCTGATCCTCGTCGCGATGATCACTGCGGCCTACCGGTTCCGGCACGAGCCCAAGTGGCGTTCTCACGCCGCACCAGCCACCGCGCTGGCCGCCCTCGGCATCGTCACGTTCTTGCTCATCCCCATGCTCGGCAGCAGCCACTTCGGGCTCGCCCAACGACTGTTCGTCGGCACGTTCGTCGCCTGGATCCTCACCACCGCCGCTCGCGCCCGCAACGTCAGCACGGCCGAGCACGCCACACGCGCGCCATCGCCAGCTGGCACACAGGCGGCAAACCTCACCGTCAGCTGACGGGCAGCCAAGGCTGCGAGCGACCTTCTTCGCCGAGAAGCCTCGCGTGTGGCCTTGCGAGAATCCAAGGGGCTTACGGAGATGGAGCACGCGCGGTTGCTCTTTCTCGGCCCGCGGCGCGAGCGGGCAGGTGCGACGCGGAGATGACGGTCGCGTCACGACCCGCGGATGGGGTGCAGAATGAACGCAGGAGGCCTGGTGCACGGTGACTGAAATGATCGGACTCGCGGGGCAACAGCGGATGATGGCGGCGTTGTCTTCGGTACTTGAGGTCGGCCCGGAGTTCCTCGCTGGCCGAGTTGACGCCGACGATATGGCACACACCATGGTGCGGGCGGTGGAGGAATACGCCAGCGGCGAGGGGGCGCGCCAACAAGGCAGCGTGAATTCCACTCCAGCTTCGGTGCGCCGGACGGTTTCAGAACTCGAAGCTGTGCTGGCGGAAATCTACGGCTGCGGGTCGGGGTATCTGGCCCACCGATGCGACTCCGACTGCGTCGCCCGCACAATGACGCAAATCATGGGTGAATTCGGCGATCTGGCTCCGTCGCACTGATGTTCGACTCGTGTGGGCGGGATTGACGTCCTGGCTTTTCCGCGAACTGGCGACCCTTGGCGTTCTTCGAAGGAAGACGACGTCGAGCACGCCAGTTCCGATCATGAAGCGCCCCTGGATGCGCGACCTTCTCGCCAACCCTGACGGCGTGGCGGCTCTTACGAGGTTCCTCGAAAATGCCAGTGCCGTGATCGAGCGGGTAAGCCCGCTGTACGAGGTCGTTCGCGCGGCAGCGGCCGATCCCGAGGTAGCCGAGTTGCTCGACCGCAACAAGAAGGAGCGCCGCGAGGGGTTCGGCGCGGTCGTGCGGTCAAGCCGGGATTCACCACCGCGCTGTCGGTCGCGGAGGCCACCGGTGTCCTGTACACGATCCAAAGCGAGGAGACCTACGCGCTCCTCGTGCGCGACCTCCGCTGGTCCGCTCAGCGGTGGCGTGAGTGGGTCGTCGACACCGTCACACCTCAACTCTTCCCGGAGTAGACGGCCGCGATCACGAGCCTGATCGCGAACAGCGCGGTCGCGACAAGATTGATTGATCGGCTAGGAGTCCCGGCCGACCGTATGCTTCGAAGATGGTGAGCGCCGAGTATCACCAAGCCCAGCGGATCGGTGGCTACGCCCCGCTGCGTGACTATGCGGTGATCGGCGACGGGCGCACGGTCGCCCTCGTGGCGAGGGACGGCTCGATCGACTGGCTTTGCCTTCCGCACCTGGCCTCTCCCGCGGTGTTCGCCGCGCTATTGGATGCCGAGCGTGGCGGGCATTTCGCGCTGTCGCCCGTCTTCTCCTTCGAGGTCTCCCGGTGCTACTTGCCGGCAACGAACGTGCTGCGGACCACGTTTCAAACTGAGCGCGGCACGGTTCGGGTGACCGACGCCATGACGGTGCCCGGGGAACACCTAAGCCCTCAGCGGGAGGTCGTTCGCGTCATCGAGGCGGTATCGGGGTCGGTCCCGATGCGTTGGGAGCTCGAGCCTCGGTTCGGCTTCGGATCCGTTCCGACCCGAATGGGGTGTCGAGGCGGCGTCCCGGTGGCGACGCGAGGCGCAGACGCCATCGCATTGTGCTCGTGGGGCGCTGGTGAACCGCTGGTGGAGGAAGGTTCGATCAGCGGGCGCTTCGAAGTCACCGGAGATGACCGGGCGGTCTTCGCGTTGAGCTTCTCGCACCAAGAGCCCCTGGTGATTCCAGCTCGGCGGGAGGTGGAGGCGCGGCTGGCGGGGACGAAGGCCCTTTGGCGGCATTGGTCCGACGGCCTGCGCCGGGTGCCCGCGTGGTCCGACGCTGTCATTCGCAGCGCCCTGGCCTTGAAACTGCTCGTCCATGCCCCGTCCGGAGCTATCGCGGCGGCCGGAACCACATCGCTGCCCGAGGTGTTGGGAGGCGAACGCAATTGGGACTACCGGTATTGCTGGGTGCGCGATTCGGCATTCGTGCTCGGCGCGCTGCTTCGCCTGGGATGCACCGCTGAGGCGGACGCCTTTTTCTGGTGGCTGATGCAGGCTTCGCAGCTCACCCACCCACGCCTTCGGGTGCTCTACCGCCTCGACGGCGGCATCGAGGTTGACGAGCGGTCCCTGCCGCTTGTCGGCTACCGCGGATCAGCCCCGGTCCGAGTAGGCAACGGCGCGGCTACCCAAGTCCAGCTCGATGTCTACGGTGATTTGTTCCAAGCAGCCTGGCTTTACGCCCAAGCCGGCCGCCCGATCGATTCCGACATCGGCCGGCGACTCGCCGAGACGGCCGATCTGATCTGCCGGATCTGGTCCACGCCCGACGCCGGCCTTTGGGAGGTGCGCAGCGAGCCCCAGCAGTTCACCCAGTCGAAGATGATGTGCGCCGTCGCCCTCGACCGCGCCGTCCGCCTGGCCGAGGCCGGCCTGATCCCATCCCGGCACGTGCCCGACTGGAAGGTCGAGGCGAACGCCGTGCGAGCCTTCGTCGAGGAGCGGTGCTGGTCTGAGACGAGGAAGACCTACGTGCGCAGTGCGGGGAGTGACGACCTCGACGCCAGCGTGCTCGTCGGAGTGCTCTTCGGCTACGCCGATCCGGACGACCCGAGGCTCGTCGCCACCGTCGAGGCTGTCCGCCGGGAGCTTTCTCACGGGCCCTTTGTTTACCGTTACTCCGGTGAGGACGGACTCGCCGGCACGGAAGGCGCGTTCCTCACCTGCTCGTTTTGGCTCGCCGAGGCGCTGGCACTACAAGGCCGGACGGCGGAGGCAGTCAACTTGATGAGAAATCTCGCCGCCTTAGCCAACGACGTCGGTCTTTACAGCGAGGAAGTCGACCCGTCGTCCGGCGCCTTTCTTGGGAACCTGCCCCAGGCGCTCACCCACCTCGCGCTCATCCACGCCGCACTGGCGTGCCCGGAGGATGATGTGGCATGAGTGCCAGGAGCGCGTCGGCCGGTGGATTCATCGGCACACTGGTGTTGACCACTGTCTTGCGCAGCGCCAGCGAGGCTCGCCTGACGCGGATGGATCTGCCGTTCCTCCTCGGTACCGCCGTCACCGCCGACCGTCGGCAGGCCAAGGTGGTTGGCTACGGGGCGCATTTCGGTTTCGGGTTGCTCTTCGCCCTCATGTACGACCGGCTGTTCAAGGCTTCCGGACGGGGTGGATGGGGAGTCGGCGCCACGTTCGGCCTGGCGCATGGCATGTTCGCGTCTACGGCATTGGTGAATATTTTGCTTCCGGCGGTCCACCCTCGCATGGGCACACCGTTCACGGCGGCCGGAGAATCTGCCCTGATCGAGCCGCCAGGATTTTTGATGCGCAACTACGGACGATCCACCCCGGCGGTCACCCTTGCCGCCCATGTGCTTTACGGCTCGATTGTCGGGGGTTTCGTCGGCCGACCTGCTGACCGTTCCTTGCCCGTTAGAAGACCGAAGCGGCGGATGCTCAGCCGGTGAGGTATCGGGTGACAGCCAGCACGCGTCGATGGTCGTCGTCATTGGGTGGCAGGTCGAGCTCGTCATAGATATGCGAGACATGCTGGACGACGGCTTTCGTGCTGATGGCTAGTGCGTGAGCGATAAACGCATTGCTGCGGCCCTCTGCCATCAGGGCGAGAACTTCGTGCTGCCTGGGGGTTAATCTGCGTAACGCGTCGTGTTCGGCCCGTGCCCTCGAGAGCATGAGGGTGACGACCTCAGGATCGAGTACTGTCTCGCCATCGCATACCCGCCGCAGGTTGTCGCAGAACGTGTCGATGGCGGCAATCCGTTGCTTGAGCAGGTAACCGGTGCCGGCGGTTGGTTCGGAGAGTAGCTCGAGCGCGTAGCTGCGCTGCAAATGCTGCGATAGCACAACGATCGCGATATCTGGTGCCATGGCTCGTATTCGCAGTGCCGCGCGCAGCCCTTCGTCGGTGTGGTCCGGTGGCATGCGAATGTCGGTGATCACCAGCGTGGGGTGCAGTTCGCGAGTTTGGCTGACCAGCTCGTCGCCGTCCCGTGCTGTGCCCGCGACCTCGAAGCCTCCTTGGGCGAGCACCAACGTCAAGCCTTCACGCAAGAGCGCCTCGTCTTCGCCGATCACGACTCGCATGGCAGCTCCGCGACGATGTTCGTACCGCATCCATCAGGGCTACGCACCTGGAACCGACCGCCGAGCACCTCGACTCGGTCGGCAAGACCGCGTAGCCCGAGGCCTTTCCCTGGGTGCGCGCCGCCGATGCCGTCGTCCGCGATTTCCACGACGAGCGTTCGATCGAAATAACCGAGACGCACCGCGATTTTGGTGGCATTTCCGTGCCGCACGGCATTATTCAGCGCTTCGGCGACGACGAAATAAGCGGTGGACTCGACGGACGGCGGCACCGCGTCGTCCGGGCGAAGACCAACGTCCAGGTGAGTCGGCACCGGCATGCGGTCGACGAGGTCTTCGGTGGCCGCGACCAGCCCGCGTTCGATCAGCGGGGCGGGCATGACTTCGTACACCAGCTGGCGAAGTCCGGCGGCCGCGTCATCGATGCGGAGTCGGAGCCGGGTAGCGGCTTCAGCAGTCGATGCTGGTGTGCCGGGCATGCCGGCGAGACGTTGGGCTTCGATCGCGAGCAGTACGAGTTCGGCTTGCAGCCCGTCGTGCAGGTTCTGCGCGATCCGGCGCCGCTCGCGGTCAGCTGCTTCGACAACGCCGGCCCGAGATAGTTGTAGTTGCCGCTCGCTTACCCGAAGGTCGGCCTCGAGCCGTTGCTGGTCGGCGGCGATGGCGATGACTTGTCCGGCCGCATGAACGAGCTCCGGTTCATCGATCAGCGTGGCGTCGTAGACGATCGCACCGACACGACGATCCGCAATCTCGATTTCGACCACGCCTCTGCCCGAACCCGGTCGCGGAAGCGCAAGCGGCTGGCCCGTGCCGTCAACGTAGACGTCACGGCCGGGCACCCAGAACGTCAGCTGCACAGAGTCGTCGCCTAGGGCGCTCGCCAGGGCCTCCTCCAGCGGAGGGCGACTGCCGCTGGCGGCGCTCAGCCAGGCGCCGAGCTCTTGCACTTCACTGGTACGGGCGAAACCGCCGAGCAGCACCGCCCAGCTGAACACAAGCGGCACGGCAGCCAGTAATACCGCCTGCGTCGCGGCCGATATTTCCGACGAGATCCCGGTCACCGGCCGCACGACGTCCGGTACCAATGGCACGAGCAGAACGGCAAGTATGCCGTACAGGTAGAGCGGCGCCAACACCGTGCGCCGCCGGGGCGCGGTCTGCCGCAACCGCGCGCCCAGGATTATCGCGGTCACCACCATGACAGCAATTCCGATGCCGATCTGCAGCCGGAAACCCACCGCGGCGAGGCCGGGCCGGTTGGCTACGGCGAGCATCCCGTTCGGACTCGCGGCTGGTTCGAATAGATACAGCGGCGCCTGCAGCAATAAACAGACGCCATATCCGACCGCGACCGTCCAACGTGACAGCACCGACCGCACCCGGCCGGACGGGAAAGCGTGCAACAGATGCACGACCACGCCAAGCGGCGTCGAGCCGAGTATGACGCCGACTGCCGCGAGCTCCGGCACGTCCGTGTTGCCGAGTCCGACGAGCAGCCAAAGGAGCGCGCCCATCGTCATGATCGGACCGAGATGGTTGTTGGGCCGTCGCGACCACGCGACCGCCCCAGCGAACGCGTACACAAGTCCGGTGATGGGCGCCAGCAGCAGCGTCCAAAGCAGAGTCACGTGGCGGTGGGCGAGCAGCGTGATCTCGATCCAGGCAAGGAGCAACACGGCGGCGCCTGATAACGCGAGCACAGCCCGACGTGGACGCACGATCGCTAGGCGCGTGGTGGTCGGGCGCAAGATTGAGAGGGCACGCGCCACGTACGCAGCCTCCCACCTCCGCGCTGTGCTCGATGAGCGGGCTACGACCAGGCCGGACGGCGCCTGCTGTGACCATGCGCGCCGCACCTGGACATAGGTCTATTGGAACTTCCGCGTGCCGACGCGAGACTTGGGCGGGCGCCGCCCGGAATCGACGGGCGGCCGGTTCATGTCGACGTCGCGCTGGGGTGGGCTAAGCATGCGCGCATGCCAAAGGCCAGGCCGTAAGCGCGGCGGCGTATTCGCATCTGCGATGCGGAAAGGAAAGGCGAGTTAGTTGAGTCACCGTTGGAGGCACGTTGTGCGCTGGAGGCCGGTCCTTGCGGGGGTAGGGGCGATGACGGCGTCTGGCGCGCTCGTCGGTCTCGTGCCGGCAGGGGCGGCTCAAGCCGCGCCGAGTTGCACTCCGAACGTCGGAAACTCGGGATTGAGCGCCGCTGTGGTTGCGCGGCCCCACCAGACGATTGCCCACCGGACGATCGACGCGACCGGATGCGACATCGGTGTCTACATCGGTGCCGGGATAGCCCACGTGACCATCGATTCGGTGACGGTGACCGGCGCGAACTATCAAGGCATCTTCGCGGAGCGAACCGCGCATCTGACCGTCGAGAACTCCACGATCACCAACAATGGGTTCAACACCATCGCTGATGACGCGGATCCGCTGCCGGGGAGCGGCGTGAAATCGCATGTCGGCCAGTCGTTTGCCATCAGCTTGTTCGGTGTCTCATATTCCATCGTCAAGGACAACATCGTTTTCAATAACGGGCGCGGTGGAATCGGCTTGATGGACAATGGGCCGAACGATCCGGGCACCATCACACAAGACACGACCGCACCGCTGACGTCCTCGTCTCATGACCAGATTGTCGGCAATACAACGTATTCGAACTACAACGGTTGTGGGATTGTCGCTGCCACCCAAAACTTCGGCGGCAGCTTGTCGCATCTCATCTTGGCCGGAAACACCATAACCGGCACAGGTTTCTCACCTAGCGGCCCAGACATCGGAGGAATCGTGGTCGCCGCTGACCTTCCGGGCTCGTCGGTCAGTGATGTGACGGTGCGGGGCAACACGGTCACCAACTCCTTCGAGGGAGGTGTGATCGTCAACGCGGAGGCCCCCAATTCGTTCACCAAGGATGTGCACGTCACGGCAAACACCGTCACCGCGAATAACTCGGGTCACCTGGAGGCGCCGGAGACCGCCGGAATCCTCGTATTCGCGAATCCCTCGGCGAGCGGCGTCCCGAACATGACCGATCCCGCGAACATTGGCACCATGGTCTGGAACAACGTCGTCACCGACCAGTTCTACGGGATCTGGTCCGTGGGTAACTTCGCGCCTACCGTCTTTGGAAACGACATTCAGGTCTCGGACGGTGGCATTCCCATCTCCATCGGGTGATGGGCAAGGCGTCCTGACGGTCATCTCGTAACCGTCAGGATGGTTGGGGGGACGACGGGGGGTCAGGAACCGTGCCGCACTCGTGCCGCACGGTTCCTGACCCGCGTTACACAGGCATGCGCTTTCATTTATCGAGTATTGCTGAAATCGTGGCGTGAGGGTTCGATGGCTAGTTCGCAGTCGGCGCTGCTAGATGCGCGCCGCCGCAACCGCGGTGCGCGCGGAATCAAAGCCGGTGTGCTGCCGGGGCTCGAAGAGTCAAGGCTTCGGTCCGAGCAGCAGGCGACAGAACTTGCTAGTAACGCGCGACCTGTAGCTGGTTTGGTGTGGTCTGTTCAGGCCAAGGTGGCTGTCGGTGCGGCTCACGATCCGTGCGAGATAGAAGCCGACGAGGTAGCCCGCTCGGTGGTCGACGCGCTGCGTCGAACCAGTGAGGCAAAGAGCGTCGAAGCGCCGCCGCCGTCGGGCTCGGCGGTTGGCGCATTACGTCGAGTAGCAGAATCATCCGAAATCGGCGCGGAGGGCGGCGATCTCGATCACGGCAGCGAGTCGGCGCTGCGGTCCGCGGCAGGTAGCGGCAGGCCGTTACCTGGGGCGCTACGGGCGACGTTGGAGCCCGCGATGGGCGCCAACTTGTCGGCGATCCGGTTGCACACCGACGACCGCGCGACGGCGTTGAACCGGTCGATGTCCGCGTTGGCATTCACCCACGGGCGCGACGTCTTTTTCCGCGACGGGATGCCCGATACCGGGGCAGAGTCGGGAATGAAGCTGCTCGTCCACGAACTGGCCCACACGGTGCAACAGGGATCGGCTCCGATCGCCGGTCGCTCGTGGCACAACCACGGCGCGGGCGATCCGGCGACCGCGACCCGTGCGCATCGAATGACTGCCGGTTCGGTCCAGCGCTACCTTGCGTTCGACGGCAACAGGCTGCAGGGCAAGCTCAGTACCAAAGGCAAGGTTATGGGGGTGGCCGGGAAGAGCACCTGGGATGATCTAAGGGTCGCGTACCACAAATATTATGAGCTCGTAACGAATTCGGGGGGCGATCTTGCCAATGAACTTGGGCTTCTCGGCGCTATGGAGCGCAGCGCTAACGAGTGGCTGCGCAAGCGGACAGAAGAGCACGCTAAGGCGGTCAAGAAGGGCACCGACGGCAAGCATCCCGAATCTCAAGCCGACCAAGACAAACGCGAGATCATAGCCGACTTGCTCCGAGCAATCGGCCAAGAGCGACCGATCGTCGCAAACGCTCAGCGGGTCGTCCACGATCTGAAGTTGCCCGTCGACTTGGCGCGCGGCCTTCCGTCGAACGCCGTCCAGTACTTGCTGGACGCCGACAAAGCTCTTGCCAAAGGCGACATCGCCACGGCCGACAAGTTTTTGGGCGCTGTTACGAAGGCACTCGCGCAGGTTCCGGGCGCCGACCAGGCGAAGGCCGACGGCGTCGTCCTGCTTCTCAAGTCGTCGCTCATGCGCAAGAACATCGGCGCGGTCAACCCGGCGATGCAGGATGTCCTCAACGACCCGAAGTACCAGCTGACCAACAAGGCGGAGATCAAGGCCGGGGCGGACAAGGCGCAGTCGCTGGCCACGAACCGCCTCAAGGACATCGACGCCCTCAAGGCGAAGCATGCTGACGGTCGCAAGCCGGACACTATGTCCGAGCGCGACTGGACCTCAATACAAAAAATGTTCTTTGAAGACAAGTTTCAGCGAGGCACGCTTTCAAACCTGAGAGGCGCGGCCGGGCAACTTCGCGCCGCTAATTCCGCAAATGCGGAGGCCACCGCGGCCGACAAGAAGATGTTCGCTGACCTCACCGATGAAGAGGCCAGCGCCATCATCGGCTACAGCACGAACCTCTACCCCGGGTTCAACAGCCCGCTGCGCAAAGGCATTCACCAGCTCGCTGCCGACGAGGCCGCGCTCACCAAATTGGCAGTGTCTGGTCTCAACAAGATGCCCGCGTTCAGTGGACCGGTTTACCGCCACGGCCAGAACTTTCCGGGCTACGCGCAACTCAACCGAGTAGGCGCGGTGGTGTCCGATATGGCATTCCTGAGTACCGCGCGCGAACAGAAGGGATGTGTCGGCGGCGGCGAACACCATGAGGTCTTGGAGGTCCTCGTCTCGAAGTCGGGGCGAGACGTCTCACCTCTGTCGGCTTTCGGCAAGGGGGAAGCAGAGGTGCTGTTCAAGCCTGGCACGCAGTTCGTCGTGACGAAGGTGGCCAGACGAGACAAATACAACGCGTGGCCCGACAAGAAGACCGCGCAACTGGCCAACGAGACGTCGAAAGCAAACCAGATCCAGATGGTCGTATACAAGGAAGAGCAGTGACCTTCGAGCTGGTCGCTCGTTTCGTCCGGCCCACCACGGGTGAGCTGGCGGAAATCTTCCGACCGGGCGCGGACACGTTCCCGATCGACACTCGTGTCCGCTGGGTCACGCCCGGGCCGGGCCGCCAAACGCTCAACGACATCATGCGAACAATCACAGTCTTGGAGCTCGACGGCTTCGCCCGCGCGATAGCCGCCAGTAAGGATTACCGCCTCGAGGCGTTGCGCGAACTGGCTACCCGCGACGCGTGGGATCTCACGGCCACCCCGGTGGGCTACGACCTGGCCGGCAGTCACGGCGAGTCCGACTCGGTGCCGCGACTCGACGTCCTGCTAGTGACAGAACTGGTGATGCGAATCGCTGTCGAACCGTTCGAACGCGTCGATGACAGCCCGTCCTGGGTGGGCCGTACCCGCGCCGTATATCCCAAAGTTGCCAAGGCGCTCGGCGGGGCAGAACTGTTCGAGGTTGCTTGACATGGCGGCCAATTTCGGACGCTTTCGAATTCGCGAACCGAGGCTATTCGCTGTTCTCGCGGGTACCCGACAGAAACGCATCAAGCGCCGTCCGATCTCTTGACGAGAGCTCCGCCGCGACGGAGGGTTAGCACCAATATCCACTCAACTGCGGCAATCCCGGCAAACCGGTGTTCCGTAGTAAGACGGGGAGGGCTCATGAGGGCTATCAGGCTCTTGATCATCTCGGCCGCGGCGGTTATTCCAGTGCTCGGCAGCGCTGTGGCCGTGGCGGCGCCTGCCGGAGACACACGTGTCACGGTGGGCAGCCCAACGACGCCGTTATCGCAGAACAAGCAGAACGAGCCGGCGATCACGCATGACGCGAACTCACCGAACATTCTGGTGGCGGGAGCGAACGACAACATCGACATGGAGGCGTGCAATGCCGGGGCCGACAACACCTGTCCCTTCACGCTGGGCGTGGGCGTGTCGGGGGTCTATTTCTCCTTCGACGGCGGCGCCTCGTGGACTCAGCCGACCTATACCGGCTTGAGCGCGCGAGGTTGCCTCGGGGTGGCTGGGTCCGATGACCCCGGTTGCACGCCGACCCTCGGGCCGATTGGCACGTTGCCCTGGTACTTCGAGAACGGCCTTGTGTCGGACGGCGACCCGGGTGTGGCGATCGGGCCGGCACCCGGCCAGCAGGGCTTTCAGTGGAGCAACGGCGAACGGCTGTACTACTCGAATCTGACGTCGAACCTGCCGTCGAGCGCGGGAGCCAATGAGCAAGCGTTTCGCGGCTTCGAGGCGATCGCGGTCTCTCGCACCGACGACATCGCGGCCGCGGCGGCGAGCGACAAGAGCGCCTGGATGCCGCCCGTCGTGATCAGCCGGCAGTCGAACACTACCTTCTCCGACAAGTCCCAAATCTGGGCCGACAACGCGGCCTCGAGCCGGTTCTTCGGCAATGTCTACGTGTGCTGGGCGGCATTCCGGGGCCAGGAGATTAGCCCTAATGCCGTGCCGGCTCCGTTGCAGGTAGCCGTCTCGCGTGACGGCGGCGACACCTGGAGCCAGCACCAGATCAGCGGGGCCGCGAACAACGCACAGGTCAACCCGGCCGACGGCTGCACTGTTCGCACAGACAGCACGGGCAACGCGTATGTATTCGGCGTTGGCACGTCGTCGTCCGGCAGCCATCAGCCGTTCGAGCTGATGTCCGTGTCGACCAATGGCGGCCAGAGTTGGTCGCCCGCGAAGCCCGTGGTAGGGCCGGTGAGCCAGCCCGGAGTGATCGACCCGGTGCAGGGCCGGCCGACGATTGACGGCGTGGCGGGCGCGCGCAGCGACCTCGCCCCGGCGCCGAGCGTCGACATCGCCAACGGTTCGCCAACCGGCGCTGACGCCACCAACCGCATCGTGATGAGCTACGTGAGCGGGTCACTCGCCCAGCCGCACGTGTTCTTCACGGAATCGACGGACGGCGGAGCGAGCTGGGCGGCGCCGCGACCTATTGAAACGGCCGGCGACCGTGGCTTGTTCGCCGCGCCGGCGATCTCGCCAAACGGCACGGACGTCTACGTGGTGTACAACGCATTCGTGACGCCCTACCGCGACACGACCGCTGACCCGCGAATCCTCGTCGGTGTGGTGACGCACGCCGACTCTGCTACCGACCCGGCGACGCCGACCGGCGCGTTTACCGAGCTGCATCGCGGCGCTCCTGGCGATGCGCGGGCATCGAGCGCCAATGCGCTGACGTCGGAATTCCTCGGCGACTACGTCTACGCGACCGCGACGAGAACCTACGGCGCGGCGGTGTGGAACGACGTCAGGAATGCCGCCGACTGCCCAGCAATTGACGCTTACCGGCAGGCGTTGGTGAACGGGAGCACGACCGCGACGGCGCCGGCTCCCCAGCAAGATTGTCCGCCGACATTCGGTAACACCGATATCTTCGGCGGTTCGTTCGCCGACCCCACGCCGTAGCTCGATTCCTGAGATCACCTTCGGTGGCGGCCCCGCCGACCGCCACCGAAGGTGATGCCGCAAAGCGGCTCGCTCAACTTCGCACATTGGAAAATTTACGGAGACGACGCCGACCGATGAGATGTCCGTCCGTGCGAAGTCTCTAAGGACAAACTGCCGAAGCATCAAAGGAATAGCCATGGACGTCATCAATCTCGGTGCGGCAGACGGGTTACCGCCAGTGGACTGGCCCGGCATAGTTGAGAAGCTCGAGGCGCGGTCGGCTCCGCCTCGCGATGCGGTGAATTCGCGGACGACGTGGTTAGCGACGGTTAACACAGACGGCAGCCCGCACGTGACTGCGGTTGGTGCTCTCTGGCTCGATGGCGCGTTCTGGTTCCAGACCGGAGCTGGCACGCGGAAGGCCCGCAACGTCGGGCACGATCCGCGCTGTTCGATCGCCGTGTCGATCCGCGACGCAGACGTGGTTATCGAAGGTGTCGCCGCGCGAGTCACCGAGTCGACCGCACTGGCCCGTATCGCAAAGGCTTGGGCCGACAACGGATGGCCGGCCGAACCTGATCAGAGCGGGTCGGGTATCACCGCGCCGTTCAACGCGCCGTCGCAAGGGCCACCGCCCTGGAACGTATATCGCATTGACCCACGCTCGGCGACGGTCGTCTCGGCCGCGGAACCGGGCGGCCTGACCCGCTTCAAGTTCTGACGGCCTTGATCCAGACGTTGAGAGCAGTGTGTGTCGCGACTGACCAAGCGTGAAGAGTTGCCGGCGCGACTGCCTAGATATTGAACCGAATAGTGTCAGAGAATGTGCCCACGCCAGCTTTCCGGGCGGCCGAGGGGGCGTGCTATGGACGTTGGCAAGATTCCTGTGGTGGAGACGGATCGACTTTTCCTGCGCGCCCCCACGCCGGAAGACGCTTCGATCTGGGCGAAGTTTATGGACGCGGATCCTGATTTCCTTCAGTACGTTCCCACGCGCGCGGGCCCATCGCGGGAGAGAGCGGATCGCTTCGTACGCAACTACTTGGGCCGGTGGCACGAGAGTCCGCTCGCTTTGGGTTGGTCGGTTGTTCTCAAGACAGAAAAGGCGTTCATCGGCTTCGCGGGTGTCGACGCGGCGAGCGACACTGATGGTGAGATCGAGTACTTCATCGTGAAGCCACATTGGCGGCGGGGGTATGCGTCGGAAGTCGCGAAAGGGGTGACCGACTACTGGTTTCGGACGACGACGGGTGACCGGCTGGTCGCCTACGTCATCCCGGAGAACGTAGGGTCGGTCCGCGCCATCGAGAAGCTCGGCTACCGGCGCGTCGGGAGCGTCAATTACCTCGATCTGATGGGAAACCCACCGGATATCACGCTAAAGACGCCGGTTGCGGACGAGTACAGCCTCGCCCGCGCCGAGTGGGCGCGGCACAGCTAGCCCGTGCCTACCGTTCGTCGGAAGCTAGCACGGGCTTGATGTCGATGATCGGAGTCCCGTCGACAGCTTCGAGCGGCTGCACCCGCAGCCGGGCGCCGTCCGCTTCAAGCACTTTTACGCGGTGGAGCCCGATCGGATTCGGCCGTGCGGGCGATCGGGTGCTGAATACGCCGGTCTCCGGTTTCGTCATGTCGCCTTGCGGGTGTGTGGCAAGTTCATCGCGGCGCGATTTATGCAACCAGGTCAGCACGAGAATTTCGTCGTCCGCGCGAATGTCGCGGATACCCTCGCGCACGTTGGAATTGATGACCAGCCACGCATCCGGCGCGCCCAAGTATCCCTGGTTTGGCGCTACCTCGACGTCGGTGAGCGTCGACTCGACATAGCCGATCGGCCGAACCTCGCAGTTTTCATTGTCGGGCGCCGCGAGGCGCGCTTCGTCAAGCAACGGCTGAAAAAGCTCGACCGCATTGCCCGAAGGATCGTTGACGATGATTTGCTTGCCGCCCACGCCGGTGACGATGTCGTTGCGAAACCGTGCGCCAGCAGCAAGCAATTCCGCGACCGTCGCGTCGAGGTCGAGCACCTCGATGCTGAACCGGTTCCATCCGCCGGGGTGCTGCATGGTTCCGTCAGGCATTGGGGCGCCGCCGCCGGGCGCACCGCGCTCGGCCGGTTTGACCAGCACCAACCGCAGGTCGCCCCGCGACAGCATCGCGAATGATTCGTTCGGATGCATCTGGACGGCGAAACCCAAATGGCTGGCGTAAAAGTCGACCGCCGCCGCGACATCGTCGACGAGATAGCGAACGCTTACGGTGCTCATCTGCCGTCACCCCTTGCCCAGTGCGGATCATTATCCGTCCGTACTCAGCATGCTTGGCAAGGGCTCGTCGGCGAGTTCTGCCATTCGGGTTAGGCCGCGCTCGGTGTGCTCAGCCAGCCGAGCAGCCGCCGCTTGCACGGCGGGGTCGTCGCGGCGTGCTGGGTCGACGCGCCCAGGGTTTAGCGCGCAGCCGTTTGCCCACGCGGCGACGTCGGGCTCGGCGCCATAGGTGCGCGCCGCGACCGTTCCGCGCACCTGCATCCGCGCCCAGCTCGCCAAAGTGTCGGGAAGGGTGTTAGGCGGACACAAGCGGTTGCGTTCGCGGTCGTCGTCGCGAGTTGCTTCCACGTAGCCCGCGAGCGCCGCGCAAAAGCACGGGAAACCTACCCGAATCGTCTGAAGTCGAATCTTGTCTGGTGCCCAAAGCGGAACGAGCGGCGGGTATTGCAGGCCGGACGCCGCGCAGTGGACGACGAGCGAGTGCGGCGGGAGCGCGACAGATCCGTCGTCTAATACAAGCTCGCGACGAGTCACGTGCTTGATGTGCCCGAGGCGAACGACATTCTCGACGGTTCGCAGCAGATCGAGTTCCCACGTAGCCAAGGTGGGCGTCTTGGCCATCGTGGGCACGACGCTCGGGTCGATCCGCAACATCACGCCGGCACTTTCTAACCGCAGGAACAGATCTGCGAGTGACTCCGCCGAGCCAGCCGCCTCCATGATGTTCGCGACTAGCCCGAGACCCACAACGGGATCCGGCTGGACGACGGCCCGATTCAGCATCCACGGATCACGCGGACGCACCCAGAAAATGCGGTCCTGCGACACCCCGCTGGTGAGCAACCACACGATCCCGTCGGTCGCGGTTTTACCTGAACCGACGACCACGTAGGTGGTTGGTCTCGCGGTCAGGGTCGCGAGCGCATTGATGGGGACGACCCGGACGTCGTCCCCAACATCGAAAGGCGGCGGCGTGGTTGCCGGAATCGTCGGCGAGATGTAGGTCGCGTCGACGATTCGCCGCCGCACGTTCAGCTGAACGGTCTCTCCCGACACCTGCGACGTCACCAGATGGGTCGAACCGTTGGCGTGATATTCGCTTCCGCCGAGAAACGTGACCCGACCCGAGCTCACAAACCGCCGCCGCAGGATTTCGTCGTAATACGCGAGGATTTCCGGCTGGTGTGCCCGTTCTTGAAGTCCGGTTTCAGGACCGCTCACTTGCACGGCTCCGTCACCCAGAAGCGTCGACGCGACGCCGTAGAACACCGAAGCCTGATGCAGCCGAACGAACGGGTACGCGTCCAGCCAGTGCCCACCGGTCGCGTGCCGACGGTCGACCAGCGTGACGTGCACGTCCGCGTGGTCGATCAGCGCGTCGGTAAAGGCCATGCCCATGGCGCCCGCGCCAACGACCAGGTAGTCGGTCTCTAACGATCGCGCCACCATCAAGACCGACCTCACGCGCCAGGAGAGAACCGGCCAACAAGATGGCGTCCTTGTTGGCGGTACCGAATCGAGGCCGAGTCTCTTGGGAATATTGAACGACGTCCCACCCCGCCGGTGTCAACGGCACGTGACAAATGCCTGCTCGTAGCAGCGCCGCACTAGCCCACGCCGGGTCGAATAAGCCCGTGCTCGTAAGCGAAGACGACCGCTTGCACGCGGTCGCGTAAGCCCAGCTTCGCGAGCACGTTACCGACATGGGTCTTGATCGTCGCCTCGCCAAGATAAAGCTCGGAGGCGATCTCGGCGTTGGACAACCCTCGACCGAGCCGGAGCAGGACGTCGCGCTCGCGGTCCGTGAGCAACGCGAGTTGCGGTGCGGCGTCCGCTGGCTCGGGGCGGCGGACGAATTCCGCGAGGAGTCGCTTGGTGATCGACGGTGCGATGAGCGCGTCGCCGCGGGCAACGGCGTGAACCGCGTCGATCATCTGTTCCGGCGGGGCGTCTTTGAGCAGAAAGCCGGCAGCCCCAGCTCGTAAAGCGTCGTAGACATATTCGTCGAGGTCGAAGGTCGTGAGGATGACGACCCTCGTCTCGGTCGATGCGACGATTCGCCGGGTAGCCTCGATGCCATCCATTGTCGGCATCCGGATGTCGAGCAACGCGACGTGTGGCCGCGTCCGGGTGACCTGGTCGACGGCGTCCGCGCCATTGCCCGCTTCACCGACGACATCGATGTCGGGCTCCGCTTCGAGCAGCCGGCGAAACCCGGCACGCACCATCGCCTGGTCGTCTGCGATGACGACGGTGACGCTCATGCCGGAAGCGGCAATCGCGCGCGCACCCGGAAGCCGCCGTCGTCGTCCGGCGCCGCCTCCAGACTTCCGCCGAAGAGCGCGACTCGCTCTCGCATCCCGACGAGGCCATGGCCACCACGGGGCAACTGCATGGTCGCTGCCTGAGAACCACCGCCGTTGACGACGTCGATTTCGAGCGAGTCAGCTCGGTACCGCAGGGTCGCGGTGACGGTCGTGCCGGCGGCGTGCTTCGCCGCGTTGGTGATCGATTCCTGGACGATGCGGTAGGCGGCGATGTCGAGTCCCGGCGGTATTGCAAGCGGCTGTCCGTCGATGACGAGTTCGACCAGTACGCCGGCGGTTCTGGCTTGCTCGACGAGTTCCGGCAACTGGGCCAAGCCCGGTTGCGGTCGCAACGGCGTGCCATCTTCGTCTTTGCGCAGTACTCCGAGCATCCGGCGTAACTCGGCGAGCGCCTCGCGCCCGGTCGACTCGATGTTCGCGAGCGTCTGGGCGGTGGGCACATCGCCCTTGTGCACGCGCCTTTCGACGGATGCCTGCAAAACCATGAGCGACACGTCGTGCGAGATGACGTCGTGCAGCTCGCGCGCGATCCGCGCGCGTTCCTCGGCCGCCGCGCGTTCGGCCGCCTCGATGCGCTCGCGCTCAGCCTGCGCCGTCCGCACTTGCAGCGTCTCGGTGTGCCGTCGCATGCGCGCGAAAGCCAGGCCGACGCCGAACGCGATGGCCATGACGGCGTCGGGGCCCGCGACGTTGCCGACAGGCTTGCCGATCGCCAGCGTCGGGATGTCGGTCAGAATGCCGATCGCGACCACCACCATCGCCGCGCGCGCCGCACGACCATCGCAATACGCGGCGACCGTGTAGACCATGACGATGAGCTGGACGAACGGGATCAGCGGCGGCTGCTGCTCGAGCGGGTAGAGCGCGTAAATCCAGACCGATTGCGTAATCGCGAAGGAGATCATGGCACCGAGCGGCCAGCGGCGTCGCACCGCGAGCGGCACTGACGTGATGACGACGAACGGCAAATGTGCCCACTCCGAGTGCGGATAGACGCCTTGCAGCGCTTGCGTGAACAAGTCGAGCAGACTCAGCGCGAGCAACACGCCGGCAAGCGCGATGTCGAACACCTCTCGGCGCCGCGCGGCCGTCCAAAGGGTCACAGCAGCAAACGGTAGACGGTGCGATGGCCGTCCGCCTCATTTTCCCGGAGGAACATCGGCCGCCGATTTTCCACCACACGGTGGAAAGAAGAGCGCTTGGCGGTGGACGACGCTACTGGTCGACTCTGTCTACCTTGCCGTTCAGGCACCGGTTACTGCCGCGCCATTTATCGAAATGGAGACCCCATGTCGTCAACAACTGCGTCATCAGTGATAAATCGTCCGTACAAGACGACGACCTTCGCCCTCATCGGCGTCGTCCTGGCGGCAATCGTCATCTTCGTCGGCAACTACAACGTGCCCAAGGGTGAAAACGGCGGCGCGAGCGAAGGTCTTTCGACGGCCGTTCTCTGCGCGGTCATTGCAGCGGTGCTTTTCGGCTT
Organism: Actinomycetales bacterium; assembly: GCA_040255675.1. Lineage (GTDB taxonomy): Bacteria > Actinomycetota > Actinomycetes > Acidothermales > Acidothermaceae > JBDZVM01. The sequence goes on along the minus strand of JBDZVM010000007.1, from coordinate 18,049 downwards.
GGTCGTTCCGCGGGCACGAAACGCCGACCGGGCTGCTCTCGTGCTCGGCGTGCTGACCGTGCTGAGCGTCGTCGTCTTCTGGTCTGGTGTGACACCGATCCTGGCCGCGTCGACCCTCGCCGTCGCCCGCCGCCAGCCGACCGCTGTGCGCACCACCGTGGTGATGCAGTGGCTGGCGATCGTGGCCGCTGGGTTGACGGTCATATGGACGCTGGTGAACGGCCACCTTTTCTAGTAGCCGGGTGGCAGTTGTCTCGGAGGGAAAATGGAGAGGACCAAATCCTCTCCATTTCCGCTCAGCCCGCCAGGTGTTGCCAGTCGGTTGCGAGCTGCGACCAGGGCCCGTTCGCCACGACGCGGCCCTCGGCCAGTACGAGAACTCGATCCGCCTGCCGAAGCGCCGACTGCTTCGACGTCGACGCGATCACGGTCGTGCCACGCGCGCGCAACGCGTCCCACAGTTCGACTTCGGTGGCGGCGTCGAGCGCGCTCGACACGTCGTCGGCAAGCACTAGCTCGGCTTCGGTCGCGAGCGCGCGGGCGAATGCCAGCCGCTGCACCTGGCCACCCGACAGCCGCACGCCCCGGTGCCCGACCACCGCGTCAAGCCCACCGGCTTCGGCGATGTCAGACGTCAGTCGCGCGTCGGCGACCGCGTCATCGAGCGCGCGTAGATGGTCGAGCATCACATTGTCGGCGAACGTTCCCGACATCACCCGCGGCACTTGACCGACGTAAGCGACCTGACCGGGCCGCAGGAACACCTGCGGGTCTTCGACGTCGATGCCGTTCCATCGCACGTGCCCGATGTGGTGAACGAGCCCCGCCAGGGCGGCGAGCAGTGACGACTTTCCAGACCCGACCGGGCCGAGCAGCAGCACCGACTCGCCCGCGCGAACCGAAAGCGTCACCCGTTCGACCCCGATCGTGCCGTCGGGATGCACCGCGGTCAGGTCGACGACCGACAGCTCCCGCAGTGGCGTGCGCGGCGGCAGCAGCGGCGTCGGCGCTTCACCCCGCACGAGGTCGACATCCGCGGGCACCGCCATGAGGTCGACACCGCCGGCGAGCCGCGACGTCGCGTCCTTCCACGCCCGAACGCCAGGCGCCTCGGTGATCACCGAGCCCGCGACCCGGCCGAACCAGTCGAACCCGTTGACCGCCGTCGTCACCAGCAGCGCCGTCGCGAGTCCCCAGCCGCCGAGAAAGTAGATCAACCAGCCCGCCACGACGCCGCACTGCACCATCACGATCGGGACGCCGTCGAGCACCGCCTGCACCCGGTGCTCGCGGACGGCGGCGTCGACGCGCCCGGCGTCGACGCGTCGCAGATGCCGGTGCACCGCCTCCGTCGCCGCGGCGAGTTTCACCGTGCGCGCCGCGTCCAACGCCGACACGAGCGCACGGCCGAACCCGGCCCGAGCCGTCGACGACGCCGCCGCCGACCGGCCCGCGATCGGCGTGCCGACCGTCGACGCCAGCGCCGAGACGACCATGACGACGACGAGCACGCCGCCCGCGAGCACGTTCCGGCCGACGGCCATGGTGACGCCGACGATGGCGATGCCGTTGATGAAGTCGACCCAGCGGTCGGCGTATCGGGCGAACCGGTCGGCATCCATCGCACGGGCGACGACCTCACCCGCGGGTGTGCGCGGCAGCCGGTGTTGCATCGTTTGCCCGCGCAGCACCGCGTGCCGTACCCGCAGCATCACGGCCGACCACCACTGCGGATAGACCTTGAACGCGACCGACAAGGCGACCGGGGCAACCAGCAACGCCGCCACCAGCGCGCCGGTCAACATTGTCACGCTGCGCCCGGCGTGCAGGTCGGCGACCAAGTGACCCCAGATCCAGCCGGTAACGGTGCCCCACGCGCCGGTCACCGCCGAGATTAGGAACAGGCCGGCGCCCGCGAGCCCCCACCGTCGGTGGATGCGCAGCATCGAGACGGTGCTGCGCGCGAGTCCCGGGCCGGGACCCGGTTCGCGTTCTGGGGGGACGTCGCCAATACGCCGCGGGGTCGCGGTCATGGAGCGTGCAACGGCCCCGTTTGGTGTTTCAGTTTCAACGCCGGCGGCGGCGAGCAGGTCACGAAACGGTCCGGCGATCTCGGCCAGCGTTGCGCGGTCGCCCTGCTGCACGATCCGGCCGCTCGCGAGGACGGCGACGGTGTCGGCGCGCGCGGTCGTCGAAAGCCGATGCGCGATCAACACTCCCGTTCGCCCGGTAAGCAGGCGCTCAGCGGCACCAACGACCCGCGCTTCCGTGACCGGGTCCATCCGGGCGGTTGCCTCGTCGAGGACGACGACCTGCACGTCACGAACCAGCAGGCGCGCGAACGCGACCAGTTGTTCCTCGCCCGCGGACAGGCTGGTGCCGCCAGGGCCTAGAACGGTGTCGAGACCGTCCGGCAAGCCGGCGACCCACAAGGCGAGACCCAGTTCCTCGGTCGCCCGCTCGACGGTCGTGCGTGGGATGTCGGCGAACAGGGTGATGTTGTCGGCCAGCGTGCCGGCCAGGAGTTCGGTGCGTTGGGTGACGACGCCAATCGCGGCGCGCAGCTGCCGCAGGTCGATGGTCGTGACGTCGACACCACCGACGAACACGGTGGCCGGCGGTGGCTCGACCGCGCGCGACAACAAGGCGGCGAGTGTCGACTTGCCGGATCCCGTGCGCCCGACCAGTGCCACCGTCGTGCCCGCCGGTACGTCGAGGTTGATGTCGCGCAGCTCGAACGTGCCGTGCGGGTAGGCGAAGCGCAAATTGCGGACATTGATTCCGACTGCACCGTGAGGGACGGCGACACCTCCGGCCGGCTCGGCGGGCACGGCCATCATCGACCGAAGTCGAGTCAGCGCACCCAGACCTTCTTGCAACTCGGGCATGTGCCTTGCGACCTGGTCGATCTGCCCGACGAACGACGTCGTGACGAGGAACAGCGTCACGAGCGCGGACGTCGACAGCCGGCCATGGGTGGCGAGTACGATCCCCGCGACTGCGGTCGCCGCCAGCAAACCGTGCAGCACGAGGCCCGCGCGACGGCCGAGGCTCGCCGCGGCGCGACACGTCGCGCCGACCCGCGTGTGTACCGCCGCTGAGAGTTCTGCGCATCGGCGGATGAGGTAGGCCTGGCCGAGGCTTGAACGCAGGTCGTCGCGGGCGGCAATCCCTTCTTCCATGACCGCGGCGTGGTCGGTCCAAGCGACCTCCTCGGCGACTTTGCGCCGCGACACCTCCGCCGCCGGTCGGCGCACGACAAGCGCGGTTAAGCCAGCTGTGAAAGGAAAGAGCGCCCAGGCGGGCCACCAGGCGAGGCCGGCCACCACCCACATCGGCACGGTGCGTAAGAGCGTGCGGACGAGGTCCCACGCCATCCGGCGCACCAGCGTGCCTAGTTCGTGGGTGTCGTCGTCGATTCGGTCGAGGATTTCGCCGACCGCGGTTTCCGACAGCGCCGACAGCGGTTGGCTCAGCGCGGCCGACAACAAGTCGCCGCGCAGCCGGCCCTCGGCCCGATCGACCACACCGGCCCATGCCGCGCGAGCGGCGGTGTCGAGGGCGGCGCCGCCAACGACGCACAGCGCGAGCACCTGCAGCAGCGACCCCGTCGGCCGTACCGCCAGCCTGCCAGCCACGACCGTGCCGATGGCGTACCCGATCGCCGCAATGGCGGCCGCCGCGACACACCACCAGGTGAGCGTTCCGCGCAAGCGGGTGAGTGTGATGTGGCGGGCGGCCGTGCCTCGTGACGGTGTGGGTCGAGGCGCGTTTACAGCGGTGGAGGTCAGCTCGTTGACGCTCATGACGAAACCGATGCTATGCAGTCGGGGCGGCACTCGTCGCCACGTTTTCCGCTAGCAGACTCGTTTGGCGCACGACCCCATGCTCGACGGGCTTGGCCGCACGAGTCTTTCAATGCATGCGCACCCGTAAGCGGCGAAAACCCTTGCCCTTATTCTCTATCTTCACTACTTCTATCGCGCCGATGTCGGCAGTCGACGCCACATGCGTGCCGCCATCGGCTTGCGTGTCGAGACCAACGATGTCGACGATGCGCACCTCTTCAAGGTCGGCCGGTAACAGATTCGTGGCCGTGCGGATGATGTCGGGTATTTCCAATGCTTGTCGGCGGGAAAGCACTCGGACGTTGATGCGCCTATCGGCCGCGATTTCGACGGCACACGCTTCCTCGATTTGTTCGCGAAATCCTGCCGGCACTTCCGGGAGATTGAAATCCATTCGTGCTTCGAGTGGCTCCATGTTGCCACCCGTGACGAGCGCGCCGAAATCGCGGAAGACAACACCTGAAAGCAGGTGCAGGCCGGAGTGCGTGCGCATGAGCGCCGTCCGCCGTTCGTCTTCGATCGCACCCCGAACGGACGTGCCAACCGGCGGCAGCGGATCGCCTTGCGCCGCGATCAATTCGAGGTCGTCGTTTTTCCGGACGCCGACGACGCGCGTCTGCACGCCACCCCACAACAACACACCATGGTCGGGTGGTTGCCCGCCACCGCCCGGGTAGAACGCCGACCTGTCGAGCACGACCGAGTCGTCGGTCAGGTGCAGCACGACGGCGTCCCACTCGCGCAGCGTTTGGTCGGCGAGTTCGAGGCGATGCGTGCGACCGTGCGTGTCGGTCGGTGTGCTCGTCATTCGCGCCGGTGCCCGCCCTGCTTCTCGACACTCATCGACGTCGTGTGTAGAGATGAGATTCAATCCCGTACGACGTTCGATGTGACTTTACTCCCAAGGCGACGTCGCCGAGGCGTATCGGGCTGTGAATGAACGACCGCACTCGGGATCTGGCGTCGTGCCATTTCAGCCCGGCGGGTTTTCTGGATTCGTTCCACCCGCACACGTTCCGTGACCCGCGTCTCCGGGCGAACCTTGGTTGTGGGGCGTTTGCACGATGCTGTTGATCGGTCCTTGACCCACGATCATGTCATTCAAACCGTTGTATGCGCAGATCGAGTTGGCATGCGCCGGCGCCCCGGTGCGCACGCCGGATCCGGAATTCGGCACTCCCGGGGTGCCGGGAGGGCCGGTGACCTCCCCCGCGAAAGCGGTACCCGCGGTCGCTCCTGTGATGGCCAGAGCACATGCCGTAGCGGCCAGAAGATGCCTTGCGCGCATTTCGTACACCCCGTTCCTCGAACGATATTCGACGGTACATCGGACGCTACGCCGAACAAACGCGATGCGATAGGCCCGTCTTCTATCGACTAACGTTCGGGCGTGCTCGCCTCTCGCGATGATGAGATCCGCGCGAAGACGGTTGCGAGATTCTCGCGAGGTTATATCGGGTTGCGGCCCGTCCACGCTATGAAGTTTTCCGTCGCCGTCGCATTGGCCGGCACGTCAACCGCGGCTTTGAAGACTCGCTCGTTCCGCAGCTGTTCGGCCGGCGCCACGTCGAGTGCGCGATGAGCGAATTCGATCGCGTCGTCCGGAATTTCGACGTCGCGGCCGGCGCTACGCGCGAGATCCCAACCGTGCACGAACAAATCGATAGCGGGGAACGTCAGGCCCTCGGCGATCGAGCGCTTGCCTCGTGGCGAATCTATTTCCTTCGCCAAATCAGCGAGACGCACGGCTTCTCTTGCCGACTCGGCCGTCGCCGCCCACCACCGCGCCGGATCGCCGGCAACCATTTGACCTGGTGGATCGATCGGATTCCACTCCAGCCGCTCTCCTCGCAGCAGCGTCGTGCCCGCGTCGATGCCGACGCCGATGTGGCCGAGCACGTCGATCGCGGTCCAGCCTGGGCAAGGCGACGGCCGCGACCAGTCTTGCGCGCCGATCGATCTCACGATTCCGCTGAAGAAGTCGAGGCCCTCGAGGAATGCGACGTCAGGTGTCCATGTCATAGCACCATGATGGCGGGCGGCTAAGGCATCAGGAGATGGCAGCCTTCACCAGTTCAACCACCTTCTTTTCGACGGCGGGCGTCCAATCGATCAGCGCGTACGACACCGGCCACAGGTCGCCGTCGTCGAGGTTGGCCGCCTCTTGGAAGCCGAGCGTCGAATACCGGTACTTGAACTTGCCAGAATCTTGGAAGAACACGACGACCTTGCCGTCGGCGTTCGCGTAGGCGGGCATTCCGTACCAGGTCTTCGGCGACAGGTCAGGCGCGGTCGTCGTCACAACCATGTGCACGCGCTCGGCGAGCCCACGATCTGCCGGCGCCATCGCGGCGATGCAGTCGAGCACAGCTTGCAGCCCGTCGGCTTTCTTCGCGCCCTTCTTGCCTTCGGCGCGCAGTTCGGCGGCGCGTTGCTTCATCGCGGCGCGCTCCTCGGCGCTGAAGCCGTCCGGCCCGGTCTTGGAACTCTTCGCGGGCATGGTGATCGCCTTTCACTGCTCGGTCTCGTTGTTCGACGCTCGGCGCGGTGCCGTTGACGCGTAAGAAAGGCTAAGGCGAGCCGAGGCCTCGGCGCTTCTCGATTCCTGATCAAAGCCTGCGCTCGGGCCGCGCAACCGCACCTGACGCACGAACCGTGCGACGATGCGATTATGCACCAGCGGCTTGATCGAGTATCTGGTCGCAGGCGGCTCCGGCACCGCGACGCCGCCCGCGATCTTTCCGACCTTCCCGACCCGACGTTGCCGCCCGGCACGGATCGATTACCTCAGATACGTCACGTCGTGCTCCTCATGATGGAAAATCACTCGTTCGACAACTACCTCGGCACCCTCGGGCGAGGCGATGGGTTGCCAAACCCGCCGCCGGTGAACAAGCGACGCGACGGTACGCCGGTCGAAGCCTTTCATTTCGCCAACACGACGCAAACGCCCGAGGTGCCGTCGCAAAGCTGGCGTTCGTGCCACCTCCAATTTGGAGATGGCCGAAACGACGGTTTCGTCACGAGCATCGAAGAGGTCACACCGGACGCCGACCCGACGTTAGGCATGGGGCACTGGACCGCGACGACCGACCTACCTTTCTATGCGGGTTTAGCGTGCACTTTCCCGCTTGCCGACCGGTGGTTTTGCTCGTGTCTTGGTCCAATCTTTCCAAACCGCCGATTCCTGATAGCCGCCACGGCGAACGGTCTTATTGACGACATGATCGCTAGCGTCATGGACTACCCGCGCACCGGAACGATTTTCGATCTGCTCAACCGCTACGGCATCTCGTGGAAGAACTACCATCACGTTCGCCACCAGCGGCTAATTCGGAAGAGGTTAGCCGGCGGCGGGGTATTACGCCTCTTGCGCGGCCTGAAGCTCGGCGCGGGTCAACTTCTACCTTTCATCAACCAGCGAGTTCGCGGTGAAATCGACTGCACGTCGAACCTCTATCCGCTCGGCTTGTTTCGCACGCTCGGCCACATTCGGCATATCCGCCATTTCTTCGAGGACGCCGCTGCCGGCACGCTACCGTCGGTCAGCATCGTCGATCCGGATTTCACATCGTGTTCGGAGGAAAACCCACAAAACATCCAGATCGGCGAGGGGTTCGCGGCGAGCGTCATCGACGCCGTCATGCGGGGGAAGGATTGGTCGAGCACCGTGCTGATCTGGTTCTACGACGAGCACGGCGGTTATTACGATCACGTGCCGCCACCCACCGCCGTTGAGCCGGACGACGTCGGGCCGCACAGCGTGCTCGACACCACCGGGCCCTGGCGGTGGTTGTTGAAGCACACCCGGCTGTGGTCGACCGCCCGACAGCTCGACTCCGCCGCGGGCCGCTACGATCGCCTCGGCTTCCGGGTGCCCGCCGTCCTGGTTTCGCCGTATGCCAAAGCCGATTACGTGTCGTCGACCATTTTCGACCACACGTCAACGTTGAAGCTCATCGAGGAGAAGTGGAACTTGCCACCCCTGACGAAACGCGACGCGGCGGCGGTGGCGCCTTGGGACATGCTCGATTTCGATTCTGCCCCGGCATTTCTTGAACCTCCGACGCTGCCGTTGCCCGCCGCGCCGTGGCAACGGCAGCGTCGACGATGATGCTGTCACTGCGGCTACGCGATCGGCTGTGGGCTGAACCGGTCGTAGACGGCGAACTCTTGGATGCTGACCCACGTGGTGCTCGTGCCATAGACGCCGGTGACCGTCAAGCGTGCGTAGCGCGCATTCACCGTTCCGGCGGAAAAATCGTCGAGGCGAGTCCCCTTGCTGGTGTTCGTCGTCCGGTCGACAACCGTTTTCCAGTTCACCTTGTCGGTCGAGATCTGGATGCGGTAGCGGTACGCGCGATCGAGGTACGGTACGACCATCGCGTTACTGAGCGCGTAGACCGCACCGAGGTCGATCGTTACTGATTGCGGGAACTTTTCCGCGGACCAGCGGGTCGTCACGTTGCCGTCGTTTATCCGGCGTGCTTCGTTGCCTACTTGCTGCGCCGTGGAGGTCACCGGTTTTCCGGTCGATGGGCTGCTCGTGAGCTGGGCGATCTCGCTGCCCGCGAGCAGGAAGGCGCCGACGCAAAACGGTGGTGAGTCGGTGTTGACGGTGCCGGAGGATGTCGACGTCCGGGCTGTTCTCGGCGCCGACGCGGTGTAGGGGCGATTGGGGCCCACGCCTGGTCCCTGGCAACTCGTGACGAAGCCGCTCGACTTCAAGGCGATACTTGTGAGTCCGGCCCAGGCTTTGGAGACGACGGGTAAGTACGTCGAGGCGTCGAGTAATCCGGCACGAATGCCGTACGCGAGCGCGTACGTGATGAGGGCCGTGCCGCTTGTCTCAGGCTGCGGGTAAAGCGCTGTATCGACCAGGCTCGAGCGCCAGAGGCCGTCACTGCCTTGGAGCGCGGCGAGTCGACTCGCCATGTCCCTAAGCATGTCGGCGTATTTTGCGCCACGGGGATCGCCGGGCGGAATTGTCTGCAGAACCTGAGCCATCGCGGCGATCACCCAACCATTTCCGCGCGCCCAAAAGATTTTCTTGCCGTTCGCGTCTTTCTTGCCGACGAACGTGCAATCGCGATACCAAAGGCGCTCGGCCGTGTCGTACAGCCCGGCCTGCGGCAGCGTCGCGCCCGCGCATCGTTTGCTCGTGGCGCCTTTGTCGCGAGTCCACGTGTAGAGCGCGTCCATCTTGTCGAGGTAGGCGATATTGCTTGTACGAGCGGACCAGCGTGTCCAGTTCGGCAGTCCCATGAATAGCGCGTCTATCCAGTCGTATTGGGTGACCGGCAGACTCGCTAAATCCCGAGTCATGGCGGCGTCCATCGCCGTGAGAGAGGCGCTTGAATCGAGCGCCCGCAAGTCGTAGTAGGTCTGGCCGGCTTTCATCGGATCGGGGTTGGTCTCGGCCGTGGTGATTCCCCAGTTGTTGGTTCGCCCCCACGTGAGCCCGTCACTTAGGTACTTCGTGTCGCCGTCTTGCCGATACAGCACGTGAACGCCTTGTGCGTACGTCGCCCACGACCACCCGTTCTTCGGCTTCAGGGTCGTGACCGCGTACGTCGGCCGATAGTAGTCAGCCGCGCGCTTCATCACGGTGACAACTGCCGAGTGCCGAGGAAGAAGGGCCGACAGTTCGGACGGCGTCAAAGCGAGCGTCGCTGACGGCGTCGCCGCCGCCGGTGCGACACAAAGAGCGGTAACCAAGGTCGCCGCGATGGATGCAACCGTACGCTTCATGTCGTGGCCCCCTGACTGCGAGAAGTTGCTTGGCCGCACGCCAGCCCGACCACCAAACTCAGCCGGACGGCTTCGCGGTGTTTAGGGGCAAGCGTCGCGGCGACACGGGTCGTTGGGCCTCATCCAGACTTTCCCGCCCGTTCGCCGGCGCGCGGTCACGGGTGGGCGTTAGCCGTCGGCCGGCCGACTCGATCACGTTCGGGCAGGAAACTTGACCCTTGTGACATCCGCAACGTGCATAAGGGACGCGTTACCTGCCCGAACGTGATCGAGTTTGCGAAGGCCGAGCGGGGTCGTTTCGCGGGATCGTAGCTTGTGTCGGCACTAAACCGTTCGCGAGCGAGTATTGTTGACGGTGAACGTATGCAGGCGAGGAAAATCGCTTCGCAATTCGGAGGGCCGTTTCTTGACACGCGACCGCGAGGGCGGCACGAACCGGAAAGATCTTCCAGCGGCCGCACAGAGCCGTCCGGCGGCGCGGGCGCGGCCCCGACCGGTGACGATGCGCGATATCGCCAAGGCGACCAATCTTTCGCAAAGCACCGTCTCGCGAATCTTGAATCACACCACGACCGTCATCCCTATTCCGGAAGAGACTCGTGAGCGGGTGCTCGCCACCGCGGCAGCGCTCGGCTATCGGCCTAACCCGCTCGCGCGGGGCCTGCGCGGCGCGAGCACGATGCTGCTCGGGCTTATCGTCCGCGACATCACCGACCCGTTCTTCGGCGGTGCCGTCGAAGCCGTAACGACGGCGGCCAGCCGTCGCGGCTACAACGTCGTCCTCGGTCACGCGCACGCGCGGGCAGACGAAGCGATCACTCTTTGGGGCGTGCTCGAAGCACGGCACTGCGACGCGCTCATCGTGCTCGGCGACATGGGCGACCAACCCCGCTTTCTTCTCGACCTCGCCGGGGCGCACGTGCCGGTCGTCACGCTGTGGCAAGGCACCGTGACAAGCGGCGTGGCGTCGGTCGGAGTCGACAACCGAGCCGGCATTCAAGCGGTTGTCAGCCATCTCACCGGGCTAGGTCATCGGCGTATCGCGTTCGTCGGCGGGCGCCAACTCGGCGATATCAAAGAACGCGAAGAGGCATTCGTGCACTGTCTCGCGAAGCGGCCCGAACCGTTGCGCGAAGGCTACATCCAGCGCGACACGAACGACCCCGCGAGTGGCGTCGCCGCTCTCGAACGACTCCTGGCGCTCCCCGAGCCACCCACCGCGGTCGTCGCCGCGACCGACGTCCTCGCTATTGGCCTGTTGCACGCGGCGCACCGACGAGGTTTGCGCGTGCCCGATCAGCTTTCCGTCGCCGGATTCGACGACATCCCATTCGCGGCGTTCACTGTTCCGGCTTTGACGACGGTACGCATGCCGGTGCGAGAGATGGTCGAGCAGGCGCTCATGCTCGCGCTTGACGAACCCGACGGCACGGGACAGAAAACTACGACGGTGTTGCAACCTCGCTTGGTGGTCCGAGATTCGTCCGGCCCGCCGGCGAACGTACCGATGTAGCACCGGCGATGAAGAGGCCGCGACGTCGGTGGCGCGCGGCGGCAGCGCGTCCGCCAGCTCGTGGAGGGGCGCGGCGCCGTCAGAAACCCGACATGTGGTGGCAGGCGTCGGTGCAGCGCAATTCTCGTCGCAAGCCGCGTGTGGTGGTGTCGGCGTCGATCGTCACAAGCTCAATGCCGGCAATTTCAGCGAAATCATCGAGCGTTTCGATATCGAGTGCTTGTGTGAAACAGGTGTGGTGCGGCCCGCCGGCGAGCAGCCAAGCCTCAGCGGCAGTCGCGAGGTCGGGGCGTGGCACCCACACGGCTCGCGCGACAGGAAGGCGGGGTAGCTCAGCCTCCGGGGCGACGACGTCGACTTCGTTTGTCACGAGCCGCAACCGCGTACCCAGATCGATGAGGCCGACCGTCAGCCCCGGGCCGGGTGGCGCGGTGAACACCAGCCGCACGGGGTCGGAGCGCCCGCCTATAGAGAGTGGGTGTATTTCGCACGTCGGCCTTTCGGACGCGATCGACGGACATACCTCGAGCATGTGCGCGCCGAGGATTTGCGGATGCTCCGCGCCGAAGTTATAGGTGTAGTCCTCCATGAACGAAGTGCCGCCGGGAAGGCCTTGGCTCATAACCTTGACGAGACGTACGAGCGCCGCGGTCTTCCAGTCGCCCTCAGCGCCGAAGCCGTAGCCGTCGGCCATCAGGCGTTGTACCGCGATCCCGGGCAGTTGCGGCAAGGTCGCGAGGTCTTCGAACGTGTCGGTGAACGCCATCGCTCCGACGTCGTCGAGAAAGTCGCGCAGCGCGAGTTCGATGCGCGCCGCGTCTCGCAACGACTCGTGCCGCTCGCCACCCTCGCGCAACCGCGGGACCACGACGTAATCGTGCTCGTACTCCTTCACCAGGGCGTCGACCGCGTCGTCGGCTGTCTGATGCACCCGAGTGGCGAGATCGCTGACGCCGTACCCGTTCACCGAAAAGCCGAGGCGGATTTGCGCCTCGACCTTGTCGCCCTCCGTGACGGCGACCTCGCGCATGTTGTCGCCGAAACGCGCGATGCTCAGCCGTTGCGCCTCGCGCCAGCCCAGTGCGGCCCGCGCCCAGACACCGATGCGGTGCTGTACACCGGCGTCTGCCCAATGACCGACCACAACCTTTCGGCGATGGCGCATGCGGGTGGCGATGTAACCGAACTCGCGGTCGCCGTGGGCAGACTGGTTGAGGTTCATGAAATTCATGTCGATGTCGGCCCAGGGCAACGCCGCGTTGTGCTGCGTATGCAAATGCAGCAGCGGCTTTTGCAAGGCCGTGAGCCCGCCGATCCACATCTTCGCCGGCGAGAAGGTGTGCATCCAGGTGATGACGCCGATACAGCGGTCGTCGGCGTTTGCGTCCAGGCACACCCTACGGATGGCATCGGCGGTCGTCAGTACGGGGCGCGCCCGAACCGGAACTGGCACCTGGTCTGAGGTGTCGAGATGCGCGGCGATCTGAGCCGACTGCTCCTCGACCTTTCGCAGAACCTCTTCGCCGTACAGGTGTTGGCTACCGGTGAGAAACCACAGCTCCGCGGTCATCTGACGAACCTTCGTTGCAGTAGGGCGTGTACTGTGATCGCGCCCAGGATGATGGCCCCGTAAATCAGCTGAGTGTAGAAATCCTTCATGCCGACAGCTACGATTCCCGCCTCGATGCCGCCGATCAAAAACGCGCCGATGAAGGTTCCCCACATCGTTCCGCGGCCACCAAATACCGATGTGCCGCCGACGAAAACGGCGGCGAGCGCTGGCAAGAGGTAGCCAGCCCCCTGCGCCGGGTAGAAGTTGAACACCTGAAAGCTGTTCATCACGCCCGCAAGCGCGGCGACGGCGCCGGTAAGTACGAACAAAATCATGCGGGTGCGCATGATCGGAATACCCATCAGCCCGGCGGCTTGCGAATTATCGCCGATGACGTGCGCGTTCTGGCCGAGGCGGTGCCGGTACATGAGTAACCAGGCGCCGATGGTCAAAACGACGAACCACACGAACTGCATCGGTATGCCGAACCAACGGCCGACGAGCAACCGCGCCATGGTGGTGCGAGTTGTCTCGATCAACGTGTAGCTCTTGCCGTCGACGAGCACGAGGGTGAGGCCTCGGTACAGGAATTGCGTGCCGATCGTGACCACCAGGGCGGGAATGCCGATGACGGCGACGAAAAAGCCGTTGACGAGGCCGGCCAGCACGCCAACCACGAGCGCCGCCAAGACGCCGAGCGTGACGTTGTGCGTGGTGTGTTCGACGCCTATGTAGCCGACCATGCCTAACGCGTAAACGGACGAGAAGGACAGGTCGATGTCGCCGGCGACGATGAGCATCGTCAGGCCGAGCGCAATCAACCCGAAGTACGGAACGGTTTGGGCGAAGGAAGCGTAGATGCGGCCGTGCAAGAAAGTCGCTGGCGCGAGGATCGTGAAAATCAGCCACACCAACACGAATGCGCTCGTGATGCCGATCTGCGAGGCCCACCTCGTCGCGAAAGCGCGGGCTTTCCAACGCCTCGGTTGCGTGCGCGGCGGCAGAGTGCGTTCGACGACAGTGCTCACGAACTGCCTCCGGCCGCGCGTTCGGGTTCGACGTATCGGCCCGTCGCGGCGACCTGCCGCATGATCGAGGTGAGTTCGTCCAAGGAATAGCGACTGGTGGGGAACTCGCCCGCAATGGTGCCGCGGTCGACGATCACGATGCGGTCGGCGACCGAATATACGTGGAAGAGGTTGTGGTCGATGAAGATTGCCGATTTCCCCGCTTTCTTGATGTCACGCACGAAGTCGAGAGTCTTCTCGGTTTCACTCAGCGACAGCCCCATGGTCGGTTCGTCGAGAATGATGAGTTCAGCTTCGAAGTGCAGCGCCCGCACGATCGCGAGCCCTTGACGTTCGCCGCCGGACAACCCGGTGACGGGCGTATCGGGAGTGAGGATCGCCGACGTGAATCCCATCGATTCACGCATCAGTTCGGCGGTGACCCGACGCATTTTGCGGACGTCGAGAACCCCGCCCATGCGGGTGAGCGGCCGACCCATGAAGATGTTGCGCCACAGCGATTGTTGTTCCGCCAGTGCGCGCTCCTGGTAGACGGTCTCGACTCCGAGCGCCCGCGCTTTGCGTACCGTCAGGTCGTCGACCTTGCGGCCGCGGAACAGGATTTCGCCGGTGTCGGGGCGGTGGTAACCGGTGATGATTTTGATGAGCGTCGACTTTCCGGCGCCGTTGTCACCGAGCAGACCCAGTACTTGGCCCGCGTCGAGGCGGAGGCTCACGTCATGCAACGCGTGAACGCCGCCGAAAGACTTCGACACGTGCCGCAATTCGAGCACCGCTTCGCTGCCGGCAGGCTGTGCGCCGTCCGCGTCGGAGTCGGGTGGCCGACGAGCGTCGTGCTCGTCGGCCACCCGATCCCGCATCTCTGTTTCTCGAAACGTCACCGGATCTGCTGCTTCACGAGAGGCGCGATCTTGTCAATGTTGGACTTGTCGACGAACCCGCCGCCCGTGTCGATCCGCAGGCCGCTGAACCCGTACTGATGAGCCAGGCACAGTTGCTCGATGCCGAAGTAGCCCTGCAACCATTCCTGCTGGTCAATTACGAGGTTGATGTAGCCATCCTGGATGCCCTGGACAGTCGCGGGTGACATGTCGAAGCCGGCGGCGTAGATCGAGCCCGGCTTAAGGTTTGCCGCCTTCATGTAGGTCGGGATGGTCGAGGTCAGGTTTCCGTGGTCGATGAAGATCGCCTTGACGTCAGGGTGCTTAGAGACATACCCGGTGAAGATCGGCACACCTGCTGACGGGTCGGCATTCGCGGCGTCGCTGATCTCGAGATAGTCGACCGTCATGCCCGCCTTCTTCAGCGTGTCGACGATGCCCTTGGTGCGCTCGCCTCGGCCCGGTTGCGACAGCAGACCCCAGACGAACACTCGGCTGCCCTTTTGCAGGTTGCCGCGCTTGATCGCCTCGTTGGCCAATGCCGCGCCGGCGTCGTAAAGGGTCGCGCCGGCGTAGCCCATGCCTTGGCTCGCGTACTGCGCCTCGGCTTGCGGTAGTTCGGTGTTCATTACCGTGACGACGATGCCGTCGCTTTCGGCTTGCTGGATCAAGGGGTCGAAGGCCGAATCACCGGGGTGACCCATGATCGCGATACCGTCGGGCTTGGTGGCCATTGCCTGCTGGAACTGAGTGATCATCTTGTTCGGGTCCCAGTCGGACCACTGGTAGGTGACGTCAGCTCCGAGTTCGGCCGCGGCGGCCTTGGCGCCGTTGTAGACCACGGTTTCGAAACCGCCGCCGGCGGTGCCACCCGGGAAGAACACGATCTTCGTGCCCTTGCAGAACTGCGCACCGGTCGGAACGTTCGCGGCCGCGACGGTCTGCGAGGTCGAGCCCGTGTTGGGCGCGCCCGAGGTCGAGTTGTTGTTGCTCTTGTTGCTGCTCGTGCAGGCACCTAAGGCCAACGCCGCCACGGCGCCCAGGGCGCCGGCTCGCCAGGCCATAGACCAGCCTTTTCGCCTCATCAGGATCCCCTTCTGCCTAATTCCGCAAGATGCTCGAAGTGGACAAAAACAGTCAGACCGTGCCGATCGAGGAAGGCGGATCGCTTCGGACGGCGAAGCGAGTCACCGGACTGCAAACGAGTGTAGGCATGCGTATGCTGACGTCAAGAGGCTAACTACCGCGTTAAGACACGAGCTGCCGCGCCGGAGGTGCCAGTGCCGCTAACCGAACTACGGGAGCGGGTCGCTGCCGCCAATCGCGCCCTCGCCGAGAACGGCTTGGTCGATTTGTCCTTCGGCAACGCGAGTGGTGTCGACCTAGGCCGAGGCGTTATGGCGATCAAGGCCAGCGGAGTCTCGTGCGCGAGGGCCACCGCGGAGCACATGGTGGTTGTCAGGTTGAGCGACGGCGCGGTAGTCGAGGGATCGATGCGGCCGTCGTCCGACACGCCTACGCACCTCGTCTTGTATCAAAAGCTCGCCGGTATCGGCGCGATCGTCCACACCCACTCGCGTTGCGCTTCGGCGTGGGCGCAAGCCGGGCGAGCGATTCCCTGCCTCGGTACGACGCACGCCGATCACTTCGCCGGGCCCGTCCCGGTGACCCGGCCGCTGAGCGAATACGAGATCAGCGATGACTACGAGCGCCAGACGGGCGAGGTCGTCGCGCAGTCAATCGAGTCGCTAGCCATCGAGCCGCTGCGCATGCCGGCCGTGCTCGTGCAATCGCACGGGCCCTTCGTGTGGGGTGCCGATCCAACGGAAGCGGTGACGAACGCGACCGCGCTCGAGCTCGTCGCCGCGATGGCGTTGCAGACACTGGCCATCGCGGCCGACACGTCGGCGATCGGTGACGCGCTGTTAACGCGCCACTTCAGTAGAAAGCACGGACCCGCCGCGTATTACGGCCAACCGCGAATTCCCGATGGCGTTCCCCGCAAGTAAAGGCGAGGTCTCGCGCGACGCGCGGATTTTCCATTCGCGGAGCGCTTGACGCATCTATTCATGTAGTGAATAGTTGCCAGCATGTCCACGACACACGTCGTCCTCGGCTTGCTCTCGCAAGGAGAGCGGCACGGGTACGACCTCAAGCGCGACCACGACGCGACGTTCGCGCAGGCTCGACCACTCGCCTTCGGGCAGGTGTACGCGGCGCTCGACAAACTCGCGCGCGACGGTCTCGTCAAAGCCTCGGCCGGTGGCCGGGTCGGCGGGCCTGACCGCACGTCGTACGCGCTGACCTCAGCCGGACGGCGCGCTTTGCTCGCGTGGCTCGCGGAGGTCGAGCCTCCTGTGCCGCACGTGGCAAATGCGCTGTTCACCAAGGTCGCGGTGGCGTTACTCGTCGACGATACGGGCGAGACGTCGAAGGATTATTTGCGCCGCCAGCGCCAGGCCCATATGGCACGCATGCGTGAATTCACCAAACTGAAGTTGGCGCGCAAAGCGCCGCTCGCGCAGGTGCTTGCCGCCGATTACGCGATCGCTCATCTCGACGCCGACTTGCGATGGATCGACACCGCTTTGGCGCGCGCTGACCAGTTGCGCGACGAAATGCTCGCCACCTCAGTCGCGAAGGAACGCCGATGACGCCTGTTCTTTCCGCCCGTTCACTGACATTCACCTACGGCACTGCCACCGCGCTGCGCGGTGTGAGCGTCGACGTCGAGCCTGGAGAGTTGCTCGCTATCACGGGTGCCTCGGGTTCGGGAAAGTCGACGCTATTGCTTTGCCTGGCAGGCATTTTGCGGCCCCAAACGGGTGACGTCGTCTTCGGTACGCGGCTCGGCGATTTGGCGGAAGCGCAACGCTCGAAGTTGCGCCGAGGTCCGTTCGGCGTGGTCTTCCAGTTCGGTCAGCTGGTGCCCGAGCTCACGGCCGAAGAAAATGTCGCGCTGCCGCTACTGCTTTCGCGCACTTCTCGGCGCGAGGCTTTTGCCGCGGCACATGACCTGCTCGGCCGGTTTGGGGTCGCCGAGGTCGCGGGCAAACGGCCCGGTCAAGTATCCGGAGGTCAGCAGCAGCGGATCGCGCTCGCGCGCGCGATGGTGACATCGCCCAGGGTGTTGTTCGCCGACGAGCCAACCGGTGCCCTCGATTCGCTGACCAGCGAGGCGGTACTCAGCGAAATCGTCCGCATCGCCCGCGACGACGAAACAGCGGTCGTCCTCGTCACGCACGACGCGACAGTGGCCGCGTATGCCGATCGCGAGGTCGTCATGCGTGACGGCCAGCTCGACCCGCCGACAGAAACTATGAGAACGGACGGCGCGGCGTGACAGCCGTCGTCCGGATTGCTCGAATCGCGCTCGTGGGTGGCAGGTCCGACACTCTTCGGATCGCTCTCACCGCTTTTGCCACCGCGCTTGGCACGCTCGCCGCGCTTGCCGGGGCCACCGTGATGTCGATCGG
>JBDZVM010000040.1:0-34874 GCA_040255675.1 Actinomycetales bacterium | reverse complement strand
GACGAACGTGCGGTCGACGCGGAGGGCTTCGGCAGTGCTCGATTAGCTGCTCGATCGGCTGCGCGATTTGATGCCCGGTCCGATGCTTGACTCGATGCCCGAGTCGGGACGCGCTGTGTCACGCCACCGCGGCGTTGTGCTGGCATGTCCGGCTCCCTCGAACGCCCTCGATCATGATCACGGATCGGTCAGGCGAGGATAGGTCTCGATCTCGCGCTCGGCAACCAGGCGCGCCGTGCTTTTTGTTCCGCTGAGTCACCGGGCGCAATCGCGGACAACGTATCTCACACTGGGGGCCTACGACGGGCGTTGCCGACCCGCCAAATTCCCCCCGACGCCGAGGCGTAGCGCGGCGAGCCGAGCCAGCACATCGCCTTGCGCGGTAGCGATCGCTACGATCTTGTCGCGAGACGTCGCTCCACCGCGCAAGCGCACGTCGCGCCGTGGTACGCCCAAGGCTTTAGCCAGCGCGACCAGCGCCGCTTCGGTGGCCCTGCCGTCGACCGCGGCCTCGGTCACTCGCACGATCAAAGCGTCGCCGCGACATCCGCCGACCGCCGTCCGTGCCGAGGACGGGCTCACTCGAATCGCGACCGTCACACCGTCGCCGACGCTCATCTTCGCCAGCCTATGCGCACGGGCGTTCCTCGGGTCCGCAACTCGCGATCGTCTCGCAACGGCGGCGCGACGTGCTCGCTGCCGTAGACTTACGACCCGCGCACGGTGTCGATGGGGACAAGTAACCGCGCACGCAAGCCCAAGCGACCCGGGGACGGTGCGAGCCCGGGGGCGGTGCGTGCGGTGAAGATCACCCCGGAGCCGCCGGCAGAACAGCGTTGCCACGCCTAGTAGATCCGGCCGCGCGAAACCAGAGAGGGATCGGCACCGCCGGTCCAAGAAGGGTGGTACCGCGGGGCCGCCGGGAAGCCGGCTGGCGTCGTCCCTTCGTCCGACACACACACGTCGCTGACGGAGGTTTACCGGTGCCCTTCCCCCCGCTCCCGACGCAGGTCGACCTGCCCGCTCTCGAACACGAGGTGCTGCGGCGCTGGCACGACTCCAAGGTCTTCGATCGCTCGCTCGCGCAAAGCGAAGGGCGCCCTCAATGGACCTTTTACGAGGGCCCGCCGACCGCGAACGGTATGCCCGGCACCCACCACGTCGAGGCACGGGTGTTCAAGGATCTCTTCCCGCGGTTCAAGACCATGAAGGGCTTCCACGTCCCGCGTAAGGCGGGCTGGGACTGCCATGGCCTGCCCGTCGAGTTGCAGGTCGAAAAGGAGCTTGGCTTCACCGGCAAGAAAGACATCGAGGCCTACGGCATCGCGGAGTTCAACGCGAAATGCCGCGAGTCGGTCGAGCGGCATGTCGACGCGTTCGAGCAGCTGACCGAGCGCATGGGCTACTGGGTCGACTTGTCGAAGGCCTACCGCACCATGGACACCAGCTACGTCGAGAGCGTGTGGTGGTCGCTCAAGCAGATTTTCGACAAGGGCTTGCTCGTGCAAGACCACCGGGTCGCGCCGTACTGCCCGCGTTGCGGCACAGCTCTTTCCGACCACGAGGTCGCGCTCGGCTACTTGAACGTCACCGACCCCAGCGTCTACGTGCGCTTCCCGCTCACGAGTGGCCCCCTTGCCGGGCAGGCGGCACTGTTGGTCTGGACGACGACCCCGTGGACCCTCGTCAGCAACACGGCCGTCGCCGTCCACCCCGACGTCCGTTACGTCGCCGTCCGGCTGTCGGACGACGAGGGGGCGGCCGAAACGCTGGTGGTGGCCGAACCGCTAGTGGCCGGTGTGGTCGGCTCGCGAGACTACGAAATCACCGCGCGCTTTACCGGGCGCGAGATGGAGCACTGGACCTACCAGCGCCCGTTCGAGCTGCTCGATTTCAACGGCGAAAGGGCGCACTACGTCGTCCTGGCCGATTACGTCACCACCGAAGACGGCACCGGCCTCGTGCACCAGGCGCCGGCGTTCGGCGCCGACGACCTCGCGGTCAGCCGCGCGTACGGGCTGCCGGTTGTCAATCCGGTGCGTCCCGACGGCACGTTCGATGAAAATTTGCCCCTTGTTGGCGGGGTGTTCTTCAAGACGGCAGACAAAGCGCTGGTCGAAGATCTGCGCGACCGTGGGCTGCTTTACCGGCTGAAGATGTACGAGCACAGCTATCCGCACTGCTGGCGCTGCGACACCGCGCTGCTGTATTACGCACTGCCGAGCTGGTACATCCGCACGACCGCGATCAAAGAAGCGCTAGTGCGCGAGAACGAAAAGACCAATTGGTATCCGGAGACCATCAAGCACGGTCGTTATGGCGACTGGTTGCGCAACAACATCGACTGGGCACTCTCGCGCAACCGCTATTGGGGCACGCCACTTCCGTTGTGGCGCTGCGAAAACGGGCACCTCACCTGCGTCGGCTCGCGCGCCGAACTCGGCGAGCTGGCCGGCCGCGATCTGTCTGACCTCGATCCGCACCGACCGTACATCGACGATATTTCCTTCGACTGCAAGCAATGCGGCTCGGTCATGAGAAGGGTGCCCGAGGTGATCGACGCGTGGTACGACAGCGGGTCGATGCCGTTCGCGCAATTCGGCTACCCCTACCTCGGCAACGACGAATTCGAGCGTTCGTATCCGGCAGATTTCATCTGCGAGGCGATCGACCAGACGCGTGGCTGGTTCTACACGTTGATGGCGGTCGGCACGCTGGTATTCGACCAGTCGTCGTACCGAAACGTGCTGTGTCTGGGGCACATTCTGGCCGAGGACGGCCGCAAGATGAGCAAACACCTCGGCAACATCCTCGAACCGATCCCCCTGATGGAAAAGCACAGCGCCGACGCGCTTCGCTGGTTCATGCTCGCCGGCGGCTCCCCGTGGGCGGCGCGACGCATCGGCGACGAAGCGCTCGAAGAAGTCGTGCGCAAAGTGCTGCTCACCTACTGGAACACCGCGTCGTTCTTCGTGCTCTACGCGAACGCGAGCAACTGGACACCCGGCGACGCTCCCGCCGCAACCGAGCGGCCGCTGCTCGACCGCTGGGCGCTGTCCGAATTGCATTCGACCGTGCGCGAAGTCGACGACGCGCTCGAGAACTTCGACTCCGCACGAGCCGGACGACGCCTCGCCCAGTTCATCGACGACCTTTCCAACTGGTACGTCCGGCGGTCGCGTCGTCGTTTCTGGGACGGCGAACCCGCCGCGCTCCACACGCTGTACGAATGCCTCGAAACTCTCACGCTGGTGATGGCACCGTTCACGCCGTTCATCACCGACGAAGTGCACGACCGGCTGGTCACGAAGATGCGACCCGGCGCCCCCGACTCCGTGCACCTTCGCGACTGGCCCAACGCCGACGACGCGCTGATCGACGTCCGGCTCTCCGAGCAGATGGCGCTCGTGCGTCGCCTCGTCGAGCTGGGCCGGGCGGCCCGAGCCGAGTCGAAGGTGCGCACCCGCCAGCCGCTCGGACGCGCCCTGGTGCACACGCCAGGCTGGCGCGACCTGCCCGACGAGCTCAAGAACCAGGTCACCGACGAGCTCAACGTGCGCGAGGTGGTCCCCGACGACGCCGTTGGAGGGCTGGCCGTCGTCGAAACCGTGGTGAAGCCGAACTTTCGCGCGCTCGGCAAGCGCTTCGGCAAGAACACCCAAGCCGTGGCCGGCGCGATCGCGTCGTCCGACCATGCGGCGTTGGCCGCCGGCCTGGCCGCGCGCGGGTCGGCGTCCGTCAGCGTCGACGGCGAGACCATCGAACTTTCGGCCGACGAGCTCATCGTTACGGAGACCCCGACGCTCGGCTGGGCCGTCGCCAACGACGCCGGAATCTCCGTCGCGCTCGACCTCGAACTGACCGACGAGTTGCGCAGTGCGGGCCTGGCTCGCGAGGTGATTCGCTTCGTCCAGGAAGCGCGCAAGAACAGCGGCCTCGACATCACCGACCGCATCGAGCTTTGGTGGCAGCCGGACGACGAAACCCTCGCCGCCGCGATTCGGGAGCACGGCACCGCTATCGCCAGTGATGTTCTAGCCGTGAACGCCATCGAGGGCCGGCCGAACGCGGACGTCAAACCACATCGTGACGACGATCTCGGCCTCACCGTGTGGTTACGCGCGGCCGGTGCTTGAGGTGACGACCAGCGATCAGCCCGATCGGCGCAGTCGCGTCCTGGTCGCGCTGATGCTCACCATGGCGCTCGTCGCCATGGACACCACGATCGTGGCCACCGCGATCCCGCAGGTCGTCGGCGATCTCGGCGGGTTTTCGCTCGTGGGCTGGGTGTTCTCGATTTACCTGCTCGCGCAGACTGTCACGATCCCTGTCTACGGCAAGCTGGCAGACCTCTTCGGGCGCAAGCCGGTCTTGCTGTTCGGCATCGTGGTGTTTCTCGTCGGCTCGGCGCTATCCGCCGCTGCCTGGAACATGGTGTCGCTGATCTTGTTTCGCGGGCTGCAGGGCCTGGGGGCCGGATCGATCGGCGCCACCGTCAACACCATCGCGGGCGACCTCTACGACGTCCGCGAACGCGGGCGAGTTCAGGGCTGGCTCTCGAGCGTCTGGGGCGTCGCGGGCGTGATCGCCCCGGCCATCGGCGGCGTTTTCGCGGAGTTCGTGAGCTGGCGGTGGATCTTCATCGTGAACCTGCCCATCGGTGCGGTGGCACTCGCCCTCATCGCCGCCAACTTCCACGAACGGGTCGTGCGGCGCAGTCACCGGATCGACTACGCCGGGTCGATGCTCTTGCTCGCCTCCGCCGGCCTGCTCATCTTCGGGCTGCTACAAGGCGGCACGGCGTGGGCGTGGACGTCGTTGCCGAGCCTCGCGGTCTTCGCCGGTGCCGTGATCGCGGGATTGATCGCCGTGGTCGTCGAGCGAGGTGCCGCCGAGCCGATCATGCCGTCGTGGCTTTGGGGACGACGGCTTACCGGCGGCACCTGCGCCGCAACTGCGGTCGCCGGGCTTTTGGTGATCGGTGTGTCGACCTTCCTGCCGACGTGGGCGCAATCGGTGCTCGGGCTCGACGCCGTGTCGGCCGGATTCGTGCTGGCGGCGATGAGCGTTACGTGGCCGGTGGCATCGGCGTTCGCCAGCCGGATGTACCTGCGAATCGGATTTCGTGACACGGCACTCGTCGGGGCGGTGCTTTGCGTGGTGGCGGGTGTTATCTACTCGGCCACCGCAGAAACCGCGGGAGTCTGGCAACCGGTTCTCGCCAGCGCGTTGATGGGTGCCGGGCTCGGCCTGATCATGACCTCGCTCATCGTCGGACTTCAGTCGACCGTCGGCTGGTCGCAGCGAGGCGTCGTCACCGGCGGAGTCATCTTCTCCAGGTTCCTCGGCCAAAGCATCGGTGCAGCCGTCTTCGGCGCGATCACCAACTCTGTGCTCTTGCATCGGCTCGAGTCGGCGCCGCCCGAGCTGCGCAGCGGCCTGCCGAAGACGGTCGACGGGATCAGCCGCATGTTTACCGGTGACCACCCCAGTGCCGACGTCGACTACTTGCGTGCCGCCGTGCACGCCTCGACGCATGGCGTTTTCGTGGGCTTGCTCATCGCCGCCATCGTCACCGCCCTGCTGCTTGCCGTGCTGGTTCCGCGCAAGTTCTCAGTGGCCGGTGAACCGGCAGCGGCCGAACCGGTGTCGGCGTCCTCGTGAATTTCAACTGATCCGGACATACAGCGCTCTTTTTCCGAATAAACCCAGGCATCATCGCGCAAAACTAATCATGGCGAAGGAAACACCCGTTCGGCGCAGTCAAGGTGAGGGGTCGCGCGAGCCGATCCATCTCACAGCGGAGGCGGACAGACTCCTCACCTTGACTGCGCCGAACCATTCGAGGTGTCCAGTCTTTCGAGGGGCCTTCTGGGGAGCAACCGTGCGGGCACACCAGTCAACTGTGGAGGTCGACGTGGCTGCGGCACCCTATTTCGGCCAGCCGCCGATCACCAGCGTGAAGCTTCGGCCAGGTGCGGTCGCCGTCCCGGCTTTGGCGAGCCAGATCCGACCGGCGCTCGTGCTTCCCGAACGCGAAACCCGTGAGCTGATCGCGGCCGCCCGAGCGAACGACGTCGGTAACGGCGGAAACTTCGCGGCCGGACCGGCCGGCATCCAGGTGTGGAGCGGCGCGTTCGACGGTCCAGGCGGCACGCGTGGCCACGCGATGCACCTCGGCTCGGTCGACTGGAGCTACAACACGCCGGTCAAGCACTACGCGACGATCTACCGCGCCATGGTGACGGCGGACGGCGTCGCCTGCGGCGAAACGACCGCGTCGATCCTCGCTCGCGTCTTGGCCCTGACCGGCCTGTCGATGGACGGCACGCGACTGTCACTAGCGGCGCCACCCGCACGAGACCCGTTTCGCCGTAACCCGACCGCGTAACGCGTCCGCGTCACGGACCGCGAGTCGACGTCAGGGATAACGCGGCGGACGGCGCCGCCACGGCAAGGCCGAGAGCAGCACCGTCAGCAACGCCGCGCCCGACAACGCGATCGCGACGTAGTACAGGCCCGGCTTGGTCGCGAGCAAGCCGACTCCGACCAGCACGGCGGCAATGAATACGGCGGCGCCGGCAAGTTTGATGACGATCATGTCAGGTACGTCTCGCGCTGTCGGCCCGGCTACCCATGCGAGGGCGGGACCTCGGGGCCCTCATCGACCTCGAAACCACCCGCTGGCGCCTGGCGCGGCGGACCCCCGGGTGTGTCGGGATGTGCCTGCCCACCATGCGGACCACCGTGTGGCGACGGGCCACCCCCACCGGGAGCGCCCGGCACCGGCGGGGCCGACACCGGGGCGAACGGGCTTGCCGGCCGTGCCGGCGCCTGGGGCGGCGCAACGGCCGGGGGCGCGGGCGGTGCGGGCGGCGAACCGGCCGATCCGGGAGCACCACTCGGGGACGGCGGGGCGGAAGGCCCTGCCGCTGGAGGCCGACCGGGCTGCCCGGCGCTCGCCGAGGCGCCGGTGCCCGGGGTCGCGGCGGCCGGCGCTGGCCGTGGCGCCACACCGTCGCCTCGCCCTTCTAGGTCTCGAAGTTGACCTTCGAGGTAGGCCTTGAGTCGCGCTCGGTATTCGCGCTCGAACGCGCGCAAGCCTTCGACTTCGCGCTCGAGCCGGTCGCGCTCGGCGTCGAGGTTTCCGACCACCGCGCGGTGCTTCTCGTGCGTCTCGCGCTCCAACTGGTCGGCCTTAGTGCGGGCGTCGGCAAGCATCTTGTCGGCGTCGCGTCGAGCGTCGGCGATCGTCTCGTCGGCAGTCTTCTGCGCCATGGCGAGCACACGCATCGCGGCCTGCTGACCCGACTCGCCGGGCGCGGGTTCCGGGGGTGCGGGTGCCGGGGGTGCCGCCGCGGCCGGTGCGGGTGCCGGGGCCGCGGCGCCCTCGGGCCCGCGCGCGGCCGCCGCTTGACGGGCGCTTTGCTCGGCCATCTGCAGCCGGGCGCGCAGGTCGGCGTTCTCGCGGTACAGGCGAGTGAGTTCGGCCTCGACCTCATCGAGGAAGTCGTCGACCTCTTTCTCGTCGTAACCGCCCTTGAAGCGGGTGGGCGTGAACTGCTTGTTCTTCACGTCCTCAGCGGTCAGCGGCATCGGGTCACCTCGTCGTTGGGGTCGGCATCACGGGACTGATCGTTGTCGTCGTTGATCATAGAGAACCCACCACCGAGCGCAGGATGATCGCCGCGAGGAACAGCGTGATCCAGGCCATGTCGAGGCCGACACGACCAATTCGCAGCGCCGGAATAACTCCCCGCAAATAGCGGATCGGCGGATCGGTGATCGAATAGCAAATCTCGAGGACGACGAGGACGCCACCGCGCGGACGCCACTCGCGAGCAAACATTTGCACATAGTCGAAGATCAGCCTGACGATCATCACCACGATGAAGGCCAGGATCACGTCGTAGACGACCTGCCAGAAGATGGACACGAGGTTCGGCCGCCCTAGACCCGATCGACTCCGACTTAGCTTTGGTTGAAGAACCCGCCTTCGGCGAGCCTCTGCTTGTCTTCCGCGGTCACCTCGACATTGTGCGGCGACAACAGGAAGACCTTGCTGGTCACCCTATCGATGCTGCCACGAAGACCGAAGATGAGACCAGCGGCGAAGTCGACGAGCCGCTTTGCGTCGGCGTCGTCCATCTCGGTGAGGTTCATGATGACAGGCGTGCCTTCGCGGAAGTGCTCGCCGATGGCTCGGGCCTCGTTGTACGTGCGCGGGTGCAGCGTCGTCACCCGGACGGTGTCTGGCTCGCCGAGCCGTGACGGCGCGACCGCCGGCGCGGTTGCCAAACTCGACCGGCTCGCCGGGTAGGCGCTACCGCCGCGATCCCGGGGATCACGGACGTCGTGGCGCGCGTCGCCGCCGCGGCGACCGTCGGCACCACGCCCGTAATCGAGATCGACCGCGGTGTCGTGGACGGCCGGACCCCGGCGGCCGTGATGAGCGGGAGCCGCCTCGTACTCGTCGTACTCGTCGTATTGCTCCTCGTCGTCCTCGACCAGGCCGAGGTAGACGGCCGCCTTACGCATGAAGGCCATCGATGCGTCTCCTCGTCTTCGCGCGGATGCAGCGGTTGTTGCATCCGAGTCGTACCTCGTTGGGAGCCTATCCGGGCTTTGGCCGCGAGCCGAGCAACGCGGCTCCGACACGCAGATGAGTCGCCCCCGCTTGGATCGCCGCCTCCAGGTCGGCGCTCATGCCAGCGGAGATCGCCGTCGCGCCCGGGTGGTCATGCCGCACCCGCGACGCGACTTCGGCCAGTCTCGCGAACGCGGCGACCGGGTCGGCTCGAAGCGGTGCCACGGCCATCACCCCCGCGAGTTCGAGGCCGGACGACGCGGCGATCGCGTCGGCGATCGCCGAAACATCGCCGGGTGCCGCGCCTGATCGCTCGAGACGCCGAACGTCGTCGAGATCGACTTGCACGAGGCAACGCAGCGGTGGCAAGAAACTCGGCCGACGCGACACCGCCCGGCGCAGCGAATGCACCAGCCGCAGCCGGTCGACCGAATGCACCATGCTCGCGTACCGCACCGCCGAGTTGGCCTTGTTGGTCTGCAGCGCGCCGACGAAATGCCAGCGCAGCCGCCGCTGCGCAGGTTCGCCCCAGCGCGTAGTCAACTCGGCGACCTTCTCGGCGGCTTCCTGGTCTCGGTTCTCGCCGACGTCGCCGATGCCGAGGCCGGCAAGAATTTCGACGTCCGACGAAGGAAACGTCTTCGTGACGGCGATCAGGGTGATCTCGGACGGCGATCGGCCGGCGGTCGCGCACGCCGCGTCGATGCGCGCGCGAACGCGCCGGAGATTGGCGGCGATCTCGGTTTCTCTGCTCATGACAACGGGCTTACGACAGCGGGCTCACGACGAACGCCAGACCAGCGCCGCCATGCGGCCGGTGACGTCGTCTCGCCGGTAGGAAAACAGCGCGGGGTCTTCGAGCGAACAGCCACCGACTCGGCGTGCCACCTCGACGTCGAGGGCGCCAAGCTGCGCCGCGATGCCCGCCGCGATGTCGATCGCCGGTGTGCCTCGGCGCGAGCGGGCCGCCGCCTCGGGCACGACCGCGCACACGCTGTCGGCCATCGCTCGCGGCACCTCGTAGCACGAGCCGCACACCGTCGGGCCGATAGCCGCCTTGATCTCGCTCGCGCCCAGTTCGCGCATCGCGGCCACCGCGGCCTCGACGGTGCCGGCGACAAGGCCCGGCCGGCCGCAATGAGCTACCGCGATCGCGCCGACAACCGCATCGGCGAGGACGACAAGCGCGCAATCGGCCGACAGCGCGGCTAGCGCGAGGCCTGGTTTCATCGTCGCCAGCACGTCGACCGCGGGATTCTGCGTCACGGGCCCCTCGACGATGGCGACGTCGGCGCCGTGCCGCGCCCTCAGCCACACCGACGCCGACACCCCTAAGCGATCGAGCACCCGACGGCGATTCTCGGCCACAGCCGCGGGATCGTCGCCAACGTCGAGACTGAGGTTCAACTCGTCGTACGGCGAAGCGCTGACGCCGCCGAGCCGGGTGGTATAGGCGTAACGCACACCCCCGCCGAGGCTTCCGAGCGAGAGCACCTATTTCAAGAAGTCGGGGACGTCGAGTTCATCGGCGTCGTCGTCGAACACGATCGTGCGACGCGGCGTGACCGGCTGGCGTGGCGCTGGCGGAGCATCGTTGGCCGCGGGCCTCGGGTCGAGTCGCGGGGCGCTCTGCGGGGGCGCGCTGATGTTGATTGCTTGGTCGACGTCGTCTGTGGGCTTGGGCGGCGGTTCGACCGCACGGCGGGCCGCCTGGCGCGCCGGGCGTGGAGCGCCTCCGTCGAAGCCGGCGGCGATGACGGTGACCCGCACCTCGTCGCCGAGAGCGTCGTCGATTACCGCGCCGAAAATGATGTTCGCCTCCGGGTGTGCGGCTTCAGCGACCAGCTGCGCCGCTTCGTTGATTTCAAACAACCCGAGGTCGGAGCCGCCGGCCACCGAGAGCAACACGCCGTGAGCACCTTCGATCGAGGCCTCGAGCAGCGGACTCGAGATGGCCATTTCGGCCGCGGCGACCGCGCGGTCTTCGCCACGAGCCGAGCCGATTCCCATGAGCGCCGAGCCAGCGCCCGCCATGACCGACTTGACGTCGGCGAAGTCGAGGTTGATCAGGCCGGGCGTGGTGATGAGATCCGTGATGCCGGACACACCTTGCAACAGCACCTGGTCGGCAGATTTGAACGCATCCAGCACACTGATCTTGCGATCGCTGATCGACAGCAGCCGGTCGTTCGGAATCACGATGAGCGTGTCAACCTCGTCGCGCAGCGCCTCGATGCCCGACTCGGCCTGATCGGCCCGGCGGCGTCCCTCGAAGTTGAACGGCCGGGTAACGACGCCGATCGTCAACGCCCCGAGGCCCCGGGCAATGCGGGCGACCACGGGTGCGCCGCCGGTGCCGGTTCCGCCGCCTTCACCCGCGGTGACGAACACCATGTCGGCGCCTTTGAGCACCTCCTCGATTTCGTCGGCGTGGTCTTCCGCGGCCTGCCGGCCGACTTCTGGGTCAGCGCCCGCGCCAAGCCCGCGAGTGAGCTCGCGACCGACGTCGAGCTTGACGTCGGCGTCGCTCATCAGTAGCGCTTGGGCATCAGTGTTGATCGCGATGAACTCGACGCCCTTGAGACCTACTTCGATCATCCGGTTGACGGCGTTGACCCCGCCACCGCCGATGCCGACGACTTTGATGACCGCGAGGTAGTTCTGCGGTGCTGCCACGGACGTTCGCCTTACCTTCCCTGAGACGGTCGGACGGCGCCGACCTGCGTCGGGCCGGCTCGATTCCGGCGGCTGTAGTCGTGCGGCGATGGTGCGGGGAAGCCACCACCGACGGTGCTACGAAGGCCCGTCCAGGTGCCCCCCGGTTAGACCCTCACCCTCAGGTAGACCCTTATAGTTATGTCAACCTGAAAGTGCCAAGGAGAGTAGGGGCCAGCGCTTCAGCGGTCAACGTACGCCCCCGGCGTGTCGCGCATGAAGCGTGTTTAGTTGGCGGCGCCATCCGGCTAGCCCCTACCGACGCAAACTCGTCCTTTGCGCGTTCTCTACACGTCGCAAGGGACGAGTTACCCCCCTGAACGTGATCCACTCGAAGGGTCGGAAAGCGCTCGCGGCATCGTCACGCGCGCTTCGCGCGCAAGGCATCGATGACCTCGGGCGCGAGCATCGCTACGTCTCCCCCGGCGCCGATCGTCATGATGATGTCGCCAGCGCGCGCGCGCAGCGCCAGATGCGCGGGTACCGCCGACCACGACGGCTCGAACACCACGTGCCGCGGCGGCAACGTGACCGCCGCGGCAAGGGCCGAGCCGGTACCGGCCGGGATCAACGTCTCGCCCGGCGCGTAGACCTCCATGACCACGACGTCGTCGGCCAGCGCCAACGCCTCCCCGAATTCGGCGCAGAAGTCCGCCGTCCGGTAATAGTGGTGAGCTTGGAACGCGACGATCACTCGTCCGCTGCCCGCGACGTCGCGCGCCGCCCGAAGAACGGCCGCGATCTCGGTCGGGTGATGGGCGTAGTCGTCGAATACCCGGATGCCGCCGACCGCGCCTTTCGGCTCGAAACGTCGACGCGCGCCCGTGAACGACGCCAAGCCGGCGACGAACTCGCCGAACGGCGCATCGAGTCCGAGGCCGATCGCGATCGCTCCGGTGGCATTGAGGGCGTTGTGCCGGCCGGGTACGCGCAGCGCCACCTCGCCGAGCCGGCGTCCGTGCGCCACCACCCGAAACGACGACCCGCCGCCTGCCACCGCGACGTTTTCGAGCCGGACGTCGGCGTCAGCCGCCTCTCCGTAGGTGCGGACGTCGATACCGCCGGCGCGAGCCGCCGCCGCCAAGCGACGTGAGCCGGCGTCGTCGGCACAGGTCACCAAAAAGCCGCCCGGCACGATGCGGCCGGCGAATTTCTCGAACGCCTCGTGGATTTGTTCGAGGCCGTCGTAATGGTTGAGATGGTCGGCCTCGATGTTCGTGACGATCGCCGCGTGCGGCGACAGCAGCAAGAAGCTCTCGTCGCTCTCGTCGGCCTCGGCGACGAACAACTCGCCGGCACCGTCGTGCGCGTTCGATCCGGGTTCGTTGAGGTCGGCACCGATCGCGAAGGACGGATCGGCGCCGCAATGCTGGAACGCCCGCGCGAGCATCGACGTCGTCGTCGTCTTGCCGTGCGTGCCCGCGACCGCGATACCGCGGCGGCCGGCCATGACCGCGGCGAGTGCCGCCGCGCGAGGCAACACCCGCAAGCCCCGCGACCGCGCCTCGACGAGCTCTGGATTGTCAGCCCGAATCGCGGTAGACACGACGACCGTGTCGCCAGCTCCAAGATCACCCAGATGCCTCGGGTCGTGGCCGACATTCACGTCGGCGCCGAGCACGCGAAGAGCCGCCAGCACGCGGGAATCCTTCGCGTCGCTGCCCGACACGGAAACACCGCGACTGACCATGATGCGAGCGATTCCCGACATGCCGCCGCCGCCGATGCCAATGAAATGCACCCGGCCAAGGCCGGCCGAGGGTGCCGGGCCCCCCGCATGGGGGGCCGTCGACGAACTCGTCATGCCGGGTCGCCGCCCACACCGCCGACACGCGCTGCCTCGAACACCATGTCGACCAGTCTCTCGTCCGCGTCGCGCCTGCCCAACTCGGCCGCCCGGGCCGACATCTGGGCGAGCTTTTCGGGATCGTGGAGCAGCGGCACGACGACCTCGGTGAACAGCGCGGGTTTGAGTTCGGCGTCGGCGACCATGATGCCGCCGCCCGCTTCGACGATCGGCGCGGCGTTGAACCGCTGCTCGCCATTGCCATGCGGAAGCGGGACATAGACAGCCGGAAGGCCGACAGCCGTCAACTCGGCGCAGGTCATCGCGCCCGCCCGGCACAACATCACGTCAGCGGCCGCGTAGGCGAGCTCCATGCGGTCGACGTACGGAAGCAACTCATAGCTCGGCCCCTGGCGAGCCGAGCGCCGAGCGGGCAACCGAGGGGATAACAACGCCTCGACGTCGCCGATCTGCGTCGGTCCGGCGACGTGCAGTACCTGAATGCCCGCCTCGCACAGCTGGGTCGCGACGCCGGCGACCGCGCGGTTGATCGAGCGCGCCCCTTGCGAACCGCCGGAGACGAGCAGGGTCGGGAGGTCGGCGTCCAGCCCGAAATGGGCGCGAGCCGCAGCCCTCTCGGCCGCGCGATCCAACAGACTCACCGCCCGGCGCAGCGGGATGCCGAGGGGCACCGCGTGCGGCAGCCGCTGGTCGGCGACGCTGCTCGCGACGTAGGGCGTGAAGCGCGCTCCCCACCTGTTCGCGAGTCCGGGCTTGGCGTTCGCTTCGTGGACGACGTACGGCAGCTTCGCGCCGCGGGCGGCAAGGTAGGCCGGCAACGAGACGTAACCGCCGAAGCCGACGACGACGTCGGCGCCGACTTTCGCGAGCACGCCGCCCGTTTCGCGCACGGCCGCCCGCATGCGTGTCGGCACGCTGAACAGCGCTGGCGTCAACGACCTCGGCAGCGGCACCGGCGGGATCAGCGCGAGCTCGTAGCCGCGCGCCGGAACCAGTCGCGTCTCGATCCCCCGCGCCGTGCCGAGCAACGTGATGCCTATGTCAGCGTCGCGGCGGCGCAGCGCATCGGCGAGCGCGAGGGCGGGCTCGACATGGCCGGCGGTTCCCCCACCGGCAAGGACGACGTGCATGATCACCGACCGCGAACGAGCTTTCCACGAGACGGCTCGCGGGACGCGAGCCTTCCACGCACCGACTCGTCACGAGTTCGATGCCGTTGACCTAGATCTAGAGGTGACCGTAGCCGATCCGCCGTCCGCTGAATAAGAGATGGGCGACGGACCGCGAGCACGGCAACCGCCGCTGGCTCGTGACGCGCGAGCGACATCAGCATGCCGAGCGCGAACATCGTCGGCAACAGCGACGACCCGCCCGCGGATATCAGCGGCAGCGGAATGCCGGTGATCGGCAGCAGGCCGATGACCGCCCCGATGTTCACCAACGCCTGCACCATGATCCACGCAACCACGGCGCCGGCCGCGAGCCGCGAGAACGTGTCGCGACTGCGCTGCGCGACCCTGATGCCCGCGTAGGCGAGCACGGCGAAAAGCAGCAGGACGCCGATCGTGCCGACCAAGCCGAGCTCCTCACCGATGATCGCGAAGATGAAGTCGCTGTGCGCTTCAGGAAGGTAGCCCCATTTCTCGCGGCTGCCTCCGAGCCCGACTCCCCACCAGCCGCCCGAGGCGAGGGCGTAAAGACCCTGGCCCGCCTGCCAACCCGAGTGGTGGAGATCGGTGAAGGGATGCCAGAAGTTGAGCAGGCGCTGCATGCGATACGGCGTGGTGATCGCGAGCAGTGTCACACCCGCGCCGACGAACGCCACCACGATGCCGAACAACCGCCCCGGGGCGCCCGCGAACCACAACAAACCGAGCGCGATCGTGATGACCACCATCGACGTGCCAAGGTCGTGTTCTTTCTCGATAAGCGCCAGGACGACGAGCACAACCGGCACGAGGGGTATCAGCATGTGCCGGTAGCTGTCGAACGTCTTGTGCTGGTGTTTGCGGGCGAGCAGATCGGCGCCCCAGATCACAAGCGCGAGCTTGGCGAGCTCCGACGGCTGGATGGTGAATGGCCCCCCGAAGTCGAGCCAACGCGTGGCGCCGTTCACCGTCACGCCGAGGCCGGGCACGAGCACCGCCATGAGCAGGACCGTCGAGCCAAGCAGCGCCGGGTAGGCGAGCGCGCGAAAAATCTTCACAGGCAACCGGCTCGCGAGCACAAGCAGTGGCACGCCAAAGCCGGCCCATAGCGCCTGCTTCTCGACGGTGGCGAACGACACGCCTTTCGAGCCTGCCTCGACATACGACGCCGACCACACCATGACGAGCCCGAAACACACGAGCAGCGCGGTCGAGCCGAGGAGCAGGTAGTACGACGCCAGCGGTCGCCACAGCAGCGGTTGCTTCCCGCTCGTCGGCGTCCGGCGTCGAAGGGGTGTGACGGTCGCCGGTTTGTCGTCGCTCTTCGGGGCGGACGGATCAGCGGTTCGGGCGCGCGGTTCGCCCGCCATCGCGGGACGCGTGCTCATCGCACCCCAGCACACGTCGGAGCGGGCAACGAAGGCATGCGGCAAGTCTCCGGCCACGCACCAGCGCGGGCTTGGACGTTGCGCCGCGTGTCGCGGTTGAGAACTCTCATGACTGCCAGGTGATCCACTCCGCGTAGAACACACCGAGGCCGAGCGCGACGGCGAGCGCCGCGATGATCCAAAAGCGGATCACGATGGTGACCTCCGCCCAGCCCTTGAGTTCGAAGTGGTGCTGCAACGGCGCCATCTTGAACACCCGGCGGCGGGTCATCTTGAAGTACCCGATCTGGATGATGCTCGACATCGTGATCAGCACGAACAGTCCACCGAGGACAGCGAGTAGCAACTCGGTGTGGGTCATGACCGCCATACCGGCGAGCGCCCCGCCGAGGGCCAGCGACCCGGTGTCGCCCATGAAGATGCGCGCGGGAGCGGCGTTCCACCACAAGAAACCAGCGCAGGCGCCGGCAAACGCGGCCGCCACGATCGCTAGGTCGAACGGGTCGCGCACGTGGTAGCACCCGGGTGGCCCGACGGGCGCTAGACAGCTGTTGCGGCCTTGCCAGAAGGTGATGACGACGAACGCCGCGAACACCATGCTCGACGCGCCAGTCGCGAGACCGTCGAGCCCATCGGTGAGGTTCACGCCGTTCGACGTCGAGGCGACCATCACCAGCGCCCAGACGACGAAGCCGGCCGCGCCGAGCGCCACGGTCGTGTCGCGCACGAACGAGATATGCGTCGACGCCGGATGCAGGCCGAGCGGGTTCGGGAACTGCAACGCCACAATGCCGAACACGACCGCGACGACGATCTGACCGAGCAGCTTGGTGCGGGCTCGCAGTCCGAGGTTGCGCTGCATGCGAATCTTGATGAAGTCGTCGAGGAAGCCGACCAGCCCGAGACCGGTCGCGAGACCGCACACGAGCAAGCCGGACGCCGTCGGGCCTTTCGCGCTCATCAGGTTGCCTGCTGCGTAACCGAGTAGCGCGGCTAGCAAAATGACGGTGCCGCCCATGGTCGGCGTGCCACGCTTGGTGTGGTGCGTGGTGGGGCCGTCGTCGCGGATCAGCTGGCCGTAGCCGCGCCGGCGAAACAGCGTGATCGCGAACGGCGTGCCGAAAAGCGACACGATCAGTGAAATCGTCGCGGCGGCAAGGATTCCTTTCACTCCTGCGACTCCTCGCCGAGCAGCCGCTGCGCTACTCGTTGCAGTTGCGCCGATCGCGATGCTTTCACCAACACGACGTCGCCAGGCGAAAGCTCCGCTTCGAGCAACCCGACCGCCTCGTCGACGTCCGCCGCTTTTCGCACCCCGGACGGCGAAAAACCTCCGGCTACGGCGCCCTGGGCGATCGCTTCGGCGGCTTCACCGACCACCACGAGGCGGTCGATGCCGGCGGCGGGCACCGCCGATCCGACGTTCAGGTGCTCGGCGGCCGAGGCGGCGCCGAGTTCGGCCATGAGGCCGAGAACTGCCCACGTGCGGCGCGTTCCGCCCATGGCGGCGAGCGCCGCGAGCGCCGCGCGCATCGACTCGGGGTTGGCGTTGTAGGCGTCGTTCACGACCGTGATGCCGTCCGCGCGCTCGTGCACCTCCATGCGCCACCGGCTGGCCGGTTTCGCGGCCGCCAAGGCGGCGACGACGGCATCGATCGACATGCCGAGTTCCAGCGCGACGGCGGTCACCGCGAGGGCGTTCGACACCTGGTGTTCGCCGTGCACGGCGAGGGTCAGGTCAGCCGAACCCGCTGGTGTCTCGAGCCGGAAGCTGGGCCGCGCGAGCGCGTCGAGTCGCACGTCGGCGGCACGGACGTCGGCGTCCGGGCTCCGGCCGAACGAGACAACGCGAGCGTCGGTGCGGTCGCGCATCGCGGCGACCAGGTCGTCGTCGGCGTTGAGCACGGCCACGCCGTCCGGAGGCAGCGCTTCCACGAGTTCGCCCTTCGCCTTGGCGATGACTTCGCGGCTGCCGAATTCGCCGAGGTGGGCGCTGCCGACGTTGAGCACGACGCCGACGCGAGGTGGCGCGAGCTGGCATAGGTAGGCGATGTGGCCGACGCCGCGAGCGCTCATCTCGAGCGCCAGAAACCGAGTGTCGGCGTCGGCGCGCAACACGGTGAGCGGCAAACCGACCTCGGTGTTGAACGAGCCTTCCGGCGCCACCGTCGGCGCGTTCGTCGACAACACGGCGGCGAGAAGGTCTTTGGTCGAGGTCTTACCGCTCGATCCGGTGATGCCCACGACCGTCGCGCCGAGCAAGCGCAGATAACCGTTGGCTAGGCGACCGAGGGCGAGCGTCGTGTCGTCGACGACGATCGCCGGCACGCCGACGTCGCGCGACGCGAGGACGGCGACCGCGCCGTCGGCCACGGCTCGCTCGGCATAGTCATGGCCGTCGACTCGTTCGCCCGGCAGCGCGACGAACAGCGACCCGCGTTCCACTCGGCGAGAGTCGGCCACCACCGGCCCGCGCACGATCGCCGACGGCTCGGCCAACGGCGACAGCACGCCGCCGGCAAGCTCGGCCGCGTCGGCGAGGGAGAGCCGGATCATGCCGACCACCCGGCCGTTCGAAGTTGCTCGCGCAGCACCGCGCGATCGTCGAAATGATGCACAGTGCCGGCGATCTCCTGTCCCTGCTCGTGTCCCTTGCCCGCCACGACGACGACATCTCGTGGGCCCGCCGCGCGAACGGCGATGCCGATCGCCGTGCGGCGATCGATCTCGACGACGACCTCGCCGCGACGGCCCGACACGCCGCGCGCGCCGCTCACCACGGCCCGAAGGATCTCCTCGGGGTCTTCACTGCGCGGATTGTCGCTGGTGAACACCGCGACGTCAGCGAGGCGCGCGGCGGCCGCGCCCATCAGCGGCCGTTTCGCGGCATCGCGATCTCCGCCGCAGCCAAGTACCACGATCAGCCGGCCCGAGGTCTGCGCGCGCAGGGTTTCGAGGAGCGTGACGACCGCCTGGGGGGTGTGCGCGAAGTCGACGATCGCCGCGAACGGCTGGCCGGCTTCGATCGGTTCCATGCGCCCGGGCACGCCGGCGAGCGACGCGATGCCCGCGGCCGCGCGATCCGCGTCGACACCAGCGGTCACGAGCATCGCGAACGCGATGAGCGTGTTGGCCACGTTGAACCGGCCGCGCAGGGCCGTCTCGACGCGATGCTTCGCGCCGTCCGGCCCGTGCGCGACGAACGACCAGCCCGAGTTCGCGGCCGTGACGTCGGACGCCCACCACGCGG
This sequence comes from Actinomycetales bacterium, assembly GCA_040255675.1. Lineage (GTDB taxonomy): Bacteria > Actinomycetota > Actinomycetes > Acidothermales > Acidothermaceae > JBDZVM01. Next base: position 15,979 of record JBDZVM010000040.1, on the reverse strand, counting down.
CGCGCCCGTCGCCGTCCGCCGACACCGACAGCAGCGATATCTCGGGATTGGCAAGCAGCCGGCGTCCGTACTCGTCGTCGCTGTTGACCAAACCAAGCGTCGAAAATGCCGGGGTGAACAGCCGAGCTTTGGCCGCGAAGTAGTCGTCGAGGTCGGCGTGAAAATCCAGGTGGTCTTGCGACAAGTTGGTGAACGCCACGACGTCGTAGTCGGTGCCGTCGACTCGATGGAGCGCGAGCGCGTGGCTCGACACTTCCATCGCGACCGATCCGACGCCGCGTTCGACCATCACCGCGAACAAGGACTGGAGATCGCTGGCCTCGGGCGTGGTGCGCTCGCTGGCCAGCGCGAGGTCGCCGATGCGGGTCTCGATCGTGCCGACGAGCCCGGTCGTCTCACCCGCCGCCCGTAAGCCGGCCTCGAGCAAGTAGGTCGTCGTCGTCTTCCCGTTCGTGCCGGTGACTCCGAACACGCGCAGCTGTTTCGACGGGTGGCCGTAGATCGACGCGGCGACCGGCCCGAGCGCCGCGCGCGGATCGTCGACGATCAGGACGGCGAGCCCGCTGTCGCGGGCAAGAAAGGCGCCTTTCGGGTCGGTGAGGACGGCGACCGCGCCGGCGTTCGCGGCCACCTCGGCAAACGCCGCGCCATGGCTCTTGGCGCCGGGCAACCCGGCATACAGGTCGCCCGGAACGACCGCGCGAGAGTCGTGCGTAACGCCGGTGAGCCGCCTGTCTTCGGCGGCGTTGAGGTCGGCGCCGACGTGCCTCGCGATCTCCGCCACAGCGCGGGCCGCCACCCTCGTTGGGCGTGGAAACGCGGGGCCGGACACAGGCTGCCACCTTACCGACTCGCGCCGCGACGGGCCGCCGGACCCGCCGCGCGGGCCATGGTCGCCGAAAGATTCGCGGTGAACTCGGACGTGGTCACGGGGTGGTGAGCACGACGTTGGGCGGCTTGGTACCGGTCGGCGGGATCTTTTCGGTTTCCAGGGCAAACGACATGACGTCTTTGAACACGGGAGCTGCCACGGTGCCGCCGTAGTGCCCGTAGATCGGGTTGTCGATCACGACGAGCACCACCAGTTGCGGCTTGTCGGCGGGAGCGAATCCGACGAACGACGCGGTGTAGCCGCGATAGCAGCCGCAGCTGCTGTCGACGCGCTGCGCGGTTCCGGTCTTGCCGGCAACCCGGTAGCCGTCGATGCGCGCGGCCGGTGCCGTTCCCTCGTCGGTGGTGACCGCCTCCAGCATGCGTTCGACTTGTCGCGCCGTCGACGCGCTGATCACCCGGGTCTGCGTTCCGGCCGGGCCGGGGTCGGTCGAACCGTCAGAGTTGACGAAGCCTTGGACCAATTTCGGCGTAACTCGCACGCCGCCGTTGGCGATAGTCGAATACACCGACGCGACTTGCAACGCGTTCACTGAAATCCCTTGCCCGAAAGGGATTGTGTAGCGCTGCGAGGCCGACCACGTGCTCGGATCATCGAGCAACCCCTTGCTCTCACCGGGAAAGTCGAGCCCGGTGTGTTGGCCGAGACCGAACGCCCGCAGGTAGTCGTAGAGCTTGCTGACGCCTACTTTTTCCGATGCCAAGATCGTGCCGATATTGCTCGATTCGGCGAGCACGCCGGCGAGCGTGAGGTGCTCTTCGCCATGCGTTTCCGCGTCGTGAAATACCGTGCCCGCCCGCTCCAATGTCGGTGGCACGACGACAGGCGATTCCGGGCCGAGCGCGCCAGAGTCGATGGCCGCCGCCATGGTGATCACCTTGTTGGTGCTGCCGGGCTCGAAAACGTTCGACACGGCAGGATTTCCGCGATTGGCGGCCGGCGCGTCGCCCGGGTTCTCCGGGTCGAACGTCGGCGTCGTCGCCATCGCCAAGATGTCGCCGGTCTGCGGTTGCATCACGATAACCGTGCCGGATTGGGCCCCTGTCTTCGCGACCGCGGCGGTAATTGCCTCCTGCGCTTTCCATTGAATGTCGCGATCGAGCGTCAATGCCAGACCTTGACCTGGCACCGGAGCATGGCTTTTTTCGACGGCGTCCGGAATTATTGTTCCGCCGCTTCCTACTTCGACCGTGCGCTTTCCATTGGTGCCGGCAAGCGCGTCTTGATACTCGTATTCGAGGCCCGCGAGCCCGGTACCGTCGGTGCCGACGAAACCTAAGACGTTAGCGGCCAAGTCACCGCCGGGATAAACGCGCTTTTTCACGTCGACCGCGTATACCCCTGGCAGGCCGAGGTCGAGCACTTTCGACGCGAGAGCTGGAGTGACCGCGCGCGCCAAATAGGTGAAGCGGCCTTTGCCCTCGAGCCTTTGCGCGAGCGCGTCAGCGTCGACGCCGAGCACCTTGGCCAGTTGGCTAGCCATTGCGCGCGGCGTCGTGTTCTTCGACGTCTGAGCGATCTGGGGGTCGGCGGTGATGTCACGGGCGTCGACACTTTGGGCCAGCACGGCGCCGTGTCGATCGACGATGGCGCCACGCGTCGCCAGCAAGGTTTCGCTTTGCTGGTATTGCTTGGTGGCTTCGCTCGCGTACACCGACGAGTCGACGCCTTGCAGCTGAAAAAGCCGCCCGGTGAACACAATCATCACGAACGCGACGACCAAGAGCGCGGCATGCAGGCGGTGGGCCGGCCGGCCGAGCCGTCGCCGGCCGGTTGGCCGCGCAGGGCTCCTCGCCGGCCGGGCGGCCCGCGAGCGCCGCGGGTCGGCTCGGCGCGGCCCGGCCGCTTCGCCGCGGGGAGTCATCCTTGGCCTGCCGACGTCGTGGGTCGGGCAGCCGCGTTGGCCGCGCTCGCCGACGGTTGCGCGGCCGGTTTCGGCGACACCGCGCTGCCGGACGATGCCGCCGTGCCGGGCGCGGCCGAAGCGTTCGCGGAGGGGGTCGGTGTCGGCACCGGCGGCGGTGGCGGCGCGGGGCGCACCGCCTTGTTGGCCACGCCGAGCACGGAGCCGTCCGCCGCCTTGAACACCGGGTTCGGCGCGGGCACCAACCCCATCGCGGCCGCCCTCGCGGCGAGCGCGTGTGGAGCCGATTCGTCGGCGATGTTTTGCGATACCGCTTGCGCCCGCACATCGAGCGACACCTTTTGCCGCTGCAGTTGCTGCATCTCGAAGGACCCCTGCGCGAGCCAGGTATTCACCAAGAGCACGAGCACCAAGCCGCCGGCGAGCAAGAACGCGACGAGCACCACGAACGGCGCGCGCGCCGGTGTCCGGGGAGTTGGTACGGCGCGCAGCGACGGATGGTCGCGCTTCGGCCGGGGCGCGCCCGGCTTGGGCGCCGCGTGGCCGGCCGCCGGAGACGTGACGGCCGTCGCCAGCACCCGAGCGGTCGCTGGCGCGGCGCTCACGCGACGTCCTTGATGCGTTCGACGGCGCGCAGCCGGGCCGACGCGGCACGCGGGTTTAGGGCAATCTCGTCGTCGTCCGGCTGTTCCGCGCCTTGCGTCAGGAGCCGAAGGTACGGCGCGTGGCCGGGAAGTTCGACGGGCAATCCGGGCGGTGAGGTGTTCACGGCACCCGCCGCGAAGGCCCGCTTCACGATGCGGTCCTCGAGCGACTGATACGCCAAGACCACGACCCTCCCGCCGAGGCGAATGGCTTCGATCGCTGCCGGAATGGCGCGTTCGAGCGCGGCCAGCTCGTCGTTGACTTCGATGCGCAGCGCCTGGAAGGTGCGCTTCGCCGGATTGCCTCCGGCGCGTCGTGCCGGCGCGGGAATCGCGTCGCGGATCAGGGCCACCAACTGTGCGGTCGACGTGAGCGGACGGCGGGTTCGCTCCCGCACGATTGCGGCGGCGATCCGGCCGGCAAACCGCTCCTCGCCGTACGTACGCAGAATCCGAGTCAGGTCGTCGGCCGAATAGCTGTTCAGGACGTCCGCGGCCGTGCGACCCGCGGACCGGTCCATGCGCATGTCGAGAGGTGCGTCATGGGCGTAGGAGAACCCGCGTTCGAACTCGTCGAGTTGGAGCGACGAGACACCCAGGTCGAAGAGCACCGCGTCGACGCCGCCGAGCCCGAGGTGGTCGAGCACCGCAGGAAGCTCGTCGTACACCGCATGCACGAGGGTCACACGATCTTCAAATTCCGACAGGCGAGCACCCGCGAGCGAGAGCGCGTCGGTGTCGCGATCCAGGCCGACCAGCCGTACGCGGGGTAGCGCCGCGAGAACCGCGTGTGCGTGCCCGGCCATACCGAGGGTGGCGTCGACGAACACCCCGCCGTTCGAATCCAGCGCCGGAGCAAGCAATTGCAGCACCCGGGCCAGCTGCACCGGTACGTGTCGAGACGCCGCGCTCTCGATCGAGCGCGGGCCACCCGCCACGACGGCGTCGTCGTCCATCTGCTTCGACCCTTCGACTTGGTGCATGTATCCGTCGCGCGACGTCAGTCGCGGCGAGCGAGGCGGTGGAGGGAAATGGAGGAAAGCCCATGGGTGCCGGCGCGAGCCCAGGTCCCCTGCCGCTCTGCCGGAGTTCTTCCGTTCGCCTGGCGCCGGGGAAGGTGCGTCAGGAGAGCGAGCGGCCGGAGGCCTCGACCCACGCGGTCACAAGACGCCGGGCAACACCTCCTCGCCGAGCTCGGAGAACTTCGGTTCTTGCGCCGCCAGGTACGACTCCCACGCCTGGGAATCCCAAATCTCTACGCGGGTATTCGCGCCGATCACCGCGCAGTCGCGGGTAAGGCCGGCGTACTCCCGCAACGCCGGCGGGATAGTGATGCGGCCTTGCTTGTCGGGCGTCTCATCCGAGGCGCTGGCGAAGAAGACTCGCGAGTAATCGCGCACCGCCTTAGCGGTAACCGGCGCGGTTCGTAACGCCTCGGTGAGCCTGCCGAACTCAGCGGTCGGGAACACGTACAGGCAGCGCTCCTGGCCCTTCGTGATCACGAGACCCTCCGCCAACTCGTCACGAAACTTCGCCGGGAGGAACAGCCGCCCCTTGTCGTCGAGCCGAGGGGCATGCGTTCCGAGGAACACAGACCCCACCTCCGGTCGCCGCTACCGGGCTGCCGATCAGCCGCCCCTCCTCCACTGCGCGCCACTGTACTCCACTCTTCCCCACTTTCAAGCCACTTCGGTCACTCGATCCTCCCGGCCGCCCCTCCCGGCCTCAACCGACATGCGGCACACGCACGGCGAACCGACGAGCGCCCGCGCGCGTTAGTTGCTGTGCAAGGGGCACTTATCGCCTGCGACGGGCCGCAGGGAGATCGACAACGTGACAGGTCGCGAACCAAGAACGAGTGAAACCTCGTACCGGCGAGCGCGACCTGAGACACTCGACCTCATAACCACGGCGGCAAACCGCGTGGGGCGGCAGCCGCTGCCCCACTGCCGGCGTGGCACCTTTCGCGCCCGATCGTTTCGGGCGCCAGTCAGTCGTTGCGGACGATAGGAGGACGGGTGGCAGCGTTTCCTGGCACGGAGGGGGCCGATCTCGCGGAGGTTGCCGAGACCGGTCGCCAGATCCGCGAGGCGGTCGAACGCGTCATCGAGGGTAAGCCGGACGTCGTCCGGCTCGCCGTCACGGTTTTGCTTGCCGAAGGCCACCTCCTGATCGAAGACGTCCCCGGGGTCGGCAAGACGATGTTGGCCAAGGCGTTGGCAAAGGCGATCGACTGCACAGTGCGCCGAATCCAGTTCACGCCCGACCTTTTGCCGAGCGATATCACCGGCGTGTCGGTGTTCAGCCAAGAAACTCGCGAGTTCGAGTTCAAGCCGGGGCCGGTGTTCGCCAACATCGTCGTCGGCGACGAGATCAACCGCGCTTCGCCCAAGACGCAGTCAGCGCTGCTCGAAAGCATGGAAGAGCGGCAGGCGACAGTCGACGGCCAGACGTATCACTTGGCCGCGCCTTTCATGGTGATCGCGACGCAAAACCCGATCGAGATGGAGGGCACGTACCCGCTGCCCGAAGCGCAGCGCGACCGGTTCGCGGCGCGGCTTTCGATGGGATACCCGACCCCCGCCGCGGAACTTGAGATGCTCGACCTGCACGGCGGAGTTCGAGAACCGCTCGACGACCTCACGGCCGTCGCCGACGCCGCCGGAGTGGCCAAGGCCATCGAACTCGTACGCACCGTCTACGTGGCACCCGATGTGCGCCGCTACACCGTCGATGTGGTCTCGGCGACCCGTACATCGCCAGAGTTGCGGCTCGGCGCCTCACCTCGCGCCACCCTGCATCTGTTGCGCGCCGCGAAGGCGGCGGCAGCGCTCGAAGACCGCGACTACGTGCTGCCCGACGACGTCCGCGCGCTCGCGCAGCCGGTGCTCGCGCATCGGCTGCTTCCCACGCCCGAGGCGCAAATTTCGCGCCGGACGACGTCCGACATTTTGGCTGACGTCGTCGCACGAGTGCCGGTGCCGACTCCGGCCGCTCGCCAGAAAGGCGCCACGCGCTGATGCGTGCCGCGCTGTCAGGCTTGACGACCCGCGGCCGGTCGTTCCTGGCCGCGGGCATCGCGGCCTGCGCGTGCGGCTTGCTCTTGGGCGAGGCCGATCTCCTTCGGGTCGGCGTCTTCTTGTGCGCGCTGCCGCTGGCAACCGCGGCTGTCGTGGCGCGCACTCGCTATCGACTCGCGTGCAATCGCGACATCGAACCTCGCCGCGTTCCTGTCGGCGACGGCGCCGAGGTCGTGCTGAAGCTGGAAAACTTGTCGCGGGTGCCGACCGGCGTGTTACTGCTCGAGGATCGGCTGCCCTACAGCCTCGGCGGACGGCCACGATTCGTCATCAGCCGGATCGAGCCGCGCGGCGTGCGCGAGGTGCGCTACCCGGTACGAAGCGACGTGCGCGGTCGCTACACGATCGGGCCACTCGCGTTGCGCTTCGCCGATGTGTTCGGGCTCGTTGAGCTGAATCGTTCGTTCACCAGCACCGACGCCTTGATCGTCACCCCGCCGGTCATCCCGCTGCCGGCCGTCGCCTTGGGCGGCGACTGGTCGGGCGGCGGCGACAGTCACGCCCGCTCGATTTCCACGACAGGCGACGACGACGTCACCACCCGCGAATACCGCCATGGTGACGACCTGCGGCGGGTGCACTGGCGATCGACCGCCCGCTACGGCGAGTTGATGGTTCGTCGTGAAGAGCAGCCGTGGCAAAACCGCGGTGTGCTCTTCCTCGACACCCGCACCGCCGCGCATCGTGGCGACGGGCCCGCGTCGTCGTTCGAGTCGGCGATCACCGCGACCGCGTCGATCGGATCGCACCTGTCGCACCAAGGCTTCGGCCTGCGTCTCGTCACGGACATCGGCGAGGAGGTCTCGAGTTTCCTGCCTGACGCGGCGAGCACCGCGTCGTTCGAAGGCCTGCTTCTCGACAGCCTCGCCATCGTCCAAGGGTCCGCGGCACGCGATCTGTCGGCCGGTTTGTCGGCGGTTCGGCGCGGCGGCGGCGAAGGGCAAGTCATCGCCGTCCTCGGTCGCCTCACCGACGCCGACCTCGACGCCCTCACTCGATTTCGGCACCACGCTTCGTCGTGCGTCGCGATCTTGCTCGACACCGACAGCTGGACGACGGCGCCAGAAGCCGGCCGGCCACACTCGCGCACCGCGGGGCTGCTCGCCGCCGCCGGCTGGCGAGTCGTCTCGATCGACTCCCGCACGAACTTACGTTCCGCGTGGAAGAACGCCGGGGCCACCTCGACGCCGGCCGCCTCGGTGTACTCGACGGCAACATCGACCGGGCCGGCATCGACCGGGCCAGCATCAGGCGGGCCGGGCCGTGTCTCGGCCGGCGAACCAGCGGGCGGCTCCTACTTCTCCGCGGCGAGTCAACGATGAGCCCACGGCTTCGCATCACCATGTTCTCGGCTCTCGCGAGCCTGCTCGGATCGCTCAGCCTGCTGCCGATCTACGACAGCTACGGCTGGCTGCCCCGCGTGGTCTTGATGGTGGTCGCGGTCGCGACGACTTCGGCTCTGGCGAACCGATTCCGGGGCCTCGCGGTCGCTGCCCCGCTGTTGATGGTCGCGGTTTGGCTCGGGCTCATCACGTTGCTTTACGCCCACCAAGTTGCCCCGCTCGGAGTCGTTCCCGGGCCTGCCGCGCTGCGCATTTTGCACGACACGCTGTCGCAAGGCTTCAATGACACCACCCAACTCGCGGCGCCCGTGCCGGTGACGCGTGGGCTAAGCCTGATGACCACCGGCGGCATCGGTCTCGTCACGATCGTGGTCGAGACGTTGACGACCGGCTTGCGCCGTCCGGCCGTTGCCGGGCTTCCGTTGCTTGCCGTGTTCACCGTGCCCGCCGCCATCTTGAACGACGGCGTCGGCTGGCAGCCGTTCGTGTTCGCCGCGGCCGGGTACCTCGCGCTCCTTCTCGCCGACGGCCGTGATCGGATCACCCGGTGGGGCCGACCCGTCCGCGCGCAGCGGCCGCAGGCGTCGCCGTACGCTCGACCGCTGGTGCCGCCCGCGCGCGTCCCCCCGGGTTACCCGCAGCCGGCGTACGGCACCGCGCGTCCGGTGCGCCGTCCCGCCGTCATCACGAACCAGCTCACGTCGGTCGGACGCCGGGTCGGCGCTGCCGCGATCGGGGTTGCCGTGGTGGTGCCGGTGATCATCCCGGGGTTGCACGCCGGATGGTTCGGTACTCATCACACCAACGGCACCGGGATCGGATCAGGAAAGGGATCGACCTCGATCAATCCCATCGTGACGATGCGCCGCGACCTTCAACAGTCAGACCCCGTGCAGCTGTTCACCTACACCACCACCGGAACGCCCGATTACTTGCGCATGCTGACGCTCGACGCGTTCGACGGCAAGCAATGGGAACCTGCCGCGTTGACATCGCCCGACGATATGGACGCCAGCGACCCGTTGCCACCCCCCGACGTCACCATCGAACCGACAAGCACCGTCACCACCAGCGTCTCGGTGTCGTCTTTGAAAGAGCCTTATCTCCCGCTGCCGATGTTTCCGACCACGGTGAAGGCTCGTGGCGATTGGTTGTACAACCCCACAACCTACGTCGTGTACTCGAAGCACAGCACGACCCAGCGGCTGAAGTACCAAGTCACCAGCACGGCGTACCAGCCGACACCGGACGTACTGAGTTCGATCACCGAAGACGCGGGCGACCAGTCGATGGCGCGCTACCTCGCGTTACCCGCGCTGCCCCCGGTCATCAAGGCGATCGCCGATCAGGTCGTGAACGGAGCCCACGCCACGACGCCGTATCAGAAAGCCGTCGCGCTGCAAGCGTGGTTTCAAACTCAGTTCTTCTACGACCTCCACGCCAAGTCAGGCAGTGGCACGAACGACCTGCTCTCCTTCCTCGCTGACAAGCGCGGCTACTGCGAGCAGTTCGCGGCGACGATGGCCGTGATGGCACGCCTCGAAGGCATTCCGTCGCGAGTCAACGTCGGATTCACGCCCGGAAGCAACGTGCCGGGCACGAACACCTACGTCGTGACGACGGCCGATGCGCACGCCTGGCCCGAGCTCTACTTCCCGGGTGCGGGTTGGCTGCGCTTCGAGCCCACCCCTCGCGACGACGGCCAGACCACCCGGCCCGCCTACACCTCGCCGACCGGTTCGCCTTCGACCACCACGACGACGCCGCCCGTGAACACGGCCGCGCCGAGCGGTCCGGTTCCTTCCGCGCACAACCCCGGCGGCACCGGACCAACGCCTTCCGACTCTGGCAGCGGTGGCGGATTCTCCTTCGCCTTCGACAAACTGCCGATCGGCTGGATCGTCGTGCTTTTCCTGCTGCTGCTCGTCGCGTTGTGCGCGCCCCTGGTTCGCCTGCGGGTGCGCCGCCGTCGCTGGGCGCGGGCAGCGACGGCAGTCGATCGGGCCCATGCCGCATGGCTCGAACTCGACGACGACATGCGCGATCTTGGTCTGGAGTGGCGCGGCATGCTTGACTCCCCGCGGCGGGCCGCCGCCGCCCTGCTCGCCACCCGCCGACTCGCGTTCGACTCCGGGGCACGCGAGGCTCTCACTCGGCTAGCGAGGGCCGAAGAGCTCGCCCGCTACGCCAATCCGCGCTCGGGTGACGTTCGACTGGAGGGCCTCGACCCGCGAGCCGATCAGCGAACGATTCGCGACGCGCTGATGCAGTCGGTACCGCTGCTACGGCGTCTTCGCGCGCGGCTGGCTCCGCCGTCAACCGGCCGCGTGTTCGGCGCCGTGGTCGCCGCGGTGTCGGATTATGTGCGGGGCGCTGCGCGGCGAGCCGCCGATGTTGCGCTCGCGAAGCTGCCCGCGCGCTGACGACCAGACACCTCGACTCAACCAGACGCCACGAGTCGAGGGGTCAGTTGCCGTAGGTTTCGCGACGGCGATTCCAGCGATCCTCGAACCGCTGCATCATCCCGCGCCGCTCGCTGTGCTTGTCGTGCTTGTCTCGGGCCAACGACCGGCGGCGAGGAAACCGTCGCCAGCCGCGGCGCCGCTCGCCACGCGCGGATTGCCGCTGGTTTCGGTCGATGCCGTGCCGCCAGGCCCCGATCGCGTAAAGCGCGGCGAGGAGGATCGCCGCGAAGCCGCCGACGGCGATCTGGCTGTAACCCACCACGAATCCAGCGGCGACGACGGCCGTGCCGGCACACGCGAGCACGCCAGCCCGGATGTAACGGCGGCGCTGGTGGATATGCGGATCTATGCCCCTGACAGTCGCGGCGAACTTTGGATCATCGGCGTAGAGGGATCGCTCGATCTGCTCGAGCACACGCTGCTCATGCTCCGAGAGCGGCACAGTGCCCTCCCAAGGCCGCCCCGCCGACGTAAGACCGCTTACGCGCGACGGGCTTTCACCGACGTACGGACCAACTGTGCAACGGCGGATGTCGATCGTCAGGATGGGCAGCTCCGCTGCACCACGGCGACTGGTTGGGTCGTCGCTGCTTTCAGGATACGAGCCGCTCGCTGGCGACGAAAGCCGCTTCCCGGTAGACCGGTTGAATCCGGTGTTGTGCAGTTGTCGAGGTTGCTATCGGCAAACGTCAACAGTTCTGGAGGCGCGGGGCAGCAAGCTCAGTGTCGCCGTGGGCCCTGCGCTCCTACGGCCTCGTGGCCAGCACGTGGATCTGAGCGGCAATATCGCGTAGGGCGGGCACGTTCGCTGCCTCTAACTCGAGCGCGACGAGAGCATCGATTGCGCGGGGATCGGAGTCGATGAGCTCAGACGGCACAACATCGACGAACACCCGTGCCCCCTCGACCAAGGTGACCTCGAGACCAGCGGCTCGCAGCAAAGATTCGATGTCGTCGCGCACATACCGCCTCGGCGTGGCGTCGCTGGCAGACAGCCGGCCGGCGGGATCGCGCAATACGCGCGCGGCGTCGTCGAGACGCCCCGCGACCGCCTTGTGCAGCACGGTCGCGACAGCGTTCGGGACGACGACGCTCACCAGACCGCTAGGTTTCACCAGCGCACGGATACCGAGGAGGACGGCGCCCGGATCATCGACGAGTTCGAGCACGTTGTGGCAGATCGAGGCGTCGAACGCGTCTACCGCGACGACGTCGAGCAGATTGGTGGCGTCACCTTGAATGCCGTGCACGCGTTCGCCGACGTGCGCTTCAGCCGCACGACGTTCGAGCGCCGCTAGTGAGTCGGGGCTGGCGTCGACGACCGTGACCCGATGGCCGAGTTGTGCCAGCGGGACGGCGAAGCCACCGCTACCGCCGCCTGCGTCGAGAAGGTCCAGTTCGGCGCGGCCCACGCTTTCGCTGTAACGAATCAGGGCCGCCCGCACGCTGCGCCACACGACCGCGGTGCGCACCGACGCTCCCGCACTGATCCGGTCGACCATCGTTCGCCCGCCCTGTCATCGAAGGTGCCGCGACTGCGCCGTGCCCACCTGGAATGCGCTCGACGCTAGTCGACGCCTCACCGCCCGGCTGGGATGCGAGACGCGATGGGCGCACCTTATCGATTTCGCGGGCTAGGGATCAGCTTGCGCGCGCGCCGATCGTGAGCGCGGTTTGGTGACCTAGCCCGACCGTGGTCTCGGCCAAGGCGAGAAAGGTTTCGACATCGCGTATTAAGTCATCGGCTTCGCGCGCCGTGACGGCCCCGTCGATGCCCGCTTCAGCGGCCGCGCGTTTCGCGGCACCGGAGGCGAAGAAGGTTGCCCATTCGGCGAACTCAGGCGCGACGACCGTCAGCAGCGCCCATGCGTTTCGTGGACGCCGATCGCGCCCGGCCGCGGAAATCTCGGGTCTGGCTCGGGCCGCGAGGATGGCGGCCGCACATCGCAAAGCCGCGAGGTGCGCGGTGGCGTAGCGCTCGCCGACCCGCGACGAAGCCGTGGCGGCGGCGAGACCTCGACGCGCCGCCGCAAGGAGCTGTTCGGCAGCGGCGTTGAACGGTGCTGTCGACTGCCTCGGGCTCGAAACGACCGGCATAACACACCTCCGATGTGCGCATGACCGCTGCTCAACTGTGCGCAGTACTCGACGTGGCACCGCCCTGGAGGGCCCAGCACTACGTCGATCACCGAGCCCGAGCCGCGGCGGGTCGAGGACCGCGGCCCGAGCAACGGATGGAAGCTCGATCAACTGGACCCCGCCACCTGATCGATGCATTCCATTTCCCCTTACTCGAACATATGTTCGAACGCGGTCAACGTTAGGAGACGGAGGCCTCGAGGTCAAGGCCTTTTCGCCGTGTCGCGCAAGGGCGAGCGAACCTGCCCGCACGTCTCTGCAGCCGGTTACCGAAAGTCGCGAGAGGCCTTCTTCATCGCCAGCGGCAGGCGTTCGAGTCGCTCAGCAACAACGTTGACCACACCCTGCTCTCGCTCCAACCGCCCGCGCACGAGCAACGCTGCCGCGGTGCGTGCCGTACGCCGATAGCGAAGCCACAACCCCTTGGAGCAGATGACGTTCACCATGCCGGTCTCGTCTTCGAGGTTGAGAAACGTCGTGCCGCTCGCGGTGGCGGGACGCTGCCAATGCGTCACGACACCGCCCACCAGCACGCGTCGTCCGGCCTCCGCGGTTTTCAACGCGGACGCCGTCAACACGCCGAGTTCGTCGAGTTTGGCGCGAACGTGCTGGGTGGGATATCGGTCGGTAGTGACGGCGGTGGCCCACAAGTCGGCGACCGTGACCTCGACGTCTGACATCGCCGGCAGCATTGGCGCGTGTACTCCGAGCACGGCACCTTCGAGCCTGCCGGGCGTCGCTTGTGCCGCCGCTCCAGCCGCCCACAAGGCCTCGCGGCGCGAAAGGCCGAGACAGTCGAAAGCTCCGGCGGTCGCGAGGGCTTCGACCTGTGTCTCCGACAACCCGATGCGGTGCACGAGATCGGCCATGCTGGCGTAAGGACGACCGTCGGCGATTCGTCCCGCGAGCGACTCCCCTACCCCGCGCACCGAAGAAATGCCTAGGCGGACGGCGAATTCACCCGTCGTCGTCTGCTGCAGCGTTGCCTTGGCGGCGCTTTCGTTGATATTCGGACGCCGCACTTCGACGCCGTGCCGCCGCGCATCGGCAACAAGCGACTGCGGCGAGTAGAAACCCATCGGCTGACAGTTCAACAGCGCGGCGCAAAACGCCGCGTGATAGTGCAGTTTCAGCCACGAACTCGCGTAGACCAGGTAGGCGAAGCTGATCGAGTGGCTTTCGGGAAAGCCGAAATGCGCGAACGCAGTGAGCTTCTCGTAGATCTCGTCGGCCACCGCGCCGGTGATACCCCGCTCGGCCATGCCGGCGTAGAGCTTGCCCCTTAGTTTCTCCATACGCGCGGTCGAACGTTTCGAACTCATCGCCTGCCGCAACTGGTCTGACTCGGACGGCGTCAGCCCGGCGACGTCGATCGCCATCTGCATGACCTGCTCTTGGAACAGCGGCACGCCATAAGTGCGTTCAAGCGAATTCTTCAGCAACGGATGGGCATAACTCGCCGGTTCGAGCCCGTTGCGACGGCGGATGAACGGGTGCACCGAACCGCCCTGGATGGGGCCCGGCCTGATGATGGCAACCTCGGTTACCAGATCGTAGAACTCGCGGGGCTTCAGCCGGGGCAAGGTGGCCATCTGGGCACGGCTTTCGACCTGGAAAACCCCGACAGAATCGGCCTCGCACAGCATGTCGTAGACCTTCGGGTCTTCACGCGGGATGGTGTCGAGCCCGAGTGCGACTCCGTAGTGTTCGTGTATCAGATCGAAAGTCTCGTGCAGTGCCGAGAGCATGCCCAAGCCGAGCAGGTCGAATTTCACCAGGCCGGTGCGGGCACAATCGTCTTTGTCCCACTGCAAGACCGTGCGGTTTTCCATGCGTGCCCATTCGACCGGGCACACCTCGGTGACCGGTCGGTCGCAGATCACCATGCCGCCGGAATGGATGCCAAGGTGCCGCGGGAATCGCAGCACCTGCTCGGCCAACTCGACGACGTCGGCCGGGACGTCATGGTCTGTTTGTTCGGCGGCAAGGGATCCCCAGCGGTCGAGCTGTTTCGACCAGGCGTCTTGCTGCCCCGGCGAGTAACCAAGCGCTTTCGCCATGTCGCGTACTGCCGATTTCGGCCGGTAACTGATGACGTTGGCCACCTGCGCGGTACGCGTACGGCCGTAGCGCTCGTAAACGTGCTGGATAGCCTCCTCGCGGCGCCCGCTTTCGATGTCGAGGTCGATGTCGGGTGGACCGTCGCGTTCGGGCGCGAGAAAGCGTTCGAACAATAGCTTGAAGAACACCGGGTCGGCCTTGGTGATGCCGAGGGCATAACAGACCGCCGAGTTGGCCGCCGAACCACGACCTTGGCACAAGATGTTGTTTGCCTTGCAAAACTCGACGATCTCCCAAACAACCAAGAAATAACCTGGAAAATCAAGCTTTTCGATAACGTCGAGTTCGTGCTCGATCTGCTTGTAGGCGCCGGGTTGGCGTTCGGCTCGCGGCGGACCGTACTTCTCCAGGGCGCCCTTCATAGTAAGAGCGCGCAGGTAACTCATCTCGGTGTGCCCTGGCGGCACTGGAAAGTCGGGCAATCTCGGGGCGACGAGCCGTAGGTCGAAGGCACATTCTTTGCCTAATTCGGCAGCCGTTTCGACCGCGCCCGGATACCGCGCGAACCGCTTCGCCATCTCAGTGCCCGATCGCAGGTGCGCCGTAGCGGCAGGCGGCAGCCACCCGTCGATCTCGTCGAGGCTACGACGAGCCCGGACGGCGGCCAGCGCCGCCGCGAGCTTGCCGCGATCGGGAGTGGCGTAGTGCGCATTGGTGGTGGCGACGACGTCGAGTCGTCGGCTCTCTGCCAATTCAAACAGCATGTCGTTGCGAGTGGAATCAAGGGGGTATCCGTGATCGGTCAGTTCGACAAAGACGTTGGCTAGCCCGAACATTTCGACGAGCTGGTCGAGTTCTTTCGAAGCTGCCGAAAACCCTTGCTCAGCAAGGGTTTTCGGCACCCGACCCTTGCGGCAGCCAGTGAAAATAGCCCAGTGGCCACCATGCGCGTCGGCTAAGGCGGCAAGGTCGTAGCACGGTCGTCCTTTCTCCTTGCCGGCCAGTTGAGCGGCACTGATCGCCATCGACAATCGTCGATAACCTTCGAGATCGCGAGCCAGCACGAGCAAGTGCTCCCCCTCAGGGTCGGCGATGCCGTTTTGTGGCGTGCGTAAGCCGAGCGACAGCTCCGCGCCGAATACCGTGCGTACACCTAATTCGGCGGCCGCCTCGGCGAAGCGCACCACACCGTAGAAGCCGTCGTGATCTGTAATCGCGAGCGCGTCGAGGCCGAGCCTGGCAGCCTCTTCGGCGAGTTCTTCGGGTTCGCTGGCGCCATCGAGAAAACTGAAATTTGAGTGACAATGCAACTCGGCATAGGGAACGCGGTCTTTCGCCGGCGGCGGAAGGTCAATAGGCTCGTAGGGTTGGCGTTTGCGTGACCATGCTGGACTGTCGCCGCCGTCGCCGCCCGGCACCGGACGGCTAGGCTGCTTCCATGCTGGACTGTCGCCGCCGTCGCCGCCCGGCACCGGACGGCTAGGCGGCTTC
>JBDZVM010000039.1:0-37434 GCA_040255675.1 Actinomycetales bacterium | reverse complement strand
CAACATTCGTGAAGAACAACGGCCGAAGTGGGGCCAAATCAGGTGACCACACTCAGCCTTGTGGTGGGGGTCGTCTTTCGCGGGCGGTAGATGCTTGACGAGGTCCCGCAAGGCGGCACCATTGCCTGTATGGAGCCGCGTTTCAGGCAGTTGTACAAAGAGCGCCACCGTTTGCTCATAAGCAACCTGGGCCACCCCGTCGCCTTGATCATCTTGGCTGTCGGCGTCGCTGGTGCGTCGTCAATCCTTGGCTTTAGGCTCAAGCAAGGCGTCGCCGCGGTGCTGGCAGGTCTCACCTACACCCTTGTCGCGCCATTTGTGCTTGCCGTGGGCACCTGGATTCGTTGTATGGGAACTGATCGCGCAGATGGCGACTCACAGAAAGTGCCCAACCCTAGGAGTGACATCTGACGAGTAGCGATACCCGCAAGTCGCGATGCCACTGTGGTCGTGGGCACACACGCCGATATTCGTTCATCTGACCGCGCGCGAGCGCTAACGGTGAACTTCCTCGGGTGCGGGCCATAGGCGCTGTCCCAGCGCTTTCTCCGCACGCGCGAGGCTAAGTGTGTCGAAGAAGTTTCGACCCTTGAGCAGGTCGTAAAGAGTCTGGCGACTGATACCCAACATTGCTGCCGCTTGACCTCGCGGCATGTCATGGATTGCGAGCTCAAGGCGCTGGATCGCGAGCCGGCAGGCCCGAACCTCGACTGGTGCGTCGGCGATGAGTTCGCCGGTGAGCCAGTCTCCTTCGGCGATGTAACTCAGCGGCTCACCTTGGAGCCGACCGCGGTTCGGCATGAGTTTGTCGAGTCCTCTCCATCAGCCAGACGCATCTCTTGCTAGCAGCTTGTCCTTGCGCCGGCGCTCGTCCGACAACGACGCCGTCCGTGCTACTCCGGTCCGACGAGACGTAACTGTGGCCGATCGGCTGGTTGGCGGAGTAGTGCGCGGACGCGTTCGGTTGGCCAGGCGAGTTCGGCGGCTAGTTCGGTCAGCGGCTCGCCGCATGCGGTGGCCGCGCGTGCGAGGAGCTGTGGCAGCTCGCCGGGGAAGTCCTTTACGACTTCGTTGCGGACAACGCCTTGGTTGCGAAGGTCGTTGAGTTTGATCCGTGCTCGCCGATGCGTGGCGTCGGTGATGTCGCCGAGTTCACGTCCGCGGTACAGCAGCGCTTCGACGCTGACTCCCCATTGGCGTTGAAGGGCCACGAGCCGTGCGAAGTCGACCCGTCGGGGTATCGCGGATTTCAATCGGGATGCCGGCATCAGAAACTCGGCGGCGAAAGCGTTCGCCTCGCGTTCGTGGCGCACGTCGCCCGGCTGTGCTTCGCCATGCAGGACAAGATGGCCCAGTTCATGCGCGGCGGTGAAACGGTGGCGGTACACGTCGGGGTTGTCGGAGGCGAGCACGACGATGGGTCGCGGGGTGTGAGACGTCGAGAACGCGTCGACCCGGCGCGCGTCTGAGAACGGAAGCAAACCCACGAGAATGCCGTGCATCTCGAGTGTGCGCACTAGGTGGGACACCGGCTCGGAGCCAAGTCCCCAACGTGCCCGCAACGCGCCTGCGGCAGCCGCGGCGGCGTTCGGCGGCGCCGCAGCAGACGACGGCTCGCACAGGCTGAAATCCTGCGCGTCGATGAGGTCAACGGCGGGGAGCCGCACGCGGCGTTCGAGCGCATGGCATAACTCCCACAGCTGCGCCACGTAGGTCATGGCCTGGTCGCGCTCGTAGGCACGCATTGAGCGAAGGCTGCGAAAGTGGGTCGTGGACGCGTCGACGACGGCCTTGGGCCGGCCGACGGCGAAGAACTCGGCCGGGACCCCGAGGAGTTCCGCGATGCGTTGCAACTGCTCGGGTCGAGGCCGGATGACGCCGGCTTCGTATTGGCCGATCGCGGCCGGTGACACGCCTAGCTCGTCGGCAAGTCTTTTCTTCGTCCACGGCACGGCTTGGCGGGCCTGCGTCAGGCGAGCGGGGTCGAAGACCGCCACCACGGCTTCCAGGTGTGGCCGACCCCCGGCAATCGAGAACAGCGGGGTGTCAGTCATTGCCGGTCTCGCATGGTTCGGCGTCCTGGTGCGGGATCACGTCGTAGCTGGGCTCTGGGGCGGTGTCGAATCGGTCAACTCCTTCCGCTTCGGACACCGCGTAGAGGTCGGCCGCCACAGGCGCGGGCACCGCGAGCTCTTCCAGCCAGCTGAAGTCGAGCGTCCCATCGGGAGCCATCGACGCCTCACCGACAAAGACTTTGAGCAACCCACCGCGGGGGTTGCTGGCATAGCCGGCGACGAGTGTTCGAGGTGCCTTCGGGAGTTCGCCTATGGCCGCCTCGAGATGCTCGGCGGCGGCGTCCTCTTCGAGCGTGGCAGCGTCGTCGTCACCGACATCGATAAACCCGCTGACGTCGTCCAGGTCAGGGAAACTCAACATGAGTTGCAAGTCGCGGTTGGCCAAACCCGATCCGGCGAGCAGCGCCCGGCGAAGCCGAGACGGGCGGATCTTCAAATGCTGTGGCGAGGTGTGGGCGTCGTTGGCGACACACAATGGGTACACGAGCACCGTCTCGCCGCCACCAACCGGCACAACCGACACCTTCATCCCGCCGGACACGAGCGTCCGCGCCCGTGGCACGGCACCGAGGAATACGTCGACCTCAGCCAGCACGAACCGCCACCGGTTCGTGCCGTAGGTGTGGCCGTCGGAATGCAACGAGAACGCGTACGCGTCGCCCGCTTGCTCGACGCCAGCGTGGATAGCCGCGGTGATGCCGGCACGGAATGACTCGGCTGTGATCGGCGTGTCCGTTGCCGCGAAGATCGCGTCGAGTTGCGTTTCCAACGCGGTTGTGGTCACTGCGACTCCGTCCGTCGGCTTCAATCAACGATCGGAGGTTAGCGGTGAGAGTTCAGTTTGTCACGAACATTGCGCAGAAGCGCTTCAGCGTGTCGCCTCATCTTGACTTGCTGCTCGGCTGTCCCTTGGAAGGCTCGACGCTTGCGGTCCAATACGGCTGCCGGAGGCCCACGCGGCGGTGAGTGCGGGGTCCCAGCGCGAGAAAGGGCGGACGGTTGCTCGATCAGACACGTGCGATCGCCATGGTCCGTCTGCGGCTACCCGATGTGAAGCGCCGGGTCCCCAAGCGGATGCGTCCTTGAGTCGTAGAAGTGGACCCTGTGGGGGCGGAGCGCCCGCTTGATGCGGAGCTTCTCCTCGATGACCTTCTCCGGGTTGCCATCCGGGTAGATGGAAACCGCGACCTTCCGTCTCGGACCCGCGTTGACCGCGTCGACGATGTGCTGGTCTTGTCCGGCGAGCGAGTGCCCGAAGATGACGGTGTTGTGATTGTCGTTCGCCAGCGATTCGAGGCAGAAACTCAGATACGGCGACCGTTGGATAGTGCGAGCTTTCGCTCTTGGGGTGCCTTCGCTCACGAAGAGCGGTCGGCGAGTGGATTTCGCCGTGTAGTTCGACGCGATGGACAGCAGGTCTCGGCCATCGGTGTTGGTCCACTTACCGTTGTCGTTGCCGTCGTCCTGCCACAGATGCACAGCGCCGTGCAGGTAGTGGATGGGCGTGGAGTGGGCAGATCGTAAGGTCACGTCGGTCGGGTCGAATAGGCCGCCCGCTGACCAGAAGTATTCGACGATATCGACGCTGTCGCGGTTGTGCATGTGGGACCAATACAGGCAGAGGTCGTAGTTCGTCGTGTACACAGACTCGTACACGTCGAGAGTCGCCGCGATCTGTTTGTAGGTGGCCGCCGGAGGGGAAGGCCACGGGACATGCGCGTCTCTCACCGCCTCAAAGAGCGCGTCGCGGATGTCGCCGTACACCGTGTCCACGTGAGTGGCGCGGCGCCCGAGGGCTTGGAGCACGATCTGGGCGTGATGGATGCATTCCAGCGCGGTCTCGAAGTTCGTCGTGTTCAGTTCCTCGAAGATGTCTGCCCCTTCCGACGACAGCGTCGCCTGGTCGAACAAGCTGTCGTAGCGGAAGTCACTCCATAGGTTGATGCTCAGACCGTTACCGATGAGCAGCGTGGGCCATCCACGCCTTTCCAGCGCGTTCCAGTCCGGCAGGTCGTCGTCGACGGTGGTCGTCGTCACTCTCTCGGTCGGTCCTCCAATCGGATTGCGCGCCATCACCGACCTGGTGCACGTAGGAGGCTACCTGAGGATGATCGCGACGTTGACTCGCAGTTTTACAGAAGCAGCTGGAATGGCCCGCGTCCGTATTCCGCGTTCGATGTCCTAATCTGATCGACCAGATCGCGTCGCGAGTCATGGCCGGGTCGGTGGGTGATCGACGCGTTTTCCGGCTTCAGCGGCGCGTGCTGCGTAGGTTTGGATCGCACTCTGCTCACCACAGACCAGCTGATCGCCAAATCGTCAAAGCGCTAAGTTTTCCGGACTCGCCGGCGCGGCTCAGGTCGCTCGCGCCTGGGTTCTGCCAGTGGCGTGTGGTGGAGCGTCTGATTCACCGGTTCGCTAACGGCCTCTGGCGTCGCCCCACAGCAGAATGTGCCACCTTGGTACTAGACCGTATCCTCGCGCGAGGGCGCCTGGCGCGAGCGTTCGACTTCGCCGTAGCACGGTCTCGGGGTCTGTTCCCTCGGCCATGACAACGACGCGTGCTGGGTGGAATCGATCGACAATCGCGTCCACCTCGGTGAATTCGTGCGGCCCGCGCATGACGAACTTGAAAACGGCGGTGACTGCCGCCAGCGCGGCCAATGGCCCTTCTTTGATCCGTCGTTGTTCGGGCATGCCCGAGTTGCTGAGCTTTGGTGACACCGTGAACAGGTCGATGGAATCGGCGAGGGAGCCTGGGTCGCAAACGCCGGATGTCTCAACCTCGATCCGCCAACCGTCGCGGCGCAGAGCTTGAAGAAGCGATGCCAGGGCGCTTTTTTGAAGCAACGGCTCGCCACCCGTCACAACGAGCATCGGGGACTGAATGCCCGCGCCCAGCTCTCGGAGTTTGATGTCGACGGCTGTTGAGGTCATCCGCCTGACTTCGTCGCTGCGAGAGAAACGTGTCCAGTCCCAGGTGTACGGCGTGTCGCACCAAACGCATGCCAGCGGACAGTGACCCAGGCGAAGAAAGACCGCCGGCCGCCCAACCGACAAGCCCTCTCCTTGGAAAGTCGGCCCGAACATCTCCGACACCCACAGGTCGCGATTTACCCCGTTACTCGCACGGAGTTGCGTGGCGTTTCGCACAACACCACCTCTGACACAGCTAAGCCCGCATTGATCAGCTGGCGATACACGTCGGCGGCGATCATCTCCGCCGTCGGGTTCTCGAAAAGCAGGTTCAGATCGGTGTGGTCGAGTCGCTCAACGACGGTTCGTACCGCCGCGTCCAGGTCGGCGAAGTCCATCACGATGCCTCGGTCGTCCAGCGGCCCTCGCACGACGACGTCGAGCGTGTACGTGTGGCCGTGCACCTTCCGGCAGGCGCCGCTGTGCCACGGCAGGTGATGGGCAGCGTCGAACGTGAACCGCCTGGCGATCTCAAATTCCACGGCGGAAGGTTACGCCGTCCTGCTTGGGCAATACAAACCTAGTAATATAATCCCATGCGCACCGAGTCTACGCCGGAGCAACGAGCTTTCGGTTTGCGGCTGGCCAATGCCTTGGCTGGCCGCCGTCGCGATGTCGGCCTGAGTCAAAGCGACCTGGCAACCGCCGCTGAGACGAAGCTCGACACCCTCCGCGCCTTGGAGCAGGGCCGGATTGTCTCGCCGGGGTTCCAACTGGTTGCGGCTATCGCCAGGGCACTCACGGTGAGCCTCGACGACCTCGCCGCGGAATTGCGACAGCCGGCGCGCGGCCGACGTCGCGGCAGCCAGTAAAGGAGAGCCATGTCGAATACTGGTGTTGCAGCAAACATTCATTTGGATGAGCGCGGTGATGTCGTCGAACTGCGCGGCGGGACCGTGGCGCGTGAGCTGCGCTGGGGGGAACAGTGGCAAGTCGGCAGTGCCGCCTACTGGACGGCCCTGACATCAGCGCTACGCGCACCTTGCACCCACGCGATCGGTAAAGACCTGCGCGAGGAGGTCGCCGCCTGCATTCTCGGTGGCTACGGCATCCCCGCGAATGTCGGTCTCGCGGCGTTTTCCGCAGTCAGAGATGCAGGTCTTATCGAGTCCGGTGCGAGCCCTGAAGACTTCGAACGTGTGCTGTCGACGCCGTTGCCAGTAGGGGGTCGACTGGTACGTTACCGATTCGGGCACCAGCGCTCGGCGCGTCTGGCTGAGGCGTTACGCATGCTTGCGGTATCCGATCCGCCTAGCGAGCCACGGGACTTGCGGGACTGGCTTCTCTCGCTGCCGGGTGTCGGCCTAAAAACGGCATCGTGGATAGTTCGCAACTTTTTCGGTTGCGATCAGATCGCCATCATCGATGTTCATGTGTGGCGCGCCGGTGTGGCCGCCGCAGTCTTCGACCCAGCCTGGACACCGTCAATGCATTACCAACTCCTCGAACAAATGTTCTGCGCCTGGGCGAGCCGCGGAGGTGTCTCGGCGGCCGACCTTGACGCGGTGATTTGGTCCCAAATGGCGTCGTTCGGTCGGCGGATGCCGGCGATCCTCGGATGGCGACCAGGCGTTCCAAGTCGATATCTGCCATAGACACGCCCAATCTCCCACCTCAGCCTCCCGGCGTGCCTTAGGGTGCTCTCCCGGAGGTGACCTATGAGCGGCAACGACGTCCCCGACTACGGCGGTGGGAGTCGGCCTTCGCGCTGCGACGATGTCGACTTCACCACGATGCTCGGACGTGTGGACCCAGCACAACGAGAACTCATTGCCGTCGGCGACACATTGCGTGTTGAAGCTCAGGATGAACCGGTTGCGACGGTCGTCGTTCGCTCCGACACAGGCCAGCTCGGGGTGCTCACGTCGGCAACCCGGGTGGCGCAGCTTCGCGACTGCATTTCACGCGGCTACAAGTTCACGGCGATTGTGGACGTTCTCGACGGCGGCAATGTCACGGTGCGAATCCTCAGCTCATGATCATCGTCGGGGGGACCTACCGCGAGGAAGTAACCAAGCCGCGCTGGAATGAGATCGGTGGCTCCGGCATGCGGGCTGCGGCAGCAATTGCCGCGCAAGTTCCGGGCCTCGTTCTGCTCACGGCGATGGATTCGGAGACTGCCGGCTCCGCGTCCGTGAGCTATTACGGCTTTGAGGTCGAGGCGCGAACAGTGGAGCGGACAGACACGGTCGCGTTCCGGTATTTCACACCACTGTCGACCCCGACGGTTATCGGGGCGGATGCTACGGCGGAGCGCATTGTTGCGGACGATGACACGGTGTGCGTGTTCGGCATGGTTGAACGCGGCGAAGTCGCAGTTAGGGCGCGTCGGGGGGTCTTCGATCCACAACGACCCCGCACGCGCGCGCCCCTTGACCTCACCGGCATCGCGATTGACGAGCTTGTTTTGGTCGTCAACATGACCGAGGCGCGACGTCTGACTGGCACCGACGACATCGATGAAGCCGCTGGGCGCCTGCTCAGTGTGTCGGACGCGGTTGCTGTTGTCGTCAAGCGCGGTGCGGCCGGGGCGCGGATTTTCCCACGCCGCGGCGAACCTACCTCGATCGGCGCGCACCCGACCAGTTCAGTTTGGACGCTCGGTTCAGGCGACACCTTCGCGGCGGGCTTCACCTACGCGTTCGCCAATGGCGCAGATTTTGTCGAAGCCGCACGCGTTGGGTCCGCATCAGCTGCGTCGTGGTGTGGCAGCCGAATTCCGGCAGTGCCAGCCGAGGTTTTGAATGGATCGGCCCCACAGCCACCGTTGGACGGAACCGAAAACGGAACCGTTTACCTTGCTTCGCCCTTCTTTACTCTCGGCGAATTGTGGCTCGTCGAACTTGCTCGCGGGGCTCTGCTCGCCCAGGGCGTGACCATTTTCAGCCCCTGGCATGACGTCGGCCTCGGTGGTGTCGAGGTTGCTGCGAAAGACCTTGCTGGGTTGGATCGGTCCACCGCGATCTTGGCGCTGCTAGATTACAGCGACGCTGGAACGGTCTTTGAATGCGGCTACGGAACCAACGCAGGCGTTCCCATCGTCGGGTATAGCGAACACCTCGATGAGGAAGCCATGAAGATGATCGTCGGCACCGGCGCCGAGTACCACAACGACTTCACGACAGCGGTCTACCGCGCGGCGTGGCGATCCCTCGGCGCACGCTGACATGCAAGACGAGACCGCTGGCGGACGGATACTAGGCTCACGTAGTGTCCTGTTGCTCTCCGGCGGTGTGGATTCGACAGCACTTGCCGCGCTTCTCCGTCCCGCACATTGCCTGAGCATTGACTATGGGCAACGGCCTGCAGTGTCGGAGAAGTCCGCTGCGCAAACGGTTGCTACCGCCTTAGGCCTGCCGTTCGCCACGCTCGCTGTCGATTGCCGTGCTGTGGGCGCGGGGTTGCTTGCGGACGAGGGTTCGGTTAGCCGCGTCGATGCGCCAGCCGAATGGTGGCCCTTTCGCAACCAGTTGCTGGTCACCCTCGCAGCGGCGTGGGCGCTTCGGCACACGCAAGCGGACACGATCGTCTTGGCGTCAGTGGCGGGTGACGGCGACAGACATTGCGACGGATCCGCCGAGTTCTTCACCGCAATGGACGACGTGCTGGCTTTGCAGGAGGGGCAAATGCACGTGGCGGCACCAGCGTCATCCCTCAGTTCGAATGACCTGATTTCACTCGCTGGTGTCGGCCTCGAGATTCTCGGATGGACGCACTCGTGCCATCGAAGCGACACCCCGTGCGGCCACTGCCCCGGCTGCGCGAAACGTTCCGCAGTTCTTACGGCAAGCTTTCCCGAGGTCGGCGAGATATGACGCGAACGTATGGTCGAACCGTTCGCATCGAGGGCGCACGAGTCGTCGTCAGTGACGACGATGGCAGGACCTGGATCGCCTCGCCGGAGGAAGCAGCTCAGATCACAACGGCGGTCGAAGACGTGTGCGCTGGAACCGAACAGATGAACGCCACACCCGCGACGCTGATCGCGACGGCCGCTGAGGCTTCGCGGCCCCCGCGCAGGGCATCTCATCTCGTTCGAACTGCGGAGGTGCTTGACGGTTGGCTGGCCGCACCACTCGACACTATCCCGCGCGAGCGGGCGACCCCGCCGGGCCTTGATCTGTCGCATACCCTCCGCGAGGTGCTGGCAAAGCGACGCTCGCGCCGGGCGTTTGGTTCACTCGACGTCCTTGCATTGCGGGAATTGCTCACCCGCGTGGCGATGCCGCACCGCGTCGGCGTCGGCGATGACGGTTACCGGGCCGAGTTGAGATCAGTTCCCTCGCCTGGCGCAACGCATCCTTGCCAATTGGTTGTTCTCACGCGCGACGTCGTAGGGCTCGATGATGGCGAATACCTCTTCGACACTGAGTCTGGCCAGTTGCTGCGGGTGAGCTTGCGCGACGAACTTTGCCTTCGGCTGCTCGAGGGCATCTGCGCCGCGGGGCGGGTGAGCGAACCGGCGCCGGCCACGGTCCTATGCGTAGCCCAGGTTGATCGGTTGCTGCGACGCTATCGGTCAGGGACGTCGTTGCTGTGGCGTGATGCAGGTGCTTTGCTGGCGCTTTTGCACTTGGTTGCGACTGATCTCGGGTTGGCGTCATGCATCGTTGGCATCGGCGGTGTGGCGTGGCTAGACGAGCCGCACGGATCGGCTGTCGACGTGGGGGCCCTCATGGTTGGCGCGGCCCTGCCTGAACTAGCCAGCACCTCGTCTTAGGTCCGCGAAAGTAGGTTTGGGTATGCGCTTGCACCTTTGCCGTTGAGCGAGCCAGGCGAGCGTCGTCCCGAGCGCCACGTCGGCGGGGTGTCCTGCAGGCCAGCGGGGCTCAGCCAAGATCATTTGCAGAGCTGTGACCTGGGCCGGTGGAGACTCCGGCCCTTAGGTGGTGGAGGCTCCTGCTCAGAGCCTGCAAATCACCAGGTCAAACTACTTTTCGGAACATGCCACTACGGGGTCTTAGTGAAATAAGGCTCCAACAGTTCGCGAAAAAACGGCGATCAGCCGCAGTTCTCGACGACTGCGTCTCGTTAGTTCAGACCAGGTGTGTCAAGTTCGGCGGCGACGTGCGCCGCGAACTGAGGGTCAGTTCGGATTCGCTCTACGACGGCGTCGGAGATGCGGTCGATGTCGAGTGGTAAGCGCTGACGTCAGCCGCATTTCCTCCAGCGGGTAGCGCTGACATGGTGTAGACGCTGGTGCCGTCGTCGCCGTAGGCGGCGAGTACGTGGTTGTAGACCACCTGCACTTTTGCTTCAAAGACGGCGGGTGGATAAGGGTCTTCCGGAAGGTCCTCGTCGAGCGAGCGTTTGATAGCGATGAAGACGGCGGCGGACGCGTCGGCCTTGCTGCGCCAGTCGAGGACGAGCTTGTCGTGCAGGTGACTGAGGAGCTTCTTGGCACTGCCTTTCACGACCTCGAGTTCGCCGGCGGTGAGCACGGGATCTGGCTTGGTGAGCAGGTCGAAGATTGCCAGTTCCTCTTCGGTGAGACCTCCCGGACTGCGCGTTGCTCCTAGTCGGTGAGCGTCTTGGACAACTCGATGAGGCGGCGCAGATAGTCGTCGATGTTGACGCTGCCGGCGTTGTAGTCGGCGATCAGTTCCTCGATGCGCTCGACCAGGTCATATCGTGTCGGGGCGCGCTGTTTGAGCAGCTGGGCGAGTCGATCGGTCTCCGCGCGCTTGCGGCCAGCGAACTTCTTTGCCAGGCCGTCGAAGTCGATTTGGGATAGGTCGATCAGCGGGTCGGGATTGGTCCCTTGCGTCGCAGCGCGGATCACATACTCTTCCGCGCCGATCGACCGGTCGAGCAGTGCGTCGAGCAGCGTCGGCGACTGCGTTGATGTCGGCCTTCGGCGGACGGGTGACGTCGGCGATGCGTTCGGCCAGAACGCGGATCGCGGCGACGGTGCGCTGCTGGGCAGCGGCCTTCGGGTCAGGCAGCAGCGCTTTGAACAACTTCCGGACCTGGCTCGAGGTGCTGGTCCTTGAACTGAGATACGTCGGCGCGGCGTGGGTCGGCCAGGGCACCGTCCATGTCGAGTTGTGCGACTTTGACCCCGACGACGCACCGTGGTCCACTCTCGGGTGCCTGGGTGGAGTCGCATGCGAGTTTCAGGCGTCTCGACAGCGCTGAGTAAGTGCCGTGAGGAGCCGGTTTTCTGACGCCTCGGCATTGGCGCTCGCGAACGGTATGGGCGGGCGAAACCGGACGGGCTACTCAGCCTCCAAGTCGGAGATGAGTTGCTCTGCATCACCGGTCGTGGGAAGAAGATCGCCTCCGGAGGAACGAAGTCACGAATCAAAACCTCTTGGTCGATTCTCGCCCCAGTTGGACAACTTGCCTGGCATCCGGGGAAGCCGCCCTATCGGTCGACCACCTCACTGCTGATTGAACAAGCTCGTCAGAGCTTCACCATCAGATCGCGCGTGAGCTTTCGCCTTGCCCTTGGCCCCATTACCGAGGTCTTCAATGGTCGTGGCAAGACCACGCAAGACGAGTTGGACCGGGGCCTGTTCGTCGACGTTCTCGATGTACGTCTGATTCGGCGCTGAGAGCTGGACTAGGTAATCCGCCGCCTCATAGAGCTGACGAGCAGCCCACACGGCATCTTGAACGTTATGCGACAAGCGGGCTCTGAGGGCGTAGCCTACGCAGGCAATCGCATTCTGAGCGAGCGCAACGTCGGTGTAGCCGCTGTCCTCGTCATCCGCGTCAGGCACGAGGGCCTCGACGTCAGCCCGTGCCTGCTGGACTCGCTCCGGAGAAGCGCTTTCGGACCAGCCAATCTCTAAGGCTGAGCGCACATGCGCGACCTCCTCGCGAGCGGTGACGCTTGCGGTCCACTTGTACACCGGCATGAGCCGCTCGGCGCAACAGGCCGCGAACACACTGACGGCATCCTCAGACAGCTGCGCCAACCGATCGCTGAGCGCGACCTCGTCGTACTTCAAATTGCACCGCCCATCACCACGGCCACCACGCAAACAAGCCGCCCCACGCGACCGTGCCACCCGATTCCTCGATCGCTGCCTGGCAAGCCGAACAGATCGCACGCGACATCGCCATCTGCCAGGGTGTGAGGCCTTCCTTGGCCGCAGCGTCAAGAGATGTCACCTCGGCATCGGCGCCCGGTAGCCGGCCGAGGACATCATCGCCTGAAGCGAGCGCCCGCTGAGCGCGACTCAGGTCCCAGCCGCCCCCCGCGAGGACGGCAGCGCCTCCCCGGGTGCTCATGGCGACCGCCGTGCGGCTGTTCTGCGCAACCGGGTCCAGAACGCCCAACCAAGCACGCGGGGGACCGCCAAGAGCGGCGTTGATTCTGCGCGCTCGGCTCTCACAAGGGTTCGGACTTCCAGCGGGGATGCTCCTCAACCACCCAGACCTTCATGTGAGGCAGCACTCGCGTTAGGGCGAGCGTTAGGGCGCGGACATCCACAGCAGCGAGTTGATCTTTCGGGAGCAAGATAACTTCCTCGGTTGCATCCGTGGTGGTCGCTCGCGATGCGGTCGTCACGCCGAATCCGTGCAGAACTTGCCACACGTCTTCGCGGGCGAAGCGGCCCATTCCCTGCTCGTCTACCATCGCGGCACCAGGGGAATCGTCCAGCGGATTTCGAGTTGTGTCTCGGGATCGGGGAATACCCACTCGGGAGCGCTCCCCTCGACACCGTCGTCGGCGATCGGCAGAACGTCGCATTTCGTCACCCCGTCCATATTGAGCACTCGACCTCGCATGAGCAGCTGGCCCGAGTTGGCTTTCGGCAAGCCTAGTTCGTTTCTCGGATTGGCCATTCACATGGGATTCTCCGGTGTCTACGAGTAACCCATGCGCGCTGGCCGCAGAGCCGACGAAGGACACCAAGAGCCTTGCGCTGTTACAGCAGTACGTCAGCGAGCTTCGCGGGCCCGTTGATGCAGTACGGCCGCTGCGAGAACTCCAGAAGGTACGTTCCATGGGAGGATTCGCCCACTATACGAGCGGATCCGTCAACGAGGCGTTCGCCACCTTCGCCGGCGATGCCCGCACCCCCGCTGAAATTTTCGAGCGAACCTGCCTCAGCCTGATCATTGCGATTGATGCCATCACAGCGGCAATCGAGGCAACTGCTGAAGACACCGTCTCCGAGACACCGAGACGGTAATAGACTCGCAGAATACTTCAGTCAACTGACAATCATCGGTCGCAGAGTGGCACGAAGCGCGGGGACTTTGCCGAATCGGATTCCGCGTTCCAAGGCCGTGGTGGACGGTTGGGACGTTCGACGCTCGGCCGGAGACGTGGCGTACTTTGGGGCACTCGGTTCGAAGGTCTGGAAAGAGCGACATCTGCACGCCGCATTGAGTCCCTCGGCTCCCGGCCGACCCTACGTGTCGATGGTTGGTGCCGCGTTGCCCGCGACCTGGCCTGCTGTACCGAGGGGTCCGTCGCGCGTGACGGGTGGAAGGCGTTCGGCAAGCCAGCGGGTCCATATCGCGCGGCAGGTTCCGGTCGGCAGCGTTTCACGCCCGATGCGCAACGGCCGTGTGAGCGTGCCGTAGAGCTGGTGCATGCCGACCGTGGGCCACTCCAAGGCGTCGTGGATAACCGCCGCGCTGTCGTAGGCGACCGTCGAGGTGTAGATGATGAGCCGTGGGTTGAGCATTGAGGTCAGCCGCGACAGCGGAAATCGTTGCAGGCACAGCCTTTGCAAGGCTGCCTTCGTTCTCCCCGGATGCGGCAGACGTGGGAAAATCTCCGGAAATTGGCAGCGTGCGGCGTTGGTGTAGGCAATGCCTCGCAACGACAGGCCGAGTTTGGCAACGGCGTAGCTGATGTGCACTCCCACCCGCCAGCCGGCGAACCCGGCAAGGTAGACGTCGCGTGTTGAGCGCAGGTAGGTTTCGTCGCTGACCATGCGGTCGCGCCATCGTCTGGTGACCTCCACCAGCCGGTCCTTGTCTGCAACGCCGATGGTTCCGGATGCAAAGTTGCGGTGCACGTTGCTGACCACCAGAACAGCGATGTGACGTTTGACGTCCTCGCCGAGATACCCGGGCCAGCGCAGGTCGGTGGCGTCTACACCCGGATGCTCGGGTGACCCGCCGGCGTCTTCGCATGCCTGTCGGTGCGGTAGGTCAGTGAGTAATTCACGCGCGTACGTGAGCCAGTCTCGCTCGAGTGGTGTGATCACCCGCCTAGTGTGCCGTAGCGGCGTGCAGCCAGCCGCGGGTTGCGAAAGTCCTGCGCTTGACCCGTCGTGGGCGCGGCGTCATGTGCCGCCCTTCGGCCGGTCCACAAAGGCCGAAGGGCGCGAATAGCCTTTCTTGTCGTCAGACGCTTGTGTCCCGACGGTCCGGATTCCATCGTCAAGCGAGTATTCTGCGATCGGGACGCCGTGGTATTGCCGTTACCCGAAGCGCCAACGCCGGTGCCGCGGTTCGCCGCCGCTGACGACGGGTGGCGTCGCCTGCGACCAACGCCCGCGTGTCCGTGCGGTTGCCAGATGTACGCACCGCCAAAGGTGTCGGACCCCGAGACTAGTCTCCGTCCGAAGGCGGGAGGACATCCATGGCGATGACGCGCGAGCAGCGGGAGACGCTGCTCTCAAGCTGGATCAAGCCGTCCAGCGATAACGAGCAAGACCAGCAGGATCGAGCTTGCCGGATGGTGCAGGACGCGGTGAAGAAACACGACGCGTTCAGCGGCGTCTCGATCGCGATCTACGTCAAAGGCTCGTATGCCAACAACACCAATGTGCGACGCGATAGCGACGTGGATGTCGTCATCGAGAATCAGGAGTGCATGTACTCCGAAGCTGACGACGGGGTGACACCGCCGCCCTCCAGCCCGTACACAGGAATCTGGTTGCCGGGCAAGTGGCGCTCCGAGGTGACGCTTGCGCTCACTAACGCCTTTGGAGCAGGTCACGTGACGAACGGCAAGATCGCCCTCAGGGTGGATGAGGTAGCGGGAAGTCGCCCAAGCATCGACGTCGTGCCGTCCTTTGAGTACTACCGCTACATGAGATACAGCAAGGCGAAGGGCAGCTGCGTGTGGCCGTCCGCCGGATCGAAGATCGTGAACTGGCCAGCGCAACAACTTGCCAACGGTATAGCGAAGAACAACGCGAGCAGCCGGCGATACAAATGGTATGCGCGGGCTCTGAAGCACGCGGAGAACCATCTCGTGAAGAACGACTTGCTGTCGGCCCTGCCGTCATACCTGATGGAGTGCCTCGCCTACAACGTTCCGAACGACACCTTGAGAGGCGGATCGCTCGACTACGGTTTCCAGGAGACCCTGCGTTTCCTGTACCTCGGACTTGACAGAAACGACTACATGGAATGGGTGGAGCCCAACGGCTTGAAGTGGCTGTTCCGGGGCGACAAGAAATGGACCGCCGCGCAGGCAAAGGAACTGATTCTTCGCACGTGGCAACTACTGGACTACTGATGGGCAGGCCCACATTCGCTGTCCGGATCACCGCCACAGCAGTCGGCGGCGTCTACACGATCGCCATGTTCCTCGCGGGGGTGCACCTCGACACCGGCGTCAAGAAACTTCTCGCGTTCCTTCCGGTCGCCGCAGGTGTCGGGCTCAGCCTCTGGGACACGTGGTTTTGGAGGGCGCCCGGCGTCCGGCAGTTCGTGAAGCGGCCGTGGCTGGAAGGAACATGGGTGACGGAACTCCAGCCAACGGTGGAAAGCCACATCCCCGAGGGCGGTAGCAGGGGGCCTATCGAGGCGTACGTCGTTATTCGCCAGTCGTTCTGGGGGATCGCAGTCCGTCAGTACACCGCCGAGAGCACGAGCAACTCGCGCACTCACTTCTGGCAGCCCGCGACGCTCGGCATGCCGGAAGGCCTCGTATTTACCTACGAGAATCTGCCCAAACAAGAGGTCCAGCACCGCAGCGAGCGTCACTTCGGCACCTGCCAGTTCGACCCGACGACATCTCGGCCCACCGAGATCAGCGGCTACTACTTCACCGACCGATACACCAAGGGTGACATGACACTGCGTCTTTACGACCGGACGACCGGACACGAGTCCTTCGCCGCGGCCCGCCGGCACTGCTTGAGGTAGAACGCGCGGGGACCCCGCGAGAGACAGCCCGACACCGCCGAGCGATCGCTCTACAGCGCCCGTTGTTGCTCATTCGCTCATTGGCAGGGTCGCCGCGCGGCCGGTGCGGACGCTGCCGCCTACGCGAAGTCGGCGATGCGCCGGCCGCAGTGGATTTTCCGCACACGGTCGCCTCCCTCCGGTGGCCTCTTTACCGGGCGGTTTGGAAGCTGCCGAGTGGGCGTGTGCAACGATCAAGGTACACGTGTGCACGAAGCTGATCTTGGACGCTGGTTGGCCGGTCGACGCAGGCGTTTTCCTTGCCGGGTAGCGATTCCTCGCCGTCGTCACGGCCCGGTTTATTTCACCAACATCCCACTACGTCTTGGTGAAAGCGCTCCAACAGCTCACGGAAAATAGGTGCCAAGACCCCATTCTTGGCGACTGAGCCTCGTTTGTTCCAACCAGGCGCGTCGAGTTCAGTCGCGACGTGCGTTGCGAATTCTGCGCTCGCCACGACATGGGCTAACGCTCGTGGGCGACGTCGGCTCGGTTTTCACCACGCTGAGCGCGCTGGGCTTGGCCCGCGTTTTTAGCAGCAGCGACCGTTGCTCGTGGCATGGGCGCGTACGCACGCCGCGTCGAGTCAGTTGCTTGAATCCGCGCACCCGCTTCAGCTCTGGTCGCGAAGCTTGCCGTTGCGGGAAACCGTGGGGTCTGTGCATGCGGACAGGTCAAAACAGCACGGACGCCGCTTGCCGTTTTTTATTTTGGAAATCGTGACGTCGACGCGCCGCTGCCGAGTGGCCGGATTCGCGGTCGCGTTGACCCAGCGGACCCATTCCCACCGCGCCATCGGCGTGATGTCGAGCCACATTTCGCGAATCGCGTCGGGCGCAGCCGCGAGCGCGGCCGCCAGGTCAGCCGGCACCTGGGGCTCCGGCCATTCGCGGGTGGCTTCGATAGCCACCTTCACGGCCTCGCCGGCCGCGACACCCCCGGATCGCCGCACAGCATGGTCGACCTTGATCCAGTGGCCTCTCTCGCCGTCCGGCTCCACCACGGTTGAGAATTCGACGCCGTTGATCGAGCCGCGCGCTGCCACCTGGCCGCGAGAAGGCAGCCGCTGGCTCGCCTCCTCGGGAAGGCGGATGATTATCACTTCGTCGATGGCGTAGGGCGTGGCCTCGAACCGAATCGTCGGCGTCTTCGCGTGTTCACTCACGCCGGCCATCTTGACACGGCATCGGCGCGCGAACGAGCAGCTGGCGCCCGCAAGGCGGCGTCCGGAAAGAGGGGCGGCGACGCGAGTGGAACACTAGCGCTTTCGCGGGCGGCCACCCGAGCCCGCAGGATGTCGATGACGTCGGTGAGCGCCATCTCGATGCGCCCGTAGACGCGGGGGTTGAGCAGCGTGGCGCCGTCGAAGTCGCCCGCTGAGGCAAAGATCGCGACAGGCAGTGTCAACGCCTGGAAGAAGCCGAACATCGGGCGCAGCGCGTACTCCAGCACCAGCGCATGGTGGTCGCTGCCGCCAGTGGCGGCCACCAGAACGGGCTTGTTGGCGAGGGCGTACTGGTCCACCAGGTCGAAGAAGTGCTTGAACATGCCCGGATACGACGCCCGATAGACCGGCGTCGCCGCGATGAGCAGATCCGCATGTTCGGCGCGCTGCAGCGTGGCCTCGATCTCCGCTGTGACTTCGTCGCGCTCGGTGGCGCCGGTGAAGCCTGCGCCGAGGTGATAGACGTCGATCTGCGTGGCGTCAACGGGCGTCATCGTCCGCAGCGTGTCGAGGATGACGCTGACCAGACCCATGGTCTTGGAGGCTCGGTTCGGGCTGCCGTTGACGACGACAACTCGCGCCGGCGTGGCGGTCCTCTCTGATTCGGCCAGGGTCGTCGTCATGCGACCCTCCGTTCGCGTGACGCGATCTCACGCCGGATGACGGGAGCGACCTCGCCGCCTAGCCGTTCGATCGCAGCCAGGTGCTCCTTCTGCGGCATGCCGCCGAAGCCCATCTGGATGATCGCCCGGTTGATGCCATACAGCTCGTGGTACGCGAGCATCTTGTCGATGACCTCCTGAGGGCTGCCGACCAGGAGCCCGGCGCGCGGCGACGACTGCGCGTCGAACGCGGGCCGCGGAATCAACATCCCGTGGCCCCGCTGGTGGTTGTTCTCCGCCATGCCCTTCGCGAAGTACGGATACATGACGTCGCGGGCACTTTGGCTGGTAGCGCCGACGTAGCCGTGCGCGTTGATGCTGATTGGCAAGGAACCGGCGTCGTGGCCGGCCGCCTCGGCCGACTCGCGGTAGAGCTGGACCGTTGGGGTGTGGAACGTCAGGGGCCCGAGCAGCAGGGCCAGCGCCATCGGCAGGCCGAGCCTCCCGGTGCTGATCGCAGAAGCGGGTGACCCTCCGACGCCGACCCAGATGGGGATCGACTCGCCGTCGGCGCGTGGCGCGATGTCGGCGTCGACCAGTGGAGCGCGCAGCCGACCCGACCAGGTGAGCGGATTACGGTCGCGGATCGCCAGCAGCAGGTCGAGCTTCTCTCTGAACAGGTCGGAGTAGTCCTGCAGGTCGTAGCCGAACAGCGGGAACGACTCCGTATACGAGCCGCGGCCCGCGATGATCTCCGCGCGGCCTTTTGACAGCAGGTCGATCGTTGCGAACTGCTCCCACACTCGGACCGGGTCTTCCGAGCTGAGCACGGTGACCGCACTGGTCAGGCGGATGTTCTTGGTCGCCTCAGCGGCGGCCGCCAGCAGGATCGTGGGGGCGGAGCCGACGAAGTCCGAGCGGTGGTGTTCTCCGACACCGAAGATGTCCAGGCCGGCCTCGTCGGCCACTTTCGCTTGCTCGATCGTGTCGCGAGCCCGCTGCCGGGGTGAGGGCGTCTTTCCGCTGACGGGATCCGCGGTCACCTCGCCGAAGGTCATGATCCCAATCTCGAAGCTCATGATTGTCGCCTCTTCCCGGTGTAGTTAGCTGCACAGACAACTAACTACGGATCGGGGAGCGCTATTCCCGATACAGTGCCGTCATGGCGACCGAGCGGTTGAGACCGATCGAAGACGAGGCGTGGCGAGGGTTCTTGCTTGCCCACGACCGCATCTGGCGATCGATCGAGGCCGGGCTCGCCCCGTTGGGCGTGAGCATGGCTGAGTACAGCGTGCTCGCCCTGCTTGGCGAGGCCGGCCCGAAGGGGATGCGGATGTCCGACCTCGCTGAGCGCCGGCTGATGTCGACCGGCGGCTTCACCCGGCTCGCCGACCGCCTCGAAAGGCGGGGGCTGATTGAGCGACAGCGCTCAGTTGTCGACGGTCGCGGCTTCAATGCGACCCTCACAAGCCAGGGACGCGCGCTTTTGCGGAAGGCGTGGAGCCAGCACCACCGTGATCTTCGGACGCTCTTTTTCGACCGTCTCGACGACGACGACCTTCGTCGCCTCGCCGAAATCTGGGGCCGGCTATCCGCTCACGGTCAGTAGCTCGCGTCATTGAGCGGCGGCTTCGAGATTTCCTTGAGTTCAGTGAGCGCTGTCACGCCGTGGGGACTTCGCCGCCGATGTGGATTCTGGAAATGACCTCGACATATTTGACATTCTCGATGCTGAGATCCTCGATGGCGAGAGCGATCACTCGGCTGACGACGCTGTGACGAATGGGCAAGCCTAAGAACGCGCACGCGGCGCCGCCAGCGCGAGCGTCTCGCTGACCAGCGCATCGGCGTAGTCGGCGTCGGCGGCCAGACCGAAGACGACGTGGTGGTACAGCGGGGCCACGACGTGAGTGAGCACCTGCGCGGGGGTCGGCGTCCGTTCACCGCGCTGTCGCGCACGCTCGATCATCAGCTCGGCCTGCTCGGCGCGTTGGTCCCAGCATGGACAGTGGTCGACGGTTCCGGTGCGCGCGGAGATCATGGCCCGCAGGTAGGCGGTGCGCTCCGGTCGGGTGATGTCGGCGGCGATCACGCGGGCCCAGGCGCGGAGGTCTTCGGCGATGCTGCCGGTGTCGGGCAGCGGCTCGTCGCGCGTCAGTGCTGCCACCGCGACCTCTTCGAGCAGCGCGTCGATGCTGCCCCAGCGGCGGTAGATGCTGGTCGGGTTGACGCCGGCGCGTTCGGCGACTTGCGGGACGGTCATGTCGTCGCGGTGGCCCTGTCCGACGAGTTGGCCGACCGCCGTGTACACCGCGTCGCGCACAAGCGCGCTCCGCCCGCCGGGGCGGCGGGCTCGCGTCGTCCGAGACATTGCCATTGCGAGCACTATAGCAAATCACTTTGCTTTTGTTCGCGTAGCGAGCTAATCTCACTAAAGCCTTGATCGTTGCTTTAGTGAGGGAGTGGGCATGGATGGGTTAGCGGGTCGCGAGGCACGGGGATTCTGGATCATCGCGGCTGCTGTCGCCGTCGCCATGTTCGCGTCAGCGGCACTCTCGCCGCTCTATCCCGTGTATCAGCGGCTGTGGGGCTTCTCGTCAGCCACGTTGACGATCGTTTTCGCCGTTTACGCCGGGCCGCTGCTGATCAGCCTACTGACCGTTGGCGCGCTGTCCGATCACATCGGACGGCGCCCGGTGGTGATCGGTTCGCTGCTGATTTTGACCATGGCCATGGTCGTGTTCGCCGCCGCCGAATCGGTCACGATGCTGCTGGCCGCGCGGCTCGTGCAGGGCCTCGCTACGGGCGCCGCGGTGAGCGCGCTTACCGCCGCGATGGTCGACCTGCAGCCCAGTCGGAGCACCGGCACGCTCGCGGTCGCGATGGCGCCGATCGCCGGACTCGGCTTCGGCGTGGCAGTCAGCGCGCTCTTGGTCGAGTACGCGCCCGCGCCTCGCCAACTGGTCTACCTATTCGTCATCGTCGTGCTGCTCGCGCTGGTATTTGCTGTGGTCAAGGTAGTGCCCGAGACGTCGACACGATCCGAGTCGCGCACGCGGATCACCCGCACCCTGATACCTCGCGTGTCGGTGCCGGAGCAAG
The DNA here is from genome assembly GCA_040255675.1 of Actinomycetales bacterium. Taxonomy (GTDB): domain Bacteria; phylum Actinomycetota; class Actinomycetes; order Acidothermales; family Acidothermaceae; genus JBDZVM01. Next base: position 16,345 of record JBDZVM010000039.1, on the reverse strand, counting down.
CACGTTCGGCGTTCGTCGCGGGCACACCGGCCCTGGTCGCGACATGGGCACTCGGCGGGCTGATGCTCGCCCTCGGCACCTCGATCACGGCCGACCGCCTCGGCGTCACCAACCACGCGGCCGGCGGAGCCTTGCTCGCCGTGTTCTTTTTCGCGGCGACGGTCGCGACGCCGTGGGCGAGTGCCCCGCGTCGTCCGATGCGACTACCCGCCAGTTACGCGTGCCTGGGCGGGGGAGTCGCGCTCGTGCTCGTCGCGGCGCTCACCGGGTCGGTATTCGCCTATGCCGTGGCGTTGGTCGCCGCTGGTGCCGGGTTCAGTACCGCTTACGTTGGCGTGATTGCCTCCCTTGCGCACGTGCCCGCCGCCCAACGCGGTCAGCTGTTCGCCGCGGTCTACGTCGTTAGCTACCTGGCCTTCGGCGTCCCTGTCGTCATCAGTGGGGTAGCTGCCGACCGTTATGGTCTGGGGCCAACCGTGAGCGGATACGCCGTGTTCGTGCTGGCCATGGTTGGGCTTGCTGCCGTCGCGCTGCGGTTGCGTCGAGTGCCCGAACCCGCGATCACACGCCCGGATCGCGACCGGGCACCTGTGATAGCGCGGCCATGACTGAAGGTCGCTGTGATTGACGTCGGCGCTCACAGTTAGCGTGCCGTGTATGCGCTCCCAGACCGAGGTGGTTGTTGACGGCCTTGGCCTGTCGCGGCGCGTGAGCCGCCTGACTCCCTCGGCAATCGTCGCGCTGGCCATCGTCTACGTCGTGTGGGGCTCTACCTACCTGGCCATTCGTTATGTCGTCGCGAGTCTGCCGCCTTACATCTCAGCCGGTGCGCGCTTCTTAATTGCGGGAGTCGTGCTTTACCCGATCGCGCTCTATGGTTCGGGTCGCCCGCAGCGGGTGGCAGACAGGCCGACCGCGCGGCACTGGCGGTCGGCACTGGTGATCGGTGGGCTGTTGCTCGCGATCGGCAACGGCGGCGTCTCAGAGGCCGAGCAGCATGTCGCGTCGGGAACGGCCGCGCTACTCGTCGGCATGGTGCCGTTGTGGATGGCCATATTCGGCTGGTTGTTCTTTTGCGAGCGCGTCACCGCCTGGGCCGTCGTCGGGCTGCTGGTCGGATTCAGCGGGGTCGCCATGCTTGCGGGCGGAGAGCACAGCGGCGGGGTGTCGGCGTCCGGCTTGTTGACGCTCGTCGTCGCGACGCTCGCGTGGTCGGGCGGCTCGATCTTCGCGCGATCCGCGCCGATGCCCGCTCGACCGCTCCTCGGCACCGCCATGGAAATGATTGCTGGCGGCGCCGCGTGCCTGGTCGTCGGGAGTGTGCTGGGCGAGTGGGCTGACGTGCGTCTTTCGCGGGCCCACGCCTCCGCGTGGATCGGCTTGGCGTATCTCATCGTTTTCGGTTCGATCGTGGCCTACTCGGCTTATACCTGGCTGCTGCGCAGCGTGTCGACGCCGATCGTGTCGACGTACGCCTACGTGAATCCGGCGGTGGCGGTGCTCCTCGGCTGGCTCGTCGCCGGCGAGCAGATTACTGGTCGCACGCTTGCCGCCGCGGCGGTCATCATCGCCGGTGTGGCGCTGATCGTGTCGGGTCCGCGGTTGGCTGGCCGCAGGCAGACCGAATAGCACGCGTTGCGATTTCGCCGAAACCAGATAGCGGTGGCCTCGAAGAAATATTTCGTGCTGTGTCGACGTTTGCCACTATTCTACGAAATTCGGCGAAGAACCCGAGCACATCGACGAGACCGAGAGGAGGTCATGATGGTTCGTGTCGTCACTGGGAAGGTGCGCAAGCGCGCGTCTGGGCCGCTGACTGCCTCCGATCGTCGTCAAGCGTGGAGGCAACTGGCCAAAGCGCAGCGTCAGAATCCGCTGCGGCGGGTGCGAATAACGTGTTGCGGTTGGGTCCGTGATCCGATCGCACAGGTCGGAGACTGGCTATGGTGCGAAAGGCACGAAGACAAGTTTCGTGTCGCCGAAGTGGCTGAATAGCCGTCTATTGGTAGCGGAACTCGTGTCGAAGCGTCAACCGCCTCGGCACGAGTTTCGCGATATTGACGGCGAGATAGGGACGATATTGAGTGCGGTGACCAAGAAACGCTCGTCGCCTGGGCCGATGACATCAAGTGCCTGATAGGCCCTTCCGCGACGCCACGCCTCGGTTACTCGACACACCCGGCCGGTAACGCAGATGACTGTTGCCTCGGGTGGAGACGACTGACTAGCGTTTTTGCGTACCGACTCTGAAGGGAGAATCAGATGTTCGTCCGCATCGTAAGCTTTATCGGAGCGCGCGATATCGACACGGGGATCCGATATATCGGCGACACGGTTGTGCCTTTGTATCACCAGCAGAACGGCTTTCGCGGAACGACGGCGAGCGCTGATCGAGCAGGCGGGGTTCTCAGCGTGCTCAGCTTGTGGGAAACCGAGGCCGACCGTGACGCGAGCGAGAGCGCCCTCGATAAAACCCGCGCGGAGGCGGCTCGGTTGATCGGTGGCGAGGTGAGGGTCGAGCACTTCGAGGAGGGGGTTGTGGAGTTGATCGCTCGTCCGACGGTCGGAGCGTCGCTGCTGGTACGACGGGTGAGCATGGATCCCAAGAGCGTCGACGAGAACTTGGCGTACTTCAAAAACGAGGTCGTTCCCCAGATGAAGGCCCAGGACGGGTGCTTGGCGATACGTCACATGATCGATCGGCAGACCGGTGAAGGAATCGTGGGAACGGCCTGGGCCGACGCGGCAGCCATGCAGGCGGCGGCCGCCGAAGGGGACAAGCGCCGTCACGTAGCGGAGGCGCGAGGAGTCATGTTCGGCGAGCAGAGCAAGCGAGAGATCGTATTCATCGACATGCCTGGCGCCTGACACCAATCTGACGACCTTTTCCCAAGCGTCGCCGGAGCGGGCGTCAAGGTGACGCACACCCATCGGCGTCGCTTCGCTCAGCTTTCACGGCTTCTCGCCGATCGGGTTTGCTGTGACGGCTGTCGTCGAACCCGCTGGCGTGTCAACGGCGCCGCCAGCCACGGCGGATGTCGATCAAACACCGACGGCGCGCGCCCCCTCGCCGATTGGTTGTCGCGTCAGCGGTCGTGCGCTGCTCGCGTCCTGCCTGGTGTTGGCATTCGCCGAATCAGTCTGGTTCGTGCGCGGGTTGACGGGATCTCCCGAGCCCGCGGCGGTCGGTTGGATCGCGGCTCCGGTTGCGATGGCGATGTGTGCCGCCACGTTGTTCCGCACCGCTGGGATGCCGGGGATCGGTATCGCCGGACGCCGATTCTGGCGGCAGCTCGGCGTCGGCTGTGTGTTCATGTTGGCGTCGGTCATCGTGCAGGCGATCGGAGCGCTCGAGAAGCCCGGACATGTTGCGCTACCCGCGAACACACCGCGCGTCGCCGTCGTGGGTTACCTGGTCGCGGTGCTGATTCCGTTCTGGGCGCTGATTCGGCTGCCAGGCACCGCGCAGACCGTTCAGGCGCGCCTTCGGCTGGCGCTTGACTCGTCGACGGTCGCGATCGGCGGCGGCTTGTTCGTCTATTACTTCTTTTTCGCCGGCTCGAACGATCGAAGCGGGGGAAGCGGGTTTTGGGGCCAGTTCGTTGTCGGTCTTCTTGCGATGGCCGTGCTCGCCACGCTCACGAAAATTCTGCTCAGTGGTGCTGGCCCGATCGACCCCGGCGCGTTGCGGGCGCTCGCCTTGTGCATGCTTATCGGCGGGCTCAGCCCGGCGCTTTTCCAAATCACGAACCACCACCCCCAGCTCGCGCCGCCACAGCTCACCGATGCTTTCATCGCGACGGCCGTCATCTACGGCTGCCTACGTCAGCAGCGTGCGCCGCGCCGCGCGCCGTCCGTTCGGACGGATCGAGAGCGCCCGCGAACGTGGCTGCCTTACCTTGCCGTCGTGGCGACCGACGCGCTGTTGCTCGTCGGGATATTTCAACCGGACGACGACCGGCAGATTGTGGTCGCTGTCTGTGCGGTCGCCGTGACCCTGCTTGTCGTTACACGCCAACTCGCGGCCATGCACGAAAACGAAGGGTTGCTCGCTCAACTTCGTGAGCAGCGAGAGATATTGCGGCATCGGGTCACCCACGATGCCCTGACGACGCTCGCCAACCGCGACCTATTTCGCGAACGCACCGAACAAGAATTGGCCGCGGGCGCCGACGAGGCACGCACCGCCGTGTTGCTGATCGATCTTGACGATTTCAAGGCGGTCAACGACACTCTCGGGCACAGCGTAGGAGACCAACTGCTCGTTGCCGTGGCTGCTCGATTGCGCGAATGCGTGCGTCCCTTTGACGTCGTCGCGCGGCTTGGCGGCGATGAATTCGCCATTCTCCTCGCGGGCGTCGATCGAAGCGGCATCGACGGAATCGTCGACCGAGTGCTCGCGTCGTTCAGCCGTGCGATTGTCGTCGAATCGCACTCGTTACTCGTTCGCGCGAGCGTCGGCGTGGCCGTCGCCGACGAACGCGATGAGACCGGCGACCTGCTTCGCAATGCCGACATTGCGATGTACGCGGCGAAAGCGGGCGGTAAGGGTCGCCACGCGTACTACTCCACGGGTATGCACGCGGAATTGTTGGAGCGGTCGGAGCTCGCCGCGCAACTCCAGGAAGCGATCGATCACGGCCAGTTGCGGCTGGTCTTTCAACCGGTAGTGCGACTCCCGGGCGGGAGCCCGATCGGGGTCGAAGCCCTTGTGCGCTGGCAGCATCCAGCGCGCGGGCTGTTGGCGCCGGGCGCGTTCATTCCGACGGCGGAGCAGACGGGGCTGATCGTGCCGCTGGGTCGCTGGGTCATGGTTGAAGCGTGCCACCAGTTGGGGCAATGGCGTCGCGATCTCGGCGAGGCAGCGCCGAAAGCGGTGGGCGTCAACGTTGCCGCGCCCCAGTTACGACAACCTGGTTACGCCGCCGACGTGCTCTCCATCATCGCCGCCGCGGGGCTGACGCCGGACGACATCTTGCTAGAGGTCACCGAAACCGCCGTTGTCGAAGGCGGGTCGACCTTTGACGCGCTACGAGAGTTGCGGACGGCCGGTGTACGGATCGGGCTTGACGATTTCGGTACCGGCCAGTCGTCGCTCGGGTTGCTGCGCGAGTGCCCGGTCGACGTGCTCAAGCTCGACAAATCCTTCGTTGAGCATGTTGCTGAAAACCGCGAGCAAGCAGCGATCGCGGAGGCTGTGTTGCACATTGCGCAAGCCCTTGGCTTGGCAGCCGTCGCGGAAGGTGTCGAGAGCGAGGCGCAAGCGGGCCGCCTGTACGACATCGGTTATCGGTTCGCTCAAGGATTTCATTTCGCGCGGCCCGTACCGCCGGCTCAAATCCCCGACTATTTCGGCGCGGATCGCGGTGCTGATGGCCTTCGCCCGCGGCACTAGCGGAGATGTTCATAATCCTTTGCCGTAAGTACTAGCAGCGCTCTGGCCGGGGTGTCAGGATCAGACGATAGCCGGACGTCGTTCGGCGCCCGGTTTTCAAGCCGGTCGGAGGTGCTGAAATGAGCACACGTGTCAGCAATCTCGAACGAGACGGCGAAACTCGCAGGTTCGCCGATCACGGCCATGCCGTTCTCGCCAGCGCTGGTGGCCTTTCGCTGATGAAAGGCATTTTCGAGCCCGGTTGGCGCTGGTCAACCGATGTCGCGCCGATCGCCGGCACCGCGTCGTGCCAGACGCACCACCTCGGTTATGTCGTCTCTGGTCGAATGCGCGTTCGCATGGACGACGGCGACGAGCGGACGATCGAGCCAGGCGACATATTCGATTTACCCGCTGGCCACGACGCGTGGGTGCTCGGTGACGAGGCGTGCGTCATGCTCGATTTCTCGCCGGAGGCAACGAGGTACGCGCGTCCGCGTGAGATCGCGTCGCCCGACGACGAGCAGATGAAATTGGTGAGGCGTGGTTACGAGGCCTTCAACCGCGGTGATTTCGACACGCTACGGTCGATCATGTCGCATGACGTCGCGCAGCAGGTACCCGGCAACAGCCCGATCTCTGGTGCGTACAAAGGGATTGACAACGTCTTGGGGTACTACCGCAAGCTGGCCGAACTCACCGGCGGCAAGTTTAGTGCCGATCTGATCGAGGTGTTCGGTGACGGGCACGGTCACGCGGTTGCCGTCCATCAGGCAACCGCGACACGAGGCGGCGCCACGCGGGTGAGTAGAGCAGCGATCCTTTTCACCTTCGTCGGCGACCGCGCCACCGACCTGGTCGAGTTGCGGTCTGACTTGCCGGGCGACGACGCGTTCTTCTCCTGACCTCAGGATCGGATTAGTCACCCGCTACACGCAGGCCGTGGCGACCCACTCCGCGAACTCGGTCGCGGGCATCGGTCGAGCAACGTAGAAGCCTTGCGCCATGTCGCAACCAAGGTCTTCGAGGGCCTGCAAGGTGACCGCGTTTTCGACACCTTCCGCGACGACCGAAAGCCCGAGGTTATGGCCGAGGTCGACCGCCGACCGCACGAGCACCGCGTCGGCTTCTCCTGTCGCCAGGTCAAGTACGAACGAGCGATCCACCTTGAGCTCGGTTACCGGAAGCTGGCGCAGGTAGGTCATCGACGAGTACCCGGTGCCGAAATCATCAAGTGACAGGCGTATACCCGCGTTGGCGAGCTCGCGTAGTACCTGAAGAGCACTATCAGGATCATGCATGATGGCGCTCTCGGTGATTTCCAAGCAGAGTAGGTTCGCGGAGACCTGGTGGCGGTCGAGCGCGCCGATGATTCTTCCGGGCAGTCCAGAATCGTGTAGGCATCGTGTCGAAAGGTTGACCGCTACTGGTACGTCGCGACCCGCCCGCGACCATTCGCGCGCTTGCGCGAGCGCGATGTCGAGTACGTAATCAGTGAGCCGGTGGATCAGCCCAGTGGTCTCCGCTACCGGTATGAACTCTGCCGGTAGCAACTCACCGCGCCTGGGGTGAATCCAGCGTACGAGCGCTTCGACTCCGTGCAGACAGCGAGTGTCGAGGTTGATTTTGGGCTGGTAGTAAACAACGAGTTCACCCCGATCGAGCGCACGACGCAACTCGCCGAGCAGTCCGAAGCGCGTTGGGGCGCGCTGGCCGCGATCTGGCTCGTAAACCGCGACACCAGAGGCGGCTTCTTTCGCTTCGTACATCGCGGTATCGGCGTGTCGGAGCAGTTCGGTCGGTGTGGTGCCGTGGTCGGGGGCGAGTGCGATTCCGATGCTCGCCGCGATGTCCGCGGACGTGCCTCCCACCGGGAATGTCGCATGCAAAGCTGTCAAGACTCGCTCAGCGATCGCGACAGCCGCGCCGACGTCCGGAATGTCGGGGAGCAACACGGCGAATTCGTCGCCGGAAAGTCGCGCCACAGTGTCGTTCTCCCGCAACGCCGCTGTGAGCAGACGCGGCCCGATTTGAGCTAGCAGTTGGTCGCCGCAGGCGTGGCCGAGGGTGTCGTTGACCTCTTTGAACTTGTCGAGATCGATGAGGAGAAGCGCCGTACGCCCGCGGTGCGATGAGGCCGCGCCCAATGCGTCGCTCAGCCGTTGGCTCAGGAGTTCTCGATTGGGCAAGCCGGTGAGCGCATCGTGCAGTGCCTGATGCCGAAGTTTGCGCTCCAGACGAAGACGATCGGTGACGTCGATGAGCAGACCCATCACGCCACGCAATTCCCCGTCGGGGCCTCGCGTCGCGGCTGGGCTGAATTCGACTTCGACCGTCCGGCCGTCGTGCCGGCGGCAGCGAAGTTGTAACGTCTCGGGTGCCAGGCCGTCGGCCATCGCCGACAAGAAAGCATGGAGATCGAGGGCGTCGCCCAGGGCGCCAGCAGGTGGTAGTTCGCCGAGAACCTCGTCGGCGGGCCACCCCAAGAGGCGCTCAGCGGCACGATTCCATTCCCGCACGCGGCCGGTTCGATCGAGCTCGATGATGGCAGCGGGGCTGGCGTCGATCAGTGCCCGGAGGTCGCCGTCCTCATCGTGCCGCTCAGGCCTGGCCGAAAGCGGTGCGCTCGCGGTCACGTCGCCGTCCGGGATCGAACGAGCGCGACGTCGAATTGGAGGGTGACTTCGTCACCGACGAGCACCCCGCCGGTCTCTAGTGCCGCGTTCCAGCGGAGGCCGAAATCCGCGCGGCTGATGACCGTGGAACCTTCGAATCCGACCAGTTCCGCGTGGCGGTGGTCGGTGGAAGTGCCGGTGAGCGCATAGTCGATCGCGACCGGCCGGGTGACACCGCATATCGTCAGGTCGCCGACGAGCCGGTACAAAGCCTCGCCCATCGGTTCTACTGCCGTGCTCTTGAACAAGATTTCGGGAAATGTCTCGACATCGAGGAAGTCGGGGCTGCGCAAATGATCGTCGCGCTGGCTCTGCCCGGTGTTGAGGCTCGCCGCCATTATCGTCACGGAAACATGTGAGCGCGCGGGGTCGCCGACGTCGAGATACGCCGTGCCGTGAAAGTCGGTGAAACCGCCCCGAACCGTCGTAACCATCGCATATCTAGCGGAGAATCCGATGCGTGTGTTGGCCACGTCGATGTCGTATCGGTCCGTCGCGATCTGCAACGTGTCTGCGGCGGGCACGGTGACTCCTCCCTGGTTTCGCTACGGTGATCAGGCCATAGCGAGTTGCGGGCTCGCAACGGGGTGATCAGCCGTCTCCTTTCGTATCGGCGAGAACCGCACGGCGCTGTAGCGACCAGCCGGCCATGTGGCAGGTGTCACCGGTGATGACAGCGACCCCGAGCGATGACGGTGTACAGAGCTGGACGAACCGTCGCGTACATCTTGACGGCGCAACAATTTGGTGAGAACAATCTTTGCATGAACTCTCCTTGTGGATGCCTCGGCGGCGTAGTCGGCGGCGCTCGCTGTGGGCGGGCGAGCGCTACGTGACACCCCGTCGTTACGACATGCGCGCGCGGGCGGCGTCCGTCGAGCAAACCCGGCGCCGGATCGTCAGCGAAGCCATCCGGCTCTTCGCCTCCAAGACGGCGGCGTCCACCAATATGGACGACATCGCGCGCGCCGCAGAGGTTTCGCTCGCCACGGTCTACCGGCATTTCGGCGACTTCGACACTCTCGCCGACGCATGCGCGCAGACCGCATTCGCGATCGCCGAGATCCCGACGCCGCAACAGGCTGCGCTGCAGTTCGCCGACCTTCCTGATCTGCCGTCGAAGTTTCGCCGCTTCGTCGACTTGTCGTGCCACTGCTACGAACGCGCGTCCGACTGGCTCGCGGCGGAGCGGCGTGAACGGCACCTTCCGGCGTTCGCGAAGACGCTTGCTCGTGAAGAAGCGATGCTCGATGCCATCGTCCGCGGCTTGCTCAAGCCCGTGCGGCCGCCGGAGACAACCATCTCGGTCGTGAAAGCGCTCGTCGACTTCTCGTTCTGGGAGGCGCTTATTGCGGCAGGGCTACCTCCGGCGCGCGTTGCGCCAGCGATGCACAACCTCGTCATGCACCAACTCGGTTCCGCCGGTCTTGCGCAAAATTCCCATCCCAGCGAAGCAAAGAGAGGTTCCCATGCAAGAAACCGCTCTTGACACTCTCGTGAAGCCGCCGGGTCAAGGCGAAGGTATCTGGCATCTCGGCGTGTTGTGGACGCTCAAAGTTCCGTCCGCGGTTACGAACGCCGGATTCTCGCTCGCCGAGCAGCTATTGCCGGCGGGGTTTGCCCCGCCTTTTCACCGGCACACCCGCGAGGATGAGGCGTGGATCGTACTCGACGGCGAGGTGACGTTCTTCCTTGACGACCAATCGCAGACGGTGGGTGCGGGCACGTACGTCTACGGCCCTCGCAATGGCACACATACATTCAGGGTCGAGTCGCCAACTGCTCGGGTCGCGACGCTTCTGGTGCCCGGCACTTCGGAGCGCTTCTTCCACTCCACTGGTCGAGCCGCGGAGACACTTACCCTGCCGCCGCCGCAGGAGCCTGATCTCGAAGCGCTTCTTGCCGGCATGGCCGAGCATGGCATCGAATTCATCAGCCCACCGCCGCACTGACCGGCGACGCTGACGTTAGACCCCGGCCGATCTTGCTCAAGTATTCACGCGAAGGCACCGATGCCCACCGGTGACGATCAAGCCACCCAGGGGGTACGAGTGTCGATCGACGACAGCACATGGGCTCATCCGCAATCAGCCAGCGCCGTTGACGACGGCCAGCCGGACGGCGTCAGCGCGAACGCGTCGCCGCAGTCTGGCTATGTCGCGACTCCGGGCGGTGGCTACCGCAGCCCCGACGGCCGCTATTACTGGTCGGGAACGCAATGGTTGCCCGTGCCGCCGCAACCTTTCGCCTCAGGCGCGCCCGGATATGGCCCGTCGCCCGCATACCCGCAGTATTGGGACGGCGCGCCCGACAGCGCCAAAGGTTTCGCGGTTGCTAGCCTCGTGCTCAGCATCGTCTGGCTGTTCGGCGTTGGCAGCGTGCTTGCCGTCATCTTCGGCCATATCGCACTTTCTCGCGTCAAACGCGCGGTGAGCGGAGCTGGCCGGGGAATGGCCATCGCCGGCTTGATCTTGGGCTACCTCGGAATCGGGGCGGCAATCATCTCTGCCGTCGCGGTGGCATCGGACCAGGCTGAAAAATCGAGCCCGGGTAACGTGAACGCTTCACGCGCGGCCCGCAATGCCGTCTACGCCGAAGAAACCTACTTCGTAGACTCGGGCGAGTACACCGTAAACCGAGACGAATTGATAAGTTACGGATTCGTTCCCGACGATGATGTCAACCTCGTCGTCCACGCTACTGACACCGACTATTGCGTTATCGCAAGCGATGCGACGGCGACCCACGGCAAGCTCTGGTACGTCTACGCCGACGGACGCTATGTCGGCTTCTATCGATCGCCGCATCCGGCCCAAGCAGCCTGCGGGACGACGAACCCAAGCGACTACCTCACGTTGTCAGGCGACGGAAGCTGAGTTCTCGCGTCTTTGACCTTGCTCATCGCACCGCCGCTCGTGCGGCCTTTCCATGCACCGCCGCGACCACGTAGATGCCGCCATGCCGAATCGAGCGTCATGGCAAGGTACAGGGAGGCGACGAGAGGTAGCGCGGGTGCCGACAACGGCGATATGCGGTAGACGCGCAGGATCGGCAGGTACGTCGCCGTCATCACCGCCCACGCCGACGCGCCGCAGGCGACCACACCCGACTGATCGGTAACGGCGCCGACAATCGTGGCAATCGGTGGCGCCACGTACACAAGCAGCATCCCGCAAACCGTCGCGGCGAGCATCAGCGGCGAATAACGGAGTTGCGTGTAGGCGCTGCGCGCCACCATGTTCCACAAATCGGCTAGCGACGGGTACGGCCGCACGCTGCGAATAGTCGATGATAAACCGAGCCAGATGCGGCCACCGCCACGGTGCTTGAGAAGCCGGCCGAGCGCCACATCGTCGATGAGCGCGCCAGCGATCGCCGCTAGGCCACCCACGTCTTCAAGCGCCGCGCGCCGCACCAGCATGCAGCCACCCGCGGCCGCGGCCACCCGCGAACGACGCGAATTCACGCGCGCGAAAGGGTAGAGCTGGCCGAAGAAATACACGAATGCCGGAACAATGACGCGCTCCCAGCGGCTTCGCGTGCGCAGCCGTGCCATCCGCGACACCAGGTCGAAACCACCGCCTGTCGCGGCAGCGACGAGCTTGCGCAACGCGTCGCTCGGATACGCGATGTCAGCGTCGGTGAACAACACAAATTCGCTTTCGCCGGACGACGAAACACCCGCCGCCATAGCCGAGACTTTGCCGGCCCAGCCGGGTGGCGGCCCGCCGCTCTCGACGACGTCCGCGTCCAGGCTTCTCGCGAGTTCTCCGGTTCCGTCGTCACTGTCGTCGTCGACGACGACGACGCGAAACGCACCTGGATAATCCTGCGCGAGCAGGGTTGGCAACGTCTCGGGAAGCATCGCCGCTTCGTTACGTGCCGGCACGACAGCCACCACGCTCGGCCAACGTTCGAGGTGACCGGGCATCGTCGGCAGCGTGATCGACGTCCGCCAGAAAAGCCCGTGCCCCACCGCGAGATAAAGCCACGCCGCAAGCGCCGACGCCGCCACGGCGAGCCACACCGCGTCGTCAGCCGCCATCGACGTCGACCCAGTCGAGTGTTCGGGTGATGGCCTTTTTCCATCCCGCGTAACCGGCGGCGCGGCGTTCGGGCGACCACGACGGCTCGAAGCGTCGTGCTTCCTTCCAGTTCTTACGTAGCTCGTCTTTCGACGACCAAAATTTAACGGCGAGGCCCGCGGCGTACGCGGCGCCGAGCGCTGTGGTCTCCGCGACACGCGGCAGCGAGACCGGAACGCCGATGATGTCGGCCTGCAGTTGCATGCACACCTCGTTCGCGGTGACACCGCCGTCGACCCGCAACCACGGCAGCGCGACACCGGTGTCGTCGCGCATCGCTTCGATGACGTCACGGCTTTGATAGCAGATGGCCTCGAGCGTCGCGCGGGCTAAGTGCGCGCCAGTGTGGTAGCGCGACAGCCCGACGATCGCGCCCCGCGCGTCGGAGCGCCAGTACGGCGCGAACAGTCCGGAGAACGCGGGCACAAAATACAAGCCGGCGGTGTCGTCGACTTCGCGGGCGAGCATCTCGCTTTGCGCCGCGCCGGAGATGATGCCGAGTTGATCGCGCAGCCATTGCACCGCGGAGCCCGTGACGGCGATCGAACCTTCGAGCGCGTACTGCGCGGGTTCGTCGTCGAACTGATAGCACACGGTGGTAAGCAGCCCGTGCTTCGAGTAGACGACGTCACGGCCGGTGTTCATCAGCAAAAAATTGCCTGTGCCGTAGGTGTTTTTTACCTCGCCGCGTGCGAAGCAGGCGTGGCCCACCATGGCGGCTTGCTGGTCGCCCAGCATTCCGGCAATGGCCACTCCTTGACCTGATGTCAGGCCCGCGGTATGCGCCAGCACACCCGACGACGGCACGATAGTGGGCAGCATCTCTCGTGGAATGCCGAACAGCGCCAGTAATTCGTCGTCCCAGTCGAGTGTTTCGAGATTCATCAGCATCGTGCGGCTGGCGTTCGTGACGTCGGTGGCGTGAACCTCGCCGGCTGTGAGGTTCCAGAGCAGCCAAGAGTCGACCGTGCCGAACAAGGCGTCGCCACGCTCGGCGGCGGCTCTCACGCCGTCAATGTTCTCGAGAATCCATTGCAACTTCGCGGCAGAGAAGTAGGTGGCGGGGGGCAACCCCGATCGCTCGCGGATCAGCGCGCCCGCACCGGACTTTTCCAAAGCGGCCGCGATGCGGTCGGTGCGAGTGTCTTGCCACACGATCGCGTTCGTAAGCGGGCGTCCGTCGCGGCGGTTCCACACGACCGTCGTCTCACGCTGGTTGGCGAGACCGATCGCGGCCAAGTCGCTTGCGCCGAGTCCGGCGGTGCGAAGCGTGGTGTCGACGACGACGCGCGTGCGCTCCCAGATCTCCGCCGGATCATGCTCCACCCAATCCGGGCACGGCAAAATCTGCGTGTGTTCGAGCTGGTGGCGGGCAACTTCGACGCCGTCGTGGTCGAACACGATGAATCGTGTGCTCGTCGTCCCCTGGTCGATCGCGCCGACGAAGTCGGCCACCGGCCTCTCTCCTTTCGCCACCCGCCCCGTTGCGGTAAGAACATCAAACGCGGTCGTGCGAAGAGACGCGGTTAAGGCTGGTCGGAGCGCCGCATGCCCACGCCAGCCGCCCGCATTTCTGCCCGCGCTCGCGCGCCGAGTTCTTCGGTCACCGGCACGGTGAGGTCGCTGAATACGGTGGTGGCGTAGCCCAGGCGAGCGGCGTCGATCGCGGTCGATTTCACGCAATGGCTTTCCGCGATTCCGCAGAGATCGAGTGACTCGACGCCCGCCTCCGCCACGATCGCGGAGAGCTGGCGCCCGGAGTCGTCGGTGCCTTCGAATCCCGAATATGCCGCCTGGTATGCGCCTTTTCTTACGTGGACGACGCCGGTCAGGTCGGCGACGACCGCTCGCAGCGCCGGGTGAAGTTCGGCGTTTCGTGTTCCGGCCAACCCGTGCGGTGGCCAGGTAGCGGCGAAGTCTGGCTCGGCGGAGAAATGCTCGCCCGGCTCGACGTGCCAGTCTTGCGTGGTGACGATGAGATCGTAATCTCGCTGCCGCGCCTTGACGTAATCGGCGATTCGGTGTGCCACCGCGTTGCCCCCGGCGACTGGCAGTTCGCCGTCCTCGCAAAAGGTCGGCTGAACATCGACGATCACGAACCCCCGCCCCGATCGTTGTTCGCGCATCGCTCCCACCTTTCGCGCCGGCGCGCTACCAGTATGGCAACCCCTGTCGGCCCGCGAGGGCCCGGCGCGACCCGCGCGCCCGGTAAGCTAGATGACCGCGTCTTTTCGGCCGGGCACCCGGCCGCGCAGTCTCGAGAGGGGTTCGGTGGGCGACGAGGGGACCGAACTCGCGCGTGAGCAACGCTACGTCGACGGTCTTTACGCCCGGCTCGACGAGTTGCGTTCGCGAACGACGCGCGATCTCGTGGGAGTGCGCCGGCAGCGGCCCGGAGGCACGCATCAAAATCGTTCAGAGCGCGATGCGTTCGCGACGTTGTACGAGCAGCGTCTCGCCCAGCTGAACGCGGTCGAAGACCGCTTGTGCTTCGGCCGTTTCGATACGAAAGACGGCGGACGTCGCTACATCGGCCGGATCGGCCTTTCCGACGACGAACGTCGCCAGCTGCTGGTCGACTGGCGGGCACCGGCCGCGCGGTTCTTCTACCAAGCCACCGCGGCGGTGCCCGGCGATGTCGTGCGAAGGCGCCATTTGACGACGCGCGGCCGAAGCGTCGTCGCGATCGAAGACGAAGTGCTCGATCTCGACGGGCTCGACGAAAGCGAACGATCGACACTCTCAGGCGAAGGCGCGTTGCTTGCCGCCATCAACGCGCATCGCACCGGGCGCATGAGCGACATCGTCGCGACCATTCAAGCCGAGCAAGACGAGATCATTCGCGCGGAGCTGCCGGGCGTCTTGGTCGTGCAGGGCGGCCCGGGCACGGGCAAGACCGCCGTCGCGTTGCATCGAGCCGCGTACTTGCTTTACACCTATCGCGAGCGGCTGGCGCGCAGCGGTGTTTTGCTCGTCGGGCCGAACCAAGTGTTCATGCGCTACATCGAACGTGTCTTGCCGTCGCTCGGCGAGACCGGCGTGGTGATGCTCACCCCAGGAGAGCTGTTTCCCGGAATCACGGCCACGGTCGATGATCCGCCCGACGTCGCGGCGGTGAAAGGCGACGCGCGGATGGCCGATGTCGTCGCCGCCGCGGTGCGCAACCGGCAGCGCGTACCGGCAGAACCGAAAACACTCGACGTCGAAGGGCATCGGATTGTCTTGCGGCCGCATGTCGTGGCTGCCGCGCAGCAGCGTGCCCGGCGCGGCCGCAAACCGCACAACGTCGCGCGTGTCGGCTACGTGAAGGAGCTGCTCGATCAGCTTGTCGCGCAGTATGCCCGGGTGCTCGGCGTGCGGTTGGCCGCCGACAACCGGGCGGAATTGCTGTCCGATCTGCACGGGTCGAAAGACGTCCGCCGCGAAATCAACCTCACCTGGATGCCGCTCACCCCGCGGCGGTTGCTCCAAGACCTGTTTGCCAATCGCGAGTTGCTCGCGGAGGCCGCGCCCCAGTTGTCGCCTGCCGAACGAGAGTTGTTGTATCGCGAACGCGACGCCGACTGGACCGTTTCCGACGTCCCGCTGCTCGACGAAGCCGCTGAGTTGTTGGGCGAAGACGACGCTCGGGCGCGCCAGGTGGCCCGCGCCGCCGACGAGCAACGCCGCGCCGAGCTCGAATACGCGCGCGGCGCGTTGCAGCTGTCGGGTGCCGGCGCCTTCGTGAGCGCCGAAGAATTGGCGTCGCGCTTCGCCGAAACCGGCCCGGCGCTGACGACGGCCGAGCGCGCGGTCGCCGACCGTCTGTGGGCTTACGGGCACGTCGTGGTCGACGAGGCGCAGGAGCTTTCACCGATGGCGTGGCGGTTGTTGATGCGGCGGTGCCCGACAAAGTCGATGACCCTCGTCGGAGATATCGCGCAAACCGGTTCGGCGGCCGGGGCTTCGTCGTGGGCGTCGGTGCTCGCGCCGCATGTCGACGACCGGTGGCGGCTTGCCGAGCTGACGGTGAATTACCGCACGCCGGCGCAGGTCATGCGGCTCGCCTCGGCGATGCTTACGTCGGCTGGCGTCGCCGTTAGCGTGCCGCGTTCGGTGCGGGAGGGCGACTTTCCGCCGGTGGTGCAACGGATTGGTGATGACGCCGCGTTGCGAAGCGGCGTCCGCGACGAACTGGAGTTGCTGGGCGACGGCAAGCTTGCGGTGCTTGC
>JBDZVM010000038.1:30637-38943 GCA_040255675.1 Actinomycetales bacterium | reverse complement strand
CGGCCGCGGCGGCATCATGCCGGGCGACGGACGTGGGCCGCCGGGTCGCGGCGGCATGCCGGCACGGCCGGGCGCGCCGGGACGCGGCGCCGCGGGACGCGGCGCCGGTGGAGCGGACGAGCCTGAAGTAAAGGGGTTGTTGCCCATGCGCGGCGGACCCGACGTCGCGCGCGGAACCGCCGGGCCGGGCCGGGCGCTTGCCGCTGGGCGCGCGGGCGTGCCGGGAGGAGACGCGGGTCGAGGCGCCGGACGAGCGGCGGGCGCCTCCGGACGCGCCGATGGGCGCGCGGGTGTCGCCGGGGTCACAGGCGGTACCGGGCTCACGGGAGGCCGCATCGCGTCGGGAGCCGCGCCGGTCTCGGCAACCGCGGGCGGGGCAACTGGTTCGGCCGCGCGCTTGGCGGGCGCCTTCGGGGCGGACTTGGCCGCCTTGGCAGGCGCCTTCGCTTGGGCGGCCGAGCCAGCCTGCGCCGCCTCAGCTGGTGCTGCCGGCGCCGGAAAGGATTCTCGAAGTTTGCGGACGACGGGAGCTTCGATGGTCGACGACGCCGACCTTACGAACTCTCCCAACTCTTGAAGCTTGGCCATAACGGCCTTGCTTTCGACATTGAGCTCTTTGGCGAGCTCGTACACCCGAACCTTGGCCACGTGACTCCCGTCTCGGCCCGGGTGTTTCTATCTAAACCCAGGCCCTTGTTACCGGTAGGTATTCATCGCTGCGTGCTCATCGAGCGCTCATCGACTTCTCGACCTGCTTCCCGCTGCTATACGTCGCACCCGCCTGCGCGGATGCACTTTGTGTTGACCTACTGCGTGTCGACGTGCTGTCGCCCTGCCGCGCCGTCGGCCGCTCGCTAGTGCCGCGACTCGAGGTAGTCGCGCACAGCCGCGGTGTCGAGCGGACCCGCGAGGCGAAACGCTCGCGGAAACGCCCTACGCCGCTCGGCCAGCTCGAGACAGCGCACGTCGGGATGCAAAGATGCGCCCCGACCGAAGCGCCGACCCGAGGGATCGGGGACGACGCGGGCGGGCCGCCCCGCCTCGCCGTCCGCGACCGCCACGAGACGTAGCAGGTCGGTCTTGGCCGCCCGCTGTTTGCAGCCCACGCAGGAACGCACGGGCTCGAAGCGACCGGCCACCGGCGAGTCTACCTCCCTGACGCTGGCGCCGCGCGCGCCCGCGGGACCAACAGTCAGTGCGCGGCGGCCTCGACGTCGGGGACGCTCACGCTGTCGGGCCTGATGTCGATGCGCCAGCCCGTGAGCCGCGCGGCAAGGCGAGCGTTTTGCCCTTCGCGGCCGATCGCGAGCGAGAGCTGGTAGTCAGGCACCGTGACCCGCGCCGCCCGACCGGCAAGGTCGACCACCTCGACCGAGCTCACTCGGGCCGGCGACAACGCGCTGGCGACGAAGGTCGCCGGATCGTCGGACCAGTCGACGATGTCGATCTTCTCGCCGTGCAGCTCGGCCATCACGGCACGCACTCGCTGCCCCATCGGACCGATGCACGCGCCCTTCGCGCCAAGGCCCTGCACATGAGAACGGACGGCGATCTTCGTGCGGTGCCCGGCTTCGCGCGCGATAGCGGCGATTTCGACCGAGCCGTCGGCGATCTCGGGCACCTCGAGCGCGAACAGCTTGCGCACCAGGCCGGGATGCGTGCGCGACAACGTGATCTGCGGACCGCGCACGCCCTTGTGCACTTGGAGCACGTAGCACCTGATGCGCTCGCCGTGCGCGTACTGCTCCCCCGGCACCTGCTCGGCGACCGGGAGCACGGCTTCGACCTTGCCGAGATTGACGAAAACGTTGCGCGAATCGTGCTGCTGCTGGATGACGCCGCCGACGATGTCGCCCTCTTTGCCGGCGTATTCGCCGAACGTCAGCTCGTGCTCGGCGTCGCGCAGCCGCTGCAAGATGATCTGCTTGGCCGTGGTCGCGGCGATGCGGTTGAAGTCGCGCGGCGTGTCGTCGAACTCGCGCAACACGTTGCCCACTTCGTCGACCTCGGCGGCGAGAACCGCCACCTCGCCGGTCTTGCGATCAAGTATCACTCGCGCCTGCGCGTGGCTACCTTCAGTGCGCTGGTAGGCCACGAGTAACGCGGACTCGATGGCTTCGACCAGCAGGTCGAACGAAACATCTTTCTCGCGCTCGAGACTGCGAAGCGCTGCCATGTCGATGTTCACCGGGACTCCTCGGCATGGACGTTCGAGACGTCGGTGGGATCGTCTGCCGCCAGACGATTGAACTCCACTTGAACCCGGCCGGGGCCGAGTTCGTCGAAGCGCAGCGATCGCTGTTCGCCGTCTTCGAGTAGCAACCGGACGCCGCCGTCGTCGACGTCGACGACGCGACCGACGATGTGGGCGGTCGGCTCCCGCGGGCTGGCGACCTTCACCAGCCGCCCGCGAGCACGCCGCCAATGGCGCGGCTCGACGAGCGGGCGATCGACACCCGGCGAGCTGACCTCGAGCACGTAAGGCGCGCCACCGAGCACGGCCGCAGCGGCGGGGTCGTCGTCCAGCAATGCAGAGATGTCGTGACTCGCGGCGGCTACGTCGTCGAGAGACACGCCGCCGTCCTTTTCGACGAGCACCCGGACGACGCGGCGGCGGCCCGCGGGCACCACTTCGACCTGTTCGAGGTCGAGCCCGGCGCTTTCGACAACCGGCGCGAGCAGCGCAGCGAGGCGGGGCCCGATCGCGGATTGGGGACTTGCCACCTGCGGCCACCTCCTCAACCTGTGCTCTCGACCTGTGCTGTTGTCACATCGCCGCGGGCGCGCCCGCATGCTCGAGATCAGCCTAGCCGCACCGAGCAATACCGGACGCCGTCGAAGGGGTCGCCCGCGAATCGCGCCGCGCATCCGCGCGTCGGACCACCTAGGCTTGCCGCGCAAGACCGGCCCGTCAATCGCCGCAGGAGGAGCAGGCCGTGGTGAACGCGCACGCCACCAGGCAAGTGCCGCTGCTGTCGAGGCGAACTGTGTTGGCCTTGGCGGCCTGCTCGGCGTTGGCGACGCTCGCGGGGTGTCGTGACGACAACTCAAAGCCCGGGGCCGCATCGAGCAGCGGCGCGGCGATCGCCTCGGCGTCAGGTTCCGAGGCTCCCGCTGTCGCGGCGGTCGTCAGCAAGGTCAGCGCCGCCGAGCGGCAGTTGATCGCCGCCTACGACGACGCGATGGCGACGCATCCCGACCTGGCCGCGGCGCTCGCGCCGATTCGCGCCAATCACGCGACACACCTCGCCGGCCTGCTCGGCACCTCGACAAGCAGCAAGAGCGCGGACGCCGCCAGCAAGGCGCCGTCCGGTACGCCTCCGGCTTCGCCGGCGAGCACGAGCCCTTCACCGCCGGACGCCGTCAAGGCACTCGCCGCGCTCGAACGCGCCGCAGCCGGCGAACGACTTCGCGACATGCCCGCCCGTGCTCCGGGATTGTCACGCCTCATCGCGTCGATCGGCGCCTGCGAGGCGAGCCATGGGCCGGTGCTCGACGCCGTCGAAGCGGCCTTACGAGCCAAGGTCGCGAGTTCGTCGGCTGGTGCCGCCCGATGAGCGACGCGTTGACCCAGGCCTTACTCGCGGCGACCACAGCGGAAGATGCCGCTATTTATGGATATTCGCTCGCTGGAGCGCGTCTTGCGTCACGCGAAGAGCGTTCCGTCGCCCGCGGTTATTACGACGTCCATCGCGAACAGCGTCAGGCCGTCGCGGGTTGGCTCGAAAGCCGCGGTGCGACTCCCCCGCCACCGGCCGTGCAGTACTCGCCTGCCGAGCCGGTGCACGACGCGGCTTCGGCGTCCGCGTTGTTGACGAAGCTCGAGGAGGCCACTGCCGCGCGCTACGTCGACATCGTCGCTGTTTCGAGCGGCGGCTTGCAGCGGTCGGCGGCGCTTGCGCTTCAGGCTGCCGCGATACGTGAAGCGCATTGGCGCGGCACGTGCGTGCCGTATCCGGGCTTGGTCGATCGCCTGCCCGCTAACGGAAGCTCAACCTCCTAGCCGTTTTCCCCTGTTACTGCGGCCGCTTCTTCGAGAGCGCCCGCCGCTCGCGGAAAGCTGACTCAGCGTCGCCCGCGCAGTTGGCCGATCAGCTCGCCGCGGCCGTCGCGTCTCCCGCTGTCGCACGCTGGCCCGGGATGCCGGGCGCACCAGGGAGCGAACGCAGCTGAGCAACAGAAAGGGCAAGTCCGACAATGGCGCCGATGACCACGATGATCACTGAAAGCGCGCCGTTCGGCTGAACCGCCATCAAAAAGACGACGCCCGTAAACGCGAGCGTGGCGACGTGCGAGAGGTGCCACAGCAGCGGGTCACGCGCGAAGCGGCGGACGTCGTCGGGAACTGAGCCGTCTAAAGCTTCTTCAATTGCCTTCACACCCGCCTTCGACTTGGGCGCGACCATCGCGCCCATGAGCCCCTCGATGACGACCAGGGCGGCGACCGACGTGATGATCCAGCCGTCGCTCCAGCTAATGCCGCCTCCTGACAGATGGATAAGCCACGCTCCCAACCCCAGGAGCAGTAACGCGACGATCGGGAACAGCGGATCGAGACGGTGCATGAGCCTTCCCCAAAAACGCACCTCGGCGACGGTGTTCGCCCTCGCGAGCGCTTGGAGCGCGGCGTGCAAGACGCCAGCGATCATGAAACCGGCGATAGCCGCGGTGATGTGCAAGAAGAGGATCACTCCGAAGAGCGTCACGTGCATCCTGGCCTCCGAGAAGCGCAACTGAATCGCGCAAAGATTAGCGGGCTACGACGGCTCCACACCGCATATCCCGCATGTCAAGTACGTGTCGATTCACGACGCGCGGCCCGACAGGTTTTGTCAGGGTTTCGAGCAGAAATAAATGGTCGCTACGGTGTCGGCCGGCGACCTTCTTTGGAAGACAGCGCGGCGAATCGGGCATCGTGCAGATGGCAGGCGACTTCGACGGGTCCGGCGTCAAGCAGGCCCGGGTCGACCGGGTCGTTGAAAGCCACCTCGACGCCGTCCGGTTTGGGGTCGATCGACGCCACACCCCGCCAAAGCGGCTCGGCCGGATCGTCGGCTCGCATCTCGTCGACCAGCGCGGCGGCGGCGCCAGATCCCGACCGACTGTCGGCCAGTTTCGCGACCAGCCCCGCGTCGTCCATCTCGACCGGGTCTTCGACGAGCGCGCGCTCGCGCTCGTATTGCTCCTCCGAGACCTTCGTCCACCGCTGTTCGAGCAGCGCGTGCAGATCGCGCGTCTCCCAGCCGCAGGGCTCGAACGCGCTCGGGCAACGCGGGTGAAAAGAGCAGCCGAGCGGTGGCCGAGCGGCATCGGGAACCTCGCCACGCGGCAACCTGCGCGCGGTGACGCGAGAAGGATCTGGCTCGGGGATAGCCGCTAACAGGGCCCGGGTGTACGGGTGCTTAGGGTCGGCGTAAATCTCGGCCGCTGGGCCGATTTCGACGATACGGCCGAGATACATGATGGCGATTGTGTCGCAGAAGAACTTGGCGGTGGCGAGATCGTGGGTGACATACAGGTAGGTCAACCCGAGGTCTCGCTTGAGTTCGAGCATCAGTTCAAGAATTTTCGCTCTGACGCTCATGTCGAGCATCGATACCGGCTCGTCTGCTACCAACAACGCCGGATTCAGCATGATGGCCCGCGCCAAGACCGCCCTCTGCTTTTGCCCGCCCGACAGGTCGGCCGGGAGCTTATGCAGGTATTGGTCGGGCGGGGTCAGGCCGACCCGCTCGAACGCGGTACGAACTTGGGTCTCGATTGTCGCTCTGTCGGCGGCCATCTTGTGGATTCTAAGCGGGTGCGCCACGGCCGTCGCCAAATCCATGGCCGGATTGAGAGAAGCATGCGGATCCTGAAAGACAAGTTGCATCTTCTTGCGAAGGGCACGAAACTCGCGCTCGGAAAGCTTGGTGAGTTCGATCGGGCCGGTGCCGTCGGGATCGAAGCGCACACTCCCGCTCGTAATCGGCGCCAGCCCCAGCAATGCGCGCGCCGTCGTTGTTTTGCCGCTGCCTGATTCGCCGACGAGCCCGAGCACCTCTCCCCTGCGCAAGGTGAACGAGACGCCGTCGACCGCCTTGACCGCGCCAGACGACCGGCCGAGCAAGCGATCCAAAAACCCGCCGCGTAAAGCGAAATGCACGTGCAGGTCGCGCACGTCGAGCAGCGTGGGCCGCTGGTCGAGTGGCATCTCGTGGGGCATCTCGCGCGGCATCTCGTGACGCGTTTCTTCAGGCTTCGTCGGCACTCGCGAGCTCCTCACGCTGCAATGGCGCGGTACCACCCGGCGGTATGAGTTCTTCTGGTCCGTGCAACCAGCACGCGACGCGTTGTCCGGTCGGGCGACGCACCTCGACCGGATCGAGGCGCGGGCATACCCGCATGGCATCGGGGCAGCGCGGGTGAAAGCGACAGCCGGACGGCGGCTGGACGAGGTCGGGCGGTGAGCCGGGAATGTAGTGCAACTCGGTAGTGGACAGCGAAATCGTCGACTTCAACAGCTCGCGCGTGTAGGGGTGAGACGGATCTGAAAAAACCTGCCGCGCGTCGCCCTCCTCGACAATCTTTCCGGCGTACATCACAGCCACGCGGTCGCACGACTCCGCGATGATGCCGAGGTTGTGCGTGATGAGCAAGAGCGCGGTGTCGAAGTTGCTCTTCAGATCGTGCAGGATTCGCAGAATCTGCGCCTCGACGAGCACGTCGAGGGCCGTAGTGGGCTCGTCGGCAACGACGAAGGCCGGCTGCAGCACCAGGGCCAGCGCGATCATGATGCGCTGCCGCATCCCACCGGAAAACTCGTGAGGGTAGTGATGAAATCTGGTCGGCGGGATGCCCATACGCCGCAACGTGTCGATCGAACGCGCCTCGATTTGCCGTGAGCTCAAATCGGGCTCGTGCGCGCGCAATGTCTCGGCGAAATGCTCGCTGATCCGCATCAGCGGGTCGAGCCTGGTCATCGGCTCTTGGAAGATGAGGCCCATGGCGGCGCCGCGGATCGCGCGTATTTCTCGAGGCGGAACACCGACGATCTCGCGATCGCGAAATCGCACGCTTCCGTCGATCGCCGAGCCGGCCGGCAATAGCCCCAAGATGCCCCGGCCTAGCGTCGACTTGCCGCACCCAGACTCGCCGACGAGACCCAACGTTTCGCCGGCCTGTACGTCGAACGAAACGCCGTCGACCGCGCGAACGGGCCCCCGCTCGGTGCCGTACCAGACCCGCAAATCCCGCACTGACAGCACAGTTTCGGGGTTCATGCGTGCTCCCGTTCGGCAGCTCGCTTCGGCAAAATGACGCGCCGTCCGGTGCGTTTGCGCAACACCGGGTTCAAGACGTCGTTCAAACCCTCTCCGACCAACGTAAGTCCGGTGACCAGCAACACGATCGCCAAGCCCGGGAAAACGCTGGTCCACCAAAGGCCGGCGCCCATGTCGGCGATGCCACGCTGCAACTCGTAACCCCACTCGGCGGCTT
The DNA here is from genome assembly GCA_040255675.1 of Actinomycetales bacterium. Lineage (GTDB taxonomy): Bacteria > Actinomycetota > Actinomycetes > Acidothermales > Acidothermaceae > JBDZVM01. Next base: position 31,464 of record JBDZVM010000038.1, on the reverse strand, counting down.
GAGTCGGCTGGATCCCGAAGCCCAAGAAACCAAGCGCGGCCAGCGTCAAAATCGCATCCGCCGCATTGAGCGTCGCGATGACCGGCACCGACTGAATCACGTTGAAGAACAGGTAGCGGCCCATGATGGTGCGCGGCCGCGCGCCGAGCGCTCTCGCCGCCTCGACGTACGGTTCTTCGCGGGCACTGAGCACGCTACTTCGCACAACCCGGAAGTACTGCGGTACGTAGATCACGGTAATCGCTATCGCGGCGGTCAATACCCCGCTGCCCACGCTGTTCTGCAAGAGAAACGCGATGACGATCGCGAGCAGCAGGTAGGGAAACGCGAACAGCGCATCCATCACGAGAACCAGCAGGCGATCGAGCCAGCCGCCGTAGTAGCCGGACAACAGCCCGAGGGGGACACCGATCAGCAAGCTGCAGGCCACCGCGAGCACGACCACTTCGATCGCCGTCCGGGCGCCGAAAATAACGACGGAGAGCACGTCGACCGACCGCACGTTCGTGCCGAACCAGTGCGCGCCGCTCGGCGCGGCTTGCTTCGGAAACCGCTGACCGCCCGACTGAAACTGGTCGAAGCCGTACGGCGCGATCAACGGCGCGAAAATCGCGAGGACGACGAAAAGCAGCGTGATGCCGGCGCCGATCCATAGCAACCATTTGGAGAAGCCTTGGGCCTTCTTGATTTGGTCCCACATGCGGCCGATCGGTCCGCGGCGCCCGCTCGAAACCTCGGTCGGCCGCTCGAGAATCGAACCGCCGCCGGGTTCGGTGACACTGGGCGCGGTCATCAGTACCGTACCTCTGCTAAATCGGAAGCGCGGT
>JBDZVM010000038.1:0-30537 GCA_040255675.1 Actinomycetales bacterium | reverse complement strand
ACATCAGTACCGCACCCTGCACAACGGAAGCGCGGTACATCAGTACCGCACCCTGCACAACGGAAGCGCGGTACATCAGTACCGCACCCTGGGATCGATTGCCGCGTTGACGAAGTCGATGAGCAAGCTGATGACGACCACCGCCAGCGCGAAGATGGTGATAATGCCCTGCACCGCCGCATAATCGCGGTTCGTCAGGTAACTCACCAGCTTGTTGCCGATACCTGGCCAGTTGAACGTTTCTTCGGTTAACACCGCACCTGAAAGCAAGAGGGCGACCTGCAATCCCATGACCGTCACTACCGGAACGAGCGCGTTACGAAACGCGTGACGCACCACCACCTTGCGTTCAGGAATTCCGCGTGCCCGCGCCGCTTCGACGTAATCGCCCTTGAGAGTCTGAATGATGTTGGTGCGGATCAGCCGGATCACGACGCCACTGAGCAACAGACCTAGCGCAATGGCAGGCATCACCAGATGTTTCAGCGCGTCGCTGATCGCCGCGCTGTTCCCGCTCCAGATCGCGTCGACCACGGAAAAATGCGTGTGCGCGGGCAACGTCGCTTGGTCGATCGGATTGAACATGCCAGAGTTCGGCAGCACGTCGAGCCACTTGCTGAAAATAAGTTGCATGATCAGTCCGACGAAGAACACGGGCGCGGCATAGGTGACGATGCCGAAAATCCGGCCGAAACCGTCGAACACGCCGTCACGAAGCCGGCCGGCACGCAAGCCGATCGGCACGCCTATAGCGAGCGCCACGATCAACGCGGCCACCGTGAGTTCAAGGGTGGCGGCGCCGTTGATCCTAACGACATCTGTGATCGGTTGATTGTCAGTGATCGAACGCCCGAAATTCCCCGTCACTACTTGTTTCAGGTATTCGCCGTACTGCACGATCATCGGCTTGTCGAACCCTGCCGCGTGGCGTTTTTCGGCCAGCTGCGCGGGCGACAGTTTGGTACCCAACGCGGCTTGAATCGGATCGCCAGGCGCCACCCGCATCAGCACGAAGACGAGCGTCAGCAAGATGAGCACCATCGGAATGACGAGCGCCACGCGCGTGAGCGCGTATCGGCGCAACGACCCGCCAGACTTCGCCACGTCAAAAAACCCTCTCGCCGATTCGGGTCAGGCCTGTCGAGGAACCGGCGCCGCCCCACGCCGGTCCCTCGACGTCCGCCTGATCAGATCCGTCTGGTCAGCTCTTGCCGATGAGCCACATCCGGAAGGTGTACGAGGGGTCGAACGTCTTGTCGACACCGGTTACCTTCAGGCCGGTCGCCGCCACCTGGTTTCCTTGCCAGATCGGAATCGTCGGCACATCTTTCGCCGCCAGGGTCTGAACCTGGTCGATGATCGGCGTCCGCTTGGCCTGGTCGGTCTCAGCTTCTTCCTGAGTGATGAGTTGATCGATCTTCGGGTTGTCGTAGTGGTTCTTGTAGAAGCCGCCCTTCACGTAAAACGGCGCGAGGTAGTCGTCGGCGTCCGGGTAGTCAGGAAACCACCCGAGCTGGAACGCCGCGTACTGGTCGGCCGGGTAGGCCTTGCTGTAGGTATCCCACTCAGCACTTTGCAAAGTGACCTTGAACAACCCGGTCGCCTCAAGCTGGCGTTTGAGCTCGGTGTATTCGTCGCCCGAGACGGGGCCGTAGTGCGACGGCGTCCACCACAGGGTTAGGTTCACCGGCGTTTGCACGCCCGCCTGCTGTAGCAACGCGGCCGCCTTCGCCTTGTCGGGTGCCGCGCCGTACATGTCTTTGTACGCCGTGTTCGCGCCCGCGAGGCCTTGCGGGACCATCGAATACAGCGGCTTCACCGTGCCGTTGTAGACGTTCTTGGCAATGCTGTCGCGGTCGATCGAGTACGCGATCGCCTGTCGTACAGCGGGATTGTTGACCGGCGGCAAGCTGGTGTTGAACACCAGGTAGCGAATTTCGATGCCGTTGCCCGTGACGACCTTGACCTTGTCGGACTCCTTTTGCAGCGAAGCGATATCGGTCGGGCTCAGGCTTCGCCACGCGACGTCGACATTGCCTTGCTCGATGTCGAGTTTCAACGTCGAGGCCGTCTGCTCGTAGTGCACGACGACGCCGCTGTTGGCGAGCACGTCGTCACCCTTGTACTTCGGATTGGGGTCGAGTACCGCCTGCTGGTCTTTGGTGAAGCTTTTGAGCACGTAAGGCCCCGAACCGATTACCTGGTTGTCGGCCAGCAACTTGTCAGGTGGAAAAACCTTCGGGTCGACGAGGTTTCCGGCACCCGTCGTCAGGATGTACGGAAACACCGAGTTCGGGCTCTTCAGCTTGAATACGACGGTGTCGGTGCCTTGCGCGGTGACGCTGTCGAGCGTGCTCAACAGGCTCGACGGGCCGTTCGGATCGTTGATTTTGATAACCCGGTCGATCGAGAATTTCACCGCGGCCGCGTCGAGCGCGTCTCCGTTGCTGAACGTGAGACCGGGCTTCAGCTTGCAGGTGTAGGTGGTGTTGTCGCTCCAGTTGCACGTCGCGGCGTCGGGCACGATGTCGGAGGTGCCCGGCTTGATCTTCAACAGCGCCTGGTAGATGTTCCACTGCAAGGTCCACGAACCCAGGTCGTAAGCGCCGGCCGGGTCGAGCGAAATCACCTTGTCGGTAGTACCGAGCACGATTTGCTTGCCGTGCCCGCCGGCACCCCCTCCACTCGAGGAAGCGCCCGCATTCGACGACTTGTTGCCGCCGCCGCCACAAGCGGCGAGCGCCAAGCCGAGCGTGGCCGCAAGAGCCACGGTTGCGAATAACCGTCCGCGTCGACGCATATGAGTCGCCTTCCAGTTCGCCGCGGCTTCGAGGTAGTGACGCCGCGCCCCTAACGCACCGCGGTCGGCGGTGACGAGATTCAGCTAACTCCGCGGCGGGCCTTCGGGGAAGATCGTCACACCAAATCGTTATGTGCGGGTTGGGCGCTTAACACGGTGGTCGTGATAGCTGCCGTCGTCGCATTTGTGGGGGTTGTTCAGCGACGCTTGCGGCAGCGTCGGGCCTGGTCGGCGGTGCGAGGCGGGATTGCTCGCGTTGACGCTGATCAGCGATCAGTGCCGGCCCATAGTGCTTTCATCTCGTCGAGCGCCTGATCCATGATGCGTCGCATCGCGTCACGCGCCCGGGCGCCGTCGCGACGCTGGATCGCTGTGGCGACCTCAGCGTGCAAGTCAAGCGCTTCCTCATCCGGGTGGTGCGGCATGAGCCCGTAGAGGTGCCGACCGGCGAGCACGGTAGCGACGATCGCATACAGTCTCAGAAACATCTCGTTACGCGAGCTCGCCAGGACGAGCCGGTGAAAGTCGATATCGAGCGACAGAAACTCCTTTTCGTCATCCCCTTGGCCCGCCGCCCACATCTTTGCCGCGATGCCCACGAGATCACTCGCGGCATCGGGAGTGGCGCGCTCGGCCGCGAGGCGAGCCGCTTCGGGCTCGACCGCGCCGCGCAGCTCCGTGATGGAACGTAGCTGGTCGAGCCGGCCACCCGAAGCGAGGCGCCAGCTGATCACCTGCGGGTCGTAAACGTTCCATTCAGACTGCGGAAGCACCCAGGTGCCGCGCTTACGCCGTGACTCCACCAGCGCCATCGACGACAAGACCCGAAGCACCTCTCGCACCACCGAACGCGACACGGCGTATCGCTCGACGAGCTCGTCGATGTACAAGATGGTGCCGGGCACGAGTTCGCCCCCGCAAATAGCGAGCCCTAGCTGGCTAAGAACCTGGCCATGAAGTCCCGAGAGGGCAGAGGCCTCACCTGTCGGGTCGAGCACCTGGCGCTCCGGAGCTTCCGTCGATGAATCATGCCGCACTGGCTCTTCCATAGCTCTAAAGCATACCGATCTGTCAGACTGTCTTGTGTCATCAGACTTAATCGTATAGCCTCCGGCGATTAGGCGGATGTAATGATCCATAAGACGGTGGCCCGGTGGGCTGCCACGACGGGAACGGAGAGCACCGTGTTCCGAATGCGAACCATCGGAATACCCCTAGCCCTGATCACAGCGCTCGGTGTGTCCGCATGTGGAGCGAGCAGCGGCCAAAGCGCCGGCTCGAAGACGCTGCGAGTGACCCTCGCGAACCATGTCTGGACGGACAACATCAAGAAGGCGCTGCCTGAATTCGAGAAACAATCAGGTCTGACGGTGCAGATCACTCAACTCGGTGAAGATCAACTCTCGGACCAATACAACGTGAAGTTAAACGCGGGCTCTAGCGACATCGACGTGATGATGTATCGACCGCTGCAAGAAGGAAAGCTCTTCGCCAAGAACGGCTATCTCGCCGACCTGACCAGCAACGTGAAGTCCGACAGCTCCTGGGACTGGTCCGACTTCCAGGCGGGGCCGGTGAAGTCGACCACCTACAACGGAAAAGTCGTTGGCGTGCCGATCATCACCGAACAAGAGGTCCTCTACTACCGTAAGGATCTGCTGCAGAAATCGGGCATCGCCAACCCGCCCAAGACGCTCGACGAGCTGCAGGCCGACGTGAAGAAGGTCGCCGCGGACAATCCTGACATCGCGGGGTTTGTCGCACGAACTGACAAGTCGGCCGCTGTCACGCAGTTCTCGAGCTTCCTCTACAGCATGGGGGGAAACTTCATCGACGACAGCGGCAATGCGAGCGTCAACACCGACGCCGCGAAAAAGGCGTACGCGCTCTACGGCAGCCTCATCAAGGACTACGGCCCGAAGAACGTCAGCACCGACATGAGCTGGCCCCAGGCAATGGCCATTTTCACCCAGGGCAAAGCGGCCTTCTACACCGAGGCTGACTCGCTCTACGAGAACGCGACCGACCCGGCAAAGTCGAAGGTCTCCGACACAGTTGGTTTCGCGCCGTTCCCTGCCGGCCCCGCCGGCTCGAAGCCTTACAACGTTCCGTCGTGGGCCCTGGGCATCAACTCAGCGTCAAAGAACAAAGCCAACGCGTGGAAGTTCATCAAGTGGGCCACGAGCAAGCAGCAGACACTTGCCAATCAGCGAGCCGGTGTCCCCGGTGCGCGCAACTCTGTTTGGGCTGACCCGCAGGGAACCGCGACCTACCCGAAGGATCTCGCCGCGGCAATCGCCATCAGTACCAAGGATGGCGTGGGGCATGACCGCCCGCTCGTGGTGAACGTCGCGCAGGCTCGAGAAATTGTCGGCCAGCCGATTGTCGACGCCATCACTGGCAAAGACTCCGCAGCGGCGGCAGACGCCGCCGAAAAGGCCTTCCAAAAACTCTTGGACGACGAGAAGAAGTAAGCCGCCGTTGCCTGGTGACCGGGCCACCGCCCGGCCACCAGGCGGTTTACATCCCCATCTGGAGAGTCGAGTGGCCGCCGTCAGCTCTGTATCCCAAATAACCGCTCGGGCAACTACGCATGCCTTCGCGTTGTGGGCCAACAAACATCGAAAGTGGCTGTTCGCCGGGCCGGCGATGGCCTTCGTCGGGGCCCTTATCATTTTTCCTGTTGGATGGACTGTCTATCTCAGCCTCACCGATGCACAGGGGTCGGTGCGTGCGGCAAAATCATTCGTCGGCTTGGCCAATTACTTCACTGTCCTGAGCGACACCGAGCGGTTCTGGCCGGCTGTGCAGCGAACAGCGGAGTTCACCGGCGTGACACTCTTCTTCGAACTCGTGTTCGGCATGGCAATCGCGCTACTCCTTTGGCGGCCGTTCCGCGGCCAGAAATGGGTACGCGTAGCAATCTTGATGCCCCTCGTCGCAACCCCTGTCGCCGTTGGCATGATGTGGCGACTAATATTCGACCCCAACATCGGATTCGCGAACCAGGCTCTCAGTTGGCTCGGCATCGGCGCGCAACCATGGCTTGCGGGAGAGCACACCGCGCTCATGACCACAGCCTTCATCGATATTTGGCAGTGGACGCCGATGGTAGCGCTGATCCTCCTCGCGGGGTTGACGGCATTGCCGGAGGAGCCGAACGAGGCAGCACGTGTCGACGGCGCCGGAGCTTGGCAGCGATTCCGATATGTCACCTTCCCGATGCTCAAGTCGACGGTAATCGTCGCGATCCTGCTGCGCGGCATCGACGCCATCAAGACGTTCGACATCCTGTACGCCACCAAGGGGAAAGGTGGTGGATCGTTCCATGAGGTTGAAACGCTGAATGTGTACGCGTACGGCCTCAGCTTCGACTACAACGAGTACGGCATCGCTTCAACGGTTCTTATCATTTTCTTCCTCATCATCGTTGCCTCGATGTGGGCACTCACCGCACGGCGAAAGAGGAGCGCGTGATGGCGGCGCGCGGACACACGCCCTACAAGACCTTCCGAACGGTTGCGCTCGTCGTCATCGTCGCGGGATTCCTGGCACCGCTTGTTTGGATGCTTGCCGCATCGTTCAAGACGAACGTCGACATCTACGACCCCAGCAAAGCTGTGTTCTTTTCTCCGACCCTGCACAATTACGATACGGTCTTACGGCAGGCGGACTATCTGCAGTTCGTTTACAACAGCTTCCTCGTCGCCTTCGTGTCGACGGGCCTGTCACTGATTCTCGGCATTCCCGCTGCCTATTCAATGAGCCGCTTCTCGATGGACAAGTCGGCACTTGTCGTGCTTATGGCGCGGGTGATCCCCGGGGTCTCGCTGCTCGTGCCGTGGTACTACGTGTTCTCAAACTTGCACATGGTAGGTGGCTACACGGTGCTCATCATGAGCCATATGTTCGTCGCGCTGCCTCTCGTGGTCTACATCATGATGGGGTATCTCGACTCTCTCCCCATCGAACTCGAGGAGGCGGCGCTTGTTGACGGACTCATGCCAATTGGCGCATTCGTCCGGGTTATTCTGCCGCTCTCACTGCCGGGCATCGCGACAGCGGGTATTTTGTCGTTCATCTTCTCGTGGAACAATTTCATGTTCGCCCTTGTCTTGTCAGGGGCCCGCACCAAAACCCTGCCAGTGGCGATTTTCAACTTCGTAAGTTATGCCAGCATCGACTGGGGCGGTCTGATGGCCGCGGCCACCGTCGTCACTTTGCCGATCATGGTTATCGCCCTTTTCACGCAAAAATACATCGTTTCCGGCCTAACATCCGGTGCCACCAAAGGCTGACCATATGACTCGAATTTCCCGTGTCGAAACTTTCCTCGTCGCACCCCGGTGGCTATTCGTCCGATTGGAGACCGAAAGTGGCATCGTCGGTTGGGGAGAGGCCACGTGCGAAGGTCTCTCCGAGACCGTGCGGACCGCTATCGGGCAGTTGAGTGAGCTGCTTATCGGCAAGGACGCGCTACGGATCGAAGACCACTGGCAGGTCATGACGAAAGGCTCGTTCTACAGAGGGGGGCCGATCCTTTCCAGTGCCGTGTCGGGGATTGACCAAGCACTTTGGGACATCGCGGGAAAACACCGCGGCCTCCCGGTGCATGAGCTGCTCGGCGGCCCGGTCCGAGACCGGATCCGCATGTACGGATGGGTCGGCGGAGATTCGCCGTCCGAGGTGGCCGACCAGATCAGCCGGCGGATCGACGCGGGACTAACCGCGGTGAAGATGAACGCGAGCGGGCGGATAAGCCGCATGGCGAGCGTGGCAGAAGTCGATGCCGTGGTGCAGCGCCTCGCAACCGCCCGCGAGATTCTCGGTGCCGACCGCGATGTCGCCGTTGACTTTCACGGCCGGGTTAATCTGGCCACCGCAAAGCGCATCACTTCCCTGCTGGAGCCCTATCATCCGCTCTTTGTGGAAGAACCCGTGACGCCTGAGAATTCGCATCTACTCAGCCACTTCGTCAGGTCCACGGTGGCGCCAGTCGCGACGGGCGAACGGCTCTACAGCCGGCAGGAGTTCCTACCAGTTTTGCAAGCCGGTATCGCAGTCGTGCAACCGGACGTGTCTCATGCGGGCGGCATAACGGAGACGCGCAAAATCGCGTCCCTAGCCGAGGTCTACGACGCGCAACTGGCACCGCACTGCCCACTCGGACCGATCGCCCTCGCGGCCTGCTTGCAGGTGGGATTCGCGACGCCCAATCACCTCATTCAGGAGCAGAGCATCGGCATTCATTACAACGAGGATGCCGATGTTTTGGACTATGTTCTCGACACAACCCCATTGCGGTTCGTCCGTGGTCACATCGAGCGGTGGGGAGCACCCGGCCTGGGCGTCGAAATCGACGAACGAGCGGTTCGCGCCGCCGATCGGCGTGGCAACATTTGGCGCAATCCGAGCTGGCGTCATCCCGACGGGTCGTTCGCGGAGTGGTGAGCGTATCGCACGAAGGCTCGGCAGCGAGGCCCTACCTGGCCACTAGTCGGAGTAAAGCCCTCGCCGGCGAGAGTCGTCATATCGTCGTCATGGGTGTCAGCGGCTCCGGCAAGACAACGCTTGCCCGAGGAATCAGCGCCGCGACCGGCTTCGTCTTCGCTGAGGCCGACGACTTCCACTCGTCCGCAAGCATCGAAAAAATGACGGCAGGCAAGCCCCTCACGGATGATGATCGCTGGCCTTGGCTACGCGATCTCGCGAAATGGATCGCCGACCGGGCGGCAGAAGGTCTTTCGACAGTCGTTTCCTGTTCAGCGCTGAAGTGCGCGTACCGCGACGTGCTCGATAGCGGCACCCCATCACTTGAGTTCATACACCTCGACGCTCCCACGGATGTGCTTCGCAGGCGGATGTCCGCGCGATCGGGGCACTACATGCCTGCCAGCCTCCTCGACTCGCAGGTTGCGACGCTAGAACCGCTCCGTCCCGGTGAGCACGGATTCGTGATTGACGCGACGCTGCCATCTGATCAACTCGTCGCGGCGGCGATAGCCACGCTGCAACTACGGCGGTCTCTTGGCTCTTGACTACAGTCCGTCCAAAATTTCATCGACACAGGTCGACGTGCTTGACCTTCAGGATGTGCGAAACGGCGTCGACGAGACGGGCTTTCGTGAGCCTCCCCGACACGACAGCCGCGCTGACCGCGTCGACGATGTTCGTGGTGACGGTCGGCAGCGTCGCCGCCGCCGCGTTGAAGAGCACCATGTCCGCCCCGGCGACCAACGCGTCGACGCTCGCCTGCGGCACCGAAATACCCCGGGCACTTAGCGCCCCTGCCGACAAAGAGTCGGTGAGCACGAGGCCGTCGAAACCGAGCTGATGTCGCAGCACCTCAGTCGTCACGGCGGGCGAGATACTCGCTGGCTGGTCGGTGAGCCCCGGAACACTGGCGTTGCTCACCATGACGGCCGGCACGCCGGCGCGGACGGCGGCGACGAACGGTTTCAAACCGTGATTTTGCAGCGTACTCCATGGCGCGGTCGACGCGGGCGCGACGTCGGTGTTGCCCGTGCCGCCGATACCTGGGAAGTGTTTGACGACGGGCACGATGCCCCCCGCCTGTAACCCCGCGGCAAAGGCCAGACCGGCCGTCGCCGCCGTGTCGTCGTCCCCGCTGAACGACCGGGTGCCGATCGCGTCGGTTGCGCTCGGGCCCGGGCCAGCGTCGACGTCGAGCACCGGAGCGAGGTCCATCGTGACGCCAACGGCTCGCAGCTTCTGCCCGACGGATTGCGCAAAAGTCTTGATCTCGGCTGCCGTCATCGTGGCACCCATGTGCCGGGCCGAGGGAATCTTGCCGACCACGTTGGAAATACGTTGGACGGCCCCTCCCTCTTCGTCGACCATCACGAACGGCGCGATGCCGCGCGGCGCGATCTGGCCCAGCCGGGCAAGCGAGGCGGCAAGGCCGGGCGGCGCCGTCTCGCCGAACAAAATCACGCCGCCCGCGCCAGCCGCGATTTCCTGCTCGACGGCGCCGACGTCGCTAGCCTGCGCCGGAATTACCAGCGTTTGTTCGGCGAGCTCGCGCACACTCCAGGTCGCGAGCAGGTCGGACGTCGCGCAACTCCTCGACCCGGATGCGGTAGCGGACGCCGAAATGCTCGTGGTCGCTGACTGAAGCGGTGATGCAGAACTCGGCGCTGGGCTCGTCGGAACTCGGCTCGTCGGTGGTGGCGCCACACGAGGCCGCGACGTTTCGCAGCCCGTCGCCCCGAGCGCCGCCGACAATACCGCGACGACGAGTGCGACGACCCTGAGGCCCGCGGACGTCATCGTCACCGACCTTCAGCGCGGCGTCTCAGCCCTTTGCGCACAGCTCGACAACGCGAGCCGCGGCGGCGTCGAGTGAGACATCGGCACGCTCACCCGTGGCGCGGTCGCGCACCTCGACCTCGCCGTTCGCCAGGCCCCGGCCGACGACCACGATCGTCGGCACGCCGATGAGTTCGGCGTCCTTGAACTTTACGCCCGCCGACACGTCGGTGCGGTCGTCGAGCAAGACGCCGATCCCGGCAGCGTCGAGCCGGTCTGCGAACGCTTGCGCGGCGTCGAGCTGCGGCTGCTTGCCCGCCACCACGATATGGACGTCGGCCGGTGCGACCGAGCGCGGCCAGATCAGCCCGGCGTCGTCGTGGTGTTGCTCGGCGAGCGCGGCGACGGCCCGCGACACCCCGATGCCGTAGGAGCCCATGGTGATACGAATCGGCTTTCCGTCGGGCCCGAGCGCGTCGAGTTCGAACGTGTCGGCGTACTTGCGGCCGAGCTGGAAAATGTGGCCGATCTCGATGCCTTTGGCAATCGATAAATGTCCGCCGCAACGCGCGCACCGGTCGCCGTCGCGAATTTCGACCGCGCCGATTTCGCCGTCGGGCTCGAAATCACGGCCCCGGACGACGAAAGCCGCGTGCTTGTCGGCCTCGTTCGCTCCAGTGACCCACGCGCTACCCGGCACGACGAGCGGATCGACCAAATACCGGACGCCGATTTCCTTGAGGATTTGCGGCCCGATGTAACCCTTGACGAGCCTCGGCTCGGTGGCCAGATCGGCGGGCTCGGCCTGCATTACTTCGGTGGGTTCGAGCTGACCGCCCAACCGCTTCATGTCGACTTCGCGGTCGCCGGGCACCCCTATGACGAGCAATTCCCATGTGTCGGTGCCCGGTGCTTTCGTTTTCAACACGACGTTCTTCAGCGTGTCGGCGGCGCTGAATTCACGGTCGAGGCCGAGCGTGTTGAGCCGATCGACGAGAGTCTGAATCGTCGGGGTGTTCGGCGTATCGAGTACCTGTGGGTCGGGGTGCTCGCTGCTGTCGTGCGCGGCTGGCACGGCAATCTCGACCGCCTCGGTGTTCGCCGCGTAGTCGCAGTTGTCGCACTGCACGAACGTGTCTTCGCCCGATTCGGTCGGGGCAAGGAATTCCTCGGACGCCGAACCCCCCATCGCCCCAGACACCGCCGACACGATGCGGTACTCGAGGCCTAGGCGCTCGAACGTCTTTTGGTAAGCCACGCGGTGGGCGGCATAGGAGTTCGCCAGCCCATCGTCGTCCAGGTCGAAAGAATAGCTGTCTTTCATGACGAACTCGCGACCGCGCAGGATGCCCGCGCGTGGCCGCGCTTCGTCGCGATACTTCGTCTGAATCTGGAAAAGCGAGACCGGGTAGTCCTTGTACGAGGAATATTCGCTCTTCACCAGCAACGTGAAAAGTTCTTCGTGCGTGGGGCCGAGCAGGTAGTCGGCCTGCTTGCGGTCTTTGAGCCGGAAGAGCGTGTCGCCGTATTCGCTCCAGCGATTGCTCGCCTCGTAGATTTCGCGCGGGATCAGCGCCGGGAAGTGCACTTCCTGGGCACCCATGCGCTCCATCTCCTCGCGCACGATGCGCTCGACGTTACGCAAAACGCGGTAGCCGAGCGGCAACCACGAATAGATACCGGGAGCGATTCGCCGCACGTAGCCCGCGCGCACGAGCAGCTTGTGGCTCGGCACCTCGGCGTCGGCCGGGTCCTCGCGCAGGGTGCGAAGGAACAAGGTCGACATCCGCAGCGTCACGACAGGCTCTCCTTCTCGATCGGACGGCGCCGGAACCTGCCGCGCGCCACGTCAGCCGAGGATATCGGCCAGCCGCGAAGCGACCGTGAGCACGGCGGGCCAACGACCATGAGCGGCGGGCCAGCGTCGAATAATCGACGTTTGCTGTTGCTGAGCAACAGTGAACGTCAGGTCTGTGGCCAGCGCCAACGCCAGAACAGCCCCAAGTGCTAGAACAGCACCGACATGAAGGTGCCCACCTCGGCGAAGCCCACTTTCTTGTAGGCGGCTCGCGCCGGCAGGTTGAAGTCGTTCACGTAGAGGCTCACGACGGGCGCGATGGTGGCTTGCGCCTGGGCGACCACGGCCGCCATGCCGCCGTTCGCCAAACCGCGCCCGCGAAGGGTTGGCTCGACCCACACGCCCTGAACCTGGCAAACCTCCGACGTGGCCGCGCCGATCTCGGCTTTGAACACGACCCGGCCGTCGTCGATGCGGGCGAACGCCCTGCCCTGCGCGATCAGTTCGGCCACCCGCGCCCGGTACAGGGCACCGCCGTCGCCGTTCGAGGGCGAGACGCCGACTTCCTCGGTGAACATCGCTACGCACGCCGGATACAAGATGTCGAGTTCGGCGGGCCTGACCCGGCGCACCAGCGGGTCGGGCGCGACGCGCGGCCGGTCGCTCATGGCCATCAGCGGCTGATTGGCTCGCACGTCTCGCGCCGGGCCCCACGACGATTCGAGCAACGACCACAAGCGCGACACCTGGTCGGCCGAACCGACGATCGAGGAGCAGCGCCGTCCCTGCCGTCGGGCGCGCTCGGCGAAGGCTTGACAGGCGTCGGCGTCGGCGCCGACCGGCACCAAGTTCGCGCCCGCGTAACACAAAGCCTGAAGTCGCCCGTCGACGACGTGCGCCCACACTTCGGCGCCGAGCCGCCACGGGTCGAGGCCCGCGGTGTCGAGGCGGGACGCGACGAACACATTCGCCACCGGGTCGCGGTCGATCACCTCGCGGGCCGCGTCAAGGTCGCGGTCGTCGAGCACCCGGACGGGCGACCCTCGAAGCACCACTTCCTCCCCGCTGGGACGACGGGACGACGACGGGACGACGACGAGTGGCCGCGCGAGCTATACGACGCTCACCTGTGGCTCGCCGGAGGCTACGCCGTCGGACCCCATCTCGTCAGCGAGGCGCATCGCTTCTTCGATAAGTGTCTCGACAATTTGCGACTCGGGCACCGTCTTGATGACCTGGCCGCGCACGAAAATCTGCCCTTTGCCGTTGCCGCTCGCCACGCCGAGGTCGGCCTCGCGCGCCTCGCCCGGCCCGTTGACGACGCACCCCATCACCGCGACGCGCAGCGGCACGGTCAGGCCTTCGAGTCCGGCGGTGACTTCGTTCGCGAGCTTGTAGACGTCGACCTGGGCCCGCCCGCACGACGGGCACGACACGATCTCGAGCGAGCGCTGGCGCAAGCCCAACGATTCAAGGATGCCGATGCCGACCTTGACTTCCTCGACGGGCGGCGCCGACAGCGACACCCGGATCGTGTCGCCGATGCCCTCCGACAGCAGCACGCCGAACGCGACCGCCGACTTGATCGTGCCCTGCATGAGCGGGCCGGCTTCGGTGACGCCGAGGTGCAGCGGGTAGTCGGTCTGCGCGGCGAGCTGACGGTAGGCCTCGATCATGATCAGCGGGTCGTGGTGTTTGACCGAAATCTTGATGTCGCGAAAGTCGTGCTCCTCGAAGAGGCTGGCCTCCCAGCGTGCCGATTCGACAAGCGCTTCAGGCGTGGCCTTGCCGCCGTACTTCGCGAGCATGCGCGGGTCGAGCGAGCCGGCGTTGACGCCGATCCGGATCGGCGTGCCGTGGTCTTTCGCGGCCTGCGCGATTTCTTTGACCTGGTCGTCGAACTTCTTGATGTTGCCGGGGTTGACGCGGACGGCGGCACAGCCGGCCTCGATCGCGGCGAACACGTACTTCGGCTGGAAGTGGATGTCGGCGATCACCGGAATCTGCGACTTGCGCGCGATCGCGGGCAGCGCGTCGGCGTCGTCCTGGCTCGGAACAGCCACCCGCACGATCTGACAGCCGGTCGCCGTGAGCTCGGCGATCTGCTGCAACGTGGCGTTGACGTCCGCCGTCAACGTCGTGCACATCGACTGCACCGATACCGGCGCCCCTCCGCCGACCAGCACGCCACCCACGTTGATCTGCCGCGACTTACGGCGCGGCGCCAACGGGCTTTGCGGTGCTTCAGGAAGCCCCAGGTCGACGGTTGCCACCTCTACCTCACCTCTATTGGAACTAACCCCGTTACTGGAATTGAACCGGGTTCGCGATGTCGGCAAACACCAACACCGCGGCGACGGTCACGATCAAGGCTAGAACGCTGTAGGTCAACGGCATCAACTTAGTCAGGTCGACCGGCCCCGCGGCAGGCAGTCGGCGGCGCTTTCTGATCGCGTCGCGCGCCTTCTCGTACCCCAAGATCGCCACGTGCCCGCCGTCGAGCGGCAACAGGGGAAACAAGTTGAAGATGCCGACGAACAGATTCACCGAGGCGACAATGCTCACCAGCATGGCCGTGCCGCCGGAGACGCCGCCTTTTTGAAACGCCTCGCCCGAAATCTGCGCGACGCCGACCACGCTCGTCACCTGGCTGCCGTCGCCGCTGGTCAGGTCGCGTTGGCCCTGGTGGCCCGACAAGATTTGACCGACCTCATGCGGCACGTGGCCGAGCGCCCGAAAGCTTCCGGTGAACACCTGCCCAAACAGCGAGAAGCTGCCGGTGACGGCGTCGGGCAGGCCCACCCGCGCCAATGTCGCGGACGGCGCGTCGTCGAGCCCGATGCCGACCCGCGGCTGACCGTCGACCAGCACCGGCGTGAGCGTGACGTCGCGGGTGGCGCCGTCGCGCTTGATCGTGAAGGTGATCGGGCCGGCCGGTGCCTCGCGGGTGAGGCCGACCACCGAGGTGGCGCCATGTTCGACCGCCTTGCCGTCAACCGCGAGGATCACGTCGCCCTTTTGCAGCACGCCCTTCGCGGGTGCGGCGGCGGCGCCACTACCGCAGTCGTCGGCACCGGACGCCGCGATGCAGTTCTGCACGCTCGCCACCGCGCCGGGACCTTTCACCACGCTCGGCCAGGCAACAAGGAGCACGAAAAACAGCACCAGCGCGATCACGAAATGCACCGTCGACCCGGCGACAAGGACGACGAACCGCTGCCAGCCGCCCTTGCTCATGAAGGTGCGGTCTTTGTCTTCGGGTGCGACTTCTTCGAGTGGCGTCATGCCGATGATCTTCACGAAGCCACCGGCCGGGATCGCCTTGACGCCATACTCGGTTTCGCCTTTTTGCCGCGACCACAGGGTCGGCCCGAAGCCGACGAAGAACTGCGTGGCCTTCATGCCGAACCGTTTGGCGGCCAGAAAGTGCCCCGCCTCGTGCAACATCACCGAGACCAGCAGCGCGACCACGAAGGCCAGCACGCCGATTGCCATCATGCGGAAACCCCTGTTTCTTCGATCAGCGCACGCGCTCGGGCCCGAGCGGATGCCTCTGCATCGAGAACATCGGACAATTCCGCCACCTTCGCGAGGCCCGCGGCCACGAATTCCGTGACGACGCGCTCCACCGTGTCGACGATCCCGGTAAAAGCGAGGTTCCCGGCCATGAACGCCGCAACCGCCTCCTCGTTGGCCGCGTTGTAGATCGCCGGCGCCGTCTCGCCGATCGCGGCCACCTGACGGCCCAGCCGGACGGCGGGAAACGTGTCGTTGTCGAGCGGCTCGAAGGTCCAGGTCGAGGCCGTGGTCCAGTCGCACGCCGCGGCAGCGTCAGGGATGCGCGCCGGCCAGTGCAGGCCGAGGGCAATCGGCAGCCGCATGTCGGGCGGCGAGCATTGCGCGAGAGTGGAGCCGTCGACGAATTCCACCATCGAGTGAATCATCGACTGCGGGTGCACCACGACCTCGATGCGATCGAGCGGGACGTCGAACAGCAGGTACGCCTCGATCACCTCGAGCGCCTTGTTTACCAGCGTCGCGGAGTTGATCGTGATGACCGGCCCCATCTTCCAGGTCGGGTGGGCGAGTGCCTGCGAAGGCGTGACGTCAGCCAAGTCAGCTTTTCGTCGTCCGCGAAAAGGACCGCCGCTCGCGGTGATGACGAGCTTGCGCACCTCGCTCGCCCGCCCGCCGCGCAGGCATTGGGCGATCGCCGAATGTTCTGAGTCGACCGGCACGATCTGGCCCGGCTGCGCCGCTTTCTTGACCAGCGGGCCGCCGACGATCAGCGACTCCTTGTTCGCCAGCGCGAGGGTGCGGCCCGCGCCTAACGCGGCCAGTGTCGGAGCGAGCCCGATCGAGCCGGTGATGCCGTTGAGGACGACGCCCTCGCGCGGGTCGCTCGCCTCGATCGGCCAGGCGGCGACGTCGGTGGCGGCATCGGGGCCCGTAACGATCTTCGGGGCCGGCGCATCGGAAAGCCCACGTGCCGCGATCGCCGCCTCGAGGTCGGCTGCCGTGCCGTACGTGGCGCCGACCACCTCGGGCGCGAACTCGGCGGCCTGTTCGGCAAGCAGGTCAAGCTTGCTGCCCCCGGCCGCCAGGCCGACCACGCGAAACAGGTCGGGATTGCGCCGGACGACGTCGAGAG
The DNA here is from genome assembly GCA_040255675.1 of Actinomycetales bacterium. Classification (GTDB taxonomy): domain Bacteria; phylum Actinomycetota; class Actinomycetes; order Acidothermales; family Acidothermaceae; genus JBDZVM01. The sequence continues at coordinate 14,019 of JBDZVM010000038.1, read as the reverse complement.
CCTGGGTACCGATGGAGCCGGTCGAACCGAGGACGACGACGGGGCGCGGTTGGGTCACGCTGTCCATTGTCCCGTACCGGTCCCCCACATGACGACCTTGCCCGCTCCACATCATGTGATCGCGAAGACTTTTACCCTGATAGACGCGAAATTGTTTTCGTGATCACGCGGTGGTGGGCGGCGCGTGATCACGCGGTGGTGGGCGGCGCGTTAGCGCGGCTCCAACTCGCGCTCGGGCGCGGCTGGTGGTGGCGGCGGCGCGGCGACCTCGCCGTCCGATTCTCTGAAACCGTGCGTTTCCCACCAGCGCACAAACGGCCGGGGCGCCCACCAGTTCACCGCGCCCAACAACCGCATCACCGCGGGAACCAGCATGGCGCGCACGATCGTGGCGTCGAGCGCGATGGCCAGCGCCATGCCCACACCGAGCAGTTTCAGCGTCGTCACCTTCGACATGGCGAACGCGCCGATGACGACGACGAGCAGCAACGCCGCGCTGGTGATGATGCGCCCGCTGCGCTGCAAACCGACGGCGACCGCGCGCTCGTTACGGCCTTCGATCGGTTCACCACGGCGCGCGCTCGCATCCCACTCTTCGCGAATTCTGCTGAGCAGGAATACCTCGTAGTCCATCGACAAACCGAAAACGACCGCCAGCATGAGAATCGGGTCGGTCGCGTCGAGATAGCCGAGTTTCGAAAAGTTGAGCAACCCGGAAAGGTGCCCGCTCTGGAAAATCCAGGTAATAGCGCCGAAGGAAGCCCCGATCGACAGCGTATTCATGATGACCGCCTTGACGGGCAACACAAATGAGCCGAAGGCGAGGAAGAGCAAGACGAGCATCGCGACGACCATGGTGAGTAACATCCACGGCAACATATGACCGATGCTTTTCAGTTGGTCGACGAGAACAGCTGTCGCGCCGCCGACCAAGACGTGCGAGCCGATCGGCCGCGCCGTCTCACGCACGCCCGCCAGCGTCGACCGCGCTTGATTGGAAATAGGGTCGCCGTCGTAACCGACCTGCACGAGTGCGTTATCAGCTTTCGTCGCTACCACGGCGGCGCCGGTGGCGCCGGGGGTTTGCGCGAGGCGAGCGACGAAGGCTTGCAGGTCTGCCGGTTGCGTAACGTTTTCGACGACGACCTGGATCGGCTGCGTAGCGTTGTCGGGAAACTCGGCAGCCAGCCGCTCTGTCACCATGCGCGCGTGTGAGTTTTCGGGCATCACCTTCGCGCTGTAGCCGCCCCAGATCACATTGCGGAAAGGCGTGGCCATGAACACGAGCAGCACGACAATCGGCACCGCGTAAAGCAACGGACGCCGCATCACGCTGTTCGCCAACCTGAACCAGCCGCCGTGCGAAAGCGGCGCTCCGGCATTGTCTCCGCGAGCGTGGTGCGCCGACCGCCGCCACGGCATTCTCACGCGCAACGCGTCGACTTTCGGCCCGAGAACCGCGAGCAGCGCGGGCAACACCGTCAGCGCGGCGACGACGTCGACCAGAACGACGGCAATGCCGCCATACCCCATCGATCGCAAGAACGGCTCGCGAAACAAGGCGAGCGACGCCGCCGAAGCGGCGATCGTGACACCGGAGAACGCGACGGTGCGGCCCGCTGTCGCCATGGTTCGAGCGACCGCTCGCCGGACGTCGTCCGGGCCTGCGTGCGTTTCTCGGCCCATTTCCTCGCGAAACCGGCTCACCATGAACAGCGCGTAGTCGACCGCGAGGCCCAGGCCGAGCATCGTCACCAGGTTCTGCGCGAAAATCGAGACTTCGACGAAAATCGTCAAGAATCGCAGCACCGCGAAGGCGCTGAAGATGCCGCAGATTCCGACCGCGAGCGGCAACGACGCCGACGCCAAGCTCCCGAACACGATGACCAGCAGGAGTAACACGATCGGCAGCGACACGGTTTCCGCCGTCCGCAAATCTTTGCTGACCTGGCCGCTGATTTCCTTGTTGAGCGGCACCAGACCGGCGTAGTCGACGGTGATGCCAGGCAAGTCGGCCTTGGCCAACGTCGCCTTCACCGTCTCGAATGCTGCCGTCTTCGACGCTTCAGAGCCGGCGAGTTGCAGGGTGGCGTACGTCGCGTGACCGTGTTTCGATATCAGCCGCTGCTGGTGGGTCGTGCCGTAGCTCACGTAGGCCTGCACCGCCGAACGCGGCAGCGACGCGAGCGCGTTCTCGATCGACGACGCGACGGCCGGGTCGGTGATCGGCTTCGTGCTTTCGAACAGCACGGTCGCGTCAGACCTCGGTACGCCGATCACATCGGTGATGTGGTTCGCCGCGACCACCGACTCGCTGTGCGGGTCGTAATAGCCGCCATTCGACAACCGCTTCGAGACTGAGCTGCCCCACACGGCGGCAAACACGATCACGACGAGGCCGACCAGCAAGACGAGACGGCGACGGCGGTAGACGGCATTGCCAAGCCGCTCGAACATGCCCCGCCCGCTCCCCTGAACCGTGCCGACGCGATAAGGCTATCGAGACACGCCGATGCCGTCGCCGGCCCGGGCGACGATCTGCTCGCATATCTCGTGCGTGCGCAAGGCGTCGGCGGCGTCGATCACCTCGCCACGCCCGACGGCGTCCAGAAACACCGTGCAGATCTCGTCGAAGCCGCGCTGTAACGTCACCGTCGTCCAGTCGCCACGGTGCTCCACTGTCGCGGCGCCGCCGCGGTGCTCCACTGTCGCGGCGCCGCCGCGGTGCTCGACCACCTCGGCCATGTCGCGAACGCTCACCTTCACGCCCGGCCCGTTGACCTCGAGGATCTCCTCGGTCAGGCCACCATCTCGGTTCATGACCCCAACAGCGGCAACGCAACCCGCCGCTAGGGTGACGACGATCGAGCACAGCGAGCCGTCGCCGACGTCAGCCCGGACGTCGACCAGCTCGGCCTCAGGCACCAAGAAACGCAAGGTGTCGACCACGTGAACGAAATCGTCGAAGACCACGCGCCGCGTATCGTCGGCAAGACCGACCCGATTCTTTTGCATGAAAACCGAGTACGGCCGGACGGCGGCAAGCCGGCGATACACCGGCGCGTACCTGCGATTGAATCCCACGAACAACGACCGCTCTGCTTCTCGCGCCTTGGCGACAAGCCGCGCGGCGTCGGCGGCGTTGTCGGCCAATGGCTTGTCGACGTACACATGCACGCCAGCATCGAGCAATCGGTCGACAATACTCAGATGCGCTGATGTCGCCGCGTGCACGAACGCCGCGTCGAGGCCGGTGCCTAGCAACGCGTCGAGGTCGGTCTGCCGAGCCGCGATCCGATAAGAATCGCCGATCGCGTCGAGCGTTTCGCGGTTGCGGGTGCAGAGGTGAAGCTCGATATCGGGGCGGGTCGCCAGCACGGGCAGGTATGCCCGCCGCGCGATGCCGCCGAGGCCGATCATGCCGACGCGAAGCAGCGGTGCCATACGAGGACATTAGCGTTACGGTGACCTTGAAGCGCTCGACGCGGGGAGGTTGCGATGGGCCTACTCATCGAGCGAGCGGCGGCCGGCGGCCCCGATCTGCCGCAAGAGCGCAGGCTCGTGACGTCGATCCCCGGCCCGCGTTCGCTCCAGTTGATGACTCGTCGCGACGCCGCGGTGGCTCGCGGGGTCGCGACCACGTTGCCGGTTTTCGTCGCCGCCGCCGGGGGCGGTGTCGTCGTCGACGTCGACGGCAACTCGCTCATCGATCTGGGGGCCGGAATCGCCGTCGTGAGCGTGGGAAACGCGGCTCCACGCGTCGTCAACGCCGTCCGCGATCAAGTCGCCGCCTTTACGCACACCTGCTTCATGGTGACGCCGTACGAGGGCTACGTGGCGGTGTGCGAAAAACTCAACGAGCTCACCCCCGGCGCGCATCCGAAAAAGTCTGCCCTGTTCAACTCGGGAGCCGAGGCAGTTGAAAATGCCGTCAAAATCGCGCGGGCCTTCACCGGCCGTTCAGCCGTTGTAGCGTTCGACCACGCCTATCACGGCCGCACCAATCTCACGATGGCGCTCACCGCGAAAGCCATGCCTTACAAGCATTCTTTCGGGCCGTTCGCGCCGGAGGTCTACCGCTTGCCGATGGCCTATCCGTATCGGTGGCCAACGGGGCCTGACAACTGCGGTAGCGAAGCAGCGGCGGCGGCTATCGACACGATGCGCACCCAGATCGGCGCTCGCGGTATCGCCGCTGTCGTCATCGAGCCGATCCAAGGAGAAGGCGGATTCATCGTTCCAGGCAAGGGTTTCCTGCCTGCGATCGCCGAATTCTGCCGTGAACACGGCATCGTTTTCGTCGCCGACGAAATTCAGACCGGGTTCGGCCGCACTGGCGACATGTTCGCGTCGTCCCACGAAGGTGTCGTGCCAGACCTGGTGACGACGGCGAAAGCGCTCGCCGGCGGGCTGCCGTTGTCTGCTGTTACCGGTCGCGCCGACATCATGGACGCCGCCCATGCCGGCGGTCTCGGCGGCACGTTCGGCGGCAATCCGGTCGCTTGCGCCGCCGCACTTGCTGCCTTACGAACTATCGAAGAACTCGATCTGGCAGACCGAGCGCGCCATATCGAAGCCGTAATGTTGCCGAGGTTGCACAAGCTCGCCGAGCGATTTCCGTGTGTCGGTGACGTGCGAGGTCGCGGTGCGATGCTCGCCGTCGAAATCGTCGTCCCGGGCTCCAAAAAGCCGGACGCCGAAACCACCACCGCGGTAGCGAAAGCCTGCCATGCCGCGGGAGTCATCGTGCTCACCGCGGGCACCTACGGCAACGTCTTGCGCTTCTTGCCGCCACTCGTCATGCCCGACCACTTGCTCGATGAAGGGCTCGACGTACTCGAACAGGCGTTTGCCGACGTCGTCAACTAAAGAAGGGCGAGCCCGAGCCCGGCTCCCGCGGCGGCAAGGCCTAGCGCGAGGCTGCCGACAATGTTGCCGGCTGCCGCGACAAACGCTCCCGACTCGGAAAGCGCGAGCGTCTCCCACATCCATGTCGAGAATGTCGTGAACCCGCCGCACAAACCGATGCCAATGATGGCCGTTGTCTGGCCACCGAGCCCGTGATGCAAGGCCAGGCCGGTGAACAATCCGAGCACGAAAGAGCCGAGAACGTTGACGACCAGCGTGCCGAACGGAAACGTTCGTTCGTGCCGGCGCTGCACGGCGAGGTCGAGCGCGTAGCGGCAGACAGCACCGACGGCGGCGGCGAGGCCAACCCAAAGGATCACGGGGTTCGCCTCACGTGCCGCACCACGTCGACTTCATCGAGAGTGACGAGCGCGCCGCCGCCGGTGATGTCGTCAAGCCGTGGCAGGAACTCGCGAATCTTCTCCTCGCTATCGATGATGACGACGGCGATCGGTAAATCGTCGGACAACGACAAGATGCGCGTCGTGTGGATGTGATTGGAAGCCCCGAACCCTTCGAGCCCGCGAAACACGCTGGCGCCCGCGAGCCCGGCGGCATGCGCACGATGCACGATCTCGTCGGAAACCGGCTTGTGGTGGTACTGATCCGACTCGCCGATGTAGATCGTCAGCCGCATCGCGCGCCCTTGCAGCATCATGGCATTCCCCTTCGCGCGATCGATCGTGCCAACGCGATCCCGGCCACGGCCGCGACGACACCGGCTGCCGTACTGGCCGCCACGTAGGCAACGGCCGTGCCGAGATGCCCGTGCACGCCCAACTCGTCGGCCGCGACCACCAAACTCGAGAAAGTCGTGTAAGCGCCGAGGAAACCGGTTGCGAGCGCCGGCCGCACCAACTTCGTGGGCGGGAACAGCTCGACCACGAGCACGAGTAGCACCGCCAGCGCGAAGGCACCGCTCACGTTGACGGCAAAGGTCGGCCACGGAAACGAATTCGGCGCCGCGCTCCAATGCTCGCCGATCAGATAGCGCGCCGCTCCCCCGAAAAACCCGCCGACGAAGACGGCGGCCACGATCGCCGGATCGAGGCGATGCCGAGAACGCGTCGACACCGCGCGCTCGGTCGCGGCGCTCGCGTCGACGTGCGTCATGGCCACCTCCCACAGCAAGGGTAGGGGGTCTGCCATGTTCATACAGGCTCAGCTGTCGAGATTGGTCATCACGTGCTTGACGCGTGTGTAATCCTCGAAACCGTACATCGAAAGATCTTTGCCGTAGCCGCTGTGCTTGAACCCGCCATGCGGCATCTCTGCCACCAGCGGAATATGCGTGTTGATCCATACGCAGCCGAAGTCGAGCCGTTTTGCCATCCGCATGGCACGGCCGTGGTCTCGCGTCCACACCGACGACGCAAGGCCGTATTCGACGCCGTTGGCCCAGCGCACGGCTTCGTCTTCGTCGGAAAACCGCTGCACGGTGATGACCGGCCCGAAGATTTCGCGCTGGCTCATCTCGTCGTCCTGCCGTAATCCAGCAACGACAGTCGGTTCGTAGAAGAAACCGCGATCGCCGACCCGATGCCCGCCCGTCACTAAGTCGGCGTGGTCGGGCAACCGATCGACGAACCCCGCCACTCGTTCGAACTGTTGGGCGCTGTTCACGGCACCGAACGCCGCATCGGTATCGGACGGCGGCCCTACGACGGTCGACCGCGCTTGCTCCGCCAGCGCGGCAACGAAATCGCCGTACAGGCGCGGCGCCGCGAGCACCCGCGTCGCGGCCGTGCAGTCTTGGCCCGCGTTGAAATAACCCGCGCCCGCTATCGCTTCGGCCGCTTTCTCGACGTCAGCGTCATCGAACACAACGACCGGCGCCTTGCCGCCGAGTTCGAGGTGCACCCTTTTCAGGTCGTGAGCCGCCGCCGCGGCAACGTCCATGCCCGCGCGCACGCTGCCGGTTATCGACACCATGGCCGGTGTGGCGTGCTCGACCAGCAACCGCCCGGTTTCGCGCCCGCCGCACACGACGTTGAATACGCCCGGCGGCAGAAACTCGGCAAGAACCTCGGCCATCATCAGCGTCGTCACCGGCGTGGTTTCGGCCGGCTTGAGTACCACGGTATTTCCCGCGGCGATCGCCGGCGCCCATTTCCAGACCGCCATCATCATCGGGTAATTCCACGGGGTTATCTGCGCGCAGACGCCGACCGGCTCGCGGCGCACGAACGACGTGTGGCCAGCCATGTACTCGGCGGCGGCCCGACCTTCGAGCATGCGAGCCGCACCGGCGAAAAACCTGACCTGATCAACCATCGGCGGCAGTTCTTCGGACGCCGTCAGCCCGAGCGGCTTGCCGGTGTTCTGGCATTCAGCCTCGACGAATTCCTCCGCACGGGCTTCGAGCGCGTCGGCGATCCGCAACAACGCGCGCTGACGGTCCGCGGGCGTTGTTTCGCGCCAGTCGTCGAACGCCGCGGCGGCCGCCGCCATCGCGTTGTCGACGTCCGTGCCACTCGACGACGGAGCGGTGGCGAAAACCTCGCCGGTGCTGGGATCGACGAGGTCGGAAGTCTCCCCCGAAACCGCATCGGCGTACTTCCCTCCGATGAAATTGCGAAGAGCCTTCCGCGAACTGACTGACTGCTCGGCACTCACGGCGACCTCCCTCGACCCGGCGCGGCGACCGGCCGCGCCGATTTCAGCCTAATCGCCGTCAGCCGAATGCCGAGGCCAAGAAGTCGTCGATTTCCTGCAATGCTCGCGGTTCCACAGTGAAGATGTTCAATCCGTGCTCAGAACCCGGCAACACCAACAGCTCGTCGCCGCCGTTGCCCTTGTCTTTGTGCGCGGCGGCAACCTGCTGTGCTTCGGCAACCGGCGCGATCGTGTCTTCCTCGTCGGCGACGACGAGGAGCGGGCCGTCGAAGCCGGCGATCGCGCCTAACGGGTCCAGATTTTCCGCGTGAGAGACCGCGGGGCTGATGGCGACGACGCCCACCGGGGCGGGCTGTACGTGCGGGGCGACGTCGAGCACCGTGCTGCCGCCGATCGAAGCGCCGACCAGCACAAGGTGACGCGCACCTTCGTGGTAGAGCAGCCGCGCCGCCAACTCGACGCTCGACGCGCGGTCGCGCGACCACGACAACGACGCGACCCGGTAACCCCGGGCGGCGAAATGCTTTGCTTGCGCGATCCACTGGCAGTCGTTGCCGTTGCTCATCGGCGCGAGCACGACACCATTGCGGCCACTGCCCATGGTCAAGACGATCGACGGGTCGTCTTGCGCGCCGACGACGAAAGCGCTGGCACCTTCGATGCTCGTCGCGCAACGAGGTGTCGGTGCCGCGCGCATGCCGGCGGGCGCCGGCGACCCCGACGCGTCATCGACGCCACACGCGGCAAAAACGCTTGCCGCTCCCAACGCGGCAAGGCACACCTTGCCGACAGCCGTGGCCGTCATCGGTTTTCCTCCCGCGGAGTCGAGAATCAGTTGTCTGTTTCAACTCAGCAGCCGGATGACGGGTTGCCTGGCTACGTCGAAGGAACCGAGCCCGACGAGGCGTTGCTGACGATGTGGACGACGATGTCGCCGAGCGGGTACGGCTCGCCACAACTCGTCAAGGCCGACGATGCACACACTGCCGCCGTCACAGTGGCACTTTCGGTACCGAGTTTCGCCGCCCCGGCAATCAAAGTTTCGCTTGCGGGAAACACGACGGTTCGCGAGACGAGAAGCTCACTCTCACTCACCAGCTTGAGCCGGACGATGCACGAATCTCCGGTGACGTTCGTCGTGAAGGTGAGGTCTTGACCGAGAAGCATGCTGATCTCTACGGTCTGGCCGGGAGTCAAGGCGACGTGACGCGTTTCGTCGGACGCGAAGACGGCACTCGGGCTGCATCCCGTAGCCGCCCCGACGCGACCGCCATCGCCGCCTCCACCGACCACAGCCGGAACCACCACCACCGTGATCGCGACGGCCGCCGCCGCGACCGCGCTGGCAGCCGCCTGGCGAACGCGGCGCCTGCGATTCGCCAGCCGGCGCACGCGCGCCTCGAGATCAGCGCGGATCGGCGGCTCGAGCTTGACAGTGCGCAGCGCCGTCCGAATGCGGTGTTCGACGTCCTGGTGCATCACGCGCCTCGCTCCGCGAAGTCTCCGACGAGCGCGCCGCGCATCTTGGCAAGCGCCTTCGCGGTTTGACTCTTCACCGTGCCGACCGCGCATCCCAACGCGTGCGCTGTTTCGGCCTCGGAATAGTCGTGGTAGTAACGCAAAACGACAACCGCTCGCTGTCGCCGGGGCAACATCGCGAGCGCCCGCGCGACTTCGTCTCTCAAAAGCACGTCGGAGTACCCGCGATCCTGCTCGGCGATCTCGGGGAGTTCGGCCGGCACCGGCTCGCGGGGGCGCACCCGGCGCCACCACGACAAATAACAGTTCACCAGCGTGCGATGCAGGTAGCCGTCGGGATCCTCAACTCGCACCCGTTGCCAGTGCGGCAGCATGCGGGCAAGCGCGCTTTGCACCAGGTCTTCGGCGTGCGACCAGTCGCCGCTGAGCAGCCAGGCAGTACGAAGCAACGCGGCCTGGCGGGCAGCCACGTACGCCCCGAACCCCTCACCGTCGTCCATTCGCACTCCGACCTGCTCTGATGTGCTCCGGCCTGCTCGGGCCCCCACACGCGTACCGAAGGTTCAACCCAGTTCCACGCGCCGACGTTGCCCAGCGCTCGATATTTTGTGCTGGCCGACAACAATCGTGCCAGCCTGGGCAACCTTCCGCGTCGAAACGGGGTTGTTGCCGGGTGGTTAGCCGAGTGGTCAAGTGGAGCCGAGTAGACAGGACGGATGATGGTGGATCTCACCCGACGCGGGTTTTTGCGAGACACCGGGTTAGCGGCCGCGGTTGCCGCCGGCGCGTCACTGCTCGGTGCGTGCGACAGTTCCCGGTCGGCGACTCGCACGCCGTCGAGCGGGTCGCCCAGCGCGTCGGGTACGTCGCCGTCCGCGCCTGTCACCACGTCGTCCGCCGCGTCGTCCGCCGCGCCGTCGACCCCGGCCGCGTTCGCCCAGGGGTTTTGGTGGGGCGCCGCGACGTCGGCGTACCAGATAGAGGGCGGCTGGCGAGACGACGGCAAGGGACCGTCGGTCTGGGATACATTTGCCCACGAGCCCGGCAAGATCGTCGATGGCAGCACTGGCGACGTCGCCGCAGACCACTACCACCGCTACGCGAGCGACGTTGCGCTGATGGCGTCGCTCGGCATCCGCAGCTACCGATTCTCGATTTCGTGGCCGCGCATCCTGCCGAGCGGCACCGGCACGGTCAACCACAAGGGCATCGACTTCTACAAGAAACTGCTCGACGAGCTTCACAAGCACGACATCAGGCCGGTGCCGACGCTTTGGCATTGGGATACGCCGCAAACGCTGCAAGACCAAGGCGGCTGGGAAAATCGCGACACAGCAAAGCATTTCGCCGACTACGCGACCGTCGTCGCCCAGGAGCTAGGCGACGGGATTCCCATGTGGCTCACGCTGAACGAGCCGAAAACCGTCGTCCAGGTCGGCTACCTCTACGGTTCGCACGCGCCGGGCAAGCGCGACCCTCATGCCGCCTACGCCGCGATGCATCATTTGCTTCTCGCGCACGGTCTCGCTACGCAGGCACTGAAATCCGCGCGGCCTAGCGCGAAGGTAGGGCCGGTCTTCAACCTGGCGCCGATCTACCCTGCTGATGCCTCGAGCAGCGGCGCGGTGGCAGCCGCTCGATTGCGCGACGGCTACGAGAACCGGCTCTATCTCGACCCGGTGCTCAAGGGCAGCTACCCGGCCGACGTCGTCGACGATCTCGCCAAACATTCGATCGAGTTACCGATCCACGACGGCGACCTGAAGAATATGCACGTCGGCGCCGACGTGCTGGGCGTGAATTACTACAGCCCGACGGTCGTGGGCGACGGCGGTGTCGACGTCCGGAAATATCCGACGACGCAAGCGACGTGGGAACAGGTGTACGCGCCCGGAATCTACGATCTGTTGACCAGATTGAAGAAAGACTACGGCGACGTCACCATCAGCATTATGGAAAACGGCGCACCCAGCACGATCCAGCCCGACGCGAGCGGGCAGATCGCCGACACGGACCGGATCGACTACGTGCGCGACCATCTCGTACAACTTCATCGGGCAATCTCCGACGGAGTCACGATCGAGGGCTATCACGTGTGGTCGCTGATGGACAACTTCGAATGGGCCGAGGGCTACACGCAACGGTGGGGCATCACCTACGTCGACTTCGATTCCCAAGCGCGCACGCCCAAGCAAAGCGCGCATTGGTATTCGGGCGTGATTTCGTCGAACACCGTCACCTGAGCACCGCGCCCCTTACACTGGCGGACGACGGTTGACGCGAAGGGGGTTGGCGTGCCCGACGATCCGCGAACGCCCGACCCGGGCGTCAGTGAGCCCGAGCGAGGCCTCCATGGGCCCGAGCCTGGCCGCATGAGCGAGCCCGAGCCTGGCGAACCGGTCGACGACGAGTTCGCCAACGTGGTGCTCGACGACAGCTTCGTGCGCGGCGGCAGTTACGAACCTCCGGCACGCACGAGGGTCGCGATCGCCCGCTACGGCGGCCAGCAGACCAGTTGGCGGCACGGCGGCGGGCTCGCCGCTCCCGGTGAGGCAGAGCCAGAGCCCGCGCGCAAACCGCGGCGCCGCGTTCGGCCGACGTCCGGCCGCGTACCGCGCGCGGCCGCGAGCCGTTCCGTGACAGCGCCGACCCCGCTGATGGAGAAGCTGCCGATTATCGTGGCCGCCGTGGTTGTCGCGGTAGTCGCGTTCTTGATGTTCAGCTAGCTGTTCGTGCTCGCCGCGAGTTGCCCGCAAGCGCCGTCGATTTCGCGGCCGCGCGTGTCGCGAACCGTCACGGCAACGCCCTGATTTTCAAGCGCTCGCACGAATGCCTTTTCGTCGGACGCGCGCGACGCCGTCCATCTCGAGCCTGGCGTCGGGTTGAGCGGGATCAGGTTCACGTGCACGAGGTGGCCGAGCTTTTCTCGCAACAATCGGCCCAGCATGTCGGCGCGCCATGACTGGTCGTTGACGTCGCGGATGAGCGCGTATTCGATCGAGATCCGGCGGCTCGTGGCTCGCCCGTAACGTTGCGCAGCGTCGAGTACTTCGCTTACTTTCCAGCGGGTATTGATCGGCACCAAGGTGTCGCGAAGTTCGTCGTCGGGGGCGTGAAGTGAGATGGCGAGCGTGACGCCCAGGCCCTCGGCGGCGAGTTTGTCGATCGCCGGAACGAGCCCCACGGTCGAAACCGTGATGCCGCGTTGGGAAATCCCCAGCCCGTCGGGCGCGGGATCGGTAAGACGCCGGACGGCGCCGAGCACCGCTTTGTAATTGGCGAGCGGCTCGCCCATGCCCATGAACACGACGTTGGAAATTCGCGCGGCACCGCCGGGAATCTCGCCACGGGCAAGCGCCCGCGCGCCGACCACGACTTGCTCAACGATCTCGGCAGTCGACAAATTCCTGGTGAGCCCCGCCTGGCCGGTGGCGCAGAACGGGCAGTTCATGCCGCAGCCGGCTTGGCTCGAGACGCAGATCGTCACCCGGTTTCTGCCCCTCGTGGTCGGCTCGTGCTCCTCAACCTCGTCGCCGAGTTCGGCCCGGCCGCGGTTAGCGCCGAAATATCGCATCAGCACCGACTCGACGAGCGTGCCGTCGAACAGCTTGAACACCGTCTTGCGGGTGGCGCCGTCGTCGCAGGCAACATGGCGGACCGATGCCATAAGCTTCGGCAACAAAGCGTTCGCGAGGCTTTCGCGAGTCGCCGCCGGAACGTCGGTCATGTGCCGGGGATCGTCGATGAGGTGCGCGAAGTAATGCGTCGATAGTTGGTTGGCGCGATAGGCGGGGTGGCCGAGTTCGGTGACCGCCGTCCGGCGCTCGGCGAGGCTGAGATCGGCGAGATGGCGGGGAGGCTTGGCGCGCCGCGGCGCGACGAACGTGAGCGTTCCAGGTTCAGGCATAACCCGCCCAGTCTCCCAGACGGCCGCCCCTGCTTCGACGTCGATCACGTAAACGTGGTCAACATGCCCGAGGACAGGGTTCCTGGCCTGTTGTCGGGGGTCTTAGCCTGTCCTCGGCCAGCGCGTCCTCGGCCAGCGCGTCCGGCTAGTCGAGGCCGAAGGTACGTAACTCCTGATGAAGCGCGTCGCGTGAGCCAGGCGGCTGATCGTCGTCCGCCCCTGCTTTGTTTCGGACAGCGCCGGCGACACGACGCCGCCGGAACAACACCGCGGCAACCACACCGCCCAGCAAACCGAAAAGATGCGCTTGCCAGCTGACGTGCGGATCAGACGGCAAAACGCCGCGCAAGATAGACCAATACGAGACGGCGACGACAATCCCCACGACGATGTCGATCACATGCCGCTCGACAATCCCGCGAAGCACGACATAGCCGAAGTAGCCGAACACCACCCCGCTCGCGCCAGCCGCGACCGCATGCGTCGGGCCGAACAGCCAACTGCCAAAGCCACTCGCGAGGACGACGACAAAGCTCACCGCGGCGAAGCGCCCCAGACCGCGGTAGGCGGCCAAGAATCCGAGGAAGAAAAGTGGAGCCGAATTCGCTTCGGTATGCGCGAAACTCCAGTGCATGAAAGGAGCGGAGAAGATTTCCGGCAGGCGCGAGGTGTCGTGGGCCACGATGCCTAACTGCTTGCTCAGCCAGTAGTGGTCGAGCCAGTTCATCAGCTGCAAGACCCAAATGAGGCCGATCACCGCGGCCATCACGACGAGCGCCCGCCGGGCGTCGGCGAGGATTTGCTCGGCGCGCGATGATGCCTCCTCGACGCCGGGCGCCGGCTGTCGTTGCATCGTCGGCCCTTCTTGATTCCTCCAAAGGTGATCGCATGATAGGGCCCACCCGGCGCTCGGTTCTCATGAACCACCCGATTGGCCGATCCCGCGTTATCCGCTTGTGACGCCGTCTAAGGTCGCGATTCCGCCGCGCCGCGGGTGTTGAATCGCATGCGGATAACGCGCTTCAGGTGAGCCGCGTTATCCACAGGCCTGCTTTGTGGCTGGGCGGCAAGATCGGTATGCTCGCGCCCGTGGATTTCAGGGGATCTTG
>JBDZVM010000037.1:0-38956 GCA_040255675.1 Actinomycetales bacterium | reverse complement strand
GCCGGCCAGTGTGCCCGCCGGCCCGAGGCCGGCCAGTGTGCCCGCCGGCCCGAGGCCGGCCAGTGTGCCCGCCGCGATACCAATGGCCAATCACGCCGACGCCGCGCGATCACCGTCGTCGAAGCCGGCCGCCGCGATCTAAGGCTCGATCAAGGACTGGGCCCGCACGCGCATGGCGCGTGCGGGCCCAGCCGTCGTCGAGTGTTAGCGGTCGCGGCGCTCTAGCCGCTCGACGGGCTCGTCGCGGTACACGTCAGCGTCGCGCGGATACGCGGGCGCGTCTCGGTAGGCCGGGTCAGAGCGGTACGCCGGGTCGGCTACCCCTTCGTCGTGCCGGCCCGCGGCCGGCACGTCGTGTCGCGCGTCGTAGCCGGCAGTGTCTGTGCCGGCCGCCCCCCTTCTCGCGCGCTCGGCTTCGAGTTCGCGTGCGAGCCGGTCACGGTCGGCCAACGCCGCCTCGTGCTCCTCCCGCACGCTGCGATGCTCGGCCCTACGGCGGGCCGACGCGCGACGTCGCATGCGCGCGGACGTGCTCGCCAGCCACAGCGCGAGGAAAAAGATCGTCGTCAAGATGATGCCCGCAAGGAAGATCTCGGCCAAGGTGAGGCTTCCAAGCGTGGCCCCGAATCCGTCGATCGAGTGCGAGGTGCCGCCCCAGTTCTGCGCCAACACGACGCCGGCGAAGACAGCGGCAGCCACCGCGATCAGTAGGCCGATGAAGAGCATCGACATGCACCTTTCTGCGAGATGCCTGCGCGGACACAGGCTGCTGATGCTCATTCCCGCCGTGGTCGACTCCGACACACCGTCGGGCCGTATCCTGCGCCGGTGAGTACGCCAACGGCCGCCCGTTCTCCTGGCCGAAGCAGGCGCGCATCGGTCCCACGGCGGCGAGCCGTCCCGGATTTCGACGCGATCAGCGCGGCCGCGCCGGTCGTCGTCCTGCTGGTTGTCGGCACCCTGCGCAAAGGCGCGTTCTTCAAGCCGGACGTCGTCGTGCTGGCGTGTCTTTGTCTCGCGCTAGCTTTTGTCTCACCGGTGGTGTTGCGGTGGGTCGGCGCGCATCCGCTGCCTTCGCTCGCGGGCGCCGGCGCGGTGTTGTGGTGGGTGGCCGACGCCGTCGCGGGCGGGCATCCGATCGAGTCGTGGCGGATGCCCGCGACCTGGGTCTGCGCTGCCGCCGGCTACGGCGTGGTTCGAGCGTTACCGAGTGGGGCGCGACGCGCGGTCGTGCTCGCCGTCACCGTTTTCGGCTGCGCGATCAGCGCGCTGGGGCTGGTGTTCGTCGCGACCCGGTCGACGATGTGGACCTGGCCCGACGAACGGTCGCTGCGCTTTCAAGGTCCGCTGACCTATCCCAGCGCTGTCGCGCTGTTCTTGTTGCTTGCGCTGCTCGCGAGTGCGGTCGCGTGCCCCGCGAATTCCCGGACGGCATCGCTGACGCGAGCCCTGATCTTGCTCGGAGTCGTCGCGACCGACAGTCGCGGCGCAATCGCGGCTTTCGGCGTCCTGCTGCTATTTCGACGAGTGCGGCAGGTTCTCGTACCGGCAATCGTGATTGCCGGTGTCGCGGCACCGCTTGTGCTTTTTGGTCAACGCGGCGGGGTGCGGCCCGTGTGCATCGCGGCAGCCGTGCTGGTAATCGTGGGGCTCAGCGCACTGCCCGAAAGACTGCGGCGTAAGGGAATTTGGTTCGTCACGGCACCGGCGTTAGGTATCGCCGCATGGTTGCTGGCGACGCAACACCACGCCGTTTCGGGGCTCGACGCCAGTTGGACCGAACGCGGGCACATCCTGCGCGGCGCCGTGTCGTTGTTCGTGTCGCACCCGGTGTTCGGCGCGGGGCCCGACCCGTGGATACCGACGAAGACGCTCACGGGCGCCGCCGGGGTCGACGCGTTCGCTCACAACGAATACCTCGAACTCCTCGTGTCGGTCGGGGTTGTCGGCACAGTCGGGCTTGCCGTGGCGGCTTTTGTCGTCGTCCGAGCACTTTGGGGTCGGCGTGGCTTCGTCGCGGCGCCCGCGCTCGTCGCAGTCGGAGTCGCCGGGTTGTTCGACTTCGTGTGGCATTTCCCGGCGCTCGGGCTCATGGCCGGCGTCGTCGCGGCATGTGGGTGCGACGTGCTGATCAGACCGGACGACGCGGGCCGCATTCTTGACAGGCCAGCGTCGTCCAGTCTGGTTTCGATGCGCTAGCGCTCGCGTTGCTCGGGATCGGCGTCGGGGTCCGCGTCTGGGTCCGCTTCGTCGGGCGCGGCCACGGGGTACGACCCGGCCCCGCGCGCCGGAATCGTGACGAAGTCGGAGCCGTGTTCTTTCGCCACACCAGACTTTTCGGCTTGATCTGCCAGTTCAGAGTCGTCGTCGACCTTCGGCAGCGGTCCTTCGCGCAGTACCTCTTCAAGATCGTACTTATCCATGGGGGCCTCCTGAAGGAGTGACCGTCGACCTGTTAATGCCCGCGCCACGCCCCCCGACACCGCCGCAAGATTGTCGACGCTTGCGGAGGTAATTTCGTCACGTGGCCACGGACGACGATTTCCCCGGCGCGCAAGCGTTCGTGCCCGCTGACGTGACGCTCGAAGGCCTGCGCGCCGCCGCGCGGTCGTGTCGCGGGTGCCATCTCTACGAGAACGCGACGCAGACCGTATTCAGCGCCGGTTCGGCGACAGCGCGGGTGATGCTCGTGGGCGAGCAGCCCGGCGACCAAGAAGACCGCAGGGGCGAACCTTTTGTCGGGCCGGCAGGCGTTCTGCTCGATCGAGCGCTCGGTGACGCCGGCATCAATCGCAAGGACGCATACGTCACGAACGCGGTGAAGCATTTCAAGTTTTCTCAAGCGGGCACGGGAAAACGACGCATTCACCAAACGCCCGACCAGCGTGAAATCGTTGCCTGTCGGCCCTGGCTTACGGCGGAGCTCGACATTCTCGATCCAGAAATCATCGTGGCTCTCGGCGCGACAGCCGGAAAATCCCTGATGGGTAAGGATTTTAGGGTGACCCGCTCTCGCGGCGTGCTGCTCGAATGGCCGCCCCGCGACGGCGAACCGGCGGCCCGCGCGAGCCGATTCTTCCTCGCCACCATTCACCCTTCGGCCGTCTTGCGTGCTGACGACCGCGAGACCGCCTACGCGGGACTCGTCGACGACCTGAAAGTCGCCGCGCGGGCACTGACATGAATGGCGCCCGCGCGATCACGATCAACCCACGATTTTGCGGCCCACCTCACTCCGGAAACGGCGGCTACGTCGCGGGTCTGCTCGCATCGTTTGCCGCTGCCGACGGCGGCCGCGCGGTTGAGGTCACACTGCGCAGCCCTCCGCCGACCGGCGTCCGGCTCGACGTGACGGACGACGCCGACGGCCTGCTGTTGTCGAACGGCGAGACGCTGCTGGCACAAGTGCGACATGCGCCGATCCGGCGCGACCCGCCGCCCGCCGTCACGTTCGACGAGGCGGTCGACGCCGGGCCGCGCTACGCCGGACTCCGCGCGCATCCGTTCCCGACCTGCTTCGTCTGCGGTACGGAGCGCAAGACCGGCGACGGCATGCTCTTGCGGCCTGGCGTCATCGGTCCTGGGATCGTCGCCGCGGCATGGTGGCCCGACGAGTCGCTCGCGTCCGACGGCGTGATTTCGGCCGAGTTCGCGTGGGCCGCGCTCGATTGCCCGGGCGGCTGGGCGACCGAAGGCGTCGACGGCAGGCCGATGGTGCTCGGCCGCATGACAGCGCTCGTGTTTGCTCTCCCGAAGGCGGGCCAGCGGTGCGTCGTTGTGGGGCAAGCGCACGACCTCGACGGCCGCAAGGCGTTCACGTCGACGGCGTTGTACTCGGACGGTGGCGAGTTGCTGGCTCAGGCCGATCAGGTCTGGCTCGCGGTCGATCCGGCCAGCGTGCGGCCGGCTTAGACCGGCGATTAGGGCGAGAGACGTTCGAGAACCCAAGGCGCCGGTGTTTCGGTGCGCGATGTGTCGGCGTCCGATGTGTCGGCGTCCGATCTGCGGTAGCGCAGCCGGTCGTGCATGCGGTCGCGACGTCCCTGCCAGAACTCCACGGACGCCGGCGTCACCCGGTAGCCACCCCAAAACGGCGGTGCCGGCACGACCTCGGCGTCGGCGAATCGAGCCCGCGCCTCGGCGTAGCGTTCGTCGAGCCATTGCCGCGAAGGAACGACCTCCGATTGGCCGGCGCTGGCCCACGCGCCGATTTGGGATCCACGCGGACGCGACGCGAAATACGCCTGCGTTTCGGCCCGAGTGACCTTGCTCACACGCCCGTGCACGACAACTTGGCGTCCGATGAAAAACCACGGAAAGCACAAGCTGGCACGGGGATTCGCGTCCAGCTCACGGCCTTTGCGAGAACCGTAGTTGGTGAAGAACACAAAGCCGTCTGGCCCGACGCCTTTCAGCAGCACATGGCGGCTACTCGGCTGCCCATCGGCGCGGACGGTCGACAACACCATCGCGTTCGGTTCAGGCGTGCCGAGCTCGATCATCTCGGCGAACCACCGCTCGAACTGAGCCATCGGCTCGCTACAGAAATCCGCCTCGCGCAGGCCGAGATCCGCGTAGCGCACACGAAGCGCCGCGACTTTTTCGGGATCCACGCGATCCTCACCGCCCTCGCTGACTGCTTCGGCAGCGTAGCGGGACAATGGAAAGGAACAGAAAGTCTCGGACGACGAAACCAGGACGACGAAACTCAGGGAGCAACTCATGTCAGACTTTGTCCCCGGCCTCGAAGGCGTCGTCGCGTTCGAGACGGAGATCGCGGAGCCAGACAAGGACGGCGGCTCCCTTCGCTACCGCGGTGTCGACATCGAAGAACTCGTCGGCGTGGTCTCGTTCGGCGACGCATGGGGGTTGCTCGTCGACAACTCGTTTACGCCGGGATTGCCGCCATTCAACACGCTCGCACTCCCCATGCGCTCGGGCGACGTGCGTGTCGACGTCCAAAGCGGGCTGGCGATGCTCGCGCCGCACCTCGGTTTCAAACCGCTGCTCGACATCGACGACGTCCAGACCCGCGACGAGCTCGCGCAGACCTCGATCACCGCGTTGTCGTACGTGGCGCAGTCGGCTCGCGGTGAATTGCCGCCCGTCCCGCAGTCGGAGGTCGACAAGGGCGCGACGGCGGTGGAGCAATTCTTGCTGCGCTGGCGCGGCGAGATCAACCCGCTGCACGTGAAAGCGTTAGCGGCGTACTGGGTTTCCGCCGCTGAACACGGCATGAACGCCTCGACGTTCACCGCGCGCGTGGTCGCTTCGACGGGTGCCGACGTCGCCGCGTCGCTGTCGGCCGCCGTCGGCGCCATGTCGGGGCCGTTGCACGGCGGCGCCCCGACCCGGGTGCTGCACATGGTCGAAGAAGTCGAGAGATCCGGTGACGCCGTCGGTTATGTGAAAAGCGTGCTCGACCGACGCGAGCGCCTTATGGGCTTCGGGCATCGCGTCTACCGGGCCGAAGATCCTCGGGCGCGAGTTCTTCGCCGCATGGCACGCGAGCTGGGCTCGCCGCATTTCGAGGCCGCGCACGCGCTCGAGCAGGCGGCGCTTTCGGAGTTACGAGCCCGCCGTCCCGACCGCGCGATCGAGACCAACGTCGAGTTCTGGGCGGCGCTCATGCTCGACCTCGCCGATGTGCCGGCGCACATGTTCGCCGCGATGTTCACCTGCGCGCGCGTGGCCGGATGGAGCGCACACGTGCTCGAGCAAAAGCGCACCGGCCGGCTGGTGCGCCCGTCGGCTCGCTACATCGGTCCGGGCGCCCGCCCGGCGTCGTCCGTACCGGGTTGGCACGCCGCGAGCGGTCGCGCGTAACCGCGCACCCTTCTTGTGTCGGGGTGTGCGCAAGACCTGAGCGGCCGCGCGCAGACCCACGGCGAGACAGCCAAGGATGATCTGCGACAATAAGCGTGCGGCAGCGTCGCCGATCCCCACCCGCCACGTGATACGGGAGCTTTCTCGTGACCGACGCACCAGCAAAGATCGAAATCCCCACCGACCTCAAGCCTCGCGATGGCCGTTTCGGCGCCGGCCCGTCGAAGGTGCGGCCCGAGGCCGTGCAGGCGCTTGCCGCGACCGGGGCCAGCTACCTCGGCACCTCGCACCGCCAAGCCACGGTGAAGAACGTGGTCGGGCGAGTGCGCGCCGGGCTTACACAGCTTTTCGAACTGCCAGACGGCTACGAAGTCGTGCTCGGCAACGGCGGGGCCACCGCGTTTTGGGACATCGCGACGTTCAACCTCATCAGCGAGCGTTCGCAGCACCTTAACTTCGGCGAGTTTTCCAGCAAGTTCGCGGCCGCCGCGAAAGCGGCGCCGTTCATCGACGAGCCGAGCATCATCAAGTCGGACGCCGGAACCCACCCGCTGCCCAAGGCGGAAGCCGGCATCGACGCTTACGCGCTCACCCACAACGAAACGTCCACCGGCGTCATGATGCCGATCAGCCGGGTGCAGGGGGCCGACGACGGCGCCCTCGTGCTCGTCGACGCGACCTCAGGCGCGGGCGGGCTGCCGATCGACGTCACGCAGACTGACGTTTACTACTTCTCGCCGCAAAAGTGCTTTGCCGCCGACGGCGGCTTATGGTTGGCCCTCTTCAGCCCCGCGGCCATCGAACGGGTCGCGAAAATCAAAGAGTCGGGGCGCTGGATTCCGACGTCCTACGATCTGACGACGGCGATCGACAACAGCCGCCTCGACCAGACCTACAACACCCCCGCCCTGGCGACCTTGTGGCTGCTGGCCGACCAACTCGACTGGATGAACAGCAACGGCGGCCTTAAGTTCACGACGTCGCGCACGGCCGACTCAGCGCAACGCCTTTACACCTGGGCCGAAAAGACCGACTACACAACGCCGTTTGTTACCGATGCAGGCAAGCGCTCGAACGTTATCGGCACCATCGACTTCGCCGACGGCATCGACGCCTCCGCGGTCGCGAAAACGCTGCGTGCCAACGGAATAGTCGACACCGAGCCGTACCGCAAGCTCGGGCGCAACCAGTTGCGTATCGGGATGTTCCCGGCCGTCGAACCAAGTGACGTCGAGGCGCTCACGGCCTGCATCGACTACGTCGTAGCGAAACTACGCTGAAAAACAACGCCAACAAAGCGGACGCCGGCACTTTGCCGGCGTCCGCTTTGCTCGTCCGCGACCGCGTCACCTGGCTTATCTACCTGCAGCTCGCGACCTACGGCTACTTTCTGTATTCGTTCACACCATCGGTAACCCTGCTTCGCGACGACGAACACACAAGTCGAGCGGTGTCTGGGCTCCACGGCACGGCTCTCGCCGCGGGCGCTGTCGCGGCGGGCATTCTCACACCGCGACTCGTCGACCGCTTCGGCCGGGCCCGGCTCATGCGTGGCTCGCTCGTCGTGCTCGCGGCCGCGATCGCCGTTTTCATCTCGTGCTCGATCGTTGCCGTCACCCTTGTCGGCGCGGCGGTCGCCGGATTCGCTGGCGCGATCATCGTCAACCTGAGCGCGGCCATGTTGACCCATCACCATCCAGGTCAGGCGGGCGGGGCCGCGGTATCGGAAGCAAACGGCGTCGGGTCCGGGTTCGGCATTTTCGCGCCCTTGCTGTTGAGCGCCGCAATCGCCTTGAAAATAGGTTGGCGAGCCGGACTCGTCGTGGCCATCGTCCTCGCGCTCACCGTGGCGGTGCTAGGTCGCGGCATCGGCGAGCACGACGTCGGAACGCCAACGCGTCGAGCAGGAGACATCCGGCCCCCGCTGTCACGAGAATCCTGGCGCGCGTGGCTCGTGCTCGTCTTGACCGCTGCGATCGAATTCTCGTTGACAATCTGGAGCTCCGACGTCCTCGAACACCACCAGCACCTGTCCGAAGGCGTTGCCGCGACTGGTGTCACCGCCATCGTGTGCGGCATGACGATCGGGCGGCTGACATCGAGCCGCCTTGCGTTGCGTTACTCGGCTGACACGCTGCTGGTGTCGGTTTTCTTATTGACACTCGTTGGCTTCACCGCGTTCTGGTTTACGTCAGTGGCGTTGCTCGCCTTCGTCGGCTTGTTCGTCATCGGCCTCGGGATTTCGCTCCAGTTTCCGCTGGCCATTACCAGGGTCATTGAGTTTTCAGACGGACAAGCTGATCTCGCGACGGGCCACGGCGCGTGGGGTACCGGCCTCGCGATCGGTCTCGCGCCGTTTGGTTTGGGCGCGCTCGCCGATCACGTCGGCACCCATACCGCGATGCTCATCGTCCCGGTATTCGTCGTCGTCGCGGTGCTCGGCGTGACGACCGCGAAGCGGCGACCGCTCCGCGCGTACCCGCGCACAGAGGTCGGCCTCGCCGTCGGCGACATACCCGGGCCAATCGACTGAGCCGCATTCGCCAGAGGCGGCCTACGACTGCTGTGCCGCGACCTGCTTGCGGACGTCGTCCATATCGAGTTTTCGCACGGCGTCGATGACCTGCTCGAGCATCGGCGCCGTCAAAGCCCCGGGCTGCGAGAACACGAGAATGCCGTCGCGAAACGCCATCAGGGTCGGGATCGACATGATGCGAGCGGCCGCGGCCAATTGCTGCTCGGCCTCGGTATCGACCTTACCGAAGGTGATGTCGGTGTGGTTCTCGCTCGCCTCGTCGAACACCGGCGCAAACCGACGACAAGGACCGCACCATGCCGCCCACCAGTCGACCAGCGCGATGCCCTCCTTGGTCACCGTCTCTTCGAAGTTGTCCTTCGTCAAAGTGATCGTCGCCATCAGAGGTGGTCTCCTCTCATACCCATCTAGGTATGCAAGCACAAGCCGAACCTCGCCTATTCCGTGCCTATTCCGTGCCTATTGCGTGCCTATTCCATCGCGTTCCCGACGCGGGGGCGGGGTACGCTGATCGCCACGAACTTTCCGTTCCGGCCGAGGCTTCCGCTTGACTCGGCGGACAGCGCTTGATCCGCGAACAGGGAGGATCAATGGACGCCGCCGAGTGGGATGAGCGCTACCGCGGCACCGAGCTCCTGTGGGGTGCCGAGCCGAACCGATTCGTCGCGGCAGAGCTGGCCGGCATCTCGCCTGGTGCGGCGCTCGACGTCGCGTGCGGCGAAGGCCGCAACGCCATCTGGCTAGCGTCACGCGGATGGGTCGTCACCGGGCTCGACTTTTCAGCGGCAGCACTCGATCGAGCCGGGCGCATCGCCGCGCAAGCCGGCGTCGCCAACCAGACGACGTGGCTTCGACGCGATGTCGTTCACGACGCCTACCCGACCGGGCCGTTCGACGCCGTCATCATGGCGTACGTGCAACTGACGGCCGCTGAGCGCCGCGAGTCGATGAAACGCGCGGCGTCGGTGCTCGCTTCCGGCGGCACGCTCTTGGTCGTCGCGCACGATTCGACCAACCTCACCGACGGCGTCGGTGGGCCACAAGACCCAGATGTCTTGTTTTCACCGGTCGACGTCGTTGCCGATCTCGCGGATTTTGCTGACATTTCGATCGAGAAAGCCGAGCGGGTGCGCCGCCCGGTCGCGACGCCTGACGGTGAGAGGTTCGCTATCGACGTGCTGGTGCGGGCGCGGCGCCGGTAACCCTCAAACGCATTCGAGCGTCGTCCAAGGACGTTCTGGCAACCGCGTTCCGATCGTGTCGCCAGGGCGGACGTCACCACCTGCGAGAACGACGCCCATAACCCCGGCCTTGCGCACGACGTTGCCGGCCGGGTCGCGATCGACCATGTGTTTCAACAATCCCTGCTGGAAGTCGTCTATCTGCAGGCATGGATTGCGCAGGCCGGTGATCTCGATCACGACGCTGTCGCCTACACGCAAACGGGTGCGGGTGGGCAAGGCAAGAAGGTCGACCCCCCGTGTGGTGATGTTCTCGCCAAGTTGACCAGCGCTAACGTCGAATCCCATGTCACGCAATTCATCGTGTAATTCGGCGTGTATAAGGTGAACTTGCCGCAAATTTGGTTGCGCCGGATCACGCGCCACCCTCGACCGGTGTTGCACGGTCGCGCCAAAATGCGCGTCGCCCTCGACGCCGAGGCCTTCAACCAACGTGATGCTCGGCAGTTGGGGCTTGCTAAAGGCATGCACGGCGTCGCGACAGACCGCGACCACGACGCCGTTTCGCATGCGCCCACGGTACCAGCCGCTTATCGTGCCCGCCGTCTTACAAAGATGGCGACCACGGCCATCACGACGCACGCGCCCGCCACAATCGCGATATAGAGCAGGACTCGCGGCGGCGACACGTCACGCGACGCGGCGCTTCGACCGAAGGTTGGGATTGGTGAAGGGGTAGCGGACGTCGACGCGGATGGCGACGCAGCGCGATCGTCAGTCCACGGCAGCTCAACTCGATAAACCGTACTGCCTGCTCCTTCGCTTCCGATAAGCAGCCCGGAACCGTCGGCAGTAAAGGCAATTGCTTCGTCTTGCCGTTGCAATGGAACATCGAAAGAGTGAAGAGCGCCGTTGACGCCGTCCGCCCAATACGCGGAAAGGTACGTCAGCAATACGATGCGCGTACCGTCTGGCGAGAAGTCAGCGGACGTCACCAGCGAGGGCACCGGCCGCACGCGAGACAGTACGTTGAGCCCATCAAGGTTCAGCGTTGCCGGCGCGGCATAGAGCTCGCCGCCGCCGAGCAGCGTCTTCGTCGCTAGGTAAATGCGCTGAGTTCGCGGGTCGACAAGCAAAGCTTCGGCGTCGTGCGCGCCGTCCGGGTAAGCGAATCGATACCGCAGCCACGATACGTCAGCGCTTCCGCCGGCCGGCTCCGCGACGCGATAAACGTCGACTTCTTTGCGACTCGCGGTGTTGTCGCCGATATCGCCAAAATAAAGGACGCGACGGCCGGCGGCGTCGGCACCGGTCGCCATATCCTCCCAGTCGATGTTCTTCGCGCCGCGCAGCGTGTAGACCGCCGCCGTGTTGCCACGCGCGTCGACCTTGAAGAAACGCGCGCTGTCGCCGCTGTCGTTGTGCGTGTACACGTACCGCCCATCGGAGCTCGCGGCCAGTCCACTCGATTCGCCGATGCGCTGGTCGGTGAAGCTGAACAACGCGGACGCCGACGCCACCGGCGTCGAGCCGGCGGCCGCCGCCGGGACAGCGAGCGCGACGAGCCAGCCCAACGCGACGACGCTGAGCAACGCTCGACGGACGACGTTCAGTGTGCCTCGCAGATCTGCCGGAGGGCCTCCGACCATTGTGATGCACGCCGTTTTGTGTGCAAGCCGTTGCGGGCCGCGCAAGCCCGTAGCTAGCTCATGGCAAGCTATGGGTCATGGAATACACGAATCTAGGCCGCACCGGCCTGCGGGTGAGCCGGCTTTGTCTCGGCACGATGAACTTCGGTCCGGTCACCGAAGCCGAAGACGCCTACCGCATCATGCACCGCGCGCACGATCTCGGCGTCAATTTCTTCGACACCGCCAACGTCTACGGGTGGGATGAAAACAAGGGCCGCACCGAGACAATCATCGGCGAGTGGTTCTCTCAGGGCGGCGGGCACCGCGAAAAGACGGTGCTCGCGACGAAGCTCTACGGAGATATGGACGACTGGCCGAACAACGGCAAGCTGTCGGCGTTGAACATCCGCCGGGCGTGCGACGCCTCGCTGAAGCGTCTCCGCACCGATTACATCGACATCTACCAGATGCACCACGTCGATCGCTCGACGCCTTGGGACGAAATTTGGGAGGGGTTCGAAACCCTTCGCGCGCAAGGAAAAATTTTGTACGCGGGATCGTCGAACTTCGCCGGCTGGCACATCGCGAAGGCACAGGAGGCCGCGAAGCGGCGTAACTACTTGGGTTTGGTAAGCGAGCAGTCGCTTTACAACCTCGCCGCCCGCACGGTCGAACTCGAGGTGCTGCCCGCCGCGCAAGACTACGGCCTTGGGGTCATTCCCTGGAGTCCGCTGCACGGCGGCCTGCTCGGCGGCATTTTGAGTAAGCAAGACCGCAATCGCAGCACTAGCGGCCGCGCCAGCGAGACGCTCGAAGCGCACCGGTCAGCTGTCGAGGCGTACGAGGCGTTTTGCGACGAGCTCGGCGAAGATCCGGCGAACGTCGCGCTCGCGTGGCTGTTGCACCAACCCGCGGTGACGGCGCCGATCATCGGTCCGCGTACGATCGAGCAGCTCGACGGCGCCGCTCGCGCGGTCGACATCAGCCTCGACGAGAAGGCACTCGCCCGACTCGACGAGATCTGGCCGGGCCCGGGTGGCACGGCGCCGGAGGCCTACGCCTGGTAGCGCCCCAAGCTGCTCGTGATCGCCCCAACCTACTCGTGATCACGAAAACTACTACCCTCCTAGGCGCTGAAAAGTCTTCGTGATCACGCGAGTGTGGGTGGGGGAGGAGAGGGGCGGAGCGGCCATCGCGCCAGTGTCTCGTAGCGAAGCTGGGGGCCGAGGTGGCTGCGGATGAGTTCGATCGCCGACGCCGGCCAGCTCGGGCCGGCGTAGTCACGAAGCGCTTCGACCAGCGGCCGGACGTCGACTGGCGCGCGCCCTTTGGCGCGCGCCAGTGTCAGATGCGGCTTGAACGCGCGGTCTTCGATGTCGAGGCCGATTCGGCGGCCGGCCGCGGCGCAGGCCGCGGCGAGCGCCACCAGCGGCGAGCGCGGCTGGCCCAACGGCGCGACCAGGTCGACGCCGGTGAACAGCACGCTGGCCCGCGCCGGCCTCGAAAACGCGCCGGCACCGCGAAACCGCAGTTCGGCGACACCGTGGCGGGCCGCTACTTTGGCGAGACGCGTTTCAAGCTCGCCTTGGCGTTCTTCGGCGACCTCGCCGAAGAACGCCAACGTCAAGTGCCACATCACCGGCTTGCTCCAGCGCAGTGCGGTCTCCCGGTCGCGCAGCGGCGCCACCGCCGCATCAAGATGCGCCGTGGCGGAGGGCGGGGGAGTGACCGCGACGAAGAGCCGCACCACGACGGTTCACCGCGCCTGGACGTCGGCGACGAGCGCTCCCTCGGCCTGCTCACGGGCGAGTTCTTCGCGCGGGACGACGCGGATGCGCCACAAGTGCTCGTTGAACCGCAGTTCGACGCGCTCGGAGCGGGCGTACATCGCCGCGCAGGCGAGCGCGCCGACCACTGAGATGGCCCCGCCGAAGAAGAGCGCCGCGCGCGGGCCGAGGGTGCCGCCGAGCCAGCCGACGAACAGTGAGCCGAGCGGCGCGCAGCCGAGGAAAACCATGGTGTACAACGCCATGACGCGGCTCTGCATGCGCGGTGACGTGGCCAGTTGCACGGCGGCGTTCGCCGACGTCGTCAGGAAAATCGCGGCGAGGCCGGTCGGCAAGAGCAGCAGCATGAACAGGTCGTACGTCGGCATCACGCTCGAGACGGCTTCGAGAACGCCGAACGCGACGGCCGCTGAAATCAGCAAGCGGATCCGCGGCCGTTCACGTCGCCGCGCGGAACTCAGCGCGCCGATGAGCGCGCCCAACGCCTGCACGGTCGAGAGCGCGCCGTACGCTCCGGCACCGCGCCCGAACACGCCCTGCGCCATCAACGCGTTGGTGATCTGGAAGTTGAAGCCGAACATCGCGATGATGCCGATCAGCGTCAACGGAAGCAGCAATTGCGAACGTTGCCGCACGTAGTCGATGCCTTCACGAAGCTGGCCCCGCGCCCGAGCGACTCGCTGCGCCATCTGCAAATCGCCCGTGGTCATCGCGAGGAGTCCCACAATGACGGCGACGTACGACACGGTGTTGCAGAAGAACGCGGGTGCCGTGCCGAACGCCTCGATCATCACGCCCGCGATGGCGGGACCGATCATGCGTGCGAGGTTGAACGTCGCGGAGTTCAGGCTGACGGCGTTTTGCAGCGTCTCGCGACCGACCATCTCGACCACGAACGCCTGGCGTACCGGGCTGTCGAGTGCTGTGACGACACCGAAAACGAAGACGATCAAGCACATCGACCACAACTCGAGCACATCGGTGACGATCAGCAAACCGCTCACCAAGGAAATGACGGCCATCGCGCTCTGTGTCGCGATCAGCACTCGGCGCTTGGGATAACGGTCACCAAGGATGCCGCCGTACATGCCGAACAGCAATGTCGGCATGAATTGCAGGGCGGTGACCAGCCCGAGCGCGAAGCTGCTGTCGTTCGTAAGGATGTGGTAGACGAGCCAGTCTTGAGTGACCCGGGCCATCCAGGTGCCGGTGATGGAGACGACCTGACCGCCGGCGTACAGCCGGTAGTTGCGCACGCTCAGCGAGCGAAACATTCCTTTCACGACTGCGCCAGCCGGTTAAGCAACGGGGCAACGGAATGCAAGAGCGCGCGCTCTTGCGCGGTGAGCTCAGCCAGCTGGCCCGCGAGCCACATCTCCCGCCGGCGCCGATCCTCACGCAGCAGTGCGCGGCCGCCGTCGGTGAGCTCGAAGACGACGTGCCGCTTGTCGGCCGGATCGCTGGTGCGGCTCGCCAGGCCGCGCTCAACCAATGCCGCGGTGGTGCGGGTCATCGACGGCGGCTGCACGCGCTCGTGGGCCGACAGTTCGGCCAAGTTCATCGCGCCGTGACGCTCGAGCACCCCGAGCGCCGAGATTTGCGTGAGCGTGATGCCTTCGGCGGGCCGCTCGGCCCGCAACCGACGGGTGAGTCTCATGAGCGCCACCCGAAGTTCACTAGCAAGCTCGAGGGTAGCGACTCTGGTATGCATATTCGTTAGCATAGCTCATTAGCTTGGCTAATGACTAATGATAGTGGGCAGCCTCGACCCGCCGTGGGCGGGCACGCTAGTCTCGCCCGCATGGGCACCACCCTTCGCCGTCCCGACCCGCCACCGCTTCGCGTCAACCCCTACGCGCCGGTCATCGTCGGTACCGTCTTGTGGGCCATCGCGTTCGTCGTCCTGCTCACACAGCATCACGACATGGCCGCCCGCGGGCAGGGCTGGTGGCTGTGGGTCGCGCTGAGCGGCTTCCTGCTCGGCTTTTGGGGCATGTCTCTCACCTGGCTGCACCACCGACCGCCAAAGGTGCGTCGGGGCCCCGACGAGCGCGGCTAACGGTCGAGGTCTTCCTCGGCGCGCAAAAGGTGCGCCCTTGCGGGCTCGCGCACGAGCTCGGTTTCGACATGCCGACTCTCCCAGGCGCCCGCTCGCCACGCGCGTCCGCGCCCGAGCCCGAAGTCGAGAGCCTCGCGGTCGACGTGCAGCACGCCGTCAGCCAGCCGCCACGGAACACGCCGGTGCACGCCGTCGACGTCGGTAACCATTAGCGCATCGTGGACGACGTAGTCGTCGCGGGCCACGCCGGTACTTACCACCTCGAACGCCGCGAGCTCGCTTGCCAGCGCGACGTCGAGAACATCGGCAACGCGTTCGGCGTCGTCAAGCGAGGCGGGAACGATAGCGAGATTTCCCAACAGGGGCAGCAAATCTGGCTGGTCGACGACGACCGCATCGTCGGCCGCCGCCACGACAAGCTCGCCGTCGAGTACGCCACGCACGCGATCCGGCGGCTCCGACGGCGCGACCCGCGCGTACAACTCGCGCACCTGCATTCGGCTGACCGCGCGCGCGGCATCACCGAGCCGCGCCATGACGTCGTCGGCATCAGCATCGGCAATATCGCGTAAAGCGCCTGCAGCTACGAGAAATTCGTCGTCGAGGTCGACGTCGATGACGTCGTACAACCCTTCGAGCAGCGGGTCGGACGTCGCCAACCGGCCGCGCACGACCGTGTGCTCGCGCAACCACCAGGCGGTGTAGGGCAGCACGCGTAACCGTCTCGCACTCGTCGACGCGAGCACCTGGCCGACGACGGCGGCGCGAAACGGCGGCTGAGCCAAGATGCGCAGAGCCCGCGGCCAAGAATCGTTACGCACGAACTCCAAATCACGCACTGCCAGGAAATCATCGATGACGACTGGCTCGTCGGCATTGAGCATGCCGGCCACGACGTCGAAATATTCGCGTTCACGGTCGAGGTCGTGATCGGCATCGGCGACGTCACTCTCGTGCACGAGGGCGAACGTGTCGAGAACGCCAACCGCGACGAGGACGTCACGGCCCCACCGTTTGAGCAACGCCGCGTCGACGACGCCGAACGGCGAATCGTCGACCACCAAAGACGCCACAATGCCCTGGGGGATAAGGAGTTCGCCGGCCACATAAAGCTCGCCATCGTCGCCGGGCAAGGCGAGCTCGGCAAGCCACGGATACTCGCCGACCGAAGCACCTGAGGCGCCAACCAATCGCAGTACCGCGTCCGCGACCGCGGCCGGATCGTCGGCGTCGTACGAGTTCTCGACAGCGGCCCGCACCCGCCCGTCGGCCACGACGGCAGCCGGATCGGCATCGATCGCACCAAGCCGCGGTAGCAGCGGGTGCGCGGCATCTTCGTGAACGCCGCGCAGGCCAAGAACCGCAAGGTCTCCTAAAGCACCCGGCATCAACAGCCCGCGCGGCGAATGCGCGAGTTCGCCCGATGCGAGCGGGACAGGAAGACCGGCCAGCACGTCCGCCGGCACGCGCGCCGTGCCCAATGCCGAATACAGCAAACGCCACCAAGTGGGAGAACGTTCGATGGTAGTTAGTTCATCGATAATTTCCGCGAGCATCAAACGCCGCACGCCGAGGACGGCGAGCGCCGACTGCCCACGCCGCACCCACGAAGCGGGCAGCAAATTCGGCATGACGTCAGCGAGCACATGAGTGAGCGATTCTTCAGCTTCATCGAGAGCGGCGGCGTGAGCTGGCCGCAGCCGCACACCGTCGTCGACGCCGGGGAGAAAAGCGGTCTGCCTCAGCCGCGCGATCACCGACGCGTGCAGTTCGCCGTCCAGTGCCCCACTCGCGATGCTGACCGGCACGAACAGCAAAACTTCTGGAACTACAGGTAATTCCGCCACGAGCTCGACATAGGCGTCGGCGGCTCGCTCGACCAAGAAGTCGCGCAACGGTCCGGGCGCGACATGGCGTCGCGTGACGTCGAGCGGAAACGGCGCAATCAACAGGGCCGGCAGCGACAGCGGCTCATCGGTCGGTGTCGGCGCGTGCACGACGGCCGGAACCGACGGCGGCATCGGCAGCGGAACACCCCGATCGTCGATCGGGACCGCCCAGGTGAGGTCGTATTCGCGACGTGCGCGTTCTTCGATTGGTCGATCGCGCAACAACGCGGGGTCGAGTTCGCCTGAGATCGAGTGCAACTTCCACGCGATTCCGTCGACGACGACACCGTCGGCTGTTCGTTCAGCGACGAGGCGACGCGCGAAACCGTCGACGACGACGTCGACAGATGCCAGCCCGGGCAAGGTCAAGAGCAAGGCGGCATCGACACCACTCAACAGCTCGCGCACCAGCTCGACCGCTTCGAGATCGCGCAGCGGCAACACGACTTCGGTGTCGTAACCTTCGGGTGGCTGACGCCCGGATTCGTCGAGGAAAGGCAACCGCAGCACGGGTACGTCGTCGGCGCGACGAGCCAATTCCTGCTGCAGCGAAGGAATTTCTCGGACGGCAGCGA
This sequence comes from Actinomycetales bacterium, assembly GCA_040255675.1. GTDB lineage: Bacteria > Actinomycetota > Actinomycetes > Acidothermales > Acidothermaceae > JBDZVM01. The sequence goes on along the minus strand of JBDZVM010000037.1, from coordinate 21,472 downwards.
GCGTGGCGTCGCGCGACCAGCGCACAGCCGACAGCTTCGACACGATGGCCGGTTCGTCACTGACGGCGAGCACCGCGGCGAATCCGACGCCGAACCGGCCGACAGTCGCGTGGTCGCGTTTAGCCGATGCGCGCAACGTCGACGCGGATTCGACACCGGCCGCATCGATCGCTGCGCCCGTGTTCGCCGCCCGCAACACTTCGCCGTCGAGTTCAAGTCGAAGTTTTCCTCGGACGCCGGCACGTGCCGCCGCGTCAGCCGCATTTTGCGCGAGTTCGATGACGACCCGGTCGCGATAGCCGCCGCGCGCGAGATCCTCTTCGGCATTTGCGTCTTCGCGAAAACGCGCCGACGAGGCGGCCCAGGCGGCAAGCACCCGGGCGCGAATAACGCCAGTGCCGAGTGGGTCTTTCAGAGCAGGTCCGCGTCGGAATGCGCTGGCGCTTCGGGCTCGAGGTCCGGTTCAACCGATTCGACCGAGCCGACCGGCTCGACCGGCTCGGCCATTGGCTCGGTGTGGATCACAAGGGCTTCGGAGTGCGCGCCGCAGCCGTGGTCGAAAGAGACCACGCGGCCGTCGTCCGGCGCGTATTCGTTCGCGCAGACACCGAAAACTCGGCCCAGCGCGCCATGCATCGGCACCAGGAATCCGCACGTCGCGCAGGACAATTCGGCGGCGCGAGCGATCGCCGCGCGGGGCCCGTGCTCGCCGTCGTACCAGCGCTCGGCCGCATCCTCGCGACCGGTGAGCGAGAGCACGCGCGGCCGGTCGAGCCAAAAGTCGGCGATGAGCAGCTCGATGTCAGGAATGTCGTCGATCTCGTCGTGCGGCCAAACGTCGGCATAGCCGGGCACGAGGCGCTCGTCGTCGGCCGCCGTAGGAATGACGTCACCGACCCGCAGATCGCCCGCCTGCAGCCGGTCATTCCACGGCACCCATGCGGGCGCGAGCAACGCGCCCGAGCCAGGCAGCAAGACGACCTCGTCGACCGTGACGGTCTTCGACCGCGGTGCCCGCACCACGGTTACTGCCCACCGCCAGCCGCCGTAGGCCTTGTCGAGGTTCTCGAAGTAGTGCGTGACGATACGCTCGCCGTCGGCCTCGGCGCCCACGTGATCGCCGACCAATGACCCGCCCGCGACCTCGACAGCGGCGGCTCGGGCGACTTCAACTGCTGCCGCGCAGACATCGTCAGGCGTCGCCGGGGGAAGGCTCCCCGATGGCAATCTGGCATCTTGCAAAGAATTCGTCACAGTTGTTGATTCTGACATGCACCGCACCGCGGCGCCGCGCGTAGTTCACTGAGGTCATGGCCGACATCCGCCCACCTCGCGACCCTCGGGTCGGCCACGCCACCGAGCACGGTCTGGCCGGCGACCCGAGGGCGTTGCCTGGTGGGCGCCCACCGCGCGGCCGATCGGCGGGCCGGTCGTTCGCGCGCGGTTTCGGCCGCACGATCCGATTCGGCGCCCGAACGACGGCCAAGGGCGGTCGCGCCGCCGCGCGCACGTTCATGCGTTCGACGAGGGCGGACGGCGCGGGCAAGAGCGGCCTCGCCCATCTCATCGACGTCCACGCGATCCACAACGCCGCCGACGCGCTGCTCGCCGTCGCGCTGGCCAACACGCTGTTCTTCTCCGTCGACCCGCACGAGGCACGCAGCCGGGTCGCGCTCTACCTGATCGTGACGATGGCGCCGTTCGCGGTCGTCGCGCCGATCGTCGGCCCGTTGCTCGACCGGTTCCGCAACGGACGCCGGTACGCGCTCGCCGGCTCGCAACTCGTGCCCGGATTCTTGGCCTGGGTGATGGCCGGCGCGATCGTGTCCAAGGGCGGATTCGCCCTGTATCCGGCCGCGTTCGGGGCGTTGATTTGCTCGAAGGCCTACGGCGTGACGAAGAGCGCTGTCGTGCCGCGGGTGTTGCCGCCGTCCGTCACGTTGGTGCGCGGCAACGCACGCGTGACGCTTTGGGGCATCATCGCCGCGAGCATCGCCGCGCCGATCGGGCAAGGTCTGGCCTGGGCGACCGGTTCGCCGAGCTGGACCCTTCGGCTCGCGACGCTCATCTATCTCGTCGGCGCCGGCTTCGCGCTTCGGCTCCCGGCCCGCGTCGACTCCAATGAAGGCGAAGCGCGGCTTCGCGGCCGAAAGCTCGACGACCCGCACTTCGCCAACACCGAAACCCAAGTATTCGAAACCCAAGTATTGAAGAACATTCGTCCGGACGACGTCAAAGGTTTCCGCCGAATCCTGCCGCCGCTTCGAGGCATCGGTTACCGCATGCCGATGATGTTGCGCGCTATTTCGGGCCTTCGCGCGTTCAGCGGTTTTCTCGTGCTGTTCCTGGCGTTCTTGATTCGCGAGCACCCGCTGGGTGTTTTCGGCCCCAACATCGACCTCGGCATCATCGTCGCCGGTGCCGCGATCGGCAGTTTTCTCGGGACGACGATCGGCTCGCGCATGAAGTCGACACAGCCTGAACCGCTGGCAGTTGCCGCCCTCGTAGCTGCCGCGGTCGTGAGTATCGTCGCCGCCGCCTGGTTCACCTTGCTGACCGCGACGCTCGCCATCATGGTTGGAAGTCTCGCCGCCTCGATCGGCAAGCTCGGCCTCGACGCGGTGATCCAGCGCGATGCCGCCGACGCCGTGCGCACGTCGGCGTTCGCCAGGTCGGAGACCGTGCTTCAGCTTTCGTGGGTGCTCGGCGGATTTCTGGCAATCGTCTTGCCGTCGATCGGCGCGCTAGGGTTCTCGCTGGCGTCGGTCGTGTTGGTGGCGATCCTGGCGCTCACCCTGCGGGCCATCAAGAACAGTCCCGACCGCGGCATCGAGGAGTTACGCCGCACGCGTCGGCGCCCAGCTTCGGCGCCAGGTTCGGCGCCGAGTTCGGCGTCGGGCCCGACCGTCTAGGGCGGGTCGCGCCTCGCGACCCCGGTCGCCGCCCGGGCGCCGAGATTTTGCCATTGGCAGACCAAACCTTGGCGCGCAGCTGGTTCCCCGGCTCGGGTTCCGCAACCTACGTTGCTTCCACGCCGCTGTGAGAGCGCTCTCATACAGCGACTTACCCCTCATCCGATTCGGGAGGCAACCGCATGACCGCAGGTCCCTGCACCATTCCGGCTCGCCGACGCGCCCGTCGCCCACGATGGCGCGCGATGGTCGCGGCAGCGGCCGCGACCCTGCCGGCCGCCGCCGCGCTGGTGATCGCCACTGGGAACCAAGCGGGCGCGACCGTGCCCGCCGCGCCGTCCGGCTGGACCACCGTGTTCAGCGACGACTTCTCCGGCCCCGCCGGTAGCGGGCTCAACACCAACGATTGGCTGTACGACCTCGGCCACAGCTACCCGGGCGGAGCTTGGGACTGGGGCACGAGCGAGGTCGAGAGCATGACCGACTCGACGAGCAACGTCTACCAAGACGGCAGCGGACACCTCGTTATCAAGCCCATCAGGGATTCCAGCGGCAACTGGACCTCCGGCCGCGTCGAGACGCAACGCACCGATTTCGCCGCCCCGGCGGGCGGCGAAATGGAGATGACGGCGTCGATCGAGCAGCCGAATCCGGCGTCCGGGCTTGGTTACTGGCCGGCATTTTGGGCGCTCGGCGCCGCGGCACGTCCGGTAGGCGCGACGAACTGGCCCTCGATCGGCGAGCTCGACATCATGGAAGACGTCAACGGACTATCCGAGGTGTCGCATACGCTGCACTGCGGCACCGATCCGGGTGGGCCGTGCAACGAGACCACCGGCATCGGCAACGGATTGCTCGCCTGCTCCGGATGCCAGACCTCGTTTCACACCTACTCAGTCGTCGTCGACCGCCGGAACACGAACGCGGAGCAGTTGCGCTACTACACGGACGGCGTCTTGCAGCTCACCGTCAACGAAAGCCAAGTACCGGTTTCGACCTGGCAGGCCGCTGTCGACCACGGATTCTTCATGATTTTCAATGTCGCGATGGGTGGCGCTTATCCTGACGCGATTTGCCAATGCGCGACGGAAAACGGCGCGCTGAACGGCGTGACGTCGGGCGCTGGCATGGCGGTCGACTACGTCGCCGTTTACGAGACGGGCAGCACGTCATCGAGTCCGAGTTCGTCGCCGACGCCGACCCCCACGCCGTCGCCCACACCCAGTTCGTCACCCACACCGAGCCCGACGCCGACGCAGTCAGGCACGCCAGGCAGCGGTGAGGGCGCGGGCACGGCCATCGAGGCCGAGTCGTACAACACGCAGTCGGGAACGTCGCTCGAAACGACGTCCGACACCGGCGGTGGCCTCGACGTCACGAACATCGCGAACGGCGACTGGCTCGAATACGACAACGTCGACTTCGGCTCGACGCCCGTCACGCAATTCGACGCACGCGTCGCATCGGGTGCATCGAGCGGCGTCAGCGGGTTAGTCGAGGTGCATCTCGACAGCGCGAGTTCGTCGTCGATCGGCAGCTTCGCCATCGCCAACACCGGCGGCTGGCAAAGCTGGGAGACGGTTCCGGCCAACGTCACCGCCACCACCGGGATCCATAACGTGTACCTCAAATTCAATTCAGGTCAGCCGGCGAATTACGTGAACGTCAACTGGTTCACGTTCCCCGGCGGGCCGACGTCCGGCTCGACCTCGTCCCCGACGCCGACCCCCACCGCCAGCCCAAGCCCCAGCCCGACCTCGAGTAGCGGCTTCACTGCCACCTCGCAAATCCAGGCCGAGGCCTATAACGCGCAAGCAGGAACGTCGGTCGAATCGACCTCCGACACCGGTGGCGGCCTCGACGTCACGAACATCGCGAACGGCGATTGGCTGCAGTTCAACAACGTCGACTTTGGCTCGACGCCGCTAACTCAGTTCAAGGCAAGGGTGGCATCCGGCGCCACGAACGGCGCTAGCGGCCTGATCGAGGTGCATCTCGACTCGAAGTCGTCGGCGTCCATCGGCAGCTTCGCCATCGGCAACACCGGCGGGTGGCAAAGCTGGGAGACGGTGCCGGCGAACATCACCGGGACGACGGGAACCCACACCGTCTATCTCGAGTTCGTCTCCGGCCAGCCGGCCAATTACGTGAACGTCAACTGGTTCACCTTCAGCTCGTGACGTCACCCCTGTCAATCTAGGGGCGCAAGCCCCGGCCGATCCGAACGCTGGGCTTCGGCCATGCTGGCTCGTGCGCGCATGGCCGAAACCCCGTCGGGCCTGGACGTGTGTCTCGCCGACTACCATCGCGAGACATGAAGGTTCGGCGGGTGCTGGCGTGACGATCCTTGTCATCACGGCGGTCGAGGCCGAGCGCGACGCCGTCGTCCGCGATCTCGGAATGGCCGAGCCGCTCGACGTCGCGGGGTTTTCCGGCGTCCATGTCGAAACTCCCGCGGGCACCGTGCACGCCGTCAGTTGCGGTGTGGGTCCGGTCGCCACGGCCGCCGTCACCGCCCGCTTGGCCGCCACGGTGCCTTACGAGCTTGTGCTCAGCGCGGGGATAGCCGGCGGTTTTCGCGGGCGTGTCGAGATCGGTTCGGTGGTAGTCGCCGACCGCGTGACGTTCGCCGACCTCGGGGTACGCACCGACGACGGGTTTCGCACGCCCACCGAGATCGGGCTGCGACAAGACACCAGTTACGCCGTGGCGCGCGGTGTCGTCGAATTGCTCGCGAATCGTGGCGGTGCCTGTGCCGGAGAAATCCTCACACTGGCCTGCATGACGGGCACTCGCGCGGAAGCTTTGTCGTTGGCGAAGCGGCATCCGCATGCCGTGGCTGAAGCGATGGAAGGCTTCGGCGTCGTCGAGGCGATCGAAAGATCGCCGAATTTCCACGGCGCGGTAGGCGAAATTCGCGCCATCTCGAACTTCATCGGGCCGCGCGACCCGACGACGTGGCAAATCCCGCGCGCCCTCGACGCGCTGTCGACCGCCTTTGCCTCCGTCTTGAAGGAGCCTTTGCCGTGACCGACGACCGCTTGTCTCTGGCATTTTCACCGTGCCCCAACGACACGTTCGTCTTTCACGCCTGGGTGCACGGCCTTATCGAAGGCGCTCCCCCGGTGGACGTAACCTTCGCCGACGTCGACGTCACCAACACCGCCGCCGAACGCGGCGAATTCGACGTCGTGAAAGTGTCGTACGCCGCGCTGCCGTGGCTGCTCGACCAATACGCGTTGCTGCCGACGGGCGGTGCTTTGGGCCGCGGCTGTGGGCCGTTGGTGCTCACCGCGGGCGGCACCGACTTGCGTGGCGCGACCATCGCAGTACCCGGCGAGCGAACGACGGCGTATCTGCTCTTTCGCTCGTGGGCCGCTGAGCAAGGCATTTCCGGGCTGCGCATCGAAGTGATGCCGTTTCCCGACATCATGCCCGCGGTGCGCGACGGCAAAGTCGACGCCGGCCTGGTGATTCACGAGGCTCGTTTCACCTATCACAATTACGGGCTTCGCAACGTGGTCGACCTCGGAGAATGGTGGGAAGGCAACACCGGCCTGCCGATTCCGCTTGGGGCGATCCTCGCCCGGCGAGGCCTCGACGTCGTCCGGCTCACTCGAGTAGTTCGCGCCTCCGTCGAATACGCGCTCGCCGATCGCTCGGCCTCGCGCGGCTTCGTCGCCGAGCACGCACAAGAGATGGACGCCGACGTCCAAGACCAGCACATCGCCTTGTACGTCAACGACTTCACGGTCGACCTCGGCGACGACGGGTACGCGGCCGTCACCGGTTTGCTCACCCGCGCCGCTGCCGCCGGACTCGTACCGCCCGTACGACCAGACGCCCTGCGCTCCCCAAGGCCCAACCTCTCGTGATCGCGAAGACTTTTTGGCACCTATGGGGGTAAGAGTCTTCGCGATCATGGGAAACGCGGCGGACGACGCTACTGCTCCAAGTCGTCGGCGACCGCGCGCAGCACCGTAGCGATCTTTCGACCGGTACCGCGATCGGGATAGCGGCCACGCCGCAGCGTGTTCGACACACCGTCGAGCAGTTTGATCACGTCTTCGATGATGACGACGAGTTCGTCTGGCTTCTTGCGCTGCGCCTGAGCTTGCGTCTGCACGAGCGAGGGCGGGGCCTCGAGGAGGCGCACCGACAACGCCTGGTCGCCGCGCTTGCCCTCGGCAATGCCGAACTCGACTCGACTGCCCGGTTTCAGGGTCGAGACACCAGCGGGGAGCGCCGATGAATGGACGAAGACGTCGCCGCCGTCATCACGGGACAGGAAGCCGAAGCCCTTTTCGGTGTCGTACCACTTGACCTTGCCGGTAGGCACGGGAAGCCCTTCGAAGAACGCGGGAATCTACGGAAAGGACGATCTATACCAGAGCCTCCGGAACGACACCGCAACAGTGTCGTCGAAGCGCTTCAAGGCTATACGCCGTTGTCACTGTCCACCATCGGCACCGATCATGCTTCAGCATGTCAGCCGTATGCCCGACAATATCGACATGACCGATAACGAGCCGACAAGCGACCACACGCAGTATGACGGGGGTCCTGCCTCCAACTCGGAGCAGGCGTACGGCGGAGCCGCCCCGGCTCAACCGCCGACGCCTCCGCAGCCACCCGAAACGAACCAACCGCAAGAGGCGCAGCGCTCGCCCTACGCGCGCCCGCTTCCCGAAACCCCGCAATCCGAGCCGCCGTACCAGCCACGACCCGCGTACCAGCAGCCCGGATACCAGGCCCAGCCCCCGTACCAGCCACAACCCACCTACCAGCAGCCCGGATACGCCCCACCGCCTTACGGTCCGCCACAGCTCGCGGATCCGGGCGCAACTGGCTACGGCCAGCCGGCGGCAGCGCCGTCCGGCCCGATCTACGGCCAGCCGGGCCAGTCCGGCTACCAAGACCCGCCAGCCGCTGGCGGCGGGTTCTACGCCGGCGGCTACCCCGGAGCCGCGAACTACCCGGGGCCGGTGCAGCAAGGCGACGTGCTGTTGGCCGGCCCGCCGCGCCGCTCGCGCAATACGGCGCCGATCGTGGTCAGCGTGGTCGCGGTGTTGGTGATCATTCTCGGCGCGGGCGGGTTCACCGCCTTCAAGCTTTTGGCTGCGAGCGGCAGCCAGCCCGACAAGTGGGCACCGGCGAATTCGCTCTTTTACGCCAAGATCGATCTCGATCCGTCGGCGTCGGCCAAGGTCGCGGCGTGGGAGTTCGAAAAGAAGTTCCCCGACGCCCCGAAGATCGCCAGCGCCGACGACCTCAAAGACGGCCTCCTGCGGGCGATCTTCACCGACGACACCGGCGCGGACGTCAACTACGACACCGACATCAAGCCCTGGTTGGGCGACCGAGCCGCGATCGACGTCTTTCTCGATTCGAGCGGCCAACCGCAGCCGATCGGCATCCTCGCGGTGAAAGACGCCGGCAAGGCAACTGCCGGCCTGCAAAAAATCGCTGCCAACAGTTCCGACGGCGGGTCGGCATTCGTCGTCAAAGGCTCGTTTGCCATTGTCGGCGACAGCCAAGAAGCCGTCGACGAGGCCGTCAAAGCGGCGTCCGATGCCAACATCACCCGCAACGACAACTACAAGGCCGACATCGACAAGCTGAAAGACGATCGCATCGTCACCGCGTGGTGGGATCTCGGCGCGACGTTCAAGGCGGTTGGCAAGCAGGCCAGCATGCTGCTTCCGGCTAGCGGCACGATGGGCCTCGCCGCGCTCGCCAACGCGCGGATCGTGATGGGCCTGCGCGTGCAGCCCGATTACGTCGAGGTGCAGGGCTACGGCGTGGGCGAACCGGCGGCTTTGGCGTCGTCCGGCAATGCGGGGCAAGCACTGGGCGACCTCCCGACGGGAACCGTCGCCGGCCTTTCCATCGCTAATCCCGAGAAACTGGTGAAGAACCAGCTCACCAGCCTGCAAGGCGGGCTGCTCGGCGCCGGCCTCCAAAACGAACTCGACACCCTCGGCGCCCAGCTCGGCATCTCACTGCCGGGCGATCTCGAGAACCTGCTCGGTAGCGAACTGACGGTCGGCGTAACCTCCCAGTCTGGGGGCTTCCTCAGCGGTGGCATGCTGAGGCTCATCACTCGCCCCGACGACGCGGCCGCCGGGTTGGGGACGGCGCAGAAATTAGCCGGCATCCTGTCGCAGCAGTCGGGCGAGACGTTTACCGCGTCCGCGCAAGGTCCGCGAGTCGTGATCACGAACGACTCCCAGCCGGCGTCCGGCAAACTCGGCGACAGCGACAGCTTCAAGAAGGCACTCGCCGGCATGCCCAGCTCGACGAGTGCCGCGGGTTATGTCGACCTCACCCAGATCATTGCCGCCACCGGGCCGCGGCCGCGCGACCTCGCGCCGCTCGACAGCATCGGGTTCTACGACGCCCGAAGCGGCGACGCCGAGCGGTTCTCCATTCGACTCACCGTGAAATAGGCGCGAGATAGGCCCGTCATCCACAGCACTCGGGCGCGGGTAGCTCATCCGGTCGAACGTCCCTACTAACGTTGACCGGATGAGCACCGAGAGCGTGACCGATCTCGCCGACTGGCTACGTCGGCGACCCGACGACGACCTCAGTGCGCTCCTGCGCGAACGACCCGACCTGCTGCATCCGGCGCCGTCCGACATGTCGGTGCTCGCCAGCCGGGCGAACAGCAGGGCGTCGGCCGAGCTGGCCATCGACAGGCTTGACCTGGCCAGCATCCAGGTGCTCGAAGCCCTCGCGTTGTCGCCCGAGCCGACGACCGTGGCCGACCTCGCGGCCTTGCTGGGCGTCAAACCAGATCGCCTCGACGCGTCGATGAACCGGCTGCGCTCCACCGCCCTCGTTTTCGGCCCGGACGACGAACTGCACGTGGCTCACGTCGTCCGTGAGCTGCTGCCGTTCCCGGCGAACCTCGGGCCACCGGCAAGGTTCGCGCTCACTGAGGTCTCGCCCACCCAGTTGCCGACGATGCTGGCTGACGTCCGCGCGCTGCTAGGCGAAAACGTCGACGCGGGGCCGCTGCCGCCGGTCGAGGCGCTCGACGCGCTCGCCCAGATTTTCGAAGATCGCGAGCAGCTTGCTCGCCTGCTCGACGCCGTGCCCGCCAAACCGCGCGAGGTTGTCGACCTGCTCGCCGAAGGAACGCCCGTGGGTCGCACGGCGGGTGCCCGCCGGCCCGTCGACGCGAAGTCCGCCGACTCGCCCGTGCGCTGGCTGCTGGCGCACGGCTTGCTGGTCGCGGTCGACGACTACACGGTCGTGCTCCCGCGTGAAGTCAGCCTGCTCGCCCGAGGCGACCGCGTGTTTCCGGACTTGATCCTCGAGCTTCCACCGTTCGAGGCGCCGCGCTATCCGCCGTCCGACGTCGATGCCGTGGCAGCGGGTGAGGCGTTCACCACCGTACGGCTCGTCGAGTCGTTCCTCGAGCGGTGGGGCATCGACCCGCCCGGCGTATTGCGGGCGGGTGGTGTCGGCGTCCGCGAATTACGGCGCACCGCCCGCGAACTCGAGATCGACGAACGCCGCGCCGCCTTGCTGATCGAGGTGGCGCACGCGGCTGGCTTGGTCGCGCCCGACGACACCGGCGAAAGCTGGCTGCCCACCGCCGGCCCGACCGGCTACGACGCCTGGCTCGCCCAGCCGACCGCCACCCGGTGGGCCCTGCTCGCGCGCGCCTGGCTGAACACCACGCGAGTGCCGGCTTTGGTCGGACGACGACCCGAACCGCACGAGACCGCGACGGGCAGCCGTCCGGCGCCCGCGCCGAACGCGCTCGGACCCGAGGTCGACCGGGCGCTCGCGCCGATCGTGCGGCGGGCGCTGCTTGATCTGCTGCGCCAGGTCGAGCCAGGCGGCGCGCCGTCTCGCGACGACCTGGTCGCCGCGTTGCGCTTCTGGTCGCCAAGACGCGGAGGGTGGTTGCGCGACGATCTCGCGATCTCGACCCACGAGGAGGCCGAGCTGCTCGGCGTCACCGGCCGCGGCGCGTTGTCGTCGTTCGGTCGTGCCCTGCTTTGCCCGGACGGCGACGAAAGCGATCCCGTCGACCGTGTCGACCCTGTTGACCGTGTCGACCCTGTCGACGCTGCCGCCCAAGTGCTCGAGCCGCTGCTTCCGCAACCGCTCGACCACGTGCTCTTGCAGGCCGACCTCACCGCGATCGCGCCCGGACCGCTGGAGACCGAGCTCGCACGAGAGTTGTCACTGCTCGCCGACGTCGAGTCGACCGGCGGCGCCACGGTCTACCGGTTCAGCGCGGCCTCGATACGGCGGGCGCTCGACGCCGGGCGAAGTGCCGCCGAACTGCAAGAATTGCTTGCCAGGCGGTCGAAAACGCCGGTGCCTCAGCCGCTTTCGTACCTCGTCGACGACGTTGCCCGGCGCCACGGCCGCATCAGAGTCGGAGCGACCGGATGCTACGTGCGCTGCGACGACGAATCCGTGCTCGCCGAAGCATTAGCCGATCGCCGCCTCGACAGTCTTCGGTTGTCTCGACTCGCCCCGAGCGTGCTGGTTAGCCCGTTGGGTGCGGAGCGGGTCGTCGAGCGGTTGCGCGAGGTCGGCTACGCGCCGGCCGCTGAGGTCGCGGGTGGCGGGCTGCTGTTGCGCCGTCCGGATTCTCGCCGCGCGCCTGCCAGGTTTCGCCCCATACGTCAGCGGGTCGAGCTCGCCGTGCCATCGCCCACGCTGGTTTCGTCGGCGATTCGCGTGATCCGCGCCGGCGACAAAGCATCGGCGGCGATGCGGGCGAAGTTCGCGAACACGTCAGCCGCGGGCGGTTCGATGCCCCGGACGACGGCGACGCAAAGCCTTGCGGCGCTGCGCGAGGCGCTCGCGACCAGACGCCCACTGTGGATCGGTTACCTCAACGCCCAAGGGCAAGCAAGCACGCGCATCATCGAGCCGTTGCGACTTGCCGGAGGGCAAGTCATCGCGTTCGACCATCAGCGAAGCGAGATGCGCACCTTCGCCATTCATCGCATCACCGGCGTGGCATGGGCTGATGAAGTGCCTGATGAGATCGCCGACGACATGCCTGACGATGCGCCTGACGACCTTCCCGGTGACGCACTGGGTTGACGCTAGCCCAACGCCCAAAGCGCGCCGAATTTCCGACGTTTGCTGTGGCTGAGCCACACCAAACGTCGAGAATTCGATAGGTCCGCGCCGATCGCTGGTACCGCTACTTGATCGAGCCGGCGGTCAAGCCGCTGACAACCTTTCGCTCGATGAGCGCGAACAGCACGATGACAGGAATCGTCGCGATCACCGACGCCGCGAACATGTGCTGCCATTCGACGCTGTAGGCGCCGATGAAGCCGTTGATCGCGACGGTCAGCGGTTGTTTGCTCGGCGTCTGGACGAGCGTCAGGGCGATGACGAACTCGTTCCAAGCAGCGATGAACGTGAAGATGATGGCGGTGACGACGCCTGGCGCGGCGAGCGGCAGGGTCACCCGAAACAGCGCACCGACGCGGCCCGCCCCCTCGACCATCGCGGCTTCTTCGAGCTCCTTCGGAATCGAGGCGAAGTAGGCGTTCAGAATCCAGATCGCGAAGGCCATGTTGAAGCCGGCGTTCACCAAGACGAGCGCCCACACACTGTCGAGCAGGTGAAAACTCAAGAACTCCCGGTAGATGCCTACGAGCAATGCCGTCGGCTGAAACATTTGAGTGATGAGCACCAGGAGCAAAAACGCCAGCCGGCCCCGAAACCTGTTGCGCGCCGTGTAGTACGCCGCCGGCGTCGCCACGAGAAGCACGAGCACGGTAGCTCCGCCCGCGATCAGCAACGTGACTTTCAGATTGGTGCCGAGGCCGGTCTTCCAGAGTGTAGTGAAGCTCTCCCACGAGTAATGGCGCGGAAGAATCGTGGGCGTCTGCAAGTCTTTCGTCGGTCGCAGCGATGTCAGCAACATTTCGAGGTACGGAAAGACAAACGCGAGCGCGATGACGTAGGCGGTGACGACTAAGGCGATGGTTTTCCATGTCGGACGGCGCCCGGCACGTCGACGTCGCGGCGTCGACGGCGCGCGCACCGACGAGGCGGTCAACGTGGCCATCTCATTCCACCTCGCTCTTCCACCGGCTGGCACGCAGGAACAGCGCGACAATGACAATCACCAACCCGAAGTTGACGACTGACATGGCGGCGGATTCGCCAATGTCGCCGTCTTTGAGCACATACATGAAAATCGTAGTCGTAGCCGTGTTGTAACCGGGCTGGCCGTGAGTCATCGCCCAGATAATGGGAAACGAGTTGAACACGTTTATCACGTTGATAAGGGTCGCGACCGTAAGCGCGGGCCGCAGCAACGGCAGCGTGATGGTGCGGTAGGTGTGCCAGCGGCTCGATCCGTCAACACGCGCAGCCTCATAAACGGTGTTCGGAATCGTCGAAAGCCCGGCCAAAATCGTGTACGTCGTGAACGGCAGTGACACGAATACGGCGACAAAGATGAGCCAAGGCATCGCTGTGCCTTCTTTGCCGAGCGGATCGGCGGCAGTGCCGTTGAGATCGTGCAGCAATCCGAGGTGATGCAATACAAGGTTGACCAGCCCGTAGCCTGGCTCGAGCATCCATTTGAAGACGATGGCCGTCATCAAGACCGACGCCGCCCACGGCGCGATGAGCGCCCAGCGCGTGACTCGCCGTCCGGGAAATTGCTGATGAAACAGCTGCGCGAGCGCCAACGAAATCAAGATTGTGAAGCCCACGACGGCGACGACCCAGACGACGGTACGTTCGACGACGCCTTTGAACGCCAACTCGTGGATCAGATTCGTGTAGTTCTTCCAGCCGTTACTGCCTTTGACCTCGCCGAAACTGCTTACGTTGAGGAACGACGTTTGAACCATCGTGACGACGGGCCACAACACGACGAACGCGATGAGGCCGACGGCCGGCCCGATCCACAGCAGCGGCCGCATCGCGCGCAGAGGGAGCCGCGCGCCTTGGCGCGGCTTCGGCGTAGCCGCCGGCCCGGCTGATTGCGTTGCCGGCAGCGCGGCGGTGCCGTTACTCATAGGTGTTTCTCCTTATGGGGCTGGGGTTCCGGCGCCGGGCATGGTGTGCCCGGCGCCGGATTGTTGAGAGATCAGCCCTTGTCGGCCGTGCTTTGCAGTTGGTCGAGAACAGACTTCGGGTCACCTTTAAGGGCAGTGCCGATGACTTGCTTCATCTGCGTGTTCACTTTCGGCCATGCCGTGTTGCTCGTGGGATAGAACGTCGCCGTTGGCAACGCCTTGAGGAACGGAGCGAAGTCGGCGTCCGACGACAAGGCGTCGGTCGCGCCCTTCGTCACCGGCAACAACTTGTAGAGGTTATCGAAATCCTCTTGGTACTGGTCTTGCATGGCGAAGGAAAGAAATGCCGTGACCGCAACCTTCTTGCTGGGATCGGTCTTGAAGGCCCAGATCCAGTCGCACACGCCGAGGGTGGTGCTGAGCGGACCGCTCTTGCCGGGGATGGGCGCGACGCCGTAGGTGACTTTGCCCTTTGCCTGCGGCAACAAAGCGGGCGAGCCGTTGGTCATGCCCACCTTGCCGGCCGCGAAGTCAGCCCAGCAGCCTTTGGTGCGGTCGACGGTCGCCGGGTTCGGCTCGGTGAGGCCGGCGTTCACCAGACCCTGCAAGAACTTGAACGTGTCGACGTTGGCCTGGCTGTTGAGCGACCATTTTCCACCCGAGTCGACGAAACCCCCGCTGTTACCGAGTTCCCACAGCAGTGTCTCGGCCTGTGCCTCTTCGCGGCCGAGCGGAATACAGGCCGGCTCGGCGACTCCGGCGTCCTTCAATTTCTTCGCGTCAGCCTGGTATTCGTCCCACGTCGTGGGCGCGTCGCTGATTCCGGCCTTGGCGAACAGGTCTTTGTTGTAGAAGAGGGCGCGAGCGCTCGAGGTGTACGGGATGCCGTATTCGACGCCGTCCACCTTGCCTTGGTCTGCGAACGACGAAAGCAGATTCGCCTGCGTGGCGGTATCGAGAATTTCGTTTGCCGGATAAACCTTGTCGGTCACACCCGCGTAGTCGGCGCTTCCTTGGGCAATGTCGGGCTCCTGACCGTTTTGCACCATGGTCGCGATCTGGTGGTCGACGTCGCTCCAGTTGACGATGTTGACCTTCACCTTGATCTGCGGGTACTTCTGGTTGAAGTCGGCGACGATCTTCTCCCAAAACTTCTGGCCGCTGTTGTCGGCCGATGCTCCGTTGCCGTAGTCGGCGCCGACGAGCGAGATGGTCGTCGAGGGGATGCCGGAAGCATCGCCCGACGCGGCGGGTGCGCTGTTCACCGCGCCGGTGTCAGAGCTCGACGTCCCCGCGGCCGGCTTCTTGTTCGACGCGCACGCGCTCAGCGCCATCGCCGCCGCCAGCCCGATCGACATGGCGGCAACGACGTGCCGCGTGATCGGTCGTTTCATGTGAATACCGCTTTCTCGAGTCTTTCGTGAGTCGGGTGGTCATGTGTGGCCGAAACCGCGCGCTGGTTTCGGCCGGTACGTCACGACGCCGTGGTTGCCCCGAATGGTGCGCCACTGGTCTGGACCACGTCAAGTCCTCGCGGTCACAAGTGAGCAACTTCGAGCACGCGAAAGCGTGGAGAAGCGGGTGAAGCGGTCGAAGTTGGACGCCGAAGTCGGCCCGTGCTCAGGCCGTGACGATGCGCACGCCGCGATGCGCGAACCGCTCGGCTGTCGCCGGGGAGATGCCCGTGTCGGTGACGAGCGCATCGACGCGTTCGGTGCCGCAGACGCTCGCGAACGCCGTCCGGTTGAGGTCCGCGCTGGCGGCCGCGACGATTACGTGCCGACTGCGTTCGATCATCAGCGCGCACGTGTCAGCCTGGAGTTCGTCAGCCGCCGTGACACCGAAGTCGGGATCGACAGCATCGGCCGCGATGATCGCCGAGTCAAACGCGACACCCTGCAAAAGGAGGCCGACAAGGGGCCCGGCCAGCGCCATCGACCTGCCGTCGACCACGCCGCCGGTCGCCACCACCTTCAAGCCGGGACGCCGCGCGAGATCGCCCGCGATCGCCAAGTCGTTCGTCACCACGGTCACGCCTACGCGCCGCTCGGCCGATCCGGTCAGCGTCATGGTGTCGGTCGTGGTCTCGGCCTCGAAGCGGACGGCGAGTGCCCGGGCGATCGGCGACGTAAGCGTCGACCCGGCGAGGCCGACGACCGTCGCGGGTCGCACCTGGGCAGCGACCGTGCCGGCGATCCGGCGAGTGGCGGCCGACGCGACAGGCAGCGCGGATACGAGTAACCCGGCGACCGCGGGTGCCGAATGATGCGCCGCGGCGCCCCGCAGTCTTACCAGCTTGCGCTGCTTGGCCAACGCGTCGAAGTCGCGCCGCACGGTCGCTTCGGAGACCGCGAGTTCGCGGGCCGCGGCCTCGACGGTGAGGCGCTTGTCGCGCGCGAGCAACTCGAGCAAGGCAGACCAACGGGTGTACCGGTCCACTCGAGGTCGCTCCTTCCGACTGCTCGGTTACTGACCTCTCCGACTAGACCAGCGGGAACGCTGGCACGCCGTGTGCGCATTTTGTGCGCGTTCGCGCCTCATCGTGCGCCGCTGTGGTCAGTACTTTACGCCTCGTAGGCGCCGCTTCAGGCAGTTTCGCGCATCTCCAATCAAAACTGGTCAGATCATGCGCGGCGGTGAGCGCACGCGGCCCCTGGACCATCAACGCCGCATCTCGCGGCTACCCGACCTAACTGTCGGCGGACCGGTCTGATTGAGGACGTTAGCCCGGCGAATTGCGGCACATTGTCATGCGCTCGACCCACTCGCCCTTTAGCGGCCTGCCTGACCCGCCGATGGCAAGGGGAGACGCGCGACCGGTCGCGCAAGGTCGCACAGGACGGACGGCGGTGACTGAGTCTTGAAGGCAATTCAGCAACGGGCACGGCAAGGCCCAGGCATCGTCGTGTGGCGATGGCGCCCCTCTGTGGTCATTAACCTGATCGCGGGTTTGACCATCGCGGCGTGGGTTCTTACGTACGTGTCAGGGGGTTCACGCAGCGCGCTGCCTCACGCGTTTTATTTGCCTGTCGTGTTGGCCGCATACCGCTTCCGATGGCTCGGCGCGGCGACGTCCGCGATCGTTGCCGGTCTCGCGGCCGGCCCGTTTATGCCGCTCGACGTGTCGACGGGCGGGACGCAGTCGTTACAAAATTGGACGGCGCGGCTGATCGCCTTCTTGATCATCGGCTTTCTTGTGGCCTGGCTATCAGACCAGTCACGCGCCTCGCTCGCGCAAGCCCTACGCGACGGCCGGCTCGCCTCCGACCTCCATGGGGCCATCGTCGCCGGCGACATCGCCTTGCATTACCAGCCGATCGTTGACCTGCAAACCGGGCATGCCGTCGGCTTCGAAGCGTTGGCGCGTTGGAACCGCCCAAAATACGGTCCGGTGCCCCCGTCCGAGTTCATTCCGGCCGCCGAGCGCCTCGGCATCGTCACGACACTCGACATGTATGTGCTGGGCGAAGCGACCCGTGAGGCGGCCGCTTGGCCGACGCATCCAAACGAGAAGGACGCCGCCTTCGTCGCGGTCAACCTCTCGGCCCACTCCTTCGGCGTTTCGACGCTGCCGGACGACGTTCACGCCGCCCTCGCCAAGGCAGCGTTGCCGCCAGAGCGATTGCACATCGAACTCACCGAGACAGCCGTCCTCGCCGACCAAGACGCGGCTCGCGAGGCCGTTCGGCGGCTGCGTGCGATGGGTGTGCGAGTGTCGATCGACGACTTCGGCACGGGCCAGTCGTCGCTGTCGTACCTGCACTCATTCCCCGTCGACACGATCAAGATCGATCGTTCTTTCGTCGCCGATCTCGAACATAGCCGCGCCACCGCACTCGCCGCCGGAGTCGTCCAAATCGCCGCCGCATTGGATGCGCATACCATCGCCGAAGGCGTCGAACGGCCCGAGCAACTGCGCACCTTGGTCGGCCTTGGCTGCAGCCACGCCCAGGGCTTCCTGCTGGACCGGCCAATGCCGGCAAATAAAGTGCCCGCCGCCGCGCGGCGAACGTACGCGATGCCCACTCGGCGCGAAGATCTGACAAGCGGCGCCACCAGTATCGTCGCGTAGGACCGCCAGGTCGTTCACGGCGGCCGCGACCAATGCTCGCGGCTGCTGGAACAATGGACGAATGACCGAGGGCCCGTTGATTGTGCAATCCGATAAGACTCTGCTGCTCGAGGTCGACCATGAGCAAGCGGAGGCATGCCGCCGAGCGATCGCGCCGTTCGCCGAACTCGAACGCTCGCCCGAGCACGTGCACACCTACCGCGTGACGCCGCTGGGCTTATGGAACGCGCGGGCGGCCGGCCACGACGCCGAGATGGTGGTCGACGCGCTGCTCACCTACAGCCGCTATCCGGTGCCGCACGCGCTGCTGGTCGACGTCGCCGAGACGATGGCCCGCTACGGTCGCCTGCAACTGCAAAACCACCCCGCGCACGGGCTCGTCATGCGGTCGACCGACCGCGCGGTGCTCGAAGAAGTTTTGCGCAGCCCGAAAGTGGCGCCGCTTGTCGGCGTCCGGCTCGACGACGACACCGTCACGGTGCATCCGAGCGAGCGAGGTCATCTCAAGCAGGTGCTGCTCAAACTCGGCTGGCCCGCTGAAGACCTCGCCGGATACGTCGACGGCGAAGCGCACGCCATCGATTTGCACGAAGACGGCTGGACGTTGCGCTCGTATCAACGTGCGGCCGCCGAAGGTTTTTGGCACGGTGGCTCAGGCGTCGTGGTTTTGCCTTGTGGCGCAGGCAAAACTATCGTCGGTGCTGCCGCGATGGCGCTAGCCCAAGCCACCACGTTGATTCTGGTCACCAACACTGTGGCGGCGCGGCAATGGCGGCATGAATTGCTCAAGCGCACGAGCCTCACCGAGAACGAAATCGGCGAATACTCCGGTGCCCGCAAGGAAATCCGGCCGGTCACCATCGCCACGTACCAGGTCATGACCACCCGGCGCAAAGGCGTCTACGCGCACCTCGAACTCTTCGACGAGCACGACTGGGGCCTCATTATTTACGACGAGGTGCACCTGCTGCCCGCGCCAATTTTCCGTTTCACGGCTGATATTCAGTCGCGTCGGCGGCTCGGTCTCACCGCGACCCTGGTTCGCGAAGACGGTCGCGAGGGCGACGTCTTCAGTTTGATCGGCCCTAAACGCTACGACGCGCCCTGGAAAGACATCGAGGCCCAGGGCTACATCGCGCCTGCCGATTGCGTCGAGGTTCGGGTTACGCTCACCGACCACGAGCGCCTGCTCTATGCCACCGCCGAGCCCGAAGACCGTTACCGGTTGGCCGCGACCACTGACACGAAAACTAAAGTCATCGAGGCGCTCGCCGCCCGCCACACCGACGACCAGGTGCTCGTGATCGGGCAATACCTCGACCAGCTCGCCGAACTCGGTGAGCGCCTCGACGCGCCCGTCATCACCGGAGAAGTACCTGTCAAGGAAAGGGAGCGCCTCTTCGACGCGTTTCGTGCGGGCGAAGTGAAGACGCTCGTGGTTTCGAAAGTCGCCAATTTCTCGGTCGACTTGCCTGAAGCGTCTGTGGCTATTCAGGTTTCAGGCTCGTTCGGCTCGCGCCAAGAAGAGGCGCAACGGCTCGGACGACTGCTACGACCCAAGCACGACGGCCGCACCGCGCGCTTCTACGCCGTCGTCGCCCGCGACACGCTCGACCAGGATTACGCCGCCCACCGCCAGCGGTTCTTGGCCGAGCAGGGCTACGCGTATCGCATCGTCGACGCCGACGACGTGCTTGCCGGCGACGAAATCTAGCCCCGGCTTGATCCTCGGCCCGCTTGGTCGTGGGCGGGATTCTCGTGTGGCTTACGCGTCGATGAGACCGCGCCACCGCGCAACAGCGTCGACGTCGACGGGCCGTGCCCAACTCGCACCATGCCGCACCCGACTACCGACGTGGAATCGGGTAAGCCCCACCTCGCGCAGCGGCCCGATGTGTTCTTCGCGAAGGCCGCCACCCACCACCCACGGCGGCGCGCCATGCTCCCAGTCGAGCCGGGCCATGAGCCCGGCAATATCGACGCCGGACGACGAACCCGCTGTCAGCACCGCGTCGATCCCGGGCATGGTGGCGACCGCCTTCCAGGCGAGCGCCGGGTCGGCGGCGTAGTCGATGGCGCGGTGAAACGTCCAGCGTTGCGGTCTGGCTGCCTCGAGAACCGCTTCGATCGCCGAGACATCGACGTCGTCGTCGGCCGTCAAAAACCCGAGCACCGACTCCTGCATGCCCGCGGCGTGCAACCTCTCCGCCGTCGAGCACAGCTCCTCGAGCTCACGCGCCTGCACAGTGAAGCCGTCGCGGCAGCGCAGCATCACCCGAAGCGGAACGTCGACCGCCTCGCGAATGCGTTCGAAGGTTTCGATGGACGGCGTCAGCCCGTCGGCCGACATGTCTTGCACGAGTTCGAGGCGATCCGCGCCGCCGCGAACTGCCGCGACCGCGTCGTCGGCATCGAGCGCGATGACTTCGAGTAGGTGCGACGCGAACGACGCTGAGGGCTGGGGCGGCATGGGCGGCATCGTCTCACAGGTGGGGGCGGTTCGTCTCGTGATTGGTGTAGACCAATATTGGTCTACACCATACCGGACGTCGCTTTCAGTGCCACTGCCGGTGAGCCGGACGCCCGCTACGTCGAGGCTTGGACCGCGCCGGTTAACCCGCCAGCGCCGGTGCGAACCGCGCTCACGCCGTCCCTGTGGATAACTCCGGCGCGCTGATCGTCACTTTCTCTAGCCTCGGGTGCAGTCCGAGTCGCGCACGGGGCGCTGGCTCACCAATCAGGAGGTTAGGGAAATGAGCGGCATTCGTGTCACTCCGGAGCAACTTGCGAGCATGTCGTCGCGCGTCAGCAACAGTTCGTCGAGCATCGAGGGCGAGTTGCGCTCGCTCGCCGGGGCATTGGCCCCCCTTGGCAGCGACTGGGCGGGCGTTGCGCAGCAACGTTTTCAGGCGCTTTGGGCCGAATGGCAGAAATCGGCGGAGGGTCTACACGAGGCACTTTCCGGCATCAGCCAACTGCTCGGCCAAGCCGGCACCTCTTACGCCGAGGCGGAGCGGCAAGTCGCGGCCAGCTTCGGAACCGCGTAAGCGCAGCGGCGCGAGCAACCGAAAAGCTTGGGCCCTTGCGGCGCAAAGGTGTCCCTTGCCCGCTCCATAGAACTCGCAAGGGACACCTTTGCCGCCCGAACGTGATCGGCGCGGCGGCACCCTGCGCGGCCTGGCGCGGCGGCGCGGCGGCACCCTGCGCGGCGGCGCGGCGGCACCCTGCGCGGCGTCGCCATAGCAAAGGGGCGACCTGGTTTCCCAGGCCGCCCCTTGTGGTTCGCAAAGGCGGATGGACTCAGAAGTCCATGTCACCGCCGGGCATGCCGCCACCAGCGGGAGCGGCGGCCTTCTCCGGCTTGTCTGCCACCACGACTTCCGTAGTGAGGAACAGACCGGCGATCGACGCGGCGTTTTGCAGCGCCGAGCGGGTGACCTTGGCGGGGTCGATGATGCCCG
>JBDZVM010000036.1:1567-39063 GCA_040255675.1 Actinomycetales bacterium | reverse complement strand
GCGCGCTCGGAGGGACTCGAACCCCCAACCTTCTGATCCGTAGTCAGATGCTCTATCCGTTGAGCTACGAGCGCTGGATGGCTTAGCCAAGCGTACAGGGTCGCCTCTCCGGCCCGCGTGGTCCCTTAGCGCGCAGCAAGCAACGAAAGTACTGATCACGGTTGCGACCGCGCCGGCGCGGGCAGGCACCACACCAGGAGGGACTATGCGCATCCGAGACGCCCACACGACCAACGTGGTCGACGTCGACGGCGGGGCCACGCTGCGCGAAGTCTGCAAACTCATGGCAAGCGCCGACATCGGCGCTGTGGCGGTCACCGGTGCCGGGCCGATCGGCATCATCTCCGAGCGCGACGTCGTGCGCGCGGCGGCGGCCGGTGCCGACCTTGATTCGACGTCCGTGCGCGACGTCGCCTCCTTCGAATTGCGCACGGCAGACATGGACGACGACACCGTGCACGTCGCGCATGTGATGCTCGACCACGGCATCCGCCATATGCCGGTGGTCGACGCCGGCCAGCTCGTCGGCATCGTGTCGATGCGCGACCTGCTCGCGATCGAAACCTGGGCGTGAGACCGGCCGCCATCGAACCTGGGCGTGAAACCGGCCACGATCGAAACCTGGGCCTAAAGGGCCTGACGGCAGTGGCATTCGTCCGGGGTAGCGACGGCCGCCAGGGGAACGGTCACCGACATGAGCGAGTCGTTGCAAGTCTCAGCGGACGACGTCGAGGTGGTTACGTTCGGCGCGGTGCCTGACGCTATCCGCGACACCGCCCGCGAGCGGATAGCGCACGCCAGCCGCCTCACCGGCCGGCCCGTTCGCGACGCGCGGGTCGTCGTCCGCGAGTTCGCCAATCCCGCGCGCACGCCACCGAGCCGGGTCGAGCTGTCGCTCACGGTGGGCGGTGCTCCGGTTCGGGCGCGGGGTGACGGCACGAGCCTGGACGACGCGCTCGACCGCGCTGCGAACCGGCTGGAGCTTTCGCTCGTCGAGATCGTCAACCGGTGGAACGACCGATCACGCTGGCTCAGCCGGCCGGTGCCAGGGCAGTGGCGTCGCGGCGACCTACCGACCGAACGCCCCGACTACTTTCCGCGGCCGGTCGACGAGCGAGAAGTCGTGCGGCGCAAGACTTTCGCGGTCGCGCCGACCTCGGTCGACGAGGCGGTTTACGACATGGAGGCCCTCGACCACGATTTTTACCTGTTCACCGACGCCGAAAGCGGCCGCGCTGCCGTCGTCCAACGCGACGACGACGGGTACGCGGTGGCGGGCCTTCCGGCCGAGTCTCAGTTGCCGGACGGCGTCACCCCCGCCCCCGCGCCACCACGTCTCGACGAAGCGGCAGCGCGCCATCGCCTCGACGCGGGTGGCGAGCCGTTCGTGTTTTTCATGGACGCCGAAACCGGCCACGCCGCCGTGCTGTATCGCCGCTACGACGGCCACTACGGGCTGATCACGGCGGCGTGAGCCAAGCACGACACAAGCTCGCAAAACGAAGCCGCGCGGCGGCTTGGGTACCCGCCAAAAGTGGTAGGGCCAGAGCCGACGAGGCGCGGGAGGTACGGCACATGGCTACCGAAACGAACGGCGGATCGACGACGAGCACGGGCGCGCGGGCGGCCAGCGACGTCAATTCGCTGACCGTCGGCCGTAACGGGCCGATGTTGTTGCACGACGTCCACTTCTTCGAGCAGATGGCGCACTTTAACCGGGAGAACGTCCCAGAACGGCGACCGCACGCGAAGGGCGCCGGCGCGTTCGGAGTTTTCGAAACGACCGACGACGTCTCGGGCCTCACAAGAGCGGCCTTGTTCCAACCTGGCGCGCGCACCGATTTGTTGATCCGGTTCTCGACGGTCGCCGGTGAGTTGGGCAGTCCCGACACCTGGCGCGATGTGCGCGGTTTTTCGTTGAAGTTCTACACCTCCGAAGGAAACTACGATCTCGTCGGAAATAACACGCCGGTGTTTTTCGTGCGTGATCCGATGAAGTTTCCGCATTTCATCCGCAGTCAAAAGCGGCTGCCCGACTCGGGTTTGCGCGACAACAATATGCAATGGGATTTTTGGACGCGAAGCCCTGAGTCGGCGCACCAAGTCACGTATCTGATGGGCGATCGGGGTCTGCCGCGCAGCTGGCGAGAGATGAACGGCTACGGCTCGCACACGTTCATGTGGGTAAATGCCGGTGGCGAGCGGTTTTGGGTCAAATACCATTTCAAGAGCGACCTGGGCTGGCATTCGTTCACGAACGAAGAGGCGGCACGCATGGCGGGTATCGACGCCGACTTTCATCGCCGCGACCTGTTCGAAGCGATCGAGCGCGGCGAGCATCCGAAATGGACGCTCTACGTGCAAGTGATGCCGTACGAAAACGCGAGCACCTACCGGTTCAATCCGTTCGACCTGACGAAGATTTGGCCGCACGCCGACTACCCTCTGATAAAGGTCGGCACGATGACGCTGAACCGCAACCCCGAGAACTTCTTCGCCCAGATCGAACAGGCCGCGTTTTCACCGGGAAACGTCGTCCCTGGCATCGGGCTATCACCCGACAAGATGCTGCTGGCGCGGTCGTTCGCGTACAACGACGCGCAGCGCAACCGCATCGGAACCAACTTCCACCAGTTGCCCGTGAACCGTCCTCGCGACGTGACGGTCAACACGTACATGTTCGACGGCCAGATGGCGTATGAGCATTCGGGAAATCAGCCGGTGTACGCGCCGAATTCGCAAGGGCGCGGCTGGTCGGACGGCGACGCCGCTCTCGAGGAGTCGTGGGCGGTCGACGGCGAGATGGTGCGCGCCGCCTACAAACTGCACGCGGACGACGACGATTTCGGCCAGCCCGGCACGCTCGTGCGCGACGTTTTCGACGACGCGCAACGCGACCGGCTCGTCGAGCAGGTGAGCGGCAGTTTGCTCGGCGGCGTAAGGGGTGAGGTGCTCGAACGGGCCTTCGGTTACTGGACGAGCATCGACCCGGACGTCGGCAAGCGGATCGAGGAGCAGGTACGCCACGGTGGCGCGGCCGAGCCCGTCCCCGGTATGGGCGAGAGCTGACCGGACGTCGGCACGACGGCGGAGGGTGTGATGGCAAAGGAGATTTTCGCGACTTTCGGGGTGGACGTCGACGCGGTCGCCGGCTGGATCGGCTCGTACGGCGGTGGCGATTCGCCGTCCGACATTCAACGTGGTGTTTGGGCAGGCGAGGTAGGCACGCCGCGCTTGCTGAAACTATTCGACAAATACGGCATCAAAACGAGCTGGTTTATCCCCGGGCATTCGATCGAGACGTTCCCCGAGCAGATGCGCATGGTCGCCGACGCCGGGCACGAAATCGGCGCGCACGGCTACGCGCACGAAAATCCGGTGTCGATGACGCCTGAGCAAGAAGAAGACGTACTGCTGCGTTCGATCGAACTCATCGAGAAGCTGTGCGGACGGCGACCACGCGGCTACGTCGCGCCGTGGTGGGAAATGTCGACGGTAACGGTGAAGCTGCTGCGCGAACACGGGTTCACCTACGACCACAGCCAGGCCTACGACGACTTCGTGCCGTTTTACGCGCGCGCCGGCGACACGTGGACGACGATCGACTACACCACACCGGCGAGCGAATGGATGAAACCGCTTCGCCACGGCGAGCAGATCGACCTCGTCGAGATTGGCGCGAACTGGTACATCGACGACCTCCCACCGATGATGTTCATCAAGGCCTCGCCGAACAGCCACGGTTTCGTCAGCCCGCGCGACATCGAGCAAATGTGGCGTGACCAATTCGACTGGGTGTATCGAGAACTCGACTATGCCGTGTTCCCGTTCACGATCCACCCCGACGTCGGTGGCCGGCCCCAAGTGCTGCTGGCCTTGGAGCGGTTGATCGAGCACATCAACGCGCACGAGGGCGTGCGCTGGGTGACGACGGAAGCCGCCGCCGACGACTTCCGGCAACGCTTCCCGTTCTCCGAGCCCGCGCGGCCGCGCAGCTACTAGGCACCGACGAACGGGCAACCCGGACGGCGCTCAACCGATCGCGTCCGCCATCACCGATAGCATTTCTTATGGTCGCCACCGATACCGAGCCCGATACCGAGCAGAGCCGTGCCCGATACCGTGACGTGCTCGAGCAGCTGTCCGGGCCGCTGGGCCGGTTTCTTCGCACCGAGTCGGCCGGCGCGGGCATGCTTCTGGCCGCCGCCCTGATAGCTCTGGTGTGGGCCAACTCGGGCTGGTCTGACGCGTATTTCCGTCTGCTGGGCACGAACGCGTCGGTGCGTATCGGCAATGCGCCGATCTCCATGGATCTGCAGCATTGGGTCAACGACGGCCTGATGGCGTTGTTCTTCTTCGTCATCGGGCTGGAGGTGCGCCGCGAAATCGCCATGGGCGAACTCAGTGATCGCCGGCGGGTGATGGTGCCCCTCATGGCGGGCATCGTCGGAATGCTCGTGCCGATCGCGCTTTATTTAGCGGTCAACCCGTCTGGTGAAGCGGCGCGCGGTTGGGGCATCGTGATCGGCACCGACACCGCGTTCTTGCTGGGCGCGCTCGCACTCGTCGGCCCGGCGTTCTCCACGCAGCTACGTGTGTTCCTGCTCGCCGTCACCGTGGTCGACGACATCGTCGCGGTCTCGGTCATCGGCATCGTCTACTCCGAGACGATCAACGCCGTCTCGCTCATCGTGGCGGCAGCGGCGCTCGCGACCATTCCGCTCCTCAACAAGGCCGGCATCTGGCGCGGCTCGGCGTACGTCATCGTCGTCCTCATCGCGTGGGTGGCGACGTTGAAATCCGGTGTGCACGCGTCGATCGCCGGAATGGTCGCTGGCCTGTTGGTCGCGGCGCGGCCACCCAGCCGCCACGACGTCGAACGCGTTACCCGGCTGGTGCGCGCCTTCCGCCAGTCACCGCTACCCGGCATAGGCCGCACCGCCGCACAGGGACTTCGGCGTGCCATGTCGGTCAACGAACGCCTGCAGGTAATCCTGCATCCCTGGGTAAGTTTTGTGATCGTGCCGGTTTTCGCGCTCGCCAACGCCGGCGTCGACTTGCGAGGCGGAACACTCGGCCAAGCACTGCGCTCGCCGGTCACGTGGGGCGTCGTCCTCGGTCTCGTCGTCGGCAAGTTCATCGGCATCGGTGCCGGGGCGGAGGCGACCGTCCGGCTCGGTCTCGGCACCCTCCCCAGAGGCGTGAAACTCGGCCATATACTCGGCGGCGGAGCATTGTCGGGCCTGGGATTCACGGTGTCGTTGCTCGTCGCCCATCTCGCGTTCAGCACGCCGTCCCTTACCGAAGAAGCGACCGTCGGCGTGTTACTGGCGGCTCTGCTGTCGACGATTACCGGTTGGTTGACGTTTCTTGCCCACCGCGTTTTTTCCGAGGACGACGGCAAATTCGCGCTGCTCAGCCTCGAACCGCCGGTCGACCCTGATTACGACCGCATCCGCGGCCCGGTCGACGCGCCGCTCACCTTGGTGGAGTTCGGCGATTACGAGTGCGGCTTTTGCGCGCGAGTCACCGGCGTCGCGCATGAGGTGCGTGAGCGATTCGGCGACCAGCTGCGTTACGCCTTCCGGCACCTGCCGCTCGTCGAGGTGCACCCCAATGCCGAACTGGCCGCGATTGCCGCCGAAGCCGCGCGCAAACAGGGCCGCTTTTGGGAGATGCACGACCTGATGTTCGACCGGCAAGACGAGCTCGAACTCGAGGATCTGATCGGTTACGCCGACGTGATCGGTCTCGACGTCGAACGCTTCGTGCGCGACTTGGCCGACGACGACGTCGCGGCGCGAGTGCGCGCGGACGTCGCCAGCGCCGAGGAAAGTGGCGCGCAAGGCACCCCGACGTTCTTCATTCAAGGACGCCGACACCGCGGCCCGCACGACGCGCAATCCCTGATCACCGCGCTCGAGGAAGCAAGGAAATCAGCACCGCCCGCGACCGCCCGGAGCCGCTGACCACGTAGCCGGCGTGACATACCTGTCTCTCCATACCTGGCACGACATACCTGCCGCGACGCTGACACATGCCGCGAGCCCGGTTGGGAAATCAGACTGTACCGACCAAGGAGGCGGCATGGAGGTATTGCGCACAGACGTCGCCATCATCGGCGGCGGCCTTGGCGCCTGCGCGGCGGCACTCGCCGCGGCCCGCCTCGGCGGCCGCGTCATCCTCACCGAGGAGACTCGATGGGTCGGCGGGCAGCTTACGAATCAAGTCGTCCCGCCAGATGAACATCCCTGGATCGAGGAGTACGGCTCGACCGCGAGCTATCGGGCGTTGCGACGTGGTATTCGCGGCCATTACCGCGATCACGTGCCGCTCGCGCCCAAAGCACGCGACGACCCGGCTTTGAATCCGGGCAACGGCTGGGTGAGCCGGCTGTGCGCCGACCCGCGCGTCGCGGTCGCCGTCCTGTATCAGATGATGCTGCCGCACCAGTTGAGCGGGCGACTTTTTGTCTTGCAGCCACATCGACTACTGCGGGCGATCACCGACGGCGATCGCGTCACCGGCGTCGTGGTGCGCGGCATCGAGTCGGGCCGAGACGCGCTGATCGAGGCACCGTTCTTCATCGACGCCACACCCTATGGCGATCTTCTGGCGTTGGCCGGGGTCGAGCATGTGATCGGCGCGGAGTCGGCGGCCGAGACCGGCGAGCCGCACGCGATGCCGCGGGCCGACCCGCTCCAACAGCAGGCATTCACGGTGTGTTTCGCGATCGAGCACCTCTTCGGTGAAGATCACACGATCGACAAGCCCCGCCAGTACGAATTCTGGCGAGAATTCAAGCCGCCCGGTTGGCCGGGGCCGCTGTTGGCTTGGACCACTCTGCGGCCAGAGACCAACGAGCCGCTTACGCGCATGTTGTTCGAGGCGCCCGACGATTTGCCGTGGTGGCGGTTCCGCCGCATTCTCGATCGTACGAATTTCGAGGACGGCTTCACTTCTAGCGACATCACGGTTGTGAATTGGCCGCAAAACGACTACTGGTTCGGACCGATCATCGGCGTCGACGACGCGATGAGTACCCGCCACCTAGATGCTGCCCGCCAACTCAGCCTCAGCCTCTTGTACTGGCTGCAGACAGAGGCACCGCACCCGGACGGCGGCCAGGGTTATCCGGGCCTGCGGCTTCGCGGCGACGTGGTCGGCGGTACCCCTGACGGGCTGGCGCCGGCGCCTTATGTCAGGGAGTCTCGCCGAATAAGAGCCGAGTCGACGGTCCTCGAACAGCACATCGCGTACCCCCTGCGCCCGCATGGCCCGCAGTTGTTCCACGACTCGGTGGGGATTGGCGCCTACCGGATCGATCTCCACCCGCGCGTAAACGGCGGCAGCTACCTCGACATCGGCTGTTGGCCGTTCCAGATCCCACTCGGCTCCCTGATCCCGGTTCGGGTAGAGAATCTGCTTCCTGGCGGGAAAAACCTCGGCGTCACCCACATAACCAACGGAGCATTTCGGCTGCATCCCGTCGAGTGGAATATCGGGGAGGCTGCTGGAATACTCACCCATTTCTGCCTCGAACGAAACACCACTCCACGAGCCGTACGCAACAAACCCGATCTACTCGAGGATTTTCAGTCGCTGCTCACTCGGCAAGGCGTCGAACTCGCCTGGCCCAGCCTGACCCCCATGTGACGGTCATGAAAAACGAAACGAATGGGGCGGTCCGGATCGGTATCTGCGGCTCCTACGGCGGGATGAACCTCGGCGACGAGGCGATTCTGGCGGGGATTCTGCTACAGCTGCGGGCCAGCCTGGACGCCGAGATCACGGTGTTTTCGAAGAATCCGGCCGACACGTTGGCGCGTCATCGGGTCGAACGATCGATCAATCCGCGGGTGCTCACCATGCGCGAGTCCGCGGCCGAGGTTGAAAGGCTCGACCTTTTGGTCTTGGGTGGCGGCGGAATCCTCTACGACGGCGAAGCGGAGCAATACCTGCGCGAAGTCTTTATCGCGCACGAGCGAGCTGTCCCCGTCGTCCTCTACGCGGTCAGCGCCGGTCCGCTCGTCACGGCTGCATCCCGTACGGCGGTACGAGAGGCGCTCAACGCCGTCTCGTCGACCGTTGTCACGGTTCGCGACCGCCTCGGCCACCGCTTGCTCGAAGACGTCGGCGTGACCAAAGAAATCCACCTCACCGCCGATCCGGCATTCCTTATCGCCCCAGAACCGGCCGACATCCTTCGTACGGAAGGAGTCCGCACCGACAAGCCCGTCGTCGGCTTTTCGGTTCGCGAGCCCGGGCCCGCCGCGCCCGACATCGACCCTGAGGACTACTACGCACTGCTCGCCAACTGCGCCGACTTCGTGGTGCGCCGCTTCGACGCGGGCGCCGTCTTCGTCCCGATGGAACGCACCGACATCCAACACAGCCATCGGGTGGTCGGCCATATGCAATACGCCGAGCGCGCCTCGATCATCCGGCGTGCTTACTCCGCAGGCCAAATCATGGACCTCGTCGGCCAGTTTGATTTCGCGGTCGGTATGCGGCTTCATTTCCTGATATTCGCGACCTGCCGCGGCACGCCGTTCACCGCACTGCCGTACGCCTCCAAGGTGGTCGGACTGCTCGAAGATGTCGGTCTAGAAACCCCCGCTCTCGGCAGCTTCGGCGCCGGCGATCTCATCGCCCGCGTCGACCATGCCTGGGACAACCGGGAAGCGGTACGTGCCCACATTCAACAAGCCCGACCGCTTCTGGAGCAGCGCGCGAAAGCCACGAACGACCTGCTCCTGCGGTCGTTGAAGGCGAGCACCGGTCGGGCGCCGAAACCATGACGGCCAGCATCGGGCCGTGCTCGCGGCGACGCGGGATCGAGGCGCGCGGTGTCGCTCTTCGAGGAGGTGCGCGTGGACGAAGTGCCAAGGACGCTGCGCGGGGCGGTTGCGCGCCGCGATTCTCTCGCCACACGCGACTGGGTTGGGTCACGGCTAGCACGGCGTGACCGTGCCGCCGAAATCGCTGATCTCACCCCGTCGGAATTGGCGGATTTCGCGAAGATGCTCGATCGCCAAGCGCTCACGACCTTGCTCACGTTGCTACCGCCGCGCGACGCGGCGCACGTCCTCGATCAACTCGATGTCGCCGCGGCAGCTGGCATTTTGGCGGCGCTCGCGCCCGATGACGCCGTGGACGTCTTGCAATCGGCCCACTCAGAACGGCTGCCTGAAGTTCTCGCCGCAATGGAGCCTGCCGCCGCGGCGAAGGTTAGGGCGCTGGTCCGTTGGCCTCCCGACACCGCGGGCGGCCGGATGACGTCCGCGTTCGTCGCGATCCCGCCCGGCTTGCGAGCCGACGACGCGGTAGCCAGCTTGCGTCGAGTGGGCGGCGAGGCCGAGACCATTTCCTACGTCTACGTCGTCGGGTCTGACGGTCAGCTTCACGGCGTTTTGTCGTTGCGTGGGTTAGTGTCGTCGCATCCGGATACGCCGGTAGGCCAGTTCATGGAAACGCGGCTCGTGTCAGTCTCGCCACTGACCGATCAGGAAGAGGCCGCGAGATTGCTCGTCGAGCACGATCTCCTCGCGATTCCGGTCGTTCAAGACGGTCGGCTGCTCGGCGTCATCACCGCGGACGATATCGCTGATGTCATCGAGGAGGAAACCACCGAGGACTTTTCGCGGCTTGGCGGCTCGCAGCCTCTCGATATGCCATATCTTCAGGCCTCGCCTACTTTGCTTTGGCGCAAACGAGTCCTGTGGCTGCTGGCGCTGTTCGTCGCCGAGGCCTACACGGGGACGGTACTGCGTTATTTCGAATCGGATCTGAAAGAAGCCGTAGCGTTGGCCTTCTTCGTACCACTGCTGATCGGCACTGGCGGCAACGTCGGTTCGCAAATTGTGACCACCCTGGTAAGGGCGATGGCCGTGGGCGGTGTGCGTCTCGCCGACGTTGTTCGGGTGGTCCGCAAGGAAGCGACGACCGGTTTGCTGTTGGCCGCGGTTCTCGCGATTGTCGCATTCGGGCGTGCACTAGTGCTGCGCGTCGGTTACGACGTTTCGACGGTCGTCGCGGTGGCAATCGCGGCCATCGTCTTGTGGGCGTCTTTCGTCGGCGCGGTCTTGCCGCTGCTGCTGCGCACA
The DNA here is from genome assembly GCA_040255675.1 of Actinomycetales bacterium. Lineage (GTDB taxonomy): Bacteria > Actinomycetota > Actinomycetes > Acidothermales > Acidothermaceae > JBDZVM01. The sequence continues at coordinate 28,957 of JBDZVM010000036.1, read as the reverse complement.
CTGCGGGTCGACCCTGCCGTGGTGTCCGCCCCGCTCATTACGACGCTCGTCGACGGCACTGGGCTTTTGATCTACTTTGCTATTGCCCGGCTCATCTTGTGACCGTCACTCCGAAGGCACGAGACGTCGTGTGTCGGCCGGCACAATCGTGACGGGGCACGGGGAACGGCGAGAAACATAGAGTGCGGTCGAACCGAGAAAGAATCGGGCGAGGGGGCCGGTCGCACCTCGTGACGCGACGACGACGAGATTCGCCGCACTACTTTCCGCGCTCGCTGTGAGAATCACCCGGGGGTCGCCCTTGATCGCGACCGCTGTTGCTCGCACCGGCGGTAACTCCCCACGTCGCACCTGCGCGTCCTCCAGCATCTGCTCCGCAAGCCTGGCAGCGGCGCTTTCGCGTGTGTCGCCGTCGTGATCAGCCGGAGTAGCGTCATCCCTCCAGACAGACCAGGCGTGGATGACCTTCACCGGCAGGCAGTGCGCGGCGCCCTCCTCGAGTGCCCAGTCGAGTGCTCGAGCGGAGCCGTCCGATCCGTCCACACCGACGATGATTCCGCCCATGGAATCCGCTCTCCTCAGCGCGAAAGACCACTACGCACGGTACACGGGCAAAGGGCTGGTGGAGTTTACTGCCCGCACGAAGCAGCTAATCACACTCAACCGCTGATCGAAATTTCACCCGTGTTTACCGATCGAGACTGGCCCACGGGGAATGGTCTCGGCATGAAAGAGCGCCAGACTCTCAAGCGTTTGACGGACGACGACGGGATGGCCGCGCTCGGTCGCGCCGTCGTAGGCACCCCGCACGCGCGCGACCTCATGTCCGCACCGGTGCATACGCTCGGTCCGTCGGACAGCCTCTGGGACGCCTGGCATCTGTTGTCGAGTGCCGGCGTGCGGCACGCGGTTGTCGTCGACCGTCGTTCAACGGTGCTCGGGGTTTTGGACGATCGGCGCATACTGCACGCGTGGCCGAACACACCCGTGGCGGCGCAGCGCACGCGCCTGCAAACGTTGCTCGGACGACGTCGAGTGCGTACCGTCACCGAAGCGGCAACGATCCGCATGGTTGCCCGGGCGGTCATGGCCAACGAGGCCGACGCGGTCGCGGTTGTCTCGCGGACAGGCAAGGTCGTGGGGCTTATTACCGCTAGCGATCTGGTCGCCCATTTGGCTCGCCCTATCAAGCGAAACCGCGTCAACCAAACCCGCACCAACCAAAATCGCACCCGCGAAAGGCCGAGGTGAAAACCGAGGTAAGGAAACCGGCTGAACGTCAAGTGCGGCGCGAGAGTTCGCCGACGTGCTCCTGATCGCTATAGATCTTCGTGCTTCCGTCGGGATAAAGGGCGACGGGCACCACGACGCCGTCTTGACACGTGTGCAGGTACATCAGGGTCTCGCCGACGACAGCATACGGACGCGCGTCGTCGAGGTGATAGCTACCGTGCTTCGTCTCCCATCCTGTCAGCTCTGCTTGGGTGTGTGGCTGTTCCGCCACGTCCGCCACCTTGCCGACCATCTCGTTGATCACTTGCCGATCGAGTACCACGAGTTCGCGCTTCGGCCGGGCATTCGTGTAGTGAGCCATCGCATTTCCCGTAAGACGTCGCAGACAATGTCACCTCGTCACGGATTGCCCGAACACCGATATCGCCACACGCCACCCGGAGACAAACCATCACAGGTGCTGGTCTAAGGACTAGCGATCACCCAGGTGGGCAGGGGCTCGCCGTGGCGGCCTTCGACTACCGGTGTGAGCAGTGCGGCGTCTTCGAGGCGCGTTTCGCGGTCGGGGCAGCGCCGACGTCCAAACGATGCCCGAACTGCGGCGCCGTGGCGCGGCGGCTCTTCTCCGCGCCCGCTCTGACGTCCGGTGATAACCCAATCACCCAGGCGATCGAGACTGATCGCCGCAGCGCGCACGAACCTGCCGTGGTCGGCGCCCCGCCGCCCAAGAGTTCGGTCCGACGGACGCCGCCGAATCCGCTGCACGCAAAACTGCCGCGTCCCTGAAGGCACCATGTGAAGGCACCATGTGGAGGAGCACCCATGCCCGAGGTCGTATTCCGCGTCGACCAGTCGAAGTCGTTCTTCGACCAAGAAACGCGTTGCCACAATCGATGGCATCCCGACGTCCCGCCTGTCACGACCGTCAAACCGGGCACGGAGTTCAGGCTTGAATGCCGCGAGTGGTTCGACGGCACCGTCGGCAACAACGACTCCGCCCAAGACGTGCGCGACGTCGACATCTCGATCGTGCACCCGTTATCGGGTCCGGTCGCGATAGAAGGCGCGGCACCCGGTGACCTTCTGGTCGTCGACATCCTTGAATTAGGGCCTGTACCGCAAGAAATCGGCCCGGTGGCCGGGCAGGGCTGGGGCTACACGGGCATCTTCGCGAAGGTCAACGGCGGCGGCTTCCTCACCGATCACTTCCCCGATGCTTACAAGGCGGTGTGGGATTTCCACGGCCAGGTCGCCACCTCGCGACACCTGCCCGGCGTGCGGTTCACCGGCATCACCCACCCGGGCATCATCGGCGTCGCGCCGTCCCACGATCTGCTGAACCAGTGGAACACCCGCGAGGCCGAACTCATCGCCACTGACCCCAACGCGGTGCCGCCGCTCGCTTTGCCACCCGAGCCGCACAACGCGATTCTCGGTTCGATGGACGACGCGGCCGCGGCCGAGGCCGCCAAAGTCGCGGCTCGCACCGCGCCGCCGCGCGAAAACGGCGGCAACCAAGACATCAAGAACTTCACCCGCGGCGCGCGCGTCTTCATGCCGGTCTACGTGGACGGCGCGAAACTGTCGGCCGGCGACCTGCATTTCAGCCAGGGCGACGGTGAAATTACGTTTTGCGGCGCCATCGAAATGGGCGGCTACCTCGACCTTCGCGTCGACCTCATCAAAGGCGGGATGGAGACTTACGGCATAACGACGAACCCGGTGTTCATGCCGGGTAACGTGGAGCCGCGCTACAGCGAATTCCTTTCGTTCGTCGGCATTTCCGTCGACGAGCAGGGCAAGCAGCATTACTTGAACTCCCAGCTTGCCTACAAGCGGGCGTGCCTCAACGCCATCGAATACCTGACGAAATTCGGCTATTCACCGGAGCAGGCGTACCTGCTGCTCGGCGCCGCTCCGATCGAAGGGCGGTTCAGTGGCGTGGTCGATGTTCCGAACTCGTGCGCCACGCTGTATCTGCCGACCGCCATCTTCGACTTCGACGTCCGGCCGACAGCGAGCGGGCCGCGGCGCGCCGACCGCGGTCGATGTGCAACGACCTAGAGCGGGAGCAGCCGTGACTTTGTTCGGCCTCGACGTGTTGATCGACGGTGCGCACGCCGAATTCGTGCCTGAAACGCCGTACCGCTGGCGACTTTCGCGGCGCGGCGCGATGCGCGTCGACGGCGTCGTGTTCGCAACTCGCGGCCTGTTGCCGGACGAAAGTGACGACCTTGCCTTCACGCAAATAGCCAACGTCGCGGCGCTTCCGGGCATCGTCGGCGCGTCGTACGCGATGCCCGACGTGCATTGGGGTTATGGCTTTCCGATCGGCGGTGTCGCGGCGACGGACATCACCGACGGTGGCGTCGTCTCGCCTGGCGGTGTCGGCTTCGACATTTCCTGCGGCGTCCGCCTCATGGCGTCTAACGCAAGCCTGGACGACGTCCGCCCGAAGCTGGTCGAGCTTGTCGACACGCTCGGGCGGCGGGTGCCGAGCGGGGTTGGCGGCGGCGGAATCTGGCGGTTGTCTCACGACGAACTCGACTCCGCGCTTGCGGGCGGGTCTCGCTGGGTCGTCGAGAAAGGGCGCGGCAATCAGCGCGACCTCGACCGGTGCGAGGACGGCGGGGCCGTGCCGGACGCCGACGTCGGCCAGATCAGCGAGCGGGCGTTCGAACGTGGACTTGACCAGCTCGGCAGCCTGGGCTCAGGCAATCATTTCCTTGAATTGCAGGCCGTCGACGAGATTTACGATCAACCGACGGCCGCGGCATTCGGGCTGGCAATGGATCAGGTCTGCGTGATGATCCATACCGGATCGCGCGGGCTCGGCCATCAGATCTGCACCGACCACGTCGAGATCATGCAAGGCGTGATGCCGCGCTACGGCATCGAACTTCCCGACCCACAACTGGCATCGGCACCCGTCGATTCCCCCGAGGGGAAGCGATACCTGGAGGCGATGGCCGGGGCGGCGAACTACGCGCGAGCTAATCGGCAGCTGGTTGCCGACGAGGCCCGGGCAGTGTTTCGCGGCTACACCGGCGCCGAGCTAGAACTGGTTTACGACGTGTCGCACAACCTGGCCAAGCTCGAAACACACCGAGTGGACGGCGAAAATCGACGGCTGTGCGTGCACCGCAAAGGCGCCACTCGCGCCTGGCCGCCCGGTCACATCGACCTCCCGGCCGGCCTCGGCCCGTTCGGGCAGCCGGTGTTCGTGCCCGGGTCGATGGCGACGTCGTCCTACGTATTGGCGGGCAACCCCGAAGGTGACGCGTTTTTCTCCGCCTGCCACGGTGCGGGTCGCGTATTAAGCCGACACCAGGCGAGCCGGCAAGTGCGGGGCCGCGAGCTGCGTGAAGAAATGGCAGCACGTGGCATTCACGTGCGGGGCGCTTCATACAAGGTGCTCGCCGAGGAGGCGCCGGCGGCCTATAAGGACGTCAACGAGGTCGTGCTCACTTGCGAGCGCGCCGGACTCGCACGCCGCGTAGCGCGGCTCATTCCCATCGGAGTCGTGAAAGGCTAGACGGCGTTACTCGGAAATGGCCCGCACCTCGATTCGCCCGTCGGCGACCCGCGTCTCGTAGGTCGGCTGCCGCGTGCTCGCCGGGCCACGCACGATAGTGCCGTCGTCCAAACGAAAAGTGCTGCCGTGCCAGGGGCAGATGACGCATCCGTCGGCGAAGGTGCCCTCTGCCAGCGGGCCGCCCATGTGAGTGCAGGTACTTGCCAGCGCGTAAATTCGCCCGTCGCTTCGGTGCAGCATCACCGAAGCACCGGCCGCGTCGACTTTGACGGTCGATCCCTCAGGCAGGTCTTGCTCGGCGTAGACCGCCGTCCATTCCGTGGGGTGTTGCTGAAACGCCGTCCGGTTGACGTTGACGCCTTTGACGAACGACAGGTAGCCACCGAGATATCCGCCCACCGCGACAACGGCGAGGCCGGCGAATCCCAGGCCGCGGCCGAGTCCTCGCCGGCCGAGTTTTCGAGCCGCGAACGACGCGCAGTAGAGCAGCAACGCTGTCGTGTTGGCGCTCGCGTGCACCAAGCCGACGCGAGTTTCTCCGCCGTACGTGTCTGACCAGTCGTTAACCCCGGACAGCGCCGTCGGCACAGCGGCCACAATGCCCGTGGCCACAAGGAGATCCGCGGTGCGTTCGCCCCGACGTTCGAACAGATCGACGACGGCGGACGCCGTCCACACCCCGATCGGCACGTCGGTGAGCATCGGGTGCAGCGGGTGGCCCAGGTTCGTGCCGCTCAACGTGTTGCGCACGACCCGTGGCCGTACAGCACGCGACACCAGATGTTGCAACGGCGCCGCGACCCTGTCGAGCGCTTCCAGCCGTTCGATCCGCCTCACCAGTCGCACGACGTGTGAGGTCAGTGCCATGGACGGCGGCGGCAAGGTCGCACTGCGTCGCGTCTTTGGTCTGCCTGCATGCGTTGCGGTCGTCATGCTGGCTTCGTTACCCGTGTACTTCGGGCTTACGCTTGCCGCCCCTATCAGATGGACTGGCTGTACCCGAAGTATTCGTGGTCTTCGTTGTAACCACCGAAGCCGCCGCCCACGCTGCTGTAGTGGTCGACGAACTCGACGCCCTTGATCCACTTGACGTGCTTGAAACCTAGTTGCAGCTCGTTGCGCAAGCGCAGCGGCGCACCGTGGCCGAAGCTCAGCGGCTCGCCGTTCATGTCATAGGCGAGCATGGCCAGCTCACTGCTCATTTGCTCGATCGGATGCGCGTCATAGTAAATTCCGCCGTCGGGGCCGTCGGCAATCGAGTAGAACACCACCCATTTCACGTCGGGGCGCGGTTTCACGAGATCGAGAATTGTCTGCATCGACACCCCGCCCCACTTGGCCACGCCCGACCAACCCTGAATGCAATAGTGCTGGGTGATTTGCTCGTGGTGAGGTAACGCGCGCAGCTCCGCCAAGCTGAGTTCGACCGGGTTTTCGACCAGCCCGTTGATCCTCAGGCGGTAATCGGCGAAACCCCCGGCCATCAACGCGCGGTATTCGTCGGAGTCGGGGTAACGGCCGTTGTGCCAAAAGTACGGCGAGATGTCAGCCTCGGTGTACCGGCCCTTCGTGACGTGCACCTTCTCGAACCACCGCTGGAACGGGCCGACGAGCGCGTTCCCCACCCGCTGCACGACTCGCGGGTGACGCCACGTGAAGGGGCTGGCAGCGAACCACGTGGCGAGAACGATCGTCATCGCCACCCCGAACATCGCGAACCCGAGCCAACCGTTGCCGTCGCGGGCGGCGAACATCGTGTTCAGGTTGCGTAACGCTCCGGTGATGAACACCATCGTCACGTGCATGACGATGAAGACGACAAACCACACCATGACGAGCGCGTGTACGGAACGCGCTAGCTGGATGCTGAATACCTTGCTGAACCGATGGAATCTCGTCGAGAGCGCGGGTGACATGCCAAGCCCGGTAATCATGGCCATCGGAGCGGCGACGAACACCGTGATGAAGTACGCGAGCAACTGGAGGCTGTTGTAGGCGACCCAGCCATGGTTTTCAGGAAAATCCAGTGACAAGTACTGGATCAACGCCGACAACGCGTTGGGGAAGACGTCCCAGCTGGTGGGCACGATCCGCCGCCATTGCGGAGTAGCGAAGAGCAGCGCGTAGAAGACAATGCCGTTGACGAGCCAGAGCAGGTCGACGGTGAGATGCCACCAGCGGGCCAGGCCGATAGAGTGCCGCAGCCCGGGTAGGCCGATGTGGCGTGGCAAGTCGACCGAATCTTGCTTCGCCGTCCACAGCGGGTCGTCGGGGGCCTTGTGCGCGATGCGTACCCACTCGTCGCCAGGGCGGCTGTGCCGTGTCCAGTACAACCGCGGGTGATCGGTGAGGATCTGCCACCCGGACCTGATGATGAAAGCCATGAACAGCAGGTTCACGAAGTGCTGCAGGTTCACCCACCAGGGCACGCCCGCGTTCTCGGAAGCATGCGGCGGCAACACGTCACCGGGGTAACGCGCGATGAACGACTCCACGCCTGAGGTGTCGCGCAACCCCTGCGCGACGGCAACCGCGGCAAGCGCCAGCACGAACCCGATCGGCGCCAACCACAAGACGTTGAACCAGCGGTCTCGCCCGACGCGCAGTCGAGGAGCGATGGCGGGGTTGGGGGCGATGCCACCGGCCCACGTCGCGCGCTCGATGCGGTCTTCACCGGAGGTCAGTTCGCTCCGGTAACTCGGCGGCTGAGCATCGGCGGGCCGTTCGGAGAGCTGGGTCATGGCTTCGGGCCTCCTGTTCGACCGCACATCGATCAGCGGTGTTCTACGAGACGTAGAGTACTCTACGTTACGTAGAAAGCGACGAAGTGAGACCTTCTACACGTTGTAGACTGAGCGCCACAGCACAGTGACGGAGGTAGCGTGGCCGCCCGCGGCGAACTCGAGCGAACAATCTTGCGCGTGTTGTGGGAAAACCCAGACGGGCTCACCGCGCGCGAGGTCACGTCCGCGCTGCCCGGCCCCGAATTGGCATTGACGACGGTGCTCACAGTTCTTGATCGGTTGGGTCGAAAGACGTTGGTGTCGCGCGACGAAACGGCTCGGCCGCACACGTATCGCGCGGCGGTGAGCCGCGAAGATTACATCGCCGAGATCATGCTCGAGGCCCTCGGCCAGGCTCCTGATCGGCCCGCGGCGCTGAGCCGATTCCTCGGCCGTGTGGCCGAGACCGACACCGCCGATCTACGCCGCCTGCTTCGGCGGTCACCACCGCGCCACTGACCATGTTGCTCGAGATCGAGGCCGCTGGCCTGGTCGTCCTTTCGGTCGCGCTTGCCGGCCCGGTCTCAGCCCGACTCGCGGCGGCTCGATGGCCGGTCCGCTCCCCGCGCGCCGCGCTGTTCTTGTGGCAAGCGGTCGGCCTCGGGGCCGGACTCGGAATCCTCACGGCCGGACTCACCCTGGCCGCCGGAAGTCTCGACAATCACTGGCTTTCCGGCGTCGTCGCGATGCCGAGGGACTGGTCGCGGCTCGGTGTCTTTGGGTGGGCCGGTGCCGTGCTCACTGTCGGGTTCGGCGCGTGGCTGGTGGGCGCGACCGCCACCTCGGCACTTCGCGTCGCGAGCGCCCGGCGAGCGCATCGACGCGGGCTCGACGTCGTAGCCGACTCGGTCGACGTGCGGCCCGCCGGCCCAGCCGGGCCCGCGCTCCGAGTACGACTGGTCGACCACCCTTGCGCTCTCGCGTATTGCTTGCCCGGGTTACGACCCCGCGTCGTGCTCAGCGCCGGCGCGCTGCGTACGCTGCCCGGCACCGAGCTAACCGCCGTGCTCGCGCACGAACGCGCGCATGCGCGCGGGCGCCACGACCTGGTCATCCAACCGTTCGTCGCGTGGGCCAAGACCTTTCCGTTCTTACCGACCGCACCGCGCGCGGCCGCGGCGGTCGACATGCTGGTCGAAATGCTCGCCGACGACGCCGCGCTGCGCGAATGCGAACCCGACGACCTTGAAAGCGCGCTGCGCCGACTCGCCGAAGAGCAACACGTCGCCGTCCAGGCCACAAACCCCACGCACCAACTGGCCGCCAGACTGTCACGATTGTCGAGCGCGCAACCTCCGCTGTCACGAGCGTGGGGCGCGCTGATTTATTGCGTGGCCGCGACACTCGTCATCGCGCCACCGCTCACACTGCTACTTAGTTGACAGCCGTGAGACGGAACATCGTGTCGCTGAGCGAGGTTATTACGCATGGGCAACAAACAACAACGAACCAGGAGGTTCTTTATGACGTCGTCACAGCGATTGTCGATTCGCGACGTTGACCCCGAGGTGTACCCAGCGGTCCTCGCCTTGGAAAAGTACGTCCACAAAGGCAATCTCGACGAAGGTTTGCTAGCGCTCGTAAAAATCAGGGCGTCGCAAATCAACGGCTGCGCATGGTGTTTGGACATGCACGCCGAAGAGGCTCGCAGAGCCGGCGTCGAGCAACGCCGCATCGACGTCGTGGCCGCCTGGCGCGAAGCCGAGGCCTTGTTCGACAAGCGCGAGCGCGCCGCCCTCGCGTTCGCCGAGGCAGTGACCCTCATCAGCCAAGCCGGCGTACCTGACGATGTCTGGCACGAGGTGACGGCGGTCTTCGACGAAAAAGAAACCGTGCGGTTGCTGATGGCGATTGCCGCGATCAACGTGTGGAATCGCATGAACGTCGCGGTGCGCACCGAACTTCCGGCGCAGCCGATGGTGTACCCGTGAGCGAACATGACGTGCGACGAACCGGTTTTCTACCGCCCGTTGCACAGATAAAGCGAAGCGAGGAGTTCGAGTGCCGGAGTTCACGAGCGTGTCACACCTCGACTTGTCGGTGTCAGACGCGGAGCGCAGCGCGCGCTGGTACTGCGACGTCTTGGGCTTGCGGCGGTTGAGGCGGGCTGACCTCGACAACCGCATCATGATCGTGCTCAGGCACGACAACAGCGGCTTGATCATCGGCCTGAACCAGCACAAGGAGCCCGTCGGCGACCAGTTCGACGAACATCGTCCCGGGCTCGATCACGTCGGTTTCGCGGTGACCGAAAGGCGTGAGCTCGATGTCTGGCAGGCTCGGCTGGCCGAACTCGGCGTCGAGCATTCACCTGTGCGCGACTCACCCTCAGGCAGTGGAACAGCGCTGGTCTTTCGCGACCCCGACAACATCCAGTTGGAATTCTGGTGGTCAAGGGCCTCGTGATCGCGTCGGCCGGGTAGGAGCAGGCAACCGTTCGCAATCAGTAGTAGTCGCCGACCGGAAATGCAACCGAAGCGGCACGTGTTCTATACCCCTACCGGGTATAGAACCGTCGGTTGGGAGGACGGCCGTGACGGCTCACACGCACGACCACGAAACGGGTGCGCGCGCCCAACAAGCCGACGCGCCCGAGCACCCCGCGACCGAACACGCCAGCCACGGCAACCACGGCAACCACGGCGAACATGCCGACCACGCCGGTCACGGCGATCACGCGCGGATTTTTCGCGACCGGTTTTGGGCGACCCTGCTCCTCGCCGTCCCGGTCGTCGTGTTCAGCGGGATGTTCCAAGACCTCCTCGGCTATCGAGCTACGTTCACCGGCTCGTTCCTGATCGCGCCCGTGCTCGGCAGCGTCGTGTTCTTCTACGGCGGCTGGCCGTTCCTGACCGGAGCGATCAGCGAGCTGCGCGCGCGTCGTCCGGGAATGATGCTGCTCATCGGCATGGCGATCACGGTCGCGTGGGGTGCCAGCCTGGCGGCCTCGATCGGCTGGTTCGACGTCGAGGTCTGGTGGGAGCTCGCGCTTCTGATCGTCATCATGTTGCTTGGCCACTGGCTCGAGATGCGGGCGGTCGGCCAGGCGTCAGGCGCGCTCGAGGCGCTGGCAGAACTGTTGCCCGACGAGGCCGAGATTGTCGCCGGTGAAAACACCCGCACGGTCAAGCTCGCCGATCTTGCCGTGAGTGACGTCGTGTTGGTGCGAAGCGGCGGACGCGTGCCGGCAGACGGCACGGTGGTCGCGGGCGCTGCCGAGATGGACGAGTCGATGATCACCGGCGAGTCTCGTCCGGCCCTACGCACCGAAGGAAGCCGGGTGATCGCGGGCACGGTCGCGACCGACTCCGCCGTCCGAGTTCGCGTCGACGCCGTGGGCAGCGACACGGCGCTGGCCGGTATCCAGCGCCTGGTGGCAGAAGCGCAGACCTCGAGGTCGAGGGCCCAATTACTTGCCGACAAGGCGGCCGCCTTGCTCTTCTACGTCGCCGTCGCCACGGCCGCGATCACGGTCTTGACCTGGAGCTTGCTCGACCGCCCGGACGACGCCGTGACGCTCGCCGTCACCGTACTGATCATCGCCTGCCCGCACGCGCTCGGTCTGGCGATCCCGCTGGTGGTGGCGATCTCGACGTCCATGTCGGCGCGCGGCGGAATTCTCGTCAAAGACCGGCTGGCACTCGAGCGCATGCGCAAGGTCGACGTCGTCCTGTTCGACAAGACGGGCACGCTGACGCGCGGCGAGCACCGGCTCGCCGACCTGGCAGTGATTAACCCGGCAACGACCGGCAGCCTGGACGACGACCAGCTGCTCGCCGTGGCCGCCGCCGTCGAGGCCGACAGCGAGCATCCGCTGGCCCGCGCCATCGTCACCGCGGCGCGCCAGCGCGGGCCGGTGCCGTCGGCGTCCGGCTTTCGGTCGATGACCGGCCGCGGGGTGGAGGCAGAAGTGAGCGGCGAGACGTTCGCCGTCGGTGGCCCCGCGCTGCTGCGCGAGCGAAACCTCGCGGTCACCGGCGCGCTCGCCGACCAGGTCGGGCGCTGGCGCAAGCGCGGCTCGTCGATCCTGTATGTGCTCAGGTCCGGCGAGATCGTCGGTGCGCTCGCGCTCGAGGACGAGGTGCGCCCGGAGTCGCGCCAGGCCGTCGACGCTTTGCACGAACGCGGACTCAAGGTTGCGCTGCTCACCGGCGACGCCCGCCAGGTGGCCGAGGCAGTCGCGGCCGACCTCGGCGTCGACGAGGTATTCGCCGAGGTGCTGCCGGCCGACAAGGACGGCGTGGTCGCGCAGCTGCAACGGCGTGGACACACCGTGGCCATGGTCGGCGACGGCGTGAACGACGCCCCGGCGCTCGCGCGCGCCGACGTCGGTATCGCGATCGGCGCCGGCACCGACGTCGCGATCGAGTCGGCCGGCATCGTGCTCGCGTCGAGCGACCCGCGCGGCGTGGTGGCGATCGGCCGGTTGTCACGGGCGAGCTATCGCAAGATGCTGCAAAACCTGTGGTGGGCCGCCGGATACAACATCGTGGCGATCCCGCTCGCCGCCGGCGCGCTCGCCTGGGCCGGACTCGTCATGCCGATGGCGGTCGGCGCCGCGTTGATGAGCCTGTCGACCGTCGTGGTCGCTATCAACGCGCAGCTGCTGCGACGCACCGATCTCGCGACCGCCGCGTAATAGCGGACTCGTCTACGCAAGGACGCCGCGGCGCCGAGCGACCGCCACCGCCTCGGTGCGACTCGCCGCTCCGAGCTTGCCGATGATGTTGCTGACGTGCACGCTCGCGGTCTTTTCGCTGATGAACAGCGCCTTGCCGATCTGCCGGTTGCTCGACCCGCGCGCGAGCAGGCCGAGCACCTCGACTTCGCGCGGCGTGAGTGCCACGGCGGAGCCGCCAGGCGCGCCCGCTCCCGCCGCCGCCGCCGAACCCGAGCCCGAACCCGTTTTCGATCCCGCTACCACGCCGACCTGAGCCTCCAGGCGTGATCTGCGCACGATGTCGTCGACCGCTTCGAGCAACGGACGCGCACCAAGACGACCGGCCAGCTCACGCGCGCGCCGCAGCGCCTCGACGGTCGCGTCGCCGCGCTCGCCGAGGTCGAGGGCGGCGTCCGCGAGCAAGAGGTTCGTGGCCGCGACCTCCAGTTGGCGTCCGGCCCGCTCGGCCAGCGAGACGACGTCCGACCACGCCGAAACGACATCCGGCGCGTCAACGCCACCACCTGCCCGCAGCGCCTCGGCTCGGGCCCACGCCGTCCACAATTCGATGGCGGGCGGCCGGACGGCGAGCGTCGCCGCCTGTTCGCCCGCGAACTCGGCGAACCGCAGCGCTCGAGCGGCGTACCCGTCGGCGACATCGACCGATCCGGCGAGCCGAGCGGCGACAGCGAGCTGTCGCAGCGCTGTCGTCGCGCGGGCGGCGAGCACTAACGATTCGGTTTCGCCGGGGTGGTCAATCGTCGGCAGGGTGCGCTCGATCATGTCGAGCGCGGCGCCGGGCCGCCCTCGTTGCAACACCAGGTCGATCTCGCACATGTCGAGCTGTAGTTCGGCCCACCGGTCGCCGGTGCCGCGCAACCGTTCCAGCAGCCCGTCGGCCGCCGGGTCGCCGCGCGCGACCAGCACCGCCAACGCCTGCGTCGCGAGCACCCGACCAGGCGACGTCGGCGCGTACGCGGCGTCGAGGCTGGCCCGCAACACTTCGTCCCACCGCCCGAGAGCCGCGAGCGCCCAGCCGCGCAGCAGCCGCAAATCCAAGCCGTAGGCACTCCAGGCAAGGCCGGCCTTCTCGCCCAGCGCCACCCCGTCGTCGGCCGCGCGCAACGCTTCGTCGACCTCTCCCGCTTCGAGCAGATGGACGGCGGCAAAGCGCAGCGCCCGCATGTGGCTCGAAAGACCACACGAATCGGCCGCCGCCCGGCGCACCGCTTCCTCGAACAGCTGACCCGCGTCGCCGTCGACAGCCTTGCGGCGCACCAGCAGACCACGGGTGACCAACGCGTCGGCGGCGATCGCGTTCGCGCCCGTCGCTTCTGCGACCGCGATGGCTTCAGTCAGTAACCGATCAGCGTGAGATGGTTCCGTGCGCAAGATCGTGCGTGCCCAGGTCGCCAATGCCTGCGCCCTCGCGGCGGTGAAATCGTGCGGAAGCACCGCGACTGCCGCGGCACCCGCTTCGTCGGCTGGCTGCTCGGCCTCGAGCTGCAGCCGAGCTAGCCGCTCGCGTGTGCGTGACCGTGCGCGAACGTCGCCGACCTCATCGGCAGCCGCGACGCTCGCCAGCGCGTGCGCGACCGCGCGATCGACGTCGCTGATCGCGGCGGCAGCCTCCGCGGCCCGTTCGAGCAACTCGATTTCCGGCAAGCCACCGAGCCGCGGCACCAGCTCCAGGGCTTGTTCGAGGTGCCGCAGCGCCTCGGCGGGAGCGGCCACGCTCTCTGCCTCCGCCGCGGCCTCGACAAGCGCCTCGAACGCACCGGCGAGGTCGTGACTCGCGAGCCGGTGGTGCGCGAGTTCCGCCGTCCGCATACCAAGACTGAAGTGTTCGGCGACATCACGTTTGGCCAGCAGCTCCGCGAAACGACCGTGCAACCGCACGCGTTCGCCAGGCAGCAGGTCGCCGTAGACGGCCTCTTGCAGCAACGCGTGTCGAAACGCGTACGTCTCGCCGTCGCTGACGAGTAGACCTGCCTCGACCGATTCGCGCAGCGCCTCTTCGGTCCGCGACGGCGGCGACTCGGCCGCCTCGACGAGTAGATCGTGCGACGCTCGGCGTCCGGCCACCGCCGCGAGCCGCAGCACCGTTCGGGCCGGAGCCGACAACGCTTCGGTGCGGGTGAGCAACACGTCGGCGATCGCCATCGGCAGGTCCGGCTTACCCGGCAACGCGCCGCTTCGGCCCGCCGCCCGCATCAGTTCTTCGGCGAAGAACGCGTTGCCCTCACTCCGGGAGAAAACCCGCTCCAGCAGCTGCGGGTCGACCGGGCCGGGTGCGATGCCGGCCAGCAGTTCCGCCAGCTCGGGTAGCGAGAACGGCTCGAGTTCGATGCGCTCGATATCCGGACGACGCGCCAGCTCGGCCAGCATCGGGCGCAACGGATGCCGGCGGTGGACGTCGTCCGACCGATAGCTCGCGACGACCGCCACGCGACCGACCCGCATCGTGCGGGCGAGGAACGCCAAGAAATCGCGGGTGCTGCGATCGGCCCAGTGGATGTCTTCGACGACGAAGAGCACCGGGGCCTGTTCGGCGAGAGCGCGGATGATGCCATGCACCGCCTCGAACAGCTGCACCTGCGCGAGGCCTTCGCCGAATTGACCGAGCTGAACGGGCTGGCCGGGCTGGCCGGGTTGGCCGAGTTGACCCGGCTCGCCGAGGGAGGCGCGCCGGGTCGTCTCGGGCGGCGCGAGTTGGGGCAAGAGCCGGCCGAGCACCGGACGCCGAGCGATCTCCGCTCGCAGCAACGCCGCCCCGGATTCGCTCGCCTCGACCGCTCGCAACGCCTCGATGATCGGCAGGTAGGGCAACCCGAAGTCGCCCACCTGAACGCAGGATCCGGTCAGCGTCTGGAACCCACGCGCGGTCGCCCGGCCGACGAGTTCTTCGATCAGGCTCGTCTTGCCGACGCCGGCGTCGCCACCCACCAGCGCAAACCCAGGCTCGCCGGCCGCGGCGCCCGCGAGCAGCGACTCGAGTCGCGCGAGTTCGACGCCTCGCCCGACGAAGCGGCGAGCACCAAAACGTGGCACTCCTGCATCGTCGCTCATCGGGGGCGCGCGCGGCTAACGAGAATCCCGCGCGGGCTCCTCACCGTCGCTAGCAACCTTCGCGAACGACGATCGGCCGTGGTTCGTGCGGCCATCGGATCGCCACTCGCTGCAGCATCCGCCGGTGCGAACGCGGGCGGCGAGTGCTCCCAGCCCGGACGGCGACCAGCTCGCGGCGGTGCGCGGCGGCAAGTTCTTGGGTCATGTACCAGTTCGTGTTCATGCATCCAAGGTCCGCGTAAGGGTGGGCACCCCACATCGGCAGATCACTTAGATTCGCGCCCATCACGCTTAGATCGGGCCTTACCTACGGTGACCACCAGCGAGCGGGTCGGCCACGTCGAGAAGCACGCACCACTCCTCGAACACGGGCGCAACGTGGTCAGGCAACGCGGGTGCCACTTCGGAATCAAAGAGGTCGCGCGGTTGGGGTAGTCAAGCTTCGGCGAGCAATCTCGCGAGCCGCGTCAGCACGACCTCAGCTTCGTCGCCGTCCGCGCTCAGCTCGACCTCTTCGCCACAACCGACGTCAAGTGACAGGACGGCGAGAATGCTGCGCGCGTCGGCGACTCCGCCATCGCGGCGGCCGACACATGACAACGACACGGCCCGCCCCGACGACTGAACCGCCCGCACGAACGAAGCGGCCGGCCGGGCATGCAACCCGACCGGCGACGCGACCACGACCCGTACCGATGCCATCAACGCTCCGACGAACGGGCCTGTAACAGCAGCGGAGGCTCCGGGATTTGAACCCGGGAGGGGTGATAAGCCCCAACCGCATTAGCAGTGCGGCGCCATAGACCGGACTAGGCGAAGCCTCCCCACGGTCAGATCGACCGTGTACCGATGAAGGGTACCGGGCGGTCCGGCCGTCCGCGCAAACTGTCGGCACCGACCGCCACACTAGGCGCACGACGGGGAGGAGAAAGATCATGTCGGACGTCGAGGTGCGGCCCGTCACGGCCGATCTGTGGCCCGAGCTCGAGCGGTTCTTCGGGCCGCGCGGCGCCTACGCGAACTGCTGGTGTGCGTTCTTTCGCGTGCGGTCGAAAGAATTCGAGGCCGGCTGCCGCGACAAGGGTGCGGGCAACAAGTTGCTGATGCGAAGGCTCACTCTCGACAACCAGGTTCCGGGGCTTCTTGCGTTTCGCGACCAGACACCGATCGGCTGGGTCTCGGTCGCGCCGCGCGATCAATTCGCCCGGGTGCTCAACTCGCGGCTGCTAAGACCCCCCGAACCCCCCGACCCGACCACCGATGACGCCGTCTGGTCGGTGGTCTGTTTCTGGGCGCCGAAGCAGCATCGTGGCCAGGGGGTCGCCGACGTCCTGCTCGAAGCTGCCGTCGATTACGCCTACGCGCACGGCGCGAACGTGATCGAGGGCTACCCGGTCGACACATCGAAGAATTGGCCCGGCATCGACGCGATCTACCACGGCACGGTGGGCCTCTTCGAGCGGGCCGGGTTTGTCGCGGTACGGCATCCGAACGAGAGGCGAGCAGTCATGCGCCACGCTCGCAAGCCGAAAACCCGCGCGACACGCAACCAGCGATCGGCCTAGAGTTCCGCCGTGCTCGCCGCCGCTCTCGCCTTCGCCGTCGCCGCCGCGTTGCTGACGATCACTCCCGGCCTCGACACGATGTTCGTCGTCCGCACGTCCATTGCCAGCGGCCCGCGGATCGGCATGGTCGGCGGCTTGGGCGTCTGCCTCGGTACGTTGTTCTGGGCGACCGCAAGCGCGGCCGGCGTCACCGCGATCCTCGTTGCTTCGGAGGCCGCCTACGAGGCGCTGCGCATCGCGGGCGCGATCTATCTGACGTTCGTCGGCGTCCGCTTATTCTGGCGCGCACGCGGGAGCGCGCCGGCAGCGCCGGCCTCAGCCGCCACAGGCTGGACGCCGACACGTTCGTCGTCCGGTTCCAGAGCTTTTCGCACCGGCCTGTTCACCAACCTGCTCAACCCGAAGGTGGGTGCTTTCTACCTGACACTGCTGCCGCAGTTCGTGCCGAGGCACGCCCCCGTACTCGCCTTTTCGCTGGCGCTCGCTGGCATTCACGCCCTCGAGGGCGTTGCCTGGTTCGGCGTCATCACTACCGCTAGCGCGCGCATGAGTCGCTTGCTGCGTCGTCCCGCCGTCAAACGCTGGCTCGACCGCGTCACGGGCTGCGTTTTCCTCGGTTTCGGAGCGCGACTCGCTTTTGAAGGCAGCCGCCTCGCGCCACGCTAGGGTTCGAGCATGAGCACCCGACCCATCAACCGCGGGAGCGCGGACTCGCTTTCGTCGACCGGCCCGCGCCCGCGCGCCGACCTCGCCGGCATACCTACCTACAAGCCCGGACGACGCGCCTCCGGCACCGGCCGCACCTTTAAGTTGTCGTCTAACGAGTCGCCGTTCCCGCCATTGCCGAGCGTGCTCGAAGTGATCGGCGAGGCCGCCGGCCAGATCAACCGTTACCCCGACATCACCGCGACCGCCGTGGTCGAGGCACTCGCCGAGAAGTTCAGCGTGCCGACCAACCATGTCGTGGTCGGATGCGGCTCGGTCGGCGTCGCCACTCAAATCGTCGAATCGTTCGCCGGGCCCGGCGACGAGGTCGTCTACGCCTGGCGGTCGTTCGAGGCCTATCCGATCATCGCGCAAGTCGCGGGCGCCACAAGCGTGCGCGTGCCCCTCACGCCCGACGCCCGCCACGACCTCGACGCGATGGCCGCGGCGATCACGTCACGCACCAAAGTCGTGCTCGTGTGCAACCCGAACAATCCCACCGGCACCGCGCTGCGTCGCGACGAGATCGAGGCGTTTCTCGACCGCGTGCCGCGCGACTGCCTCGTGGTGCTCGATGAGGCGTATCGCGAATTCATTCGAGACGCACGGGTGCCCGACGGCGTCGAGATGTACCGCGAGCGGCCGAACGTCGCGGTGCTGCGCACGTTCTCCAAGGCCTACGGCTTGGCTGGTTTGCGAGTCGGTTTCGCCGTGGCTCACGACCCGGTCGCCGACGCGATCCGCATCACCAACGTGCCCTTCTCAGTCAGCGGAGTCGCGCAGGCGGCGGCAGTCGCCTCGCTCCAACCCGCCGCCGAAAAAGAACTGCTCGAACGCGTCGACGCCACCGTTTTCGAACGGTCGCGCGTGGTCGCCGCGCTTCGCGAGGGCGGGTGGCACGTGCCTGACACCGAGGCCAACTTCGTCTGGCTCGCCACCGGGGCCGACACCGACAAGCTAGCCGCCGAGTGCGTCAACGCCGGGGTCGTCGTCCGGCCGTTTTCCGGTGACGGCGTGCGAATCACGATCGGCGAGCCGGAAGCCAACGACCTTTTTCTGGACGTCGCCGCGCGCCACGAACCCCGCGCCTGACGACTAACCGCGCCCGACGAGTTACCGCGCCGCGCCCGTTGCGGCGCCTGACACGTCGCGGCGTCAGATCGGCGCGCCGTCCGCGCCCGGGCGAAAAGGTGCGATTCAATTCCGCTCAGGTTTACGTCGGTTTGTGCCGAACTTGCGAGAAGGCAGTGGGCCATTCGGCGTAACCCGACAACGCTGAGTGACGTAGCTTGTGCGCTCCGTATAGAGTACCGGCCGAGGCCCGCACTCGGCGAACAACCGGCTTTCGGGGAGGTGACCGAACCTGAAACTCGGTTTCTCGCTCCGCCTCCCTGGTCTCCGAAGCCTCCCGTCCGCTTTGGCCACCGCGTCCGGCAAGACGACGGCGACCGCCGGCTTGCTGGTCGGCGTCACCTCGGCGGCAACGGCCGCGGTCGTCTTCATCGGTTCTTCCGCGGTGCAGCCGCCCACTCCGAACGCCGCCGCGGGTCTCGGTCGCGCACCCGGGCAGGCGGGCGGCACCATCGTCGTCGTCCCCGGCGACGGGCGTTCGCCGCAAAGCAATCCCGACACGTCGGCGCGCGCCCACCGGCCCACGCCCACGGCACTTCCCTCGCCGTCTCCCTCGCCTTCCCTCTCGCCGACTCGAGGCGGCGAACCGCCCGGCGTCGCCTTCCAGCCGCCCGCACCGATAACAACCCCGGTTTCGCGGGTCACGTCGAACGAGGGGCCAAGCCCAGGCACGAGTTCAGACATCGGTCCGGGCACGGGCATCGTGCTGCTTCCCGCCATCTCCACCGGCAAGTCGCCGGCGAAACCAAGCACCACCAAGGCCGGCGACAAGAAGTCGACCGACAAGAAGCACAGCAACAAGAAGCACAGCGAGAAGAAGCACGAGAGCAAGAAAGACAACGCCAAGAAGAAGTCGACGTCCAACGACAAGAAGTCGCACGGCAACGACGAGCACAAGGGCACAAGCAAGTCGAAGCACGAGCAGAACTCGAAGAGCCCCACTAAGAGCGACGAGTCGAAGAAGAGCGACAGCAAGAACAAGAACCACAAGAGCACGGACGACGGCAAAGGCAAGAGCCACGCGAGGTCGAACAGCACGTCGAAGGACGACGGCCACGGCAAGTCAAACAGCCACGGCAAATCCAACAGCCACGGCAAACCCAACGGCAAGTCCGACGGTAAATCCGATAAGGCCCCCAAGCGCGACTGACCGCGGCCAGCGCCGGCCCGCCCTCAGCTGTCCCGCCCGTGACGCACGTGTGATCACGAAACAAAAATGACCGTAGAAGAACGGCACAATTCGTACGTGATCACGAGAAGCCTTGGGCTGCTCCGCCCGTTTACCACACGTCGCGGCGAAGCATCTTTTGACCATGGCCCACGACGTCGCCCCGATCTGCGACGATGGGCGGAAGCGATTCGATCTCGGACGACGCCTACCGGCCGACCCGGGGTCGGCGCAATCGTGGTTCTCGGCAGACACCGGGCCGGCGTCTCGCGCGTTGCCTCGTATGAGAGGCCCGCGATGTTCGCACCCCGGCGACCGCGAGGGGCACGATCCGGTCCCGAAACGCGAGGGACCCTCGCGTTCGGTGAGCAGGAGGAGTGTGGCGCGTGACAGGCGTAAGCGACCCGACTGTAGGTCCCGATTTCATCCAATTGCTCACCCCTGAAGGTGAGCGACTCGAAAATCCCGATTTCCCGCTCGAGATCACACCTGACGAGGTGCGCGGGCTGTACCGCGACCTTGCGCTGGTGCGGCGCGTCGACGTCGAAGCCACCGCGCTGCAGCGGCAGGGCGAGCTCGGCATCTGGGCGCAGCTTCTCGGTCAAGAGGCGGCGCAGATCGGCTCCGGCCGGGCCCTCGAACCCGGCGACATGGTGTTCCCCACCTATCGCGAGCACGGCGTCGCCTGGTGTCGCGGCATCGCGCCCGAAAAGATTCTCGAACTGTTTCGCTGCGTCAACTTCGGCGGCTGGGATCCAAAAGCGCACAACTTCGGTCTCTACACGATCGTGATCGGCGCGCAGACGTTGCACGCCACGGGCTACGCGATGGGCATGCAGCGCGACGGCGCCGAAAACGCGGTCATCGCCTACTTCGGCGACGGCGCGAGCAGCGAAGGCGACGTCAACGAGTCATTCATCTTTGCCGCGTCGTACAACGCGCCGATCGTGTTCTTCCTGCAAAACAACCAGTACGCCATCTCGGTGCCCGAAGAGCGGCAGTCACGCATTCCGCTGTTCCGCCGGGCGCACG
Organism: Actinomycetales bacterium; assembly: GCA_040255675.1. Taxonomy (GTDB): domain Bacteria; phylum Actinomycetota; class Actinomycetes; order Acidothermales; family Acidothermaceae; genus JBDZVM01. The sequence continues at coordinate 8,076 of JBDZVM010000036.1, read as the reverse complement.
GGTTCGGCTTTCCGGGCGTGCGGGTCGACGGCAACGACGTCCTGGCATGTCTTGCCGTCACCCGCAAGGCGTTGCGGCACGCACGCGAAGGCAGCGGGCCATTCCTCATCGAAGCGTTCACTTACCGCATGGGCGCACACACGACGTCCGACGACCCCACGCGCTACCGGCTGCAATCGGAGCTCGAAACCTGGAAGCTGCGCGACCCGATCGAGCGGGTGAAGGCGTTTCTGTCGCGTAACGGCCATGCCGATTCTTCGTTCTTCGAGGAGATCGACAGCGAAGCCGAAGAACTCGCCGTCCGCGTGCGCAAGGCCTGCCTGTCGATGCCCGAACCGAAGCCGCTCGACCTTTTCGACAAGGTCTACGCGGGCGGGTCACCGCTCGTCGACGAAGAGCGCGCCGCCTACGAGCATTACCTGGCCGGCTACGCGCCCGAAGGCGGTCGCTGACATGCCGTCGCTCGCGATCGCCCGCGCGCTCAACATGGGGTTGCGCAAAGCGATGGAGGCTAACCCCAAGGTCGTCATCATGGGCGAAGACGTCGGAAAGCTCGGCGGCGTCTTCCGCGTCACCGACGGCTTGCAGAAAGATTTCGGCGAAGACCGAGTCATGGACACCCCGCTCGCCGAATCCGGCATCATCGGCACCGCCATCGGCCTGGCAATGCGCGGATACCGGCCGATCTGCGAAATCCAGTTCGACGGTTTCGTGTTCCCGGCCTACGACCAGATCGTCAACCAGCTCGCCAGAATCCATTACCGCTCCGGCGGAAACGTGAAGATGCCAGTCGTCGTCCGCATTCCGTTCGGCGGCGGCATCGGCGCGGTCGAGCATCACAGCGAATCGCCCGAGGCGCTGTTTGCTCACATCCCGGGCCTCAAGGTCGTCGCGTGTTCCAACGCGGCCGACGCCTACACGATGATCCAGCAAGCGGTGGCCAGCGACGACCCCGTCGTGTTCTTCGAACCCAAGCGCCGTTACTGGGAGAAGGCGGACGTCGACACCGACACCCCGCTTGCCGAGGCGGTCGCGTTGCACGCCGCTCGCGTCGTCCGGCCCGGTCGTCACCTCACGCTGCTCGGCTACGGCCCGGTGATGAAAACCTGCCTCGACGCCGCCAAAGTGGCCGCCGACGAAGGACACGAGATCGAGGTCATCGACGTCCGGTCGCTGTCGCCCGTCGACTGGGAGACGCTCTTCGATTCGGTGCGTCGCACCGGCCGGTGCGTCGTCGTGCACGAGGCCGCGGTTTTTTGCGGCGTCGGCGCCGAATTGGCCGCCCGCGTCACCGAGAAATGCTTCTACTCGCTGCAGGCGCCGGTACTTCGGGTCGGCGGCTTCTCCACGCCGTACCCGCCGTCGCGCATGGAAGAGTTCTACCTGCCCGACCTCGACCGAGTGCTCGACGCCGTCGACCGCTCGCTCGCGTTCTGATCGGAGGCAGCCATGGCATCGCTTAAACAGTTCAAGCTGCCGGACGTCGGCGAAGGCCTCACCGAGGCCGAGATCAGCCGCTGGCACGTCAAGCCGGGCGACGCGGTCACGCAGAACCAGCCGATCTGCGAAATCGAAACCGCGAAAGCTCTCGTCGAATTACCCAGCCCGTTCGCGGGGGTCGTCAGCGAGTTGCTGGTGCCGGAGGGCACCACGGTCGACGTCGGCACACCGTTGATCACGATTGACGTGTCAGCCACCGGTGACGCCGAACGGGCCGCGGCCACCGACCTGGGCGGCGCTGGCGAACCGGGTGGCGAGCCGACTCCCGTGCCGACTCTCGAGAGGGCGCCGGCGCCCGCCGAAGCGCCGTCCGAGGAGGGCGGGCGCACGTCGGTGCTCGTCGGATACGGACCCCGCGCCGAAGCGCCCGCACGGCGTCGTCCGCGCCACGCGCCATCTCCACCCGCGCCACCCGTGCACTCCTGGCCGTCCGTGGCGCCGATCCCCGCGACGAATGGCGTCGAATCACCGGTCGAAGAAGGGGTCGAGCACGCGTCCGTCGTGCTCGCGAAACCGCCGGTGCGCAAGCTCGCGCGCGACCTCGGCATCGACCTCGCGACGGTGCGCGGCAGCGGTCCCGACGGCATCGTGACCAGAGCGGACGTCGAGGCAGCCGCCGACGCCGACGCGGCCGGCCATGTCGCCACGCCGATGCCGCGCGGCGGGGAAGAGCGCATTCCGGTGCACGGCGTGCGGAAAGCCACCGCCGCCGCGATGACCGCAAGCGCGTTCACGATTCCGCACGTCACCGAATTCGTGACCATCGACGTCACCAACTCGATGAACACCGTCGAGCGGTTGCGTGAGCTGCCCGAGTTTTCGGACGTGAAAGTGACGCCGCTTTTGCTCGTGGCGAAGGCAGTTCTGCTCGGCGTCGAGCGCTACCCGATGATCAACTCGGTCTGGGACGACCGGCACGAGGAAATCGTCGTCCGGCATTACGTGAATCTCGGCATCGCCGCCGCGACACCGCGCGGACTCGTCGTGCCGAACATCAAGCACGCCGAAGCGCTATCGCTGCCGAAACTCGGGCGCTCGCTGAACGCACTGGCGACCACCGCGCGCGAGGGCCGCACGTCGGTGGCCGACATGCAGCACGGCACATTCACGATCACGAACGTGGGCGTGTTCGGCATCGACACCGGAACACCCATCATCAACCCGGGCGAAGCGGCGATCCTGGCGTTCGGCGCGGTGCGCGAGCAACCGTGGGTGCATCGAGGCCGGGTCCGCCCACGCTGGGTCACGACACTGGCACTCTCGTTCGATCACCGCATCATCGACGGCGAGCTGGGGTCGCGGTTCTTGCGTGACGTGGCGAACTTCCTCGAAGACCCGGGCGCCTCGTTACTCGCCCGGCTGTAGGTGCCAGTTCGACGACCAAGCGCGCCCACTCCGCTTGACCGCTTCTGCGAGAATCGCCCCTATGCGCATCGCGGCAATTCAACTTCGGGTCGACGACAACGAACCTCACAATGCCCGTATCGAGCGTGCGGTCGCGTTGGTGCGCGCGCAAGCCGGTGCTGATCTCGTCGTCCTGCCAGAGCTCTGGGTGCCCGGAGCCTTCGCGTTCAAGGGCTACGAACCGTCAGCCTCCGAGCTGCCCGGCCCCGCCGTCGAAGCGGTCGCGGCAGCGGCGCGCGACATCAACGCGCACGTACTCGCCGGCACGTTCATCGAACGCGAGGGCGAGAAGCGGCACAACACCGCCGTCCTGCTCTCACCGGACGGCGAGATCGTGCACACCTACCGCAAGGTGCACCTTTTCGGGTTCGACAGCGGCGAGGCGCGTGTGCTGACGGCGGGTGACGACGTGTCCGCGTACGCGCTGCCCAACCTCACGACATTTGCCATGACGACGTGTTACGACCTGCGGTTCCCCGAGCTGTACCGGCTGTTCGTCGATCAAGGCACCGAACTGCTGGTGATCCCGACCGGCTGGCCGGCCGCTCGCCTCGAACACTGGCGGGTGCTGACTCGTGCTCGCGCGATCGAGAACCAGGTGTTTTTGATCGGCTGCAACCAGGTTGGTACTCAAGAGGGTGTCGAGCTGGCGGGGCACAGCGTGGTGCTCGACCCGTGGGGCAACACAATCGCGGAAGCCGGCGACGACGAAGAGGTGCTGACCGCCGCGATCGATCTCGGCTCTGTTGCGAAGATTCGTGCCGAATTTCCAGTCTTGCGAGACCGTCGACTCGGATTGCCGGTGCCGCGCAGGGTGTGAAGCGCATCACCTCTGCGCGAGACGCAACCAAATCGGGATTTTCCAAGCTGGCAACCGATCTTCGTCGGTGTGAAGATCTGGCACATGACGAAGACACCCGAACTCCGTCGGGGGCAACGCATGACCAGCGCCGAACGCGCTGTCGTCGGTGAAGATCTCTTACGTCGCTACGAGAGCGGCCGCAGCATCCGCGAGATCTGCAAAGAGACCGGTTACTCGATCGGTCGCGTACGCCGGCTGCTCGAGGACGCCGGTGTCACATACCGCCGGCGCGGAGGTGCCCACCGTCCGCGCACTCCGGAGCCGGTCGCACAGGAGCCGGTCGCAGAGTAGGCGCCGGGGTTGAACGGGTCGCGAACTCGTGGGCCGAGGACGTTGACATGGACTGGGCCACCTGGCCACATCCGCATGCCTTCATGGCATGATCTCTATGTGACCGACATACGTCCGCGTGGGACCACGCCATTGCTCGTCGCCTCGATAACATGACGGTCCGACACCGCGACCGGCCGGCCTGCCGCCGAGTCGGCCAGAGATCTTGTACCTTCGGGCATGAGTCCTCACGAGAGGAACCTCAAGCATGACGGTAGACGTGCGGTTCAGTCGCCCACCAGTGCGCGACGTTACGCTGACAATCCGCTTTGCACTCGACAAGCGAATCCAGGTAAGCCATCTCGCGGGTCTCCGCGAACAGTGGAGGTCAGACTTTCCAGAGACCGAAGAACTTGCTCCGAGGGCGCCGATACACGCGACCGATGATCGTGAAGTTCGGTTCATACCTCCAGAGGGTCAATGGCCCTTCCCGGAACTCGTCTACTCGAACCCCGACAATGGTCGCAGGATTACCGTTCAGCAGGATCGGTTTGCGCTAAGTTGGACCTTCCAACGGAGCACCGACGAACAGCAAAGAGATTATTACCCTGGGTATCTGAAGCTGCGCGAGGATCTGCGGAAGAGGTTTGAACTTTTCCAATCCACCGTCTCAAGCGAAGCCAGCGCCCAGTTTGTCTACTCGTCCACAGAATGCAAATACGAAAATGTCATTTCTGGCTACTCTAGTGTTGACTTCGCCGTCGGCATCTTGACTGGCTGGCGAACCGATAGCGGCGCTCCGGCCATCGGCGACACTGACTACAGCGGTATTCGACTCCATCAATGCGCTAACGAGGAGAGCCGGAACTGCAGCGTCTTAGTAGGCGTAGACGGTGAGCGCGGATCCGAATGCCAAATGTTTATCGAAGTCGAGCGAGATCTCAGCGCAGACGAGCAACCGTTCGATAGTCTAGACATAGCACACGACGCACTGATTACTACCTTCCTCAGCACCTCGAACGAGTCACTCAAGAATCAGTGGGGGCAATTTCGGTGACGAGACAGACGGCAGGTAGAGCATGCCACGAGTCCGGTAGATCCGTTTTCCACCAGGTCAGTTCTGGCTATTGGGCCCTGCAGACGCCGAGGGCCGCGCCACTAACGAAGTTGGTTGACGACCCGTGGGCTGGTGCGGCTTACCGGGCCGAAAGCGATTTCATGGCGTATGCCTCCGCGCGCCTTCATGAACTTGGTAAAACGGACTGGCCAGAAGCAGGGTATAAAAGGATTTCCCGAACTGTCATCGAGCAGACGCGCACCATACTGCGGGCGGTGCAAGGCGAAGATTCGGTGTATCCGTCTATCGCGCCTGATGGCGAAGGAGGTGCGATGCTCTACTGGAGAGCCGCGAAGGCGTCCATCGAGATAGACGTTGAAGCGGATGGAACTCGATACGCTCGAGCGACTGATTCGTCAGGAAAGGTGGTCCTTGACGTCGACCGCATCGATGTCGAAGTCACGCGCACGCTGAGGCAATCGCTCGCTACGCTATCTTCATCCGTGGGCACCGCGAATCCTAACTGGCGTGCAGCATTCAGACGATGACGACCCCAACTACGTGGGTATGGAACGACACCTCAATCCCAGATACCGACTCTCTGCTTCGTCGTTTGCCTCGAAAGCCAGACTTCGTTACGCCTGATCTGATTACAGGCGAGCACCATGTGCATCCGGCAGCCTTCAAACATGATCCAGACGACGGTATGTCAGTTCACCGAGAAGGTCTCATCGCTCTCGCTGGAATCGCTCTGCAAGAAATCTGCAACTGGTCAACCCACACCGCGGTGCGGTTTCCTGTCGCTGCTCCAAGGAGCACCGCAGTAGCAGGCGTCATTGACAAGCCTGACCCCGATGACGACTGCCTGGGCTCCGCGCACTCTCTCGTCCGTTGCGCTGCGCCCGTGCCAAACCGCGCCACATGGCGTCAGGTCAGGACGGCAATCATGGAGGTAACACACTTCGTCGGTCCGCCTCAGAAAAACATAAACTGAGCCCCCGGCGCCTGCCTCCGGTGCTTTGAGGCCGGGGCCCTTTCGTGGGCTCGCTTCGGATCGGGAAGCGTCCCCGACGCCCGCGAGGTAACGTCGATCCTATGGACATTGGATGCGCCGAATGTGGGTGCCGAGTCGACCGAGGCATCATCGTCACGCCGTGCGATCATCACGGCACTTGCTGTTGCACCGACCTGCCCGTCCGGCCACGTCCATCACGGTAGCCAGTTCGAACGTGCCCCGGCGTCTGCGAGCGTGCGGTTGGTCGGCTGACGAGAGAGTTCGCGTGGTATTGCGCGCCATCAAGGGCCCACAGACCGGTACAGCGATCGCTCGGGTAAACATCGAATGGTGATCACTACCCGCGTGCGCGCCCCTGAACTACTCGGTGCTGGCGGCTGGATCAACACGCCCGGGATCAC
>JBDZVM010000036.1:0-1467 GCA_040255675.1 Actinomycetales bacterium | reverse complement strand
GTCGTCGTCGACCCCGAGGGTTACGTGGTCGCGCACCTGTCGGGCGAAGGCCACGGCCCCGGACTCGACACGCTCATCAGCGAGCTTGTCGCCGTCCATGAAAGCAAAGGCACGTTGCGCCGGGGCGACGCGCCGTACGTTTCGCCACCGGCTGCGACCACGCAACTTCGCTTTCCTGGCAAGGCAATTTCTTTACCGGACGGCGGGGTGCTCGTCTCCGACTCCGGCCACCACTCGATCGTCATCCTGGACGGCGACGACGTGCGCCGCCGTATCGGCGACGGCTCGCGGGGGTTGCGCGACGGCGCGGCCGAAACGGCCCGATTTTCTGAACCACAGGGCATATGCCTGCTACCGAACGACATCGCTGAGATAGTCGGCTACGACGTCGTGGTGGCCGACACCGTCAACCACGCGCTGCGCGGACTGCGGCTTACTGATCTCACCGTGCAAACCGTCGCGGGCACCGGAAAACAACGCCTCACGCCGTTCACTACCGGCGAGTTCGGGGCTCGCGACATCGAGTTGTCGAGCCCATGGGACGTCGTGTGGTGGCCGGCGATTTCCGCTGTGGTCATTGCGATGGCCGGAACTCACCAGCTGGTTGCGTTCGACCCGGTCGCGCGAACGGTGCGCCTCTTCGCGGGCACCGGCCACGAAGGGTTGGTCGACGGCAAACTTGACGACGCGTGGTTCGCGCAACCGTCAGGTCTCGCGGTCGGCGACGACCGGCTCTGGATCGCCGACTCCGAAAGCTCGGCGTTGCGTTACATCGACGCCGGTGTCGTGCACACCGCTATCGGGCGCGGGCTTTTTTCCTTTGGCCACAAGGACGGCACGGCGGCTGAGGCATTGCTGCAACACCCGCTCGGCGTTGCCGCGCTCGCCGACGGTTCGGTCGCGGTCGCCGACACCTACAACGGCGCGATCCGTCGCTACGACCCGGCGAGCGATACCGTCTCGACGCTCGCGAACAACCTCGAAGAGCCGAGCGACGCCTTTGCTTCGAACGATGTGCTCGTCGTCGTCGAATCGGGCGCGCACCGGCTCACCGCCGTCCCGCTTCGCGGACACGAGGTCAGCAACGAGGCACACGAATACGCGACTCGCCGCGACCCCACCGCGTTACGAGCCGGCAACATTGCGCTCACTATCGCTTTTACGCCGCCCTCCGGCGAGCATTTCGACGACCGGTTCGGCCCGTCGACCAGACTCACCGTCGAAGCCAGCCCGCCCACGCTTTTGCTGGACGGCGCCGGCAGCGGCCCAGAGTTGACGCGCACGGTCGTGATCGCCGACGAACCCAGTGAAGGCGTGCTGCACGTCACCGCCAGCGCGGCCACCTGCGACGATGCTTCCGATCACGCCGCCTGCCATCTGCACCAGCAAGATTGGGGTATACCGGTGAAGGTCACGACCGACGGTGCCGAGAACCTGGACTTGATGCTGCGCGGGCTCGCCCGCTGA
>JBDZVM010000035.1:28803-39486 GCA_040255675.1 Actinomycetales bacterium | reverse complement strand
AAGAAAAGCGCCGACGTCATCTTAGGCGACTGAGCGGACGACGTCGGCAAGCCGAATAAGCGGACGACGTCGGCAAGCCGACTAAGGAGACAACGATGCACGTCGAGGCAGACCGAACGAAGTGCTGCGGCTTTGGCAACTGCGTACTCATCGCGCCGGAGGTGTTCGATATTTCGGACGAGGACGGTCGGGTCGTCATCATCGGGCAGGTGACCGACGACAACATCGCCATCGTTCGCGAGGCAGTTGCCTCATGCCCGAACTCGGCCTTGTCGTTGTCCGAGCACAGGTAAAGATCTTTTATGGAATCCGTGAGTCGACGATCGCCGAACGTGGTAATCGTCGGTGCCTCCCTGGCGGGCTTGCATACGATCAAAGCATTGCGTCGACACGGCTTCGCGGGGCAAATCACCTGCATTGGAGACGAGCGGTGGCCACCTTACGACCGACCTCCGCTATCGAAGGAGCTCTTAGCCGGAAAGCAGACCGTCGAAGCCACTCGGCTCTGCGCTCGAAGCGAGCTCGATAACCTTGGTGTGGAATGGCTTCTCGGCACGCCGGCGCAACACCTCGATTGCGAGCGCCGGGCCATCCATCTTGCGTCTGGGCGCTCGATCAACTTCGATCGGCTGGTTATCGCAACTGGTGCGAGCCCAGTCAACCTCGCGAGTGCCGGGCTACTTTCCCGCTGCTTAACCCTGCGCACCCTCGACGACGCGATTGCCCTTCGCACAGCCGCATCGGAAGCTCAGCACGTCGTTATCATCGGTGCGGGTTTCATCGGTCTCGAGGTCGCGGCGACGCTCAGCTCGACAACACGTGTCGAAGTTGTCGAAGCTGGGCCCTTTCCGCTCGCTAAGACGCCACTCGGCGAGAGCTTCGCCAGGTACCTCTTACAGGTACACGAGGATCACGGAGTGACGTTTCGATGCGCCGCTCGGGTAGACGAACTCAACGGCAATACCGACCCGACGGCACGTGAGATCACGCTAGCGGACGGCTCGCGGATTCGAACTGACCTCGTACTCGTCGCCGTCGGAATACGTCCGAATACGCAATGGCTCGACGGCAGCGGCCTTCTGCTGGACGACGGCGTCGTCTGCGACGAGTACGGGCGAACGTCGGTCGATGGAATTTACGCAGTCGGTGACGTCTCGAAGTGGTTCGAGCCAACACTCGATCGGCACGTGCGATACGAGCATTGGGCCGCCGCGACGGAACAAGCTGACGTCATGGTCAGACGCCTGCTATGCGACGACGGCTCGCCGATCCGCTGTGGCCCTTCGTACTTCTGGTCAGATCAGTACGGCATTCGAACCCAATACGTCGGTGCCGCCATGCCCGGCGACGCAATAGCACGACTCAGAGCCAACAACGGCGTACCAGCCGCCTGGGTGTATAGCCGCGACGGGATCATCACCGCCGCCCTGACGCATGGGCAAGCTCGTCTTTTCGGGCGTCTTCGCCGGGCGCTGCTCGAAAAAGCTCGCTTGACAGACGTCGTCGATTCTGTCACGCACGACTGGGACTTGTCCTGTGAGGACGATCCATGAATCTTGTCACTCTACGGCACCGGCCGAACATCCGACCGCATACATTTCAGCCAAAGAGCTGTGCACGCTGACTCGGCGTTGCCTGGGCAAAGTCTTCGATACCTGTTGAGAGGGAGGGCCATTATGCGATTTCGGAAGATCGTCACGCTCAATGATTCGGCACCGTTATGAGGGCTTTGCTTGACAGGCTTCAATCCGCAGTGTCACAGTACGGAGCCATTGCAGTCCCAGGAAAGGCGTGGTGAGCTTCGGGCGAACACCAACGCGTACCGCTACATGCGCGTTTACGGCCTCGCTCTCACAACTCGCTACTGCCGACGATTCCCGAAGTTCGTGCATCTCCATCGCATACAAGTGAAAGGGCAAACAAGGCGTCATGGGCTTTTCAATGGCCAAGCGCAGCCGACTCGCTGCCACGTTACTGGCCGTCGTCGGCACAGTTCTCGCATCGTGTTCATCAGGCTCAACCACAGGCTCATCCGCGAGCCAACCTGCCAATTCGACCCCAAGTGCTGCCGCGACTTCGTCGAGTTCGGCAGCGGCCGGGAGCGGAAAGCCGATTGTGATCGGCGGAACTCTTGGTCTCACCGGTTCGAACTCCGGCCCGTCGGCTGGATACCTCGCGGCGGCCAAGTATTGGCAAGACCAGGTAAATGCCTCCGGCGGTCTTCTCGGGCGGCCGGTCGAACTCAAGATATACGACGACGAGAGCAACCAGACGACCGCTCAGCAGCTCTACCAGCAGCTCATTGACCGCGACCACGCCGACTTATTGTTGGCGCCGTTCTCGACCGCAATCGGCGGCGCGATTGTGCCGATCGCCGCTCGCGCTCAGAAGGTCCTGTTTAACGGCGGATTCGTGAGCAAGCAGCTTCACGAGAAGTACAAGAGCCTGATCAGTTCTTGGACGTACCAAGACACCGAATACAGCAAAGCTTTCTTTGACATGATTGCGAGTCTGCCCGCGAACGAGCAGCCGAAGACAATCGCGATCGTCACGGCGCAGGCCACGTTCACGCTCGCCGCGCTGAACGGATACAGCGACTCCGATGGCGCCGTGAACTTCGCGAAGAAAGCGGGCATCAAGGTCGTCTTCAACGAGAAATACGACAGCAAGGCTACGAACCTCACGAGTATGATCCAACAAGTAAAGGCGTCGAACGCGGACGCCCTACTCGCTCTCACGTTGCCCAACGATGGATTCTTGATCGCGAAGACTGTGTACCAGGTCGGCTACCACCCGCGGTTGTACTGCTCTTGCGGCGCCGAGGTAACTACCCTTCCGAACTGGAAAGACCTTGGAGACGGCGCGTTCAACGTGTTCAGCACCACTCTGTCGTCGCCCAAGACGAATGCCCAGGGGCTCGCCGACCTGACGCAGCACCTGAAGGAAAAGCTTGGGTACGACTCTCCTCCCGCGTACGCGATCGCCGGCTTCGCGGCACTCCAGGTCTTGCAACAGACCGTCGAGGGGGCCAAGACGCTCGACCAAAAGGCGCTCTGGGATTATGTGCAGGGTCATTCCTTCGAGACGGCCGCCGGAACGCTCAAATATGACAGCGATGACGGCACAGTCGACTTCGCGGGCCTGCTCACGCAGTACCAGAAAGACAAGGGCGACCAAGTCGTTTGGCCACCTGCCGCGGCAACATCAGACCCGGTGGTCTCGTCAAGCAAATAGCGACGTCTGGTGGCGAGGGAGATTCGTACATGAACGCGGTTGTCGAAGCGAATTCGCTTACGAAACGCTTTGGCGGTCTAACGGCCGTGCGCGGTGCCTCCCTCGCCATCGGCTCCTCATCAATCGTCGGGCTCATCGGGCCCAACGGTTCTGGGAAGACGACCACGCTCAACCTGCTGAACGGCGTCTACTCACCTGACAGCGGGGTCATCAAGGTGGGCGGTCGAGTCCTGTCGGGGGCGTCGAGTAGCGCATTCATCGAAGCGGGCATCGCGCGGACCTTCCAAGCCCCGCGGGTCTTCTCCACACTCACCCTGGCCGAGAACATGTTGGTGCCCGTGTTGCATCGGCGCGGGGGGGCACGAGCGTGGCAAGCCCGAGTCGATGAGCTCCTCGGATTCGTCGGACTCGCCGCGCACAAGCACACGCCCGCCAGCGAATTGTCCGGCGGCCAACAAAAGCTTCTCGAGTTCGTGCGTGCCCTTATGACTGACCCTCACCTCGTCTTGATGGACGAACCCTTCGCCGGCGTGCATCCAAGCGTCAAGGAACTGATGCGAACGCGCATCCGCGAATGCAACGAGCGCGGGACGTCGTTTCTCATCGTGAGCCACGAGATACCCGACCTCACGCGCTTATGCTCCCGCATCATCTGCATGGGCGCGGGCGCGGTCGTCACCGAGGGGTCGCCTGAGGAAGTCACTTCGCATCCCGAAGTCATCGAGGCTTACCTGGGGCGGCCGCTCGATGCTGTCGACGGGAGTGAGGAGTAGTGCCGACCACGATGCGTGCCACAGAGGCGCCGACGCTTCGGATGCGCGACGTCGTCGCGGGTTACCACACACACGACTTGGTCTTGAATGGCGTCAGCTTGCAGGTGCGGCCAGGGAAAGTAACGGCTGTCTTGGGACCGAACGGCTCCGGCAAATCGACGGTTCTCAGAGTTCTGGCGGGGTTCCTCTACGCGCGCACGGGCGGCGTCCAGCTCGGCGACGACGACATCAGTGCACTGACACCACGAGAGCGGATCGAACGAGGAGTCTCACTCCTCCCCCAGGGCCGTTCGGTCTTCCCAGACCTCACGGTGGAAGAGAACCTTCGCCTCGGCGGCTGGCTGTTGCGTAAAGAACCGACGAAATTGGCCGCCGCCATCGAAGGCACCTTCAACCGATACCCGGAGCTAGCGGCCTTGAGGCGACGCCCGGCAGGTAGCCTGAGTGGCGGCCAGGCAAGAATGCTCGAGTTCGGGCGCAGCCTCCTCCTCGATCCATCGGTGCTTCTTATCGACGAGCCATCGGTCGGCCTGGCGCCCATCCTGGTGGACGGCATGTACGACGAGATTGCGAAACTGAAGGCAGAAGGGCGCACGATATTGCTCGTCGACCAAAACGTTCGAGCGGCGGTAAACATCGCCGACTACGTCTACACCCTCACGTACGGACGAAACCACCTCGAGGGCGAAGTAGGAGACTTTGCCGGATCGCTGGACGGGCTGATCAAACAATGGCTCAATCTGTGACTGGGGAGTCGACATCATGACCCAACTGGCGAATGCGGTCGCCAACGGCCTCTTGCTCGGCGCCACCTACGCTGGATTCGCGCTAGGTCTCAGCGTGATCCTCGGGGTCCTACGAATAATCAACATTGCGCACAGCGCGATTCTCGTGCTTGCAGCGCTCGTCTATTGGCAGTTCGTCAACGGGTACGGGATCGACCCACTACTGGCGATCCCGCCCGTGATCGTGTTGTTCTATCTTCTCGGGCTCGGTCTGCATCGAGGCACGGCATGGCGTCTTTCACGCGAAAGCGACACGACCAGCGTCCTGGCATATTTCGGATTGATGGTCGCCGTCGAAAGCGTCGCGATCGTTATCTGGGCAACAGATACTCGTAGCGTCGACGTCGGCTACCTAGGTGCCGTGCTACGGTTTTGGACCCTCAACATCCCGGTCGCGCAACTCGTCACCGCCGGAGTAACCCTCCTGTTGTTGTTGTCCTTTCACGCGTTCTTGACTCGCACCAATACCGGCGCCGCTATACGTGGAATCGGCCAGAGTCGCGATGTCGCAACGCTCGTAGGTATCGACGTAGCGAGGATGTCGCGGCATGTCTTCGCGCTGGGCATCGCACTTGCCGCCTTTGGCGGCACCGTACTCGCGCTGAACCTGCCGTTCTCCCCACAAGAACACGTGCGCTGGCTGGCCTGGACCTTCCTCGTGGTTCTCCTCGGGGGCGTCGGCTCGGTTGCCAACATTCTGATGTCGGGAACGCTCGTCGGATTGGTCGAATCCTTGGCGGGTTCCTACCTGCCTGCCCAGTACACGTATCTGATCCTTTATGCCCTGCTCGCCAGCGCCCTCCTTGTCCGCAAAGAGGGTCTTGTCAGTACACCAGCGAGGATCGTGTAATGACCGAACCGCGAACATACGACGAGACCGACGGACACGAGGCCCCGGGAACCCCCGGTGACCCGAGTATCGCGCCAGACGACGTCGCCTTGGCGCCCGCTCGAAAGTCGAGCGCACGATCCGAGAGGCGCTCGCGTGTGTGGCTGGGCCCATGCATCGTAGCCGTGTTCTTCGTCGTCTTGCTGGTCGTGGCGCGTTCAGTGCACCTTGGCACGTTGACCACGCTCACGACTGCCCTGCTCACGGTAGCGGTCGCACAAGGCTGGAACCTGCTCGGCGGTTACGGCGGATACCTCAACTTCGGGATCGGAGTGCTTTACGGCGGGGGCGTCTACACCGCGGCGCTGCTGAACAGCCACCTCGGCTGGAACATGTGGGCGACAATATTGCCGGCCGGTCTGATCGCCGTGGTCGTCGGGCTCCCTATCGGTTTTGTCACGCTCCGGCTTCGTGGCTTCTATTTTGCGATTTTTACGCTGATTCTCGTCGTCCTGGTTCAGGTGCTCGTATTCAACAGCCCATTCTTGGGCGGGGTTCAGGGCATCTACACAACGGTAGACACGACGGGCAGCTCGCGCACCCTTGCGATGCGGTTCTTCGACGTATTCCTCGGTTTGGCGATTCTCGCCACCATCGTCGCCTTTCTCGTTGAGCGTTCGAAGTTCGGCCACGCCTTGCGAGCGATTCGAGAAGACGAAGACGGCGCACGGGTGATCGGTGTGCGCACTTTCGGTGTGAAGCTACGGGCCTTGCTGCTCGGCTCGGCACTGGCAGGGATGGCCGGTGCGGTGACGGCCTTCATGACCGGCTATATCGAACCAACGGGGACCTTCGACCTGTCGTTCTCGATCGATATCGTGCTCGTCGCTCTCATCGGTGGCCTTGGTTCATGGCAAGGCCCCTTGATCGGAGCGATGATCGTCATACCCTTGGAGGAGTGGCTCCGCACCGCAATCCCGAATCTGAGCCAATACGGCATCGACATTCCAGCCGGGGGCAACCGCGTCGTCCTCGGTGTGTTACTTCTTGGGTTCGCGCTCTTCGCTCCGCGTGGGGTCGTCGGCATCGCCCGCCGACGCTTAGGCCGTCGGAGCACGATCTAAACCTTCCGCAAACGCCGATCATGAGCGCGACTTGCCGCGCCGTCATCGCAGCGTGACCCGAACGTTGTGACGAGAGGGCCGTTAGACCCTATTTGCCCGTTCAGTGCAACCAAAGACTGGAAGCACGCTGCGAGAGCGCTCTTACTTAGGTACAGGGTGTCTTCCAATCAGTAGCGCAGCGAGTTCGCGGCAAAAGGAAGGGGGAACCAATGACGGTCCCATGGAGTAAAAGGCTCGGCGCATTTGGCTTAGCCACGCTGGCGGCCGTCGGGCTTGCGGCCTGTGGTAGCAGCAAGAAGACGCCGACTTCGACTACGGGTGCGACAACAGCCACGACAGCGACCTCGTCGTCTCCCGGCTCCGCGAGCCCAGGCGGTTCAAGCGGAGCGAGCGGGTCTGCGCAAAGCCTTACCCCGACGTCATTTACCAGTGACTTCTCGGTAATGACGGCGATGAAGCCGCTCGCCAGCGCGGGGAAGGGAAAGATCGGCGTACTTCTGCCCGAAACAACGACGTCGGCGCGGTACACCTCATTCGACCAGCCTTACCTGACCAAGGCGTTCCAGTCGGCAGGCCTTACGTCGAGCGACTTCACTATTACTAACGCGCAAGGCAGTGACGCGACGCAGAAGACGCAGGCCGAAGCCGCCATGACGCAGGGCGCGACTGTTTTGATCGTCGACCCGATCGATTCAGGTGTCGGCAAAGCGATCGAGGATGCCGCGAAGTCACGCGGCGTCAAGGTCATCGACTACGACCGACTAACCCTCGGCGGCAGTCGCGACTTCTACGTCAGCTTCGACAATGTGAAGGTCGGCGAGTTGATCGGCCAGGGGTTCGTCGACTGCGTACAAGCGTGGAACGTCAGCAAGCCGAACGTCCTCGTTATGCGTGGGGCTCCTACCGACAACAACGCCACTTTGTTCGCTCAGGGATACAACGGCGTGCTCAAGTCGAAGTTCGATTCGGGCGACTACGTGAAGGTCGGCGAGCCCGCGGGCACGTGGGATCCGCCAACAGCTCAGACGACGTTCCAGCAGCAGTACACAGCTCACAAGAACATCAATTCGGTCGTCATGCCAAACGACGACACCGCGAACGCGGTGATCTCGTACCTCAAGACGCTCAACATTCCGGCTAACAAGTTCCCGACGACGGGCCAGGACGCAACGCTGACCGGGCTGCAGAATGTTCTCACCGGGTACCAATGCGGTACCGTCTACAAGCCGATCTACCTGGAAGCGCAAGCAGCCGCCGCGCTGGCGTTGTTCTTGCGTGCGGGCATGCAACCGCCGAGTTCGTTCGTCAACGGCACGACCAAAGACACTCAGGCAAACTCCGACGTTCCTTCTGTGCTGCTCACTCCCATCTGGGTGACGACGCAGAACATGAACTCGACTGTGGTGAAAGACGGCTTCGTCAAACCGGCCCAGCTTTGCGCGGGCGCGGCGGCCGCGGCATGCCAGAAAGCGGGTATCTCGACTTCGTAGGTATCGGCCCGGATAGAGGCGAATCACTACCGCAGCGCGACCGGTTCGCGGCTCGGCGACGTGCCAGAACCGGCCGCGCCCGCGGCGTCAGCACCGGAGATTGGAGAACCCGTGGAGGACGCTCCGCTGCTTCACTTGAGGGGAATCAGCAAGAGCTTCGGGCCGGTACGCGCGATCGAGAACATCAATCTCGATATTCCCGCCGGCCAGGTGACGGCACTCGTCGGCGACAACGGTGCCGGAAAAACGGTTTTGATCAAGACGATCGCCGGAATCTGGGAGCCGGACGCCGGTCAAATGCTGTGGGAGGGCCGGCCAGTGCATCTGCGCGGTCCTCATGACGCGGCAGGTCTAGGCATCGAGACCGTCTATCAAGACCTCGCGTTGTGCGACAACCTCGACATCGTGCAGAACATGTTCCTCGGCCGCGAACCGGTTCGGTTACGGGTCATGGACGAGAACGCTATGGAGAAGTCGGCGCGAGGCACCCTCGCGAGCCTGTCCGTGACGACGGTGCGATCAATTCGCCAGCGGGTCGCGTCACTCTCAGGTGGTCAGCGCCAAGCCGTCGCGGTCGCGAAGGCGGTCATGTGGAACTCGAGACTCGTCATCATGGACGAGCCCACGGCCGCTCTCGGTGTCGCGCAGACCGCCATGGTGCTCGGCCTCATCAAGCGCTTGGCCGAACGAGGCCTCGCGGTCGTGGTGGTGTCGCACAACCTCAACGACGTATTCGCCGTTGCCGACCGACTCGCGATCTTGCACCTCGGCCATTTGGTCGCGGCCGGGCCCGCGCAGGAATTCGACCAGCAGATGGTGGTCGAGCTCATGACGACGGGCCGGTCAACGAGAGCAGCGCCCTCAAGCCTCGTTCCGCCTGACAAAGGAGGAGATTGAGCCATGTCTCACGCGGGTGGCCAGCTTCCCGACGTCCGGTCAGACGCCGACCGCGCGGTCGACGAGCCGGGCGCCGCGCTCGAGGCGGGCCTTGGCACAGAATCGCTTTCGCAGTACGCCCGCGATGTCTTTTCCCGTATCAAGGGTGGCGAAAGCGGAATGCTGCCGATCGTTCTCGGTCTCATCGGCATTGCCATTTTCTTCCAAGTGCGCAACGACAACTTCCTTTCCGCCGGAAACCTTACCAACCTCCTCGTGCAGGGTGCCGTATTCATGCTGCTCGGCATGGCTGAGGTCTTTGCGCTTCTACTCGGCGAAATCGACTTGTCGGTAGGGTTTGTGGCCGGCATTGGCGGGGTTGTCGTCGCGGAGCTTGTGCGCGCGCCGCGTAATTGGCCGTGGTGGTCGGCAATTATCATCGCCCTCTTGGCAACCACGGCGATCGGCTTTATTCAAGGCTCGCTCATCACGCGCTTGGGATTGCCGTCTTTCGTCGTAACGCTCGCCGGATTATTGGGCTGGCAAGGCCTCATGATCAAGATACTCGGCCAAGGCGGCACGGTTCCGATCTCCGACAACGTCATCAACAACCTCGCCAACGGCAACCTTAGCCCGGCCGGCGGGTGGATCGTCATGGCCTGCATCGTTGCCGTATACGCCATCATTACCATCGGCCGCGACGCGCGCAGGCGGGCCAGCGGCTTGGTGGCGCCACCCGTTCTTCTGACCGTAATCAAAATCCTCGTCGCCGCGGCGGCAGCCGTCGTCCTGCTGGTTATCACGAATACCAACAGGGGCGCGCTCGTACCGATTCGCGGCATGCCTTGGGTTGTCTTGATTGTGCTCGGTGTGCTCTTCGCCTGGACCTTCCTGCTCAGCAAGATGCGGTTCGGCCGCTACGTCTACGCCATCGGCGGAAATCCTGAAGGCGCGAGAAGAGCGGGCATCAACCTGGCATGGGTCCGTACCGCCGCGTTTGCGCTCGTCGGCTTCACCGCCGGCATCGCCGGAATCATCTACGCGTCGAGGCTTCGCTCCGTTTCGACAAGCCTGGACGGCGGAACCCTGGTGCTGTACGCGATCGCGTCGGCGGTTATCGGCGGCACGAGCCTTTTCGGCGGACGCGGCAAGCCGCTTCACGCGGTGCTCGGCGGAATCGTCATCGCGACCATTTATAACGGAATGGGGTTGCTAGGCATGAGTGCCGCCGCGCAATTCATGGTGACCGCGATTGTCTTGGTCGCCGCCGTCATCGTCGATGCTGTCGCCCGGCGGAGAGCCACGGCTTGAGTCTAGAAGACTCGCAACAGCGCCGCGAGATCAGCGAGCGTGCTGAGGCTCTGATTCGACCCTGGGACGACGAAAAGCTTCAGTCGCGAGGCAGGAAAGACATACGAACAACAGAAAAAGTGAGGGACCGGCACCCCTCGTTGCCGGCCCCTCTCTCCCCCTGCTTACAGGCGGCCCGACGGCCGCCCTGTCATCGGCGACCCGAGAGCCGCCAAACCATGACGTCGCCCCATCAGCAGACGATCCAGAAGTTGTCGGCCC
>JBDZVM010000035.1:0-28703 GCA_040255675.1 Actinomycetales bacterium | reverse complement strand
AGCCGCCAAACCATGACGTCGCCCCATCAGCAGACGATCCAGAAGTTGTCGGCCCGGTCGTTGTTCGCGGCGCCGACGTAAGAAGAAAGCGCACCTGGCGCTTCCGACCAAAGTTGCGAGCCAGACCCGTCGTACACCGAGACGTACGAACTCGTGTCGTTTACCCATGACGATGTCTGGTCGGAAAAGCCATATGTGGCAAGACTTTGCCAGCCGCACGACTGAAACTCCAACATGCGGGCGCCGCTACTACACGAATTCGGCCCGCTGACGCAGGTGTACCCGTTGAAGTTGCTGTCTTGGTAGAAACAGGTCCAGCCGCTGTAGGGACAGCCGTATCGATACGACGTCGTGGTTGTAACAAGGCTCCGCGCGGTTGACGCCCCGGGCGTCGTCCCGGTAGTGCGGGTCGTGACCTCGACGCGGTTTGTCGGGTCGGTCGGAAACTTTCCGGTTGACGGATCGGCGAAAACCATGATGGGTCCGTTCGTCGCACGATCGCCGTAAGAGATCTCGTAGGGACTTACCTGGACGCCGCCATGCGCGGCAAGTTGGCGATCGATCTGTGCTTGGAGCAATCGCGCGGCCTCGCCGTGAACCCCAGACGCGGGAGGCGACGGGTCCGCGGGACGGATCGGCGCGGCGGTAGCCGTCGATAATCCAATCGGCGCGAGTACTAGCGCGATGAGAAAGGCGGCTGGTGCGGCGAACGTGAGCCGAGGTTTCATGCGTCTCCGTTTTCATGGGCTCGTCGCGACTTTCCGAAATTCCAGAGCCCGCTCACGGGAGGCTCGTGTCGTCGTCGACATGACCGTCGCGAACGTAGATCATGTAAGAAATCACCGACGGGATAGGCACTGAGAGTTTGCCTGCCGTTTTCGTGAGTATGTCTTCGGAACCCAGCAAGGTGCCGGTGCCGGGATCGAAGAGCAATACATATCTCGTGGGCAGCCCCGAGTAGGCACTGTCGAAAGCGATGGCATCGACTGGTCTGCCGAGCCGGTCGACGGCAGTGCCGAGACTGATCAGATCGGGCTGGCGAGCAAGCATGGCGAGCAACGCACTTTGCTCACGTGGCGTGATCCAACGTTCCGCTCGCAAATCCTTGACCGCGGTGAGCAATTCGGCTTGTCGAGGTGGGCCGCCGCTATGGTTCGTGCCTAGTTCGGCATCGAGGAGCTGTCGCTCGATGTCAGCTGGATCGCTCGACAGCACAGCTGGAAACCGCACCGTCGCCCGCGCCGTGATGTCGCTCGCCTTGCCGCCGGAAAGCGGCATGCCGGCGTCGAACCATGCTTTCAACCCGGATTTCGGCACTGGTAAGTCGCGATGCGATACGACGCGCTCGACGCCGTCTGGCCCGATCCATCGCTCACCGACCGCGGGCACGCCGACCGGGAGATCAGCCGGCCCGGCACCAGAAAACATCGACCACGCGGCGGTTTCGACGTAATACCAACTGCCGGCTCCTTTCGACGGCGCGGCCGCGGCGACGGCGGCTAGCCGATCGAGCGTTGGCGCGGCAGGTACCGGGTTGGCGTCGCCGGAGTACGCAAGCGGCTCGAGCGCGACATAGTGGCGCCCGGACGGCGCGGAGCCGCGCGCGGCCACGAATACCCCGGCGGCGACGAGGGCCAGCACGATAACCGCCGCGACGGCCGACCTGACCAGCTTCATTTCTCTCGAGGCGGGTGGCCGCACGCTCGGGCGAGCTCCGTCTTCGATGCCCGCGACTAATCGTTGCCACATCTGTTCGACGGAATCGGGGTCGAGAGAAGGCCGCTCCACCGCTGCCGGGTCGTGTCGACCCAACAGCTCGAGCACGTCGACGTCGTTCATGCGTTCTCCCGTAGCGGCGCGGTGTCGACGTCCGGGCCAGGCCGGTGCGGGCCTTCGTCGGCATCGGTTGCGCCGAGCAGTTGGGCGAGCCGGCGGCGAGCGCGGTGCAGTCGCACGGTGAACGCGGTGACGCTGCAACCGACGACGCGCGCGGCATCGCGGGCTTCTAGGCCTTCCCACGCAACAAGTTGGAGGGCCTCTTGATCACGAGGGTTGAGCTTCGCGAGCGCGGTGAGCACCTCGTCGCGCGCGCACAGCAGTTGCGCGTGGTCAGGCTCGACCACACCGACGCCGGCCGCGAGCGCCGCTCGCAGATGGAAATCGAGCCGGACGTCGCGCGAGCGCGCCCGGACGGCGTTCGCGACGACGCGGCGTGCGACGGCGAGCAACCACGGAAGCTGTTCGTCGTCCGGTAAATCTGGCATGCGTCGCCACGCGACAATGAACGTCTCAGAGACGACGTCGGGGGCTTGATCACCGACGCGGCGCCAGGCGTAGTTGTACACCGCACGGACATGCGTGCGGTACAGCGCGGCGTAGCGCTGCGCGGCCGGGTCGGTGCCCACGTCCACTAAATGTCGCGCAAGCCGCTCCTCTTACAGGTCAACACGGATTTTCTTCGGGCCGACGGATTTCTTTGGGCTGACGCCATGAGTCTCGCGCGGGAACGTGTGAACACCACCACACGGCACGGCGACCGGAGCTGCGCGATGATGAGGAGTGACGAACCTTCACGGGGCGGAATTGCGATGGCGATCTCGAGATGGGCAGGACAGACTTGCCCATGTTCGACGACGGGAGACCACTCTGACTAGCGACCCGGCGATGCGCCCCGCTCTTGATCACGCGCCCGTCGACCTGCTCGGCCGACGGCTGCACGACCTGCGGGTGTCGGTGACAGACCGCTGCAACATGCGGTGCCGTTACTGCATGCCGCGCGAGATCTTCGGCCCGGGTTTCGCGTTCGCGCCGCGCTCCGAGCTGCTGAGCTTTGAAGAAATTGCTCTCGTGGTCGCCGCGTTCGCCCGCGCGGGCGTGCGAAAGGTGCGGCTCACCGGCGGCGAACCGCTGCTTCGGGCTGGGCTCCCCGACCTCGTTTCGATGATCGCCGGCGTGCCGGGAGTCGAAGACATCGCCCTTACCACCAACGGTTCAGTGCTCGCTCGCCACGCCGCGGCGCTGCGGGCCGCCGGGCTGTCACGCGTCACGGTGAGCCTCGACACGCTCGATCCAGACGTATTCAAAAAAATCGCCGACACCGAGATCGCGCTTGACGCCGTCCTCGAAGGGATCGCGGCGGCAGCCGACGCCGGGTTCCCGCCGATCAAACTCAACACGGTCGTGCGCCGCGGCTGGAACGACGCCGACCTCGAAACGATCGCCGAGTTCGGTCGCGACCGCAGCCACATCGTGCGCTTCATCGAATACATGGACGTCGGCGACACCAACGGCTGGCGGCTCGACGAAGTGGTGCCGTCGTCCGAGATCGTGGCTCGCCTTTCGAAGCGGTGGCCACTCGAGCCGGTCGACCCGAACTACGCAGGCGAAGTGGCGTCGCGCTACCGCTACCTCGACGGCGCCGGCGAGATCGGCCTGATTTCCTCGATCACGCAGCCGTTTTGCGGCAGCTGCACGAGAGCTCGGCTGTCGGCCATCGGCGAGGTGTTCACCTGCCTGTTCGCCTCGCGCGGGCACGACCTGCGGGCCGTCGTGCGAAATGGGCTGGACGGCGACGAACTGGCGGCTGCGCTCGACGACGCCGTCCGCTCATTGTGGTCGGTGCGTGCCGACCGGTATTCGGAACTTCGCGCTTCCCACACTCCGGGCTCGGCACGCCACAAGATCGAAATGTCGTACATCGGCGGCTAACCCGCTCGTACGCGGCGATCACGTTCGGGGGGGTACGACGTCCCTTGCGACATCTAGGGGTGTCATGAGGGACGCGTTTAAGCCGCAAAGGTGATCGACATGGCTACTGAGACAGCCGAGGCTGTGGATTGGTACATGGCGATGTCGGCGCGAACGCCTAGAGTGTGATCTCGTGAACGACTACCTGGTCTGGATCGACTGCGAGATGACGGGGCTCGACCTTCGAGCCGACGCGCTGATCGAGGTGGCCCTGCTCGTCACCGACGCCGAGTTGCACATCGTCGGCGACGGCGTCGATGTGGTGATCAAGCCTCCGCGAGAAGCGCTCGACCACATGCCGGAGGTGGTGCACGCCATGCACACCACTTCCGGGCTGCTCGACGAACTGCCGAGCGGCCTGGCTCTCGCCGAGGCCGAAGAACTGTTGTTGGCGGAGGTCAAGAAGTTCATACCGGACGCCGGCAAGGCGCCGTTGTGCGGCAACTCGATCGCCACCGACCGCGGCTTCTTGGCTCGCGACATGCCAGCGCTCGACCATCACCTGCACTACCGCATGGTCGACGTCTCGAGCATCAAAGAGTTGGCGCGCCGCTGGTATCCGCGGGTCTACTTCGCGAGTCCGCAAAAGAAGGGTGGCCATCGGGCGCTGGCCGACATCCGCGAAAGCATCGAAGAGCTGCGCTACTACCGGGCGGCGCTGTTCGTGCCACAACCTGGGCCCGACACCGAGACCGCGCGCGCCATCGCCGCCCAGATCACGGGCACACCGGTCGACGCGGTCGCCGATGCCGTGCCGGAAGAATCCGATACCGACCCCGACGCCTGACACAGATACACTTTGCGAGCAGGCGCGCGACAATCGCGGGCCGACGCGCGGCAGCCTCGTCAGGAAGCTCGCGGCGCGAATGGTGGGCGTAGCTCAGTTGGCAGAGCACCGGGTTGTGGTCCCGGGTGTCGCGGGTTCGACTCCCGTCGCTCACCCCATTGATCGATCGACCGTCGACAAGCCGGCGTGAGGCGTGGGCAGCGTCCGCTGCCCGTCGTCCGGTCTTTGATCGCGCTCGAACCGGGAACGACCAAACAATCCCGGCAGGAGGGCGCGACGTCTCGTGAACGTGCTCGAACGGCAGGTGCGCCGCCTCGATCGATTCCAGCAGCGCCATGCCGTGGTCGGCTTCCCGTTCGCCGTCATGCAGAAGTTCGGCAACGACCAGGCGGCCGGCAAAGCCGCACTCATCGCGTACTACGGCTTGTTCGCGCTGTTTCCGCTGCTGCTGTTGTTCGCGACGATTCTCGGCTGGGTGCTGAGCGGCGATCCTGGGCTGCAGCAGCGGCTACTCAAGTCGGCAGTGGGCAACTTCCCCATCATTGGCACGCAACTTCGAAACAACACGCATTCGTTGCAGGGCAACTGGTTCGCGCTCACGATCGGTGTGCTCGGCACGCTCTACGGTGCCCGGGGGGTCGGCCAGGCGGCGCTCAACGCGATGAACACGGTCTGGAACATCCCGTACAAGGACTGGCCGAATTTCTTCAAACGCCAGCTTCGCGGCTATCTCTGGCTCGCCGTCTTGTTCATCGCGACGATCGCGTCGACGACAATCGCCGGCTTCGGCACCGCCTGGCTCGGCGGCGACCTCGGCTGGCTCTGGAGCGTACTCGTCGCCTTCGTGATCAACCTCGGGGTCTTCTACGCAATCTTCACGGTGCTCACCGCCGAGGCACTCGGGCCGCGTGACGTCTGGCTCGGCGTCCTGCTCGGAGCGATCTTCTGGCAGACCCTGCAGGAGTTCGGCGGACTCTACGTGCGCCATGCGCTCACCAATGCCAGCGACGTCTACGGATTTTTCGCGATCGTCATCGGCCTGCTCTCGTTCTTGTTCGTCGCGGCGCAGCTCACCTTGCTCGCGGCGGAGGTCAACGTGGTGCTGCGCTATCGGCTATGGCCACGCTCGTTGACGCAGCCGCCGTTGACGCGGGCTGATCGAGCGACTTTCGAGCGGCTCGCCCGCATGGAGGAGCGCCGGCCCGAGGTGCGCGTCACCGTTGAGTTCACCCCGGACGCCGACAAGCAGCCGCTCGCGACATCGAACGGTTCGCGCAATGGCAAGCCGGACGACGCGAAAGCCCGCGGGGCCGGCGCGGCCGGTGACGTTGCCGGCGCACCTCGACCTGTGGAAAACAATCAGGCCGATCAGGCTAAAGGTTTTCCGCCGTGCGGCCGAACTACATGACTGTAACTCCACCGATGTAAGACGGAAGGGGTACATCATGACGAGCCGGTTTCAGGACGAGCACCCGCTGATGAGCGCGCTGGCACAGGGCTTGCCGATCACATTGCTGATCGACCTCGTCGATCCGAACGGTCCGCGGTCGCATGAGATGTACGAACGCGAGGCGATCGGGTCGCACGAGCGCGCGGCAGCAGCGCCGGCCACGGCGCGCACCGCATAGCGCCCTCCGCGTCGCTTGCACCACCCACCCCCGCGCGGCTGCCCGCTGAGAACAGGCTCGGGCAGCCTGGTAATCTCTCAAATCACGCGCCGCTAGCTCAACTGGCAGAGCAGCGGACTCTTAATCCGCGGGTTCGGGGTTCGAGTCCCTGGCGGCGCACCCGTCTTGATCTGCTACTTCGGCTGATGGCGGCTTTATCGTGCTGCGTTCGACTTCATTGGTCGCCCATTCGAGGACGACGGTCGTAGCGTCGTCCTGAAGCCTGCCCTGCTGGTGTTGCAAGATCGCAAGATTGAGCCGACGAAGCGTTTCGGCAACCGGCCGGCCCGCGGCGGCCTCACGGCTCACAAACGCGACAAGACGATTTGTGCCGAAGAAGTTTCCGTCGGCATCTCTCGCGTCGACTACGCCGTCGGTGTAGAGCAACAGCCGATCTCCGGGTTCCAGACGCTCGGCGCCGACAACCAGGCGGTCGGGTAACTCCCCGATGCCGAGCGGCGGCCCAATGCCGCCGCCGAGGGTTTTCACTACTCGCCCACCGCGCATCAGCAGTGCGGGCGGATGGCCACAGGTCGTCCACTGCCACCAACCGGTGGCGGTATGGAGTGCTCCGATGATCGCGGTCACGAACTTGTCGGGACCGAATTGCGCGTTTATCGCCTGGTCGACCTCACGCACCGATTGCTCCAGGTCGAGCCCGTTGCGACGGGCATTACGAAGTGACGACAACGCGACCGCCGCAAGCAAGGTTGCTTCCAATCCATGGCCCATGGCGTCGAAGATGGCGACGTGCACGAAATCTCCGTTGAGCGCATAGTCGAACGAATCGCCTGCTACGCGGGTGGCCGGAATGAGATTGGCGGCGATGCTGAAGGCTTGGTGTATGAATGTCAGCGGCGGAAGGATTTGCCACTGTATCTCCGCGGCGACCGTCAAAGCCTTCCTTCGACGGGTGCGCTCGATGAGATCGCCGTACAACGACCTGGTCAACAAAAGCTCTGACAGTAGAGCCGCCGTATCGCGGCACGATTCGAGAAGTCTTCGGCTCATCTGCGCACTCGCGGCGAAGTCGAGTTGCCAGACACCTAGCCTTTCCGTGCCGTCGAGCAGCGGAGTCCACAGGGTGCGCTGGTCACCGGTGGTGCTGATCCGCTGCCCAATATCACCGAACGCACGGCCGGCCATGGTCCCCTCTATGCGAATCGCCTCCACTGAGACGTTCTCCTGAGGAGAAATCAACGGAATCAAGACGACTTGGTCGTAGTCGAGGACGAAGATCCGGCTGTTATCGGCGCCGAGATCGGCACCTGCCGCCTGCGCAAGCCGCCCCAGTTCGTCGGGCCCACTCGTGTGAGACGACCGCAACAACCCAAGCAGCGCCGAGAGGACATCTGGCTGAGCCATGCGCACGTCCCTTCCGTGCATCCAAGCGAACCAAGGCCCTACTTATCGGCACACGCTCGACTCGACTACAAATGCTTGCCGCGATCACGCCTACGAAACGTGCGCGCGCGTCAGCGCGGTAGATCACACTTACCGGTGGCGAACCTTGCCTAGAGATTGGTCATGACGTTGGCGAACAACTCGGCTTGCTCGATTGCGTCGTCACGTGCGTTATGCGTATGGCGGTGCTTGGGCAAAAGTGCGCGCGGGATCGTTCGCTTCGACATACCGCGCACCGGTAACCCCTGTTTCGCGGCCAGAACGTCGCGAATGTCGCGATGCTGGCCGTGGCTGAAAGGCGATTCGCCGACGAAGCGAATGAGATACCAAAACACCCAGGTGCCGAAATCCCAGGACGACGGCCAGCCGATCGCCACGGCGCGCCCGCCATACTTGGCCTCCATCGACCTCACCCACGAAACGAATTCGCGCATGGCGGCGCGCGGCTCCGCGCCGTTCTCGCGCAATTCGGCTCTGGTCATGGAGAGGGCGGGTTCGCACACCGCGAGTGCTTGCGGCACGACGTCGTCCGAAATAGGCCGTAGCTCGGTGTAGAAAGCGTCGGACGACGGGTCGACGCGAGTGAACTCGGCGTCGTCCATCAACCCGGCGACGCAAGCGCCGAGGCTGAGCATCGAATAT
The DNA here is from genome assembly GCA_040255675.1 of Actinomycetales bacterium. Lineage (GTDB taxonomy): Bacteria > Actinomycetota > Actinomycetes > Acidothermales > Acidothermaceae > JBDZVM01. Next base: position 20,456 of record JBDZVM010000035.1, on the reverse strand, counting down.
CCCCAACCGGTGGGGCCGGGGATGGGGCCGTCTGCCTCGATGTCGATCGAAATGTACAGGTCGCGAATGGGCATCAACGAACCTCGTCGAACGCCGCGAAGTCGGCGAGATCGGCAGCGGCACACCCACGTGCCCCGCCTCGATGGTGCTTCGCGTGACGGTGTTGCCGGCGACAACGACTTGACGCTTCCATGGTCGTCAACGCTAACGGCTAGAAGCCACGCCTCGCCATGGCGTGCCGACGGATTGTGGATATCTCGCGCGGGACGTCGTCTCGCAGGTCGCGGCGGGTATCACCGCTACATCGACAAACCGGGAGGACACTCATGCCACCACTGTCGGTGAACCCGCGAATCGTTGTCACAGACGGCAATGCGGCGGTCGAGTTTTACGTAAACGCCTTCGGGGCGAACGAGATCGGCGAGCGCTTCGTCGACGACACCGGCCGGCTCGTGCACGCCATGGTGCGCATCGGTACGAGCGACGTGCTGATCACCGAGGATCCCGGTGACACCGACGTGCCGGCTCGCTCGCCAGATCACCTGGGCGGTCTCGTATCCGCGGTCATGTCGATGAAGTGCGCGGACGTCGATGTCGTGTGGAAGCAGGCGCGCAAAGCCGGAGCCGAGGTCGTGTACGAACTGCAAGATCAGTTTTACGGCGAGCGCAGCGGCCGACTGCGCGACCCGTTCGGCCAGCAGTGGATTCTCAACCAGCCGTTGCTAGAGCAGCAAACGTAACGCTTCGCCGCAGTTCTCGAGGGGCGCGCGCATCGCGGCGCGCCCGTGTTCTAAAGCCATGCGGCGATGCCAGCGGGCGGCGTCGGGGGCGTCGAGTCGGTCACGCCTGTCACCGTGTACATCGCCACCCGCGTGCCGCGCATGTCGATGCCGAAGAGGGTCCATTCCCCTGGTGAACTGACCCAGCACCAGGCGCCGGGAGCCGAGTTGGGCTCGTCGCCGAAGGCGTGCACCGCGGGCATTTCCGCCACGCCGCTGCTTGGCGGTGTAAGAGCTGGCCCTCCCCCGGATTCGCGAATATCGCCGATCGTCGTGGGGCCGGCGCTGCCGACGTCCGACCCGAACATCTTTGCGCACGCCGCCAGCGCTTGGTCGCCACTCGTCATGGGCGTCGAGAGCTCGCTCGCGCCGCGACTCCCACACCCCGCGACGCTGGCGATCACCAGGGCGCAACCGGCCATCGCTGCTGTACCGCGCATCGTTCGCTCCCATCGTCGTGAACACTTGGACGACGGCGAAGCCCGCACGGTTTCCGCGGTTGCGGCTTGCGCCTTACGCGAGTCTGATCAAGCACTCGTGCCGGTGCGGCACATCGAGACCGCCGCGCGAAATGCCGCGCTGCGCTCGCGATAGTTGGCGAAGTGGCCGAAACTAGCGGCGGCCGGAGATAAAAGTACGACACCGTCAGGCCGTGCCCAGCTGAAACCGATCGACACGGCGTGGTGCAAGTCTTCGGCGGCTTCGACGCGAACGGGCGAGCCCGCGTCGAGCTTGGCAATCGCATCGGCGATTTCGGCTCCGTTGTCGGGCATCGTGACGATGAGCAACTCACCGTCGTCGCGAGTTCGCAAGCCGGCCGCGAGCGGCGAGTAATCGATGCCGCGACTTTGCCCGCCGACGAGCAACGCGATGCGCCTACCGGGGAACGATTCGACCGCCGCGAGGGTCGCCACCGTGTTGGTCGCCAAACTGTCGTCGACGAAAGTGACGCCGTCGAAGGTGTCGACGACGCACAATCGGCTCTCGAGCCCGACGTAGGTCGTGGCGGCCTCGCGCAAAAATTCCGAATCGGACGCCGCGTCGATGCCCATGTGCCGAAGGGCAGTCGCCGCTATCAAAGCGTTGCGTTTGTTGTGGCGCCCCGGCACCGAAAGCTGATCGAGCCAGGGCTCGAAATCGCCGGTCGTGACCCAGTCGACGTCGGGCCCGAGTAGCCCGCGATGCTCGCGCAAGACGGTTGAGTCGCCGTTCGCCACGGTGACACAAGCCCCCGGCCGACGGCAGATCGACAACTTGTTGCGGTAGTACAACTCGGGATCGCCTTGATGCCAGGGCAGATGGTCTTCGCCCAACGACGTCACCGCAACCACCGGGGGCGCGATTTCGAAATGCGGCGTCTGAAAGCTAGCCACTTCGACGGCCCAATAATCGAAATCCGCGCCGACGCTAGGATCATAAGGCAGCACACCCAGGTTGCCGCCGACGAACGTTTTGAAGCCTGCCGCTCGCAGCAAGTGGCCGGCGAGATTCGTCGTCGTGCTCTTGCCCTTCGTGCCCGTCACGCAGAGCACGCGCTCGGCGGGCGCCTCGTGAAACCACAGCGCCAGACCACCGAGCACACGGACACCGGCTTCATCAAGGGCAACGATTGCCGGTGCGTACAGCGAAATGCCGGGTGCCTTGACGACGACGTCGCAGCCGCGAAGCGCGTCGAGGCCGCCCGAGTCAGTTTTCAGTACCTCGACGCCGTACCGCTTCTCGAAATCGGGCAGTGGGCGATCGTCTACCACAACCGGTGAGATGCCGAGGTGGCCACACTTCAAGAAGTTGGCGGTGCCTTCGACGCCCGCGCCGTAGATGCCGACACGCGCGCCGACGAGGTCTTTCCAGCCCAGTGGAGCCATCAGCGAAATTCCTCGCACCGCTTCGCGAACGCGCGGACGTCGTCGATATAGCGAAATTCGCCACTCGCCGCCTCTGCCGGTACGAGAAAGGAGCCGGCCGGGACCGGGCCAAGGGCAGGCGCGAGTTCGCGGACGATAACAGCGTCTTTCCAGTCAGCCGATGACGACAGCAGCGCCACAGCGGCACGGGACTCTTCGATCTCGCCGACGCATTCGAATGGCTTGTGCGCGCCAAGGCCCACAAGCTCGCGATACCCGTCCAGTTGAGTAGCGTCGTCGAGGAGGTCGCGACCAAAGATGGCGACCAGCCGCTCGCGGCTCATCGAGACGGCGAACACGAGAAAGACGAAGCGGCACTTCGGGCAGTTGCCGCACCAGCGCACGGTCGAACCCGGCCGAAACGCCGCGTTGCAACTCGTCACGACATCGTCGTAGCCGCTGGTCGACGCGAACATGCGGGCAATCTGTAACTCGCTGAACGGCCGAAGGGCCGACCCGTAAGCGTCGAGCAGGCCGACGTGAGTAGCCACGGCCGCGCGCAGTTGGCGTTCGGCGTCGGCGCTCTTCGACCATTGATGATTGATGTCGACGCCGTGCCAGGTGACGTTGGCCTCTGACGCCGAAGCCTCGTTCGACATCACGACTTCACCCAGCCCGTGCAGAACAGACGTGCCGATGGCGATAAGAGAGTTGATCGCGGTCACCGGAACGTGCCCGTTGAACGCGCCGGCCGCGTTGAGCGCGAGCACCTGTGGGTCGAGGCGACGGCGGGCGAGGAGGCCCCGTCCGGGAAATCGTTGAAGAACACGGGTGATGACGTCGTTGGCGTTGACCGCGAAGAGCACTGGCTCTCGACCGGCAACACGCAACGCCTCGGCGGAGACGATGGAGTCTTTGCCCCCGCCAATCGGCACGAGCGGCAAACGTCCTGGCACGCCCACGACGGGAGCAGCAGGCTCAGCGACACCCACCCGCACATCGGCGTCAAGCACCCGAGGCAGGTCGTTCACGAAGGCGAACTCTCCCAGACCTCGGGTATAGACGTCGCGCGCGAAAGCGTGCGCTCCGGCGGCAAGGGTTACCTGGCTGGCATCGATCACGCGAGGTGCCGCGATCTTGTAATAGCTCACACCGGCGGTGACATAAAGCAGTTCGAGCAGGCGATTGAAGATCGAAAGCACTTCATCAGTAACGGGAATCTCGGGCTTCGGGAAGGCGATCGTTTCTTCGAACGAAAACGCGGTGCCAGGCGCTTCGAGCAGGTAGCGGAAGGCGACCTCGAAACGGTCTCGATCGAACGAGTAGCCGGGCAGCCGGAAAACGGCGTCGGGCATGTCGAACGGGCGAACCTGCGTAGCTCCGGTTGTTCCCACCGAAACGCGTGTTCCTCTCGCGAATACCGATCTACGTCGGCAGATCAAGCCCGGCCCCGACACTGATCGCAGTCTATCGGGCCCGCACGCCCCCGCCGCCGACACGCGGTCTCGGCGGCGCCGCGACGTCGGAGGCATGCCGGCGTCGTCCCGAGATTAGGCGCGACCGGATCCGCCGGCCGCAACAGGGTGTCTGATCGGTCGCGGCACCGACGCCTCCACAGGCCGGCGCTGACGCAACAGCGCCTGATCAGCGGCAAGCATCGAAGCACCTTCGAAAGCTTGGTGCGAACCCAAGCTATGGTGCCACGCCTTGCAAGCGGCCGTCACCAGAGCGTCAAAGTGGTGTCAAAGCAGGGTCGAAGCGGCTGTGCCGCTGTCACCGACAGCGTCACGTTGACATCACCGCCGAGTGGAGCCACCTCGGCGGTCACGAAACTCGTAGCATCTAGGGGTGGATGATGGTGTGGTAGATCTGCAAGAAGCCCGGGCCAAGGATGACGATGAACAGCGACGGCATGATGCAGAAAATAAGTGGGAATAGTATCTTGACCGCTACTTTCTGCGCTTTCTCTTCGGCCCGCTGCTGACGCTTTACCCGCATCTCGTCTGATTGCTCACGCAGCACGTTCGCAATCGGGATGCCCAACTTGTCGGCCTGCACAAGCGAATGAGCGAAACTTCGAAGCTCGGGCACCGTAGTCCGCTCCCCCATCGATCGGAAGGCGTCCATGCGTGTCCGCCCGATCTGCATCTCCTGCAATACGCGAATGAATTCCCCGGCAAGGGCCGTTGTTTGCATCTTTTGGGCGGCGTTCAACAAGGCGGCGTCGAAGCCAAGCCCCGCCTCGACGCTGATGACCAAGAGGTCGAGCGCATCCGGCAGCTCGCGCTGGAGTTTTTGCTGGCGCTTGAGACCGGCGTTGTACAGCAGCAAATCCGGCAGAAAGAAACCTGCCAAGAACCCGACCAGAACGATGATGACGGTGAGCGCGAATTGCCCGTGCACGAAGATAAGCGTTGCGACGCCGCCGGCAAAGGCGGCGATACTCTTCCATGCGAAGATGCGCTCGACAGTCCAACCGCTGGGGTTGCCTGCATAATCGAGCCGGCGCCCGATTCTGTCCGCGGTGCCGCTCGGCGAAAACCGGCGTGCGAATCTGGCAGCCGCGGCTGCCCACGGCCGTACCACCCGATCGAGCGCGGTGTCCGCCTGCGACGGCGCCGTCGTCGCTGTGTGCACCATGTTCGAGGTCTGATAGCTACCGATTACGGCAAGCGTACGCTGGACCCTCTTGTGCTGATGGGCAGTAGCTGCGATCAACACGCCGATACTGACCGCCATGAAGATGGCCGTGAGCCCGATAATCAACAGGCCTTCTTGATGCATCAGACGTCAACCTTCACGAGTTTTCGCATCCAAAACCAGCCCAAGACCATAAAGACCGCACCGACGAATAGCGCCATCACACCACCCGGTGAGGTGTACATGGGGCGGAAGTACTGCGGCTTGAACAATAGGAAGAACGTCACCATGAATAGCGGCAGGGCGATAAGGATGTAAGCCGAAATCCGGCCTTCTGCCGATAACACCCTGACTTGGCGTCGAAGGGCGGCGCGCTTGCGGATGGTCGACGCGACATTGCGCAAGACCTCGGCAAGGCTGCCACCTACGCTGCGCTGAACCTGTATCGCCATGACTGCCCAATCGAACTCTTCGAGCTGCATTCGTTGCGCCGAATCCGACAATGCCGTGTCGAGTGGCACTGCGAGGCGCGCCTCTGATGCTGCTCGGCCGAGCTCACCGGCGAGCGGCTCCGGCGCGTCGAGAAGCAAAGCATCGAGCGCTTGGTCAAGCGAATAGCCAGTGGCAAGGCTTCCGGCAAGGACTTGCAGCGCATCTGGCAGTTGGGCCAAGAAATCAGCCCGTCGCTTGTTGATGCGATGACTGACCCATGCGTGAGGAACCATGGCGACGACAGCGCAGCAGACCACGGCGGCAACGACGAGATTGGCGCCGAGCACCACGAAGAGTGCCGTCAGTGCCACGACGGATCCGATTTGGAGCACAAGCCACTCGTTTGCCCGAACGCGCAAGCCCGCGCGATCGAGCCGAAGCGCGAGCCGCTGGCCCCACCCGTTGGCCTTCAGCAGCCGGTCAGTGAATCGGAGGGCGACTTGTGCCGGACGGGCTTGCTTTTCCTGCGCGGTGATGGTCTTGCGGGCAGTGGCGTTTTGAGCCCGCCCGTAGGGCCCGACTATCTCCGAGAGCTCGGGCTTCCGATGCGTGAAGCGGCTATCGATTGCCAAGAAGCCGAATATCGCGAAGGCCACGAAGAGCGCCGCCACTCCAACATCGCGGGCGACAACCCGCGACGTCGAATGGGGCGAGGCCACACTGTTCGAGGTTGCGGCCGGTGTGTTGCCGGCAGCTAGGCTTGTGCTCGGCGCCGCGACGGCCGAAAGCTCGAGCGTTGTGCTGTCGGTGAGGGTGCCGTCTGCCGTGACGGCCCTCACGATGATGGTCGCCGTCTCACCGGTCAAGCCAGACGGAACCGGGACGTCGACGTAGACCTGCGTGATGAATGACCTCACCACCGAAGAAAACGCCGTCAGTATTCCCGCTGTGTTCGTGGCCGCGTAAAGGTCACCTCCGGTTTCCGAGCTAAGCTGACCCAACGTGGATTGGAGCCCAGGCTCCGCTTGGAAGGCGACCGCGTCGACCATCACGTGCGACTGCGTGGCTTGCCTGACGACGTCGTCGAGCGTGGCTTTGCTGCGAGTGTCCTCGCCATCACTCAGCACGACCACTCGGCGTAATCCCGCAGGGCCAAGTACCTTCAGGCCCGTAAGAACGCCGTCGTACAAGGCGGTGTTTCCGCCAGCACGCAGGCCGCCAATCGCGTTCCTCAACGCTTGGCGGTCCGCGGTTGGAGCGGTCAATAGCTTCGCTTCGTCGGAGAACGCCACCAAGCCAACCGTGACGTCGGATGGCAAGGCCCGCAAGAGTGCATCAGCGGCCTGCTTGGCACCGTCGATTTTGCTACCAGCCATCGATCCGCTGGTATCGATCGCGAGCACCATGCTGCCGGGAAGCTGCGACGAAGCGGCCGAGGTCACCTTCGCAGGAACGGAGGTACCGTCAATCGAGACGGTTATCTTGTCAGGAGCGAGACCGACTCCGACCGGCAAGTCATGGGCGGCGAAAAGAAGTTGGAGATGACCGTTCTGTACACCCACGTCGCTGATGGTTCCGAACGGGCCGGCAGCCGCCGCGGGTGGAGAGCTTGCGAGCGCGGCGGTCAAAATGCCGATGCTGAATGGCACGCCAAGCAGTCGGAGGAATCTCATCGGGCGAACGCCTCGAATGCGAAGGCAGACAGGTCGACGTTTACGCCGTGATCATGCAACTTCTCGACCATCCTTGGGCGCAGGCCGGTGGACTTCAGCTGACCGATGAACCGTCCCGACGCGTCGTACCCCATTCCGAAGTCAAGCAAGAACAGGTCCTGCAAGGTGATCACGTCGCCCTCCATGCCCACCACTTCTGTGACATGAGTGACTCGACGCGTGCCGTCCTTCAACCGCGCTTGGTGAACGATCACGTCAACCGCGCTCGCGATCTGCTCGCGGATCGCCCGAACCGGCAATTCCATGCCCGCCATCAAGACCATCGTCTCCAGCCGCGCGAGTGTGTCGCGGGGGGAGTTGGAGTGAACCGTCGAGAGTGACCCGTCGTGGCCGGTGTTCATAGCTTGGAGCATGTCCAGAGCCGCGCCGTCCCTGACCTCTCCGACGACAATTCGATCGGGGCGCATGCGCAATGCGTTTCTCACGAGGTCGCGGATGCTGACGTGGCCCTTGCCCTCGATGTTTGCCGGTCGCGATTCGAGCTGCAACACGTGATCTTGGTGCAGTTGCAGCTCCGCGGCGTCCTCGATGGTAACGATGCGCTCTTCTGAAGGGATGAACGTCGATAGGACGTTCAGCGTCGTCGTCTTGCCAGAACCGGTGCCACCGCTCACGAGGACGTTGAGGCGCCCGCGTACGCACGCGGACATCAGGCTCATGACGGTTGAATTAAACGTGCCGAAAGCGACGAGATCCTCTGCCGTGAGAGGGTCGGCGGCGAACTTCCGAATCGTGAGTAGGCAGCCTTTCAGTGCGATCGGCGGGACGACGGCGTTTACCCGGCTGCCGTCAGGCAGTCGCGCATCTACCATCGGACTCGACTCGTCGACACGACGCCCGACGCGGCCGACAATCTTGTCGATGGTTCGGCGCAGATGTGCCTCGTCGCTGAAGCGCCCCACGGCGACATGGAGCCGGCCCGCGACCTCGACGTAAATCTGGTCGGGGCCGTTGACCATTACTTCGGTAACGTTCGGATCACGCAGGTATGGCTCCAGCGGACCATAACCGAGGATGTCGTCCGCTATTTCCTGGGCGATGCGGGTGCGATCCTGGTTGGTCAACGGCGCCTCTTCGCTTTCGAGCACGCTTTGGAGCGTGAGCCGCACTTGCTGCTCAAGCTCGGCTTGCGTCATCTTGGCGTCGTAGAGTTTGCGACCCAGCGTCTCGACTAGTGCCGCGTGCACCGTCTGCTTGACGTGAAAGAACGGGTCTGCGTACCTACCGCCCGTACGGCGCCGCTGCGTGGGCGTTCCCACTGGCGCGGTTGTACGGTTTGCCTCGGCGGCGCGCGCCCGCTGAGCTTCGGCGAGTCGATCAGCGAGTGGCATGCTGGGCCCTTCCTCCGCGCCGGAATCCAAAACCCGTGCGGCTGTTGGATGGCTCGCCATCCGCGGAGCCCGCCGGTGTACGCGCTGCCAGGCTTCCAGCAAGCCGCTTGACTGCTGCCGACACCGCATGTCCAGGGCTGTCGAGAACGAGCGGAACGCCCCGATTCATCGATGCTGGCACCGCTCGGCTCGAGGGGATCTCGCCCGCAATCGAAACGTTGAGTGCTTTTTGCGCGTCGGCTACCGACAGGCCAACCTTCGCGTCGGCACGGTTGAGCACGACTCGCCAACGATCTCTCGGATAGCCCAGCAGGTCGAGCGTCTGGAGAGTCAGCCTTAAATTCTTCACAGCGGCGACATCGAGTGTCGCCAACAGAATGTAGTAATCGGTGGCATCGAAGGCGGCAAGAACGTGGTCACTGAAGTTCGAGGGCGTGTCTATCACGATGTAGTCGTACAGCGCACCGAGAGCCGTGAGCAGTTGCCCCACTAGCTGCGCAGGGATGGATTCCGCGATTCCGGGCTCAATCGGCCCGAGAATGACGTCCAGCCCAGGGCTACGATTGATTACGAGTGACTCGGCCGCTACCTGATCGAGCGGCACGTGAGAAACCGCGTCAGCGATGGTTCGGTTTGGCTGCAACTGCAAGACGACGCCGACATCGCCGAAAGCTAGATCGAGATCGACCAGGCAGACACGGCGTGACCCTACGTCGGCCAAGGCCGCCGCGAGGTTCGTCGCGACGGTCGTCTTGCCGCATCCGCCCTTGGCTGAAAATACGGTCACCACCGTGGCTTGGTGCACACGATGGCCGATGCCGCTTGCCGAATTTCGTAGCTGCCGGGTTAAAGATATCGATCGCTGGCAGGCCTCACTCAAGCCGTGCAGGTCGTCAGCCGCCACCAGTTCGCGGACGCCCGCACGCAGGCCCTGTCCGAGAGTGCCGCTGTCGACGCGGTGGCGGATCAATACGACGCCAGTGGTTGGATGAACGACACGCTCAACAGAGGCGACATCCAGTGCAATCGCTAGGTCGATATCAGGACCGAGAACAATGACCTCCTCATCGGGCCGGTTGCTCATCCAGTCACGCAGATCCGCGACACTGCCTGCTACGAAATCGACCACGCCTACTGCGGCGGAGAAGAGTTCAGTATTCGTAGGGTCGTTCGACACGAGAACTGCCATGTTTCATCACTCACTTGGCTTTTAGGATGCTATCGGCGCTGACCGGTGCGTTTGCGGGATGAGTCGCCGACTGCGGTGACAACAAGGCGAAGTACAGCTTGCCCACCTGGGCACCGTGAGCGAGCTTTCCTGCTTCGTCTTGTGATACAGCGACTGTAAGCACCGTCACCGGCACCGCATCCTTCGAGTTCGAGGCATTTGAATCGCCGCTGCCGTTCGTCTCGGTGCGCAGCGATTCTTGTCCGACCGCGAGCACCGGCACACTTTGCAAGAGGAGCTGAGTCACGTCCTCCGTTTGGCCGTCCTTCGTTCCGCTGGCATTCACGTCGAACGTGACGAAGATTGCCACGCGGGAGCCCGGAACGACGAAGCCCGCGACTCGTTCTGGATCGGTGAGCTGGACGCTCATTGCCATCTTATCGTCGGGAATGGTGAGCTCGCCGGTAGCTGCGTTAGTTTGCGAAAACATGGCCGGCACCAGCGGAATCCCCGGATAGATGTCGCTGACAGCCTGCAGCTTCGCAATGCTTGTGGCATCGCTGAGAGCATCCGGCGGCACATCCTTGGTCGCCATCGTCGTCGGCTTAAACAGCCCCTGCTTCTCGGCGACGTCGACCGCCGTGCCAGACTTGATGAGCTTCTTCGCGACGAGAACGGTCTCTTGCTGCTGCCCTGCTTGTGCCCGCGAGTCGGCCTTGCTGACATACAGGCCGACGGCACCCGCGCCGAAAAGCCCTATCACAACCGCGAGCACGAGCAAAACGGTGCGCCTTGCCATATCGATTCCTTCGTTCGATCAGCCCGTGAGACTGACAACTTCGACGCCATAGTCCTCGCCGCCGCCACCTGTGGCAGTGGCAGGGGCAAGGCCTGACGTAAACCAACCGGAGATGCAGCTCTGCGAACCGCTGCAGGGATACTGCCCCGTCGCGAGGTCCTTTGCCTTGTACTGGCCCTCGATCGAATACCCCGACAGGAAGAATCCGGCATAGCCTGCGATGTAGTACTGGCCATTTGATCCGGTGAGGCCGTTCGTGTTGTTGAAGATCGGAACGTAGACGATCTGTCCCTGCATTTGCTGCAACATTTGCCAAGTACAGCTATTAGGCGGTGGCCGGCCAGTGCTGTCGTTAAACCAGTTGTCGACGCTGGTTGCTGTTTGACAGCCGGTCGATGTCTGTAGCCAGCCGAACCCGCCCGGAAGGTCAGCACCGGACGGCCCAGCCGGGCAATCGCTAGCGCCAGTCGTGTCGTGGAAGTAAATGGTGTGCCAGAAACTGACGGGGTAGGTCGGCGGGCTCCCGTAAGGCGGCAAAGGCGCGTACGAGGTGTCATCCTTGGTGTACTTCAGCCATTCGCATTTCGAAATCGTGAGAGGCAAGGCGCTAACGAGGCTTCCGGGCGGCCCGAATGCGGCCCGCGCGCACGACTTCACGGCCGCGCCATTGAAGGACGATCCGAGCACGACCCGTCCGAACCACGTGGGCAGCAGGTGTTTGTTGTCGCTCGTCAAGACGCTCGTGTAGACCTGGACGTACGGCGCCGAACCTGACGCCGGTGGGCAATCCCACCGCTCACCCGTCGCTGACGGGCACGGCGAGAGCCCCGTCGCCGTCCCACATACCAGATCGACCTGCGTGGTGTTGTCGTTCGAGTTGGAGTCGGCGAGATTACCGGCCGTGCTTGACGGGCCGGTGCCGCCGTCGCAGGTGCCCTCGACGCACGTTTGACCGACAGCTAGGGCGCCTGCGTCTGCACCGTTTTGCTGTTGGCGTCGTTCGGCCCAGATACCGCCCGCATCGATGGCAATCGCGGCAAGCGGCAATAGCACAATAACGACGACAATCGCGACGAGGACGCCGATGGCACCCTCATCCCGCTTAGTGCGGCGACACATCATCCGCCACATCGCATGTACGCCTTTCCGGTGATCGTCGTTGAACCGAGGCGGAGGAAGGGGATGAAGGTATAAGGCTTCTGCACCTTTACCCACACGTTCTGCGCGCCCGTCGACGAACATGTGCCGCCGGCGCTATCAGTCCCCCCGGCCGTTGCCTGCGTGCCGTACGTGATGGTTATTCCCGACACCGCGACCGCCGCATTCCGCGTTGCGGAGGTCGGATCTGCCGTGAGGCCCAAGGCGTAACCACGCACACCTTCACGCGCCGCCTGCGTCAAAGTCTCTTGAATGTTGAAGGCACGGCCGAAGTCGATAACACCGAAGAGGATCAGCAGCACGAGCGGCACAAGTAGCGCAAACTCGACGGCTGCGGCGCCCTGGTCAGTTCGCGTTCGACCAGGTACGAGGCGACTTACTCGCAACATCGGCCGCCCCTTCCGTACCTTGCCGTGGACCGTCAGATCGCCGCGGCGATGTCCATGTAATCGCTGAGCAGATTCGACCCCGTCAGCTGCACGGCAATCACGACGACAAGTGCGATCGCCAGCACCATGAACGCGTATTCGGCCGAGACTGCCCCGTCATCGCGCCGCTTGCGAAGCCTCAACGCCGTACTCCTTCGTAGAGACAGCGGTCGTGCGGAGCGGGATGGCTGGCCGCTCCTGGCATCCGCACGACCGCAGATCCGATTCGGCTCATTCCGGAGCCTTTGGGCTACAGCGAGGTCGAAATACTGCTGAACAAGCTGCTGATACCCGTGCCGAGCAAGTAAGCGCCGGCCAGTACGACCAGAGCGATTGCAACGACGATGAGCGCGTACTCCACCATCGTGGCACCCTCGTCGGGTCGGACCTTCGTGGCCAACTTTTGCATCTTGGCGATGTACTTCAGCATTCCTCTCTCCTTCCGAGTTTCTCTTGAGCCGCGGTCACGAGCCCGTCCAGGCTTTGCAAGCAACAGACGCAACCGCGCGTCACGACAAGAGGAGCATGGCCCCCGACGTCGTCTATTCCAACCCACCAAAGGTCTGGACTACCCTGACGCTTCATCCGGCAGCACAATACGAATTCTTGGTTTCGCGCCCGATGGCCTAGCCGATCGCGCACGTTAGTTGTTCGGTCGGACATCGATTAGGTGTCGAGCGACCCAATTGGTAACGCAAATGTTTCCGTCATCGCGTCGAGGCCTCAGAATCGGTGGACGCCGCAAGCTACCGAACGATTCGTTGTGGTTAAGGAGCGAGCGTGACCGCAACCCTTGTCTCGACCGTTGCCGGCAGACCCGGCCACGCGAGAGCGCGTGGCCGGGTGCTTTCACCGTGGCGAATCCTCGCAGTCGCCACGGCTGTCGTGCTTGCCCTTCGCAGCGTGCATCCGATCTTCGATATCGACCTCTACTGGCACATCCCGCTGGGAAACCAGATCATCGCCACCCACAGTGTGAGTCACGCTGGCGCCTCGTTCGCGTACACGTTTCCCCACAGTCATTGGGTGACGACCCAGTGGTTGTCAGAGGTGATTCTCGCAACGCTCTACAACCTTGGCGGGTTCGGCGCGATCAGTCTCATGCGCGTCGTCTTGTCTGTCGCCTTGATGGCGTTCATCGGCTGGCAATTGCTACGCGGGACGCGCACGATCTGGAGCCCAATCGTATTCGCGATCACCTGCTACATTTCGTCGAGCTATTTCCAAGAGCGCCCTCAGCTTTTTTCCCTCTTCTTCGTCGTTTGGCTCGCCGGCATCATGCGAGACGAGCTTGCCGGACATCGAACGAAGCACTGGTGGTGGGTGCTCGCAATCACCTGGCTCTGGGCGAACGTGCACGGGCTCTGGGTAATGGTGCCGAGTTGCTATCTTGTGCTCGCGGTTGGTCGGCTAGCGGATCGTCGGTCGTGGCGTGCATTGGCGCGACCGGTTGGAATTGCGCTCGCGAGCCTGGTAGCTGCCAGCTTGACCCCGGTCGGTCCCAAACTACTGTTGAGCCCCATCGGCTTCGCCGAGGCCACCAAGCAAATCCAAGAGTGGCAACCGACAAACTTCCACAACGGCGTGTCCATCGCGCTTGGGGTGTTGGTAGCCGCAGCCGTACTCGCATGGGTACGAGGTTCAAGAGCTGTGTCTCATAGCGAGATCATTTATGTAGGCGCTATCACGGCGTTTGCGCTGTTCAGCATGCGCGACGTCCCGCCCGCGGGCATTCTCCTTGCCCCTGTCGTGCTCCGTCGCCTCGAGACTACTATTCCCCGCCCCGATCGCAGCGGTTCGAGGCGGGAGCACCGTCTCGTCACCGCCGCCACAGGCTTGCTGCTCAGCTTTGGGTTCGTCGCCACCGTCGCACAAGTCGTTCGCACACCCACACTACCGGCGAGCGTTCCCGTCAATCTTGCCGCACAAATCGCTCACTCGCCCGGCCCACACAGGGTGCTCGACGATTACAACGCAAGTGGCGCCGTGATCTTCTGGGGCGGCCCACACACCCAGGTAGCGATTGACGGACGTGCCGACCGCTACGGCGCGCGCTACATAGCGGATTACTCCAAACTCATGCTCACGACCGGAGACTGGGAGGAGCAACTCGCTAACCTCAATCCGAATTACGCCCTGCTCGACGCCCAGGTACCTCTTGTGCGGGAACTCACGCAGCGCGGTTGGATGATCCTGGGCTTCGAAGGAAAGTGGGTCCTGCTGCGGGCGGGAAGCGGCACGTGATCCTTCCTGCCGCTAGCGAGAGGCCGCGCCACACCAATTCATTCGACTTGCTGCGGATTGTCGCTGCCGCCAGTGTTGTCATGAGTCACAGCTGGACACTCACTGGCCACTCGGGTGTTCTTCTCATCCGCTGGAACGATCGGATGCTCGATCTGGGGGGCTTTGCCGTAGTCGTGTTCTTCGTCGTCAGCGGATATCTCGTGGCCGGTAGTTGGACTGCGGAGCCGAACATCTCAGTATTCTTCGCCAAACGCGCATTGAGGATCTTCCCTGGCCTTGCCGCCGTGGTTATCTTGAGCACTTTCATACTCGGGCCGGCCGTAACCTCTGACTCTCTCGGCCGATACCTCACGAGCGGTGGTACGTGGAACTACCTCGGAACGCTGACGCTCACACCGATCAGAGTTGTCCTCCCTGGCGTGTTCCCGAAGAATCCGGTCCCCTACGTGAACGGATCGCTCTGGACTCTCCCGGTCGAGATGATTTGCTACTGCGTCCTCGGTGTTCTCGGGTTCCTCGGCGTCGTGCGCCGCCGCTGGCCGTTTCTCCTGGCAGTCGTTCTGCTTACGGCCATCCGAGAGGGCCTGCTTTACGGGACCAGCGTCGACTTGCAACTCTCCGGACTGATGATGTTCTTCTTTATGGCCAGCCTATTGCGCACATATTGTGTACGGATCTGCCTTCCAGGTTCCCTGATCGCGCTCGGATTGGTGGTTGCCAGTCTCGCAACCGGTGTTTTTGTCGTGGGCGTGCCCGGCCTCGTGTACCTGATCGTCTACCTGGGAAGTAGACCGACTCCAATAGCCGCGATGCTGGCCCGGTACGGCGATCCCTCGTACGGAATCTACATCTACGCCTACCCGATCGAGCAAACGTTGATATTGCTCGGGTTGAGGTCGCCCGGCTGGCTCCTTGCCGTAGCGCTGCCCGTGTCAGTGGCAGCCGGCTACGCATCATGGCGGCTCATCGAGTTGCCAGTCATGAAGGCTGGGCGCGCGGCCCTACGGCGGCAAGGCACGTCGCCAGCGCCAATCCCGACGCCGTCGCTTCGCGTAGCTGTCGATCAATAGAGGCCGGGTACAAGCCGCCTCGTCGCTGCCTTGTAGGTCTCGTAGCCGGGGAGCGCGTCCTGCAGCAATCGTTCCTCGTGGCGTATTCGGTATAACTGCATGCCTAATATGACAACCCAGAACAGCTGTGGCGTGCCGACCGCCTCCCCCATACACACCCCAAATAGCATCGCGAGTTCACCGAGGTAGAGCGGATGCCGGACGAGTTTGTACGGCCCCTTGGTCACCAGTGACCTCACCTGCGGAACAATGCTCAGGTTGCGCCCGAGGCTACACAGAGACCAGATCGACCAGCAAAGCCCCGCGAGAAGGAGGGCATCGCCCACCACGACGGCCAGCGGCATGCGGCCCGGGCGACCGAGGAAAGGCATAGTTAACGGGAGCCACGTCGCGACGATCGCGACGAGTCGGGGCAACGGACGTGTTGTAGCTGCATGCGCGTCTCCCCGCCGAAGGTAGGCGGCCGCGATCACGGCATAGTAGGCCGCGATGAGAATGCCCGTCGTCGCGTCGAAAAGACGAGTGGGTGCGACAAAGAGCGAAGAGTAGGCACGCGCCAGGTAATAGGGGGCTAGCGTCGAAGCGATGGCGGCCATCGCAATCTTTCCCGCGTCGATCGGGCGGCGCCGAATATCCAGCCGCGCCTGCGGCCTTCCTTGCAGTGAGCTTGTGATCATTCGCGGAAGACTCGGTCGTCGATGAGTTCCTCGCGCACGAGTGCGCCTGCTGCTTCGAAACGAGATTGCGCAAACCGCTTGCGAAACTCCAGGTCGACGTCGGCCTTGCCAGACCGATTCTTGTCGATCGTGCAAACTACCCAATCGTGAAAACGTTCCGCGTTCACGGAGTCGTACATCAAGTGGTGGCGAGCGACCACATGCCATTTGTCATTGAGCATCAACGCGATGTCGCATTCATAGGCGAGTGCGGTAGAACCTCGCAAGTGGTGCAGGCGTGTGCGCCCTTCACCGATCCCGCTCTTGTCAGCGGCGGCGACTGCAACGACAGGCACGCCCATGTCCATCGCGGCGTCCTTCAGGCCCTCCACGATGACGGTGACCCGCTCGTCCTCCCCGAGCGAATCCATCCCGCGCGTCGAAACCTTCTGCAGATAGTCGACGAACACCACGCCTCGGCTTGAAAGCCCGGCGGCGAGATCGCGGATTTCGGTCAAACCGGTGGAGCGACCGCTCGCTTTTGCCAATTGCAGGCGATCGCCGTAGGTCATGATGCGCTGGAGAGCTTCAGCCGCCGCCGGTAGCGACCGGAGCCGGCCGAGCATACCGTCTGGTGTTGCAGCAGACACTTCAAGGATGGCGACGATTTGTTGCAACGTCGGCGCGTCGTCACCCGCGAGCAAACCGGCTTCGAGAGCGATGAGTTTGCGCATCAATAATCGCTCATCGTGTTCGTAACACAGATAAAGCGCTACGCCACCGGACGCCGCCACGTGTCGCGCCATCTGCAGCGCGAACGTGGTCTTTCCGACGCCTTGCGGTCCGCCTATGAGCACGAGCTCGCCGGAACGAACGCCACCTGACAGATACTCATCGAGCGGATCGAGCCCAGTGGCGAAAGGAGTCGGGCTGAACGACCGACCCGCGACAGCCAGGGCATCAGCCTTCGCGATCACATCCGTTAGTCCGTGTGCCGAACTCATGACATTTCTCCTCGACCGAATCTCCTCAAGGCGCGCGCCAGCACGAGGCCCAAGACGCTCATGGCGACCGAACCTCTCGCCTCAAGTCGCATCACCAGCGTGCACCCGTGAGGGCTTGAGACATAGCCGACAACGGTATTCCGCTCCCTGGACAACAGTGGGATTGACAGACGTAATCCACGCTGCTAAATGCCTGCCCGCTTACGACGCGACGTCGTGTTCAGCCGGACTGATGAGCCTAAGGCGAACCGCCTCCATGATGGCCTGGGTGCGATTGCGCGCACCGAGTCGCTCGTACAGCTTGGAGATATGCGCCTTCGCCGTCGACGAGCTCATGTACAGCTTCGCCGCGATCGCGTGCGCGGGCAGCCCAAGCTTCAGCAGCTCGAGTATTTCGGCCTCTCGCGGCGTCAGTCGCACGTCGCCCGTGCCCTCCACCCGGCGGTGCATAGCCGCGGCCAGCCCGCTCGCGGTGAACGCGTTCGGCGATACGGCAGCATGCCGGACGGCGGCAACAAGTTCGCTGGTCGATTCGGCTTTGGTGACGAATGCCGAAGCGCCGCTCTCGAGCGCGCGGAAAAGGTGCTCGTCAGAACTGAACATCGTGAGTACGACGATGCCGAGCCTCGCGGAGGCGGCGCGGAGTTTGCGAACGAGGTCGAGCCCGTTCCCATCGGGCAGGCTCACGTCGACCACGACGACGTCGGGGTCGGCCGACGTCAACACCTCCGTGGCCTCGGCGCAGGTAGCTGCCTCCGCGACGACGTCACAGTCGGCCTCGGATTCGAATGCGCGGCGCAGGCCGCCCCTAATAAGTTCGTGGTCGTCTACGAGCACGAGACGGATCATGATTGCCAGCCTCCCATTGCGATCCCGTCGGCGATGGTCGACCGCGGACGGGGACCATGAAAACCCCCATTGGACGAAGCTTTGCCATCGCGCCACGGGGTCTCTCGGCGCGACAACGAAGCGCCCTCGTGCCGGCCACATCTAGCGAGACCCCTTTTCGGCGCCAAGAGATAGACGTGGGTTGACGAAGGCATGTGCGAGCGCACCGATACGTACCGGCACGGACAGCTCGTTCAATGGCTCGCTGGCAAACGGCGCAAAGACGCCGACGCGTGGCACGACCTGTCGCGTGCCCGCGCCTGAAGGGACGGCGCCGGGAAGGTGCGGTGCCTCCGCACCTCCCGACTCCCCCCACCAAATGCAGCTCTGACATACCCCACCCCTGCTCCCTGTCGTAGGAGCTTTGTCAGCGCAGATATGACTATCGGTGATTAATTCTGGACGTGCAAGATGCCGGGTCGGCCAATCTTCGGTAACGATGCTCGCGGCAGGTTCCGCCCGAACCACGACGGCACCCCGTCGAGTGCGCACCCTTGCGTCGAAACACCGGACAAGTCGGATATGTCGTCGGAGAACGACCGTCATCAAACCCGGATCGAAGCCGTCGAACACGCGCGGCAGCCGCGAGAAAAAGTGAGGAATTTTGTGATCTATCGCGAGTATATCGCAGGTCTATCGGAGGTCGACCGAACTCGGCGTCGGGGCGGTGACCTCCGCCAGCTGTTCGGCAGGCTCGCGGCGCACCATGACGGTCGCCGCGACACCCGCCGCGACCACCACCACGGCTGACACGACGAGGCATGCGTGTAGCGCCGAAGTAAAAGCGGAATAGACGGAAGCGAGCAACGTGCGAACGAACGGGTTTTCCGTACCGCCTTTCGCACTCGTAAATGCCGCGCCACCGTGCAGCACGTCTGGTACGACAGCCTTTTTCAGCACGCCGAGGCCGAGGCGGTCGAGCTCGACGTCGAGGTGCGTGACCAGGCTGGACGTCACGATGGCGCCGAGCACGGCAGTGCCGATCACCGCTCCGACCTCGCGGCTGGTGTTCAACGCCGAGCTCGCCATGCCCGCTCGGTCAGGCGGCACGGCATCAAGGGTCATCGACGTCGTCGGCACGATCGTGATACCGAGGCCGATTCCGGCCAGCATGAGCGACAGCGCCAACAGCACCGCGGCAGGGCGGGTCGAAAGGGCAGCGTCGGTGAGCAACAAGCCGGCCGCGAACAAAGCGCAACCCGCGGCGATCGGCAACGCGGGGCCTTTCGCCGCGACCCAGCGGCCGGTCGCCAGCGACGCCACGATCATCGCGAGCGTCATCGGCGCGAATTGCGCGGCGATCTCGAAACCGCTGTCGCCGACGACGACGTCGAGATAAAGCGCGCAGAAAAAGAAAACAGCGAAGGTGCCGAAATAAACGGCGAGCGAGACGATATTCGCGGCCGCGAAGGCAAAGAATCGGGTGCCACGAAGGTCGAGCAACGGATGCCGACTTCGGCGCTGCCTCCACGCGAAGCCGACCCCGCTCGCCACAGCACCGCAAAAAAGCACAACCACGCCGGACGACGAAAAGCCGGCGCTTTCGCCTTCGGTGACCGCGAATACCAGCATTGCCAACGCGCCTACGCCGAGCACCGCGCCGACGACGTCGACGCGGCGGTGCGTCGTCTTCGCCGTCTCGGGCAACAGCCGCGCACCGACCGCCAGGCAAGACAAGCCAAACGCCACGTTGAACCAAAAGATCCAGCGCCAACCCGCTATCCCGACGATGAGGCCACCGACGACCGGCCCTAAGGCAAGCGCAAGTCCGGCCACTGCGGCCCAGACTCCGGTAGCTCGAGCGCGCAAACGTCGTCCGGGATAAAGGTGACGCAGCATGGCCAACGTGGCGGGTTCCGACGCCGCGGCGCCAAGACCCATGACGGCTCGGCCGCCGATGAGCACGCCGGACGACGGCGCGAGCGCGCAGACGATCGAGCCTGCCGTGAAGACCGCCGCGCCGGCAACCATCATCGTGCGCTGGCCGACGCGATCGCCCAGGGCGCCGAGAGGCAGCATCATGCCCGCGAACACGAGGGCATACGCGTTCACGATCCATTGCAGCGATTGCACTCCCGCGTGCGTCTCGGTTTGGATATCGCCGAGCGCGACGCTGACGATCGTGTTATCGAGAAAGGTCAAGAACAACAAGACGCAGACGGCGGCAAGCGCAAGCCCCCGTCGCCCATGCTGGAGTTGCCGCGACACGGTCTGCGAGTCGGCGGCAACCATGGTCGCCATGGTGCCGCACATCAGTGCGGCACACCAACGCCGGGCCGCAC
>JBDZVM010000072.1:0-8136 GCA_040255675.1 Actinomycetales bacterium | reverse complement strand
TGCATGGCCTGCTCTTCTTGGGTCAGGCCGCCCCAGTCTTTTCCGACGTCCGCCGCTTCGGTGTCGACTTCGTCGTCGCCCGGGACGACGTCCTGCTCGTTCACCAACCGCCCAACCGAAGCATCAACGTCGCCGTCCGACATAACAGCATCGGGTTCTTCGCGCGACAACCGCAGCGACAGCGGCTCGCCCTCCGCTTGCTCTTCGGCGGTCGTGCCCCAGTCGACGCTAGCGCTGGGTTGGTCGCCGGGCAGCGGCAGCTCCTGCGGATCTTCAGCCTGCTGTTGCTCGGGCGTGCCGTCTTGTAGGTCGGGAATCCCGGCGTCCTCGAAGCGCGACTCCACGTCGCGGTGGTGCGCACCATCGGCGGTCATGGCAGCTCTCTTCCGTCGTCCGGTCAAGTCTTTGGTTTACCCGCCGGTGCGCGGACGAAAGCCGGGTATGCACCAAGAGGCCGAAGAGAAGGGAGCAGCTGATGCCAGCACGGGAAACGATGCCGAGCACGATCCGGCGTTCACCGAAGAAGGCGCAGGAGACCTGGGCCAAGACCTACGATTCGGCGCTCGAGCAGTACGGCGAGGGAGAACGGTCGCGGCGCACGGCGTTCGCGTCGCTCAAGCACAGCTTCGAAAAAGTCGGCGACCACTGGGAGCCGAAGGCGAAGAAGGGGCCGTCAGACAAGCAAGCCGCGCGCGGGGGAGCGGCGGCACGCAGCCGCCCGACCAAGACGGCAAGCGGTGTCGATGCCAACGCCAGCAAGCAACATCTGTACGAGTTGGCGAAGCGGCTTGACGTGCCGGGTCGTTCATCGATGAGCAAGGGCGAGCTTGTCGACGCGCTGCGCAAGGCGAACAACCGCGAGACGGCGAAAGCTCGCCAGCGCTAGAAACCTACGGCCGGACGGCGCCGCTTGGGCTGCCCCAGATCGCGCGTACCTGTACGACCGTGCCGGTGTGCGGTGCGTCGATCATGCGACCGCCTCCGACGTAGATGCCGACGTGGTAAGCGGGATTTCCGTAGAACACGAGGTCTCCGGGCTGCATCGCCGACAGCGGCACCCGCGTGCCCTCGTGTTGTTGAGCGGACGACGAATGGCTCAGCGATACTCCAGCCGCTTCCCAGGCGCGCATGGTCAGGCCCGAACAGTCGAAGGAGTTCGGCCCCGCGCCACCCCAGCGATACGGCTTGCCAAGCTGCGCGTACGCGTAGCGCAGGACGGCGGCAGCGGCGCCAGCTGCCGGCGGCGGTGCGACCGGCTCGACGGCCGCGGAGGCCGGGGCTTGCGCCGCTAGTGCGGCACGCGGTTGCGAGCGTGAAACGGCGTGCTGTTGCTGGGCCGCACGCGCGGCGGCGGCGGCCGCCGCGGCTGCTGCTGCTGCTTGCTCTTGCCGCACCTTGTTTTGCAGTGACTTCGCCAACGCCGATTGCGCGGCGACTGCCTTTTCGACCGCGACCTTACGCGTCGCCAGCTGCGCGGTCGCCGCCTTCACGGCAGACAAGCTCTGGTCGGCGCGGCTTTGCGCGTCACGCAGTTGACGGGCGGCGTCGACGACCTTGGTGAGGCTTGCCGTCTTGGAGCGATTGACCTGGGCGAGCAGTTCTGCCTTCTGCAAAGCGAAACCGTCGTCGCTGAGGAGTGCGGCCAGTGTCGACTCGCCTGGCCCGTTCTCGTACTCAGCCACCACCAGCTGCTGCATGTCGGCCTTGGCCGCGTCTACTTGCGCCGCCGCCTTCGTGACCGCCTGCTTTTGGGCTTGCGCGCGCTTCGTCGCAGCCAGCAGCTTCTCCGACGCCTGGTTGTACGCCTCGACGGCCTGGTCGGCCTGCACGCCGAGCGCGTCGAGCTTCGACTGCGCGGCAGCCGCGGCCGCCGCCGTCGTCCCGTTGTGAGGTGTGGTGTCAGGCGCGGCAAGAGCTGAGGGGGCCGCGAGCATGCTGGCAACGGTGACGCACGACGCCAAGGCCGCGAGAGACAGCCGCGCGAACAGCCGCCATGACCCGGCGAACGGCACGAACGAACTCCTTCTCCTCGACCGCCTACCGAGTTAGCTGACGGGTTCGGGCGGGGAAGGCTGCCCTACGGCCTGGTGCGAGGCCGATTCACCCCTGACCGGACGCATCCGCATAACGGGTGCGGCCGGCGCTACGTGGTTCCCCGGTCCTGCCTGAGCAGGTTCGGCGGCGTCCGGGAACATTACGGAAGTGTTACAACCCCGGACGCGACGACCATAGCGTGAGCATCGGACGGCGACAAGGCGATCCCCGGTACTCGATCGATTTGCCGGATTTTCCGCCCAGGAGGACTACGCCAAACCGGTCAAAACCACCGCCTGACCGGGCCAGTGGACCCGCGCCCCGGGTCAGACGGACATGACCTCGCCGTCGACGACCTTCGTTGGAATCTTCGCGAGCGAGCGCGGCGCGGGACCGTGGATCACCTCGCCAGTCGCGGCGTTGTAGACCGACCCGTGGCACGGGCAGTGGAACTCCTTGCCGGCCGGTCGCACCGTGCAGCCCATGTGCGTGCAGATCGCCGTGAATGCCACGATCGTGCCGGCCTGAGGCTGCGAAATCAGGATCGGCTGGTCGCCGAGCTTGGCCGAGATCGCGTTGCCGACCGGGACGTCGGAAACCTTCGCGAGCGCCGTGCCAGTGCCGCCGCTAGTGCCGCCGCTAGTGCCGCCCGCCCCGGCGCCCGGCGTCGTCGAATCCTGGACGGCGTCACCCGAGCCAGGTCCGCCCGAGCTCGATCCACCCGAACACCCGGCGAGCGCCGCGGCACCAGCCGCGCCCGCCGCCGTCACGCCGGCGAGGAGCAGCGTGCGGCGCGTCGGACGCACGGTCGCCACGCGATCCGCTAGGTCAGCCGAAACGTCGGCGTCGGCAGGTTGGCGGGAGTTGGACTCGGGGTGCACGTGGCCTCCTTGGGCGCGGGCCCGGCCGAAATCGGCCGGTGAGAGCGGCGGACGGGATTGCTGTCGCCTGTCGCATACGACCAAACCCGCCGATTGGTTCATCATCCACCGCGCCGCTGGCGCCGAATCGCTCAGATGAGCCCCTTGTCTTTGAGGTAGGCGTTCGCGACGTCGGCCGGCTTGGCCCGCTCGGTGTCGACCTTGGCGTCGAGCGCGCCGAGGTCCGCGCTTGTCAGCACCGGCGCCAGCTTGTTGATGGCCGCGGCAAGCTTTTGGTCGTCCGCGAATTTCTTGCCGACGATCGGCACCAAGTTGTCGGCGAGCTGCACGTGCATGTCGTCGTCGAGAATCACCAGGTCGAACTGATCGAGCGTGCCGTCGTCGGTGGCGACCTCCACCATGTCGTCGTGGCCGGTCTGCACGGCACGCTTGCCGGGCACCGAGTCGAAATCGAACGTGTCGTACGTCGTCACGTTGATGCCGTACTTGTCGACGAGCGCGCCCTTGCAAAACTCGCGGCTCTTGCACTCGGCCGGGGCCGCCAGCCGCACCGGTAACTTGGCCGCGGCGAGATCGCTGAGAGTCTTCAAGTGATGTTCGGCCGCGAAAGTTTTCGTGACGGCGAAGGCGTTTTGGTCGGCGGCATCGCTTGGCTCAAGTGCGGTGAGGCCGCGGGGCTTCGCGAGCTTGTTCAATTGCACGAGAGTGGTGTCTTTGTTAGTCGTGGCAACAGCGGGAGCGTTGGGGCCGTTCACCTTGTGGTTGAGAAACTCCGTGAATGTGGCCGCGTAGTCGGGCACGATATCGATCTGGCCTGCTTCGAGCGCCGGCTCGTAGATCTCACGAGTGGTGACCGTCTTGATTTCTGTCGTGTAGCCGGCGTTTTGCAGCAATGCAGCATAAAGGTTGGCCATCACTTCGCTTTCGGAGAAGTCGGCCGAGCCGATAACCACGTGGCCGCCGCCTGACGCCGCTGCGCTCGAACCAACCGCCGAAGGGCTCTTGCTCGAGCTGCCGCAGCCGGTCAACCCGAGCACCGCCGCGATAGCAGCCACGAAAAACATGAAGAAGCGCCGGTTCATCTCGCACCGCCTTTTGTGTCCCGTGACCGTGCAGGTCACGCGTGTCGGGCGGGCACCTGCACACCCGCTGCCTGCGATCGCTTTCCACGCTACATCGCGGCGAACGAGATGCGCGACCCGGTAAAAGTCAGGGAATCGACCCGTTTTCGTGGCTCGCTACGCGGCGTCGAGCACCGCCGGCGCGGCGGGGGCCGGCGTCTGCGAACTCTTGCGTGCGCGCCGCATCGGATCGACGACACGCTGTAACCATGCGAAGGCGGCTTCGACAAGGAGCGCCAGGACGACGACGAGCAGCGCCCCCGCCTCGAGTTCCGGCTCGTTTTGCGTGGCGAAACCCTCCTGGATGATGCGCCCCAACCCGGGCCCGGACACGAGTGCCGCGATCGTCATGGTGCCAACAATCTGCACCGCCGACAGTCGAATTCCGTTGAGCACCAACGGGATCGCGAGCGGAAGCTCCACTCGGCGCAACTGCTGAAAGCCGGTCATGCCCATGCCTCGGGCAGCCTCGACCACGTCGCGGTTGACTTCTCGGATGCCGACGTAAGCGTTGGTGAGCACCGGCGGAATGCCGAACAGCACCAGCGCGAGGACGACGGCGAACGACCCGATGCCGAGCGACGTCAACGCCAGCAAGGTGAGCACGGCGAATGTAGGGACCGCGCGGCCGACGTTGCTCACGTTGACGGCGAGAAAACCGCCCTTCTTGATGTGCCCAAGCCAGAGCGCGAGCGGCAGGCCGAGAAGCACCGCAATCACCAGCGCGACGGCGGAAAGCTCGATGTGTTCGATCGACCGCGCGACGATGCCGTCAGTGCCATGCCAATGCGCGGCGTCCGTCAGCCAATCGAAAATCCCGGAAATGCTCTTCATGACGTCGCCGCCTTGGTTCGCGTCCACGGCGTCAACAGCCATTTGAACCCGACCAGCACCGCGTCGAGCACGACAGCGAGGACGACGCAAAGCACGCTCGCCGTCAGCACTTCTGCCTTGAAGTACTGGGTGAGCCCTTCGTGAATAAGGTTGCCGAGGCCGCCCTCGCCGATCAGGTAGCCGATCGTCGCGAGCGCCACGGTAGAGACCGTCGCGACGCGCAACCCGGCGAATATGGCGGGCACCGCAAGCGGCAACTCGACCGCCACGAGAATGCGAAACCGGCTCATGCCCATGCCACGAGCCGCCTCGACCACGTCGGGTGGAACCGCCTCCAGGCCCGCCAGCACATTGCGCACCACGATGGTGAGCGAATACAGCACGAGGCCGGCGACGACGGTCGCCGGCCGTAGTCCGGTGATAGGCACCAGCACACCGAACATCGCCAATGACGGCACGGCGTAAATGGCAGTCGTGACGGCGAGCAAACCGCCGGTCGCGCGCCGCGACCACCGGACCGCTATCGCCAAGGGCAACGAGACCGCGAGCGCGATCAAAACCGTCTCGACGGTGAGCCACACGTGCTGCTGAATGGCACTGGTCAGGTCGTCGTGGCGCGTCGTCACGTACTTCCAGCAAACCCAAGCGTTTGCCTGGAGGCAATCACCGGTGCGAAGGTTCATAGATGGACGCTACCGAGCAACCGATGATTCGGCTCCAGCACGTGTCCAAACGTTACGCCGACGGCACGGTCGCGGTCGGCGATCTCACGATGGACATACCGCGCGGCGCGCTGGTCATGCTCGTCGGCCCGTCAGGCTGCGGCAAGACCACCACGCTGAAGATGGTCAACCGGCTCATCGAGCCGACGAGCGGTCATCTCTACCTGGACGGCGACGACATCACTCACGCTGACCCCGTGCAACTCCGGCGGCGCATGGGTTATGTCATCCAGCAGGTGGGCCTGTTCCCGCACCGCAGCGTGCTCGACAACGTCGCTACGGTTCCTGAACTCCTGGGCTGGGACCGTAAACGACGCAAGACCCGCGCGCTCGAACTTCTCGAACTCGTCGGCCTCGATCCCGGCGTCGTCGGCAAGCGCTACCCCCATGAGCTTTCGGGCGGGCAGCAGCAGCGGGTCGGCGTGGCCCGCGCTCTTGCCGCCGATCCGCCGGTGCTGCTCATGGACGAACCGTTCGGCGCCGTCGACCCCATCGCGCGCGACCATCTGCAAGAAGAATTCCTGCGCTTGCAAGCCGACGTGCGAAAGACCGTGCTCTTCGTTACGCACGACATAGAAGAGGCCGTGCGGCTGGGCGATCTCATCGCGGTATTCAGCCAAGGCGGCAAGCTCGAGCAGTACGACAATCCGGCGACGGTTCTCGGTGCGCCCGCCAACGGATTCGTCGCCGATTTCGTCGGCAGCGATCGCGGGCTCAAACGGATGTCGGTAACCCCTATTACCGCTAATGATTTGGTGCATCCGCCCGTCGTCCATCTCGACGACGACCTCGCCGCGGCGGCGACAACGCTGCGGACGGCAAAGTCCCGCTGGGCCGTCGTCCTGGATCCGAACGAGCGGCTACACGGCTGGGTGAGTGTCGATTCGACGGCGGCCAGCGGGCTGGTGCGCGACGCGGCGCGGCGCATGGAGGCGTGGGTCGAGGCAGGTTCGTCGCTCAAGCAAGCGTTCGCCGAAATGCTGCAGCACGACGCCGGATGGGTCGCGGTGCTCGATGGCGACCGCTTTCTCGGTGTCTTGACACCAGCCACATTGCACGAAGCTTTGCGCCGGTCGGTCGATTCCGACGCGGGCGGGGTACCACCTGAGCAGATTGTTCTCGATACTGTCGGATCCGCATAGCCGAAAGGTGCGCCGCCATGGAGCAGGTCGACGTCGTCGTCATCGGAATGGGCCCCGGCGGTGAGCACGCCGCGGGGCGCTTGGCTGAAGCGGGACTCGACGTCGTCGGCATCGACCAGCGCCTGGTCGGCGGTGAATGCCCTTACTACGGCTGCATTCCGAGCAAGATGATGATTCGCGCGGCAGACGCGCTCGCCGAAGCACGACGGGTACGCGAACTTGCGGGGCAATCACAGGTCACTCCCGACTGGGCGCCGGTAGCCTCGCGCATCAAGGACGAAG
Source organism: Actinomycetales bacterium (assembly GCA_040255675.1). Lineage (GTDB taxonomy): Bacteria > Actinomycetota > Actinomycetes > Acidothermales > Acidothermaceae > JBDZVM01. Next base: position 1,120 of record JBDZVM010000072.1, on the reverse strand, counting down.
CAACCGACGACTGGGACGACAAAGTCGCCGTCGAACGCTTCCAGGGCAAGGGCGGCCGTTTCGTGCGCGGGCACGGCGAAATCGTCAAGGCCGGAGTGGTGCGCGTCGGCGACCGCGAGATTGAAGCGCGACGCGCGATCGTCCTCAACACCGGCGGCGAGCCTTCGATCCCGCCGATCGCCGGGTTGGAAGGAACACCGTACTGGACGAGTCGTGACGCGATGAAGGCAACAGACGTTCCGCCGTCCTTGCTGGTGTTGGGCGGGGGTGCGATCGGCGCCGAGATTGCGCAAGTGTTCGCGCGATTCGGATCGGGTGTCACCGTCGTCGAGGCGGCACCGCGCTTGCTGCCGTCTGACGAACCCGAGGCCGGCACTGTGCTCGCCGACGTTTTCACCCGCGAGGGCATCGACGTCCGGCTCGGTGCCAAGGCCGCGAGCGTGCGCTACGACGAATGTTTCTCGATCGAGCTGGACGCCGGTGAAACCCTGACCGCGCAGCGACTTTTGGTAGCTACCGGACGCCGGATCGACCTTGGCGCGGTTGGCCTCGACGCGCTCGGTGTCGACGTGGCGCAGCGCTTCGTGCCCGTCGACTCGCGCCTGCGCGTTGCGCCCGGAGTGTGGGCAATCGGCGACATGACAGGGAAAGGCGCCTTCACCCACGTGTCGATGTATCAGGCCGACATCGTGGTCGGCGACATTCTCGGCGACTCTTCGGTGCCCGCAGCCGATTATCGGGCGTTGCCCCGAGTGACCTTCACCGACCCCGAAATAGGCGCCGTCGGCTTGACAGAACAGCAAGCACGCGATGCGGGAATCGACGTCCTGGTCGGAAAAACTGAGCTGTCGACAACATCGCGCGGCTGGATCCACGGCCTTGGCAACGACGGCTTCATCAAACTGGTAGCCGATCGGGCGCGCCAGGTGCTCGTGGGCGCGACGGTCGCGGGGCCCTCAGGCGGAGAGGTGATGTCAGCGCTCGCGGTGGCGATCCACGCCGAGGTGCCTCTCGACCGCCTGCGCTCCTTGATGTACGCGTATCCGACGTTTCATCGCGGCATCCTCGACGCCCTCCGCGAACTCACGTGATCGCGAAGACTTTTACCCCCATAGGTGCC
>JBDZVM010000071.1:0-8312 GCA_040255675.1 Actinomycetales bacterium | reverse complement strand
CCGGACTGATGATCTACATTGATTTGGACGCCGACCTCAACCTGGAAGACGACAGCGGGCGCAACATCGCCGTTTTGAAGCAAGGTAAGCAGCGCCCTCACGTTGGCAGGGTTCTTGTCGCTGGTCGACCGCAGTTCTGGTCGTGGGCTGTCATCGATTCCGTCGAGGAGAACGCTGACAGCACGGCCACTGTGCTCTTCCGCCAGGTGAGCGCTAGACACGCAGCGAGCATCGGCCCGCTTGTGGGTGAGTTGCCGGACGCGGTGTAGCAGTCCACTGGCGAATCTCGGAATCCGGCTCTGCGGCTCTGCGTCTCCGTTCCGATCTTCACGACGAACGGCGTGGCGGGTTCATAGTCGCGGCGTGACCTGCGGCAAAAGCCGCGAAAGCGGCCGGGGTCGCGGCGTCCAGCGTAAGCTCGGGGCTTATGACCTGCGCCACTTCCGGCGCGGCGAGAAACGACAACGAAACGCACGAGTAGAGGTGAAGAACGGTGGCGCCCCGCGTTCTTCTCGACGCTACCGCTGTGCCCGCCGATCGCGGTGGTCTCGGCCGTTACGTCGACGGGTTGCTGGCCGCGTTGGCCGCGGCCGATGCTGATCTTGCCGTCGTCTGCCAGCGAGTCGACGCCGAACGGTACGGCCGGTTGGTGCCGTCAGCGCAGATCGTGGCGGGCCCGGCGTCCCTGACCAATCGCACGGCGCGGTTGGCTTGGGAGCAGACCGGTCTGCCGCTGATCGCTGAGCACGTCGGGGCCAAGGTGATCCACGCGCCGAACTACTCGGTGCCGCTTCGGCCGGGGCGGCCGGTGGTCACGACGATTCACGACGCCACCTTCTTCAGCGAGCCCGAGCTGTACCCAGCGACTCGCGGCGCGTTCTACCGGGCGGCGATCCGTTCGGCGGTGAAGCGGTCGACTCGCTGCATCGTGCCGTCGAAGGCAACCCGCGACGAACTCGTGCGACTCGTCGAAGCCGATCCGACGATCATCGACGTCGCCTATCACGGCGTCGATCACGCGATGTTCCATCCGCCGACCGAGCCCGAGAAAGCTCGCATCTCGGCGCGTCTTGGCCTTCGCGGCCAGCATTACGTCGCCTTTCTGGGCGCCTTCGAACCGCGCAAGAACGTGCCGAGCTTGGTGCGTGGCTGGGTCAGCGCGTCGGCCGACCTCGAGTCGCTACCGGCTCTGGTCATCGCCGGGGGAGCGGGTTGGGACGACGACATCGAGGCCGCGGTCGCCGAGGTACCGCAGCACCTGCGCGTGATCAGGCCCGGATATCTGCGCATGGCCGACCTCCCGGCGTTTCTTGGCGGCGCGCTGATCGTGGCCTATCCGAGCCACGGCGAAGGTTTTGGTTTGCCGGTACTCGAGGCGATGGCCTGTGGCGCGGCGGTGCTGACCACGCACCGGCTCTCGCTGCCTGAGGTGGGCGGCGACGCGGTGGCTTACACCGAGCCCGATTCCGCGTCTATCGGTGCGGCTCTCGGCGGTCTGCTGGCCGACACTTCCCGGCGCGAGGCACTCGGCGCGGCGGCGTACACGCGTTCGCTCGAGTTCACCTGGGAGGCCAGCGCGTACGCCCACCTTGCCGCCTACAACCGCGCTGCGGAACTCGCCTAGCGCTCGATAATCGAACCGCGGATCTGACGGTTCACTCATTGTTAGACGACGGCGATTCGTGCTTTCGGATCGAGCCGCCGGAGGTCGTCGGGATCGCTGGTGACGATTGTCGACCGCCCTGTTCGCCCGCACACGACCACCGATGCGTCGACGACATCGCTCGTATTCGTCACGCCACATAACACGCCAACGATTTTGGCCTGCGCTTGGTCTAGTGCCACGACTTCGACGGCGGGATCGGCCAGCAGCCGCGCGATGCGCGCTTGCCGACCGCCTCGCCAGACCTGGGCGAGCACACCTGCTGGTACGACGACGGCCTTGCTGTGTTCGACCGCCTCCGAAAGTACGGACATGATCCGATGGTTGCCGCGGTCGAGCGCGATGAGAGCTCCGGCGTCGAGCACGAGTTGGCGCGGGCTGGTGTCGCGGTACCCCGGGCTCATTCGAGGCCGAGCGCAACTCGGGCCCAGTGGCGGTCCTCCTCCGAAGGCGGCCCGTATTCGGCTTCGAGTTCATCGAGCAACTTGAGCAGTGGTCGCTTACCGCCCGCCGTGTCGCCGTAGGTTTCCGTCAATGCATGGGCGACGTAGGCCGAAACCGATGCCGCTCTACCCTCTGCGACGGCCTTCTTGGCGGCAGCGACCGCAGCATCCGGAAGACTGACCGTGATCTTGGTGGTCATACCAGAATCATACTGAACTGCGGCCTGCAATTGGCGCCCCTTTCAGCGGGTACTGCACCTCGTTGAGGTGCGTCACTCGCCAGCATGTTGTGTACGAATACGACTAACGACGTGCCTACTGGGACTTGTGGATAGGCCGAATCGAGACTGTGGATTGCCTCGTCGGCGATGTGGAGACGTCGTTGAGGCGAGCGCTCGTCCGCTCAAGTCGAGACTCTCTATCCATAACCTTCACGTTGAGGTCGAGCCAGACGCGGTTCTCCGCGGTGCCCGGCAATCCGATGCGTAGCGATGTGCGGGGACGGCTCGACCGTGGAAAGACACCGGCTGTGGGGATGCGGCAGCACGACCCAGCGCGAGCTGGGCGTCGTTCCGGTTAATCATTGCGATGAGTTGGCGATTAGGCGTCAGGGCCGTGACCGCGGCGCCGCGTGCGCGGTAAGAGGCCGCGTTACGGATACGCTACCGCCGTGCGCGTGTTGCACCTCACCTCGTCGTTCCCGCGTGATGCGCGGGACCACGTCGCGCCATTCCTGCTCGACCTCGTGCACGCGGAACAAGAAGCGGGGCTGGACGTCGCGGTGCTCGCGCCGCACGACGCCGGCCTGCCGATGATCGACACGGTGGCGGGCGTCGAGGTGCACCGGTTCCGGTACGGGCCCGCGTCGATGGAGCGGCTTTCGTATCGCGGCGGGTTGCTGGGCAGCTCGCGACGGATCGCGGGCGTCATGCTGCCGGCGTATTTGCGCTCGTTCGCGGTGGCGGCCGAAAAAACGGTGCGGGAATTCCGGCCCGACGTCGTGCATGCGCATTGGTGGTTGCCCGCAGGCTTGTGCGCGCTTCGCGCAGCGAAGCGCGCCGACGTCCCGCTTGTCATCACTATTCACGGGTCTGACGCGCACCTGCTGCGATACGCGCCATTACGCCGTTTGGCCCATCGCGTGCTACACAAAGCCGCGCTCGTTGGCACGGTGTCGGAGGATTTGCGGCGGCAAATCCAGGCGCTCGACCCGCAATTGCCGACGGCCGTGCTGCGACTGCCGGTGACGTCGGACTCCGCGCCCGTGCCCATGCCGCCCGACCCGCCTTTAAGGTTGCTCGCGGCCGGCAGGCTATCGCCGGAGAAGGGTTTCGACGTCCTCATCGAGGCGATGCGTATCGCCATCGACCACGGGCTCGACGTGCGGCTCGACATCGTCGGTTCGGGTCCGGAGCGGCGAAAACTGGCCGCGCTGGCGGCTCCACTGGGGGAACGCGTCCGATTAATTTCCGCGCTACCACACGAAGATTTAATCCAGAAGATGGACGACGTTCACGCGCTCGTCGCGCCGTCGCGTCGTGAAGGGCTCGGGCTCGTTGCGTTGGAGGCATTTACGCGGGGGCGTCCGGTGGTTGCGAGCGCGGTTGGGGGCTTGGCGGAGTCCGTTAGGGACGGAATTGATGGCTTTTTAGTACCACCCGACGACCCGAAAGCGCTGGCCGCGGCGTTGGCTCGCCTCCCGATAGGGATGCCGGCGGGGGGAGCAGTGTTAAAACACTCCCCGGCAGAAGTTGGGAGAACCCACATGGAGGCTTATGCCTCTCTTGTCTCACCGATGGTGCAGGCACGGTAAGTTACGGTCGGCCACTCTGGGTGTAATGCCCGGATTGGCTACTCACACACGACACGACGGAAGTCGTGGGTGGGGGCGTCTGGCAACTTGGGGCGCGAAGCGTGTAAGGTCTCGATCGATCATGCGTGATCAGATCGGCGGGGCTGACACCATCGCGCCTTCGGGCTGAAGCCACCTCGCCACCACCACTTCTCTGATGGAGGCAGGAGTGAACTCAGCAACCAGACGGTTGCGTCGAGCCGGCGTCGCCGGACTCGCAACAGTAGCCACCGTAGGTGGCCTAATGATCGGGACTGGCGGCACCGCGTTCGCGACGCTCGGCACGATCACTACGCAGATCGATCCGACGAACGGTGCGACCACGGTGTACCCGGGTGGGTCCGGCGTGGCAGTCGGTGATTTCGACATCAACCTGACCAACGGGTTCAACATCGGTGACACCATTGCCGTTGACCTCGGTGGGGGCGACTGCACCGTCAGCAACAAGGCGGTCGGCTTCTCCGGCACGCCGACGGTGACCGCAAATGGCCCGTTCACTAACCCGTTCAACAGCCCGGCCGGCCTTGCGACCGACTCTAGCTTCGTGCTGCCGACCTTCACCGTGAAGACCCAGTCCAACGGCGCCGGCTGCTCTACCGCAGGAGTCAATGACGAGCTGCTGATCACCTTCACCAACAGCTCTGCAGGTCTCCCTGGGGACAACATTCAGCTGACCGTGAGCGGCCAGAAGGTGAACGTCGGTTCAGCTCTTACCGCGCCGACAAACATCACGGAAAATGCCAACAGCACTGGCGCGGTTACGGTTGCGACGGTGTCTTACTTCAAGACGTCGATTACCGCAGTGGGCGCCGCTCCGAGCGCGACGGCGGTCGGGCTCAACCCGATCAGTGTGACTGATGTCCCGGGTGGCCAGATCACGACCAACATCGTGTTCACCCTGGCTGGCACCAGTCAGTTCAAGGCCGCCGGTACGCTCAGCACGCCGTCGGGCGTCACGGCCACCGGCCCGAGCGAGACGCTGCCGTCCAGCGTGCTGACGTACACCCTGACGGGTACCACGCCGGCGAATGGCACGTACACGTTGTCGGGTGCGACCGCCAACCTTGACGCGACCGTCGGCGACATCGCCGTTAGCGTGACGAGCAACGGTGGCGCAGTCGGAAGCGGCAACGCGGTCGTAACGGCGACCGCTACCCGCAAGAGCGGCGATGACCGTTACGCGACTGCGGCGGCGCTGTTCCCCGCTACTACAACTGCGGTTCTCGTGAGCGGCGAGAGCTACCCCGACGCATTGTCGGCGAACTTCCTTGCGGGCCAGGCTGGTGCTGGCATCCTGCTCACCGACCCGAACACGCTGTCGACTGCGGCCGCTAACGCGATCAAGACCAACAACGTTACGAAGGTCTACATCGTCGGTGGTACAGCCGCCGTTAGCCAGGCCGTTGAGGACGCGCTCACTGCTACGCACGTCGGCGGCAACTCAGCGCAGCCGCTCATCACCGTGGTTCGCGTTGCCGGTGCCGACCGGTACGACACCAACCGCGCGGTCGTGCTTTATACGGTCGCCCAGTTTGGCGTCTCGCCGGCTACTGCGTTCGTCGCGACGGGCCAGAACTTCGCCGACGCACTCTCGGTTGGGCCAGCGGTTGCAAACGGTATCCCGCTGATCCTCACCACGGGCGGGAGCCTTAGCTCCGCCGCGCAGAACACCTTGACCCAGCTCGCGCTGAGCAAGGGTCTGGCCAACGCGATCATCGTCGGTGGCACTGCTGCAGTCTCGGCGAATGTCGCGACGCAGATTGCCGGTAACGGCGTGGCGGTGCAGTCGCGTCTTTCTGGTGACGACCGCACGGGTACCGCAGCGGCGATCGCGAAGTGGGAAGTCACGAACCTCGGCTTCACCAAGGCAACGGTGAACCTTGCCCGTGGCGACAACTTCCCTGACGCTCTCGCTGCGGGTGTGTTCGCTGGCAATCTTGGTCAAGTTATCCTGCTCACCCAAAGCCCCTCGGCTCTCGGTGCAGGTGCGCCGACGTTCCTCAAGGGCAATGGTGGCGTGACCACGGCGTTCACGGTTCTCGGTGGCACCAGCGCGGTTAGCGCCGCAACGGTGTCCGCTGCGATCGCGGCGCTTGGCTAAGTAGTTAGAAACACGGGTTGGGCCGGGGCGAAAGTCCCGGCCCAACCGCATTTAAGTCGCGTTGGCCCGGACTGCGCCGCAGGCTGGCGTTCGCCCTTCATCGTGTGGCAAGATCAAGTGCCGAATGTCCGAGGAGGGGGAGCGATGGGCCGCGTGCCACTTCGCCGGGTCGCCGTACCTGCGTTTTTTTGCCTTGCGCTTACTGCGGCCGCGCTTGCGGTACCGGTCACAGGGGCGTCGGCGTTCGAAGGTAACTATGCGGCGACCTTCGGGCTTGGGGCTTTCCCTCTTACATCTGAGTACCGCTGGCTGTCTCCGCCGACCACACCACCGACCGTCTATCCTGGCCTCAACCACCAAGCGGTTCCGGCCGTTGTTCTCGCGGTCCCGAATGATTCGGGAAAGGCGTACTCGAAAGACGACACCTTACGGTTCTTCCTCGCGACCGATCCCGCAGGAGAAAACCCCCTTAGCGATACCGCTACAGGTACTGATCGCACGGGCGCATTTTCGGCGCCGCCACAAGCATTCGTGATGAGCTACCCGCCATTCCGCCTCATCGGCTACCGCAGCGTGACGATGTCCAAGAGCGCGCACAGCCCTGGCAATGATGGGTTCAGCTACACGCAGCAGACCGACGCGCCCGCGGATGCAGGCACGACGAAATTCTCGTTCGGCAAGTTCTATCTTGACCTAGGTGCCGGCGTGCCACCCGGAAGCCCGATATATCTGGTCGCAAAGGCATACACGAAGGACGTCGCGCAGCCGATATTCGGCGGCGAAAATGCCGCGCCGGGTGGGTTGAGCGCCTCGGTTAAGGTTGCAACTATCGCCAGAAGCAGGGTCGTCGCGAACTCAGTGGGCGTGGCTCTCGGCTCCCAAAGTGCGACGGTCGGCCCGATTGCCATCACCGATTACGTCGGCAGCCAAATTTCGGGTGCGCTCCGGTTCAGCATCGGCGAAAAACGTGGCGTGTGGGTGGACGCGGGCTCGTTACAATGCCCTCCCGGCGTAGCAGTAGCTGGTGTCTCGGGTATGGGAACAGACACGTTGACATTCGCACTGTCCGGTCCGTCGCCAAAAGGCAGTACGTTCATTCTGACGGGCGCCTCCGCGAACCTCGATTCGGCCACGGGTGGTCCACGGTCGGTGAGTGCGTCATCCGCGACAGGTTCGCTCGGCGTATCGCAGCGGCTTGCGTTTGTCGGCACACTCTCCCGCATTGCGGGCAGCGACCGGTATGCCACTGCTGCTCTGGAATTTGTCCAGGCCTTCCCGAGGAGTGATGTCGCGGTCCTTGCGTCCGGAGTCGGTTTCGCCGACGCGCTTTCCGCGAACTACCTGGCCGCGATGCGAGGCACGGGCGTGTTGTTGGCCGAGCCGCACTCACTACCGACGTCAACGAAAGACGCCATAGAGCACACCGGCGTCTCGACGGTCTACATCGTTGGTGGCACCTCTGCCGTGGACGAATCTGTGCAGAGCGAAATCGCCGCTTTACCGATCGGCGGTAATCTCAGCAACGGAACTATCCAGGTCATCCGACTCGCGGGCGCCGATCGGTACGAGACCAACCTTGCGGTTGACACATCCGTCGCGCCAAGCAGCGCCACGGCGTTTGTCGCTACCGGAGTCAGCTTTGCTGACGCGTTGTCGGTAGGCCCGGCGGTAGCCGCAATGAAGAGTCCGCTCATACTCGTGCAGGGCGGGTCGCTCGGCCTAGCAGCAAAGGCGACTATCACGCAGCTAGGTATCTCTGACGTCGAGATCGTAGGCGGCACGTCGGCTGTGTATTCGGCGGCCAATGTCGATTTGAGGGGTCTCGGCGTGGTCAGCGTGGGCAGGCTCGCGGGCGACGACCGGACCGAAACGGCGGCTCAGGTTGCTTTATGGGAACTGTCGAACGCTCTCGGATTTACGACGTCGACCGTTGCCGTCGCACGCGGGGATGCGTTTCCAGACGCGCTCGCCGCGGGCGCCGTTCTGGGCATGCAGCGCGAGCCGTTGCTGCTGACGTCATCATCGACCGTTGCGGGGCCGGGTGCGCCCGAGTTCTTCTCGACACAGCCGCAGGGCAGTGTCAGTGGGATTCTCGGGCTCGGCGGTGCGTCCGCAATAAACGACACCACTTTGTCAGCCGTGCTCGGATCGGCTCCGTAGCCAGAATGTGGCCGTCGCGCGCGAGTGCGGCGGCCACAGCGTCGTCCGACCAAAATGCTGGTGTCCTCCGCATGCGGCGTATAGCTCGGTGGG
>JBDZVM010000070.1:0-8781 GCA_040255675.1 Actinomycetales bacterium | reverse complement strand
TCGACTCGATCCGGCTGCGCCCGCACCCGCACGAGTTCGAGCTCTACTTCGACATTTAGGCTCGACACCCGCTCTGACTTGCACGTTTGCTAAACGATCACCTCCTTAGTCCGCACAGAGTCCGCACGATCTTGGAGGACCGCCGCAATGGCGGTCCTCGTGCGGTCGTCAGAGTCGGGCCACAGGTGGCCGTAAGTGTCGAGGGTCGTCTTTGCCGAGGCGTGCCGTAGCCGAGCCTGGACGACCTTCACATCGCAGCCCGCGGAGATCAGCAACGACGCCAGGTAGTGGCGCAGGTCGTGGAACCGGAAGCCCTCCGGCAAGCCCTTGACCTTGCCGCGAGCCGTCCGGATGGCCCGCTCTAGTGCCCACGGCGGCAAGGGCTTGCCGATCTCGTTCGTGAGCAGGGTCTCCCCCGACCACGTCTTGACGTGTGCCGCCAGGGTCAAAGCGAGGTCGTTCGGGATCGGTACCGGCGTCCGGCTCGTGTCGGTCTTTAGCTCCGTGCCGGGCCACTGCACTGCCGGGGAGACGATGCCGCGCATGAAGTCGACGTCGCCGACTCGAAGCCCGCACGCCTCGGCGCACCGGAGGCCGACGAAGGCGCCGAGCAGGATCGCCGCTTGCAAGTGCTTCGGCATCGCGTCGTGGAGTGCCCAGACCTGTTCGGTGGAGGCGACGAAGGGCCGTTGTGTGCCCGTTCCCGGCGACGTCCGGCGCGAGCACGGCGAGCGGGGAATGATCCCGTCGTGCACGGCGTCGCTCATGATCTGCGCTAGCCGGGAGTGCAGCGCGTACACGTAGCTCGCGGCTTTGCCGTCGCCTCGTAGCTTCGCGGTCCAGGCCCTTACGTGCGAAGGCCGGACGGCGGAGAGCGGCATCGAGCCGAACGCAGCCTTGATCTGCGCTATATGCACCTTGGCCGCTCTCACGCTCGACTCGCGCCGCGTGCCATAACCCTCGAGCCACGCGTCGCACCACTGCTCGACCGTGGTCTTTGCGGTCTTCGGGTCGACCCACTGGCCGGTCACGAGGGCAGTTGTCTGTTCGTCAACCCATCGCTGAGCGTCGACCTTGCGCGCGAAGTGCCGCGCGTGCTCGTTGCCCGATCCATCGCGATACCGAGCGCGCCACTGACCGTCAGGCCGCTTTTTGATGCTCGCCATGGTCAACCAGCCCTTCCTCGGTGCGCTGGCGGCAAATAGCCGCGCTTGCGTGCCTCGTAGACCCATCGGTGAATGGTGCGCTCGGATACTCCGGCCTCCTGAGCCAATGTCGGCGCCGGCGGCTCTCGGCGACTCACGACGTCCCTGTACGCCTCGGCGAGCGCTGTGAAGAACGTTTCATCGAGCGATTCCGGAGCGCCCAACGGCGGCCGCGGCGGCGGCTCTTGCTCAGGTGACGGATCCGGACCGAATGGCGGCTTCTTCACGCCGCTGTCTTTGACCTGCGACCACAGCATGTCGGCCACCCAGTGCGAACCAGGCCTGGCGAACGATGTCGAGAAGTATGAGGCCGCACGGGACAGATCGACGGCCAGAAGCTGCATCCTGACTGCAAAGGCGTCCGCGTGCGCGTTTACCGATGCCTCGAGCTCATGTAACGGGAAGTTCGCCAGATGCCTGCGCTCGAGAGGCTCGCCCCGCGCGTCGACGTAGAGCTCGACGATGCGCAGCCGACCCCGCTCGTCGGCTGTCGCGCGAACGTACACATAACCAGGGACGCCAACACTGCCACCGCCGTCGTCGCTGAAGCGAGCCCAGCCGCCGTTCCCTATCTCCATTCGCACGGAGAGCAAGTTACGCACGACTAGAGCAAGTTGTCAACACTTACTCGCGCAACCTTTGTGTAAATCTCTTGAGAGCAAGCACTACACACTTACTCTCCAAGAAAGGTCGAAGAGATCGCATGGCTGACATCATGACGATGCCGGAAGTCGCGGAGCTCGTGCGGGTTCCCCTCGCAACACTGAGATTTTGGCGTCACCAAGGCACCGGGCCGGCCAGTTTCAAGGTCGGTCGACGCGTCGTGTACAAGCGTCAAGACGTCCTCGCGTGGCTCGAAGCGCAATACGGCGCGGCACGTCAAGCGCTGTGATCTCGGTACGCTTCGACGCCGGCACGGCGTCCGATCCGCGAATGGAGCGCGCGGGTTATGCCGCGCTCGCTCTTCACTTCGCCGCGTCGTGCTATTGCGCTCAGCATTTGACGGACGGATTGATTCCGCGTTCGGTCGCGCGACGTTTGCTCGGTCTTGGTGATGCGGATGCGATCGCTCAGCGGCTCGTCAACGCGGGCCTTTGGGCAGAGCGCGACGATTGCTGGTATTTGCTCGACTATCTCGCCACAAACTCGAGCCGTGCGCAGGTGCTTGCGTTGCGCGCGAAGCGGGCCGCAGCCGGTCGTGCCGGCGGTATCAGGTCGGGAAGTAAACGACGTAGCAACGGCAACAGCAATAGCCGAGCAAGTGCTAAAGCAAATGCTTCGTCGGTTGCTTCGAACAATTCGAACCGGATCCAGTCCTTAAGGACTGGGTCGGAGACGCGCCGTTGTCCAAACGGCGCAGTCGTCGCCGCGGACGGTTCGTGTTGTGGAATCGAGCATGAGCAGGCGGCGTCATGAGCTGGCCGCCTGTCGATTCGGAGTCGGCGCGCGAGCTGCGCGAGGATCCGCCGGCCGCGCCGCAGCCGCGGCCGCGCCGGCGTAACGGACCGCTGCGGTTACCGCCTGTCGAGCCTGTGCGTCGTCCGTGGTGCGGCCGTTGCGATAAGCGCACGCGGTTGCTCGAGCTCGACGACGTCGTCGTCCGCTGCCGGTCGTGTCATCCGCTGACCGCGTCAACCGAAAGGGTCTCGTCGTGAATGTGCGCTACGACTTCGAACAGCTTCGGCCGATCCTCGCCGATGCGATCGCGCAACTGTCCCCGGAGGATCGTGCCGAGCGCGAGAAGTCGCCGGGCATCACCATGTACGCGGAGGCGCGCGGCTGGTATCGGTTCGACTGGGCCGGCCGGTTCTTGGCCCGCGTGCACCGCTCGCGTTTGCTTTCGCGCGACACGCCGTCACTGAACTGACTTTCTGTCGGTGAAAGCTCTTATGCTGGCCTCGCTTCATTGCCTTGCCTGGCGACGGCTCCGGCGGACGGACCGTGGAGGCTACGAGAGGCGCGAAGCGACCGATCGACGTTCCGACTCATTACATGTGCCACGGCGACCACGACGCCCCGCGCGACCCAGCACCCAGCCGGATACCGCGCACGCTGCGACCCCGCAACTGCGGGATACCGCGCTCCGGCGCGACCTTTGCATCGCGAGCAGAGAGACACCGCGCAACAGCATCAGCAAACCGTCGTGAAATCTGCAGATCCTGCAGATTGGCTGCCCACATGCCGGGTCGGGTCGGGTCGGGTAACCGCCGGCACTGATGAGCTACTCATCGTCAGTACTGACCAACGACCAGGTCGTAAACAGTCACTCGGCCGGGCCGGGTCGGGTCGGGTAACTACACCGCTCGACCTGCCAGAAACTTCCAGGTTCCGCCAGAGATGCGGTCTGGATGCCGGGTCGGGTCGGGTCGGGTAACGCACGCGCAGTCCCGCGAATCTGCAGATTCGGCAGATCGGGGGTCTTCGGGTCGGGTCGGGTCGGGTCATCAATCCACGCCAGGTAAGGAAAACTTCTGATGTTTGAAGAATTCACAGGGCTCACGTTGTCGCAACTCGAGCTCAGAGAAATCGAGCTGCGCGAAGAGCTACGCAGCATGAACGAAGACGACAATGGCAACCTGCGCACGCTCGGCGACAAAGAGCAGCGCGAGTTCGACCGGAAGATGAATTCGCTTCGCTACTGCCAGCGGCTCATCGACAAGCACCGCCGGATCGGCGACCTCGCTCGCCATCCCGGCAATCGCATCCCCGGTGACGCGTCGACGCGGCCGGCCGGCGAGCCGATCGGCACGTCGCCGGCGCGAGGTGCCGCGCTACGCATGGTCGAGGAGATGCACCGCGACACACGCGCCGTCCTCGACGACGCTGCGGCGCAGCGCCTCACCACGCTGATCGAACGCGACGCGTCGAAAGACGACCGGGCCGCCGAATGGGCCTTGCTCGCCGGCGCGCCCGACTACCGCTCCGCGTTCGGCGCGCTGCTCGCCGACCCGCAAAACGGCCACCGCACCTGGACACCGCAACAGCTCGATGCGTTCCGCGCGGCACAGGACTGGGTCAAGCGCGCGATGTCGACGACGACGTCGGCGAGCCCGCACGGCGGCTACCTGCTGCCGGTGAACCTCGACCCGATGATCAACCTGTCGAGCGCCGGTGTCGTCGACCCGATCCGCCAGCTCGCGCGCCACGTCACCATCACCGCAGGTGACAAGTGGCTGGCCGTGTCGAGCGCCGGCGTGACGGCGGAATGGATCGGCGAAGGCGGCGAGGTCGCCGACGCGACGCCCGACCTCGCGCAGCCGGAAGTCCCGGTGTTCAAGGCCGATGCGTTCGTTCCGTTCAGCGTCGAGATCGGCGACGAAGCCGAGCTCGTCACACAGCTGCAGCGCCTGTTCGCCGACGCCAAGGCCAACCTCGAGGGCGCGGCCTGGATCAACGGCAACGGCACGAGCCAACCGAAGGGCATCATGACCGCGTTCGCCGCGGCCTCGCTCGACGTCGACCCGACCACGGCCGAAGCGTTCTCGGCCGCTGACGTCTACGCCGTCCTCGAGGCGGTTCCCGCCCGATTCCGCGGCTCGACGACGTGGCTTGCCGAGCTGTCGACGCTCAACAAGATCGACCAGTTCGAGACCACAAACGGCGCGAAGAAGTTCCCGAACATCTCCGACGCCAACCCGACGCTATTGCGCCGGCCAGTACGCGAAGTCAGCGCGATGGACGCCTACAGCGACATCGACGCGGCGGCCACTGCGAATAACCGCATTCTCGCCGCGGTCGACCTGTCGCAGTACGCCATCGTCGACCGCGTCGGCACCACTGTCGAGCTGGTACCGCACCTGTTCGGCAACAACAACCGGCCGACCCTGCAACGCGGCCTGATCATGTGGTGGCGAGTCGGCGCCGACTTCGTCATCCCCGGCGCCGGCCGCGTGCTCAACGTCGCCACCACTGCCTAATCCGTAGCCGGGGCGTCAACCGCACCCGATCGAGACGCTTTTGATCCCCTTCCTGCTCGATCGAGACGGAAAGGGCGGCGCGGCGAGAGTTCGACTCCGCGAAACGACTCACAGCGCCGCACCTGCGCCCCGGCACACCAAACCTGAAATGGACGGAAACAATGGCTGATCGTTCCATCACGTTCACGCTACTCGGCAAGGCCGACTCGGCGGTCAAGGCGTTCGGCCAGGTCGAGAGGAGCGTCGATGGCTTGCACGGCAAGCTCGGCAAAGTCGCGGCGGCGGCCGGGGCCGCGTTCGCCGGTATCGGTGTCGCGATCGCTAAAACCGGCTTCGACGAGTTGAAGGACGCCCAAGCCGGTGCTGCCCAGCTCGCCGCCGGTATCAAATCCACAGGCGGTGCCGCGAATGTCTCCGTCGACCAACTCGAGAAGCTCGCGACCTCGATCCAAAACTATTCGGGGCAGACGGACGACAGCATCGTCGACTCCGAGAAGCTGCTGCTCACGTTCACGAATATCAAGAACGCCGCCGGCGCAAACAACGATATTTTCACGCAGGCGACGCAGCTCACGGCCGACATGGCGGCCCGCATGGGCACCGACGCGTCGTCGGCGGCGATCCAACTCGGCAAGGCGCTGAACGATCCGGTCGGGCAGATCAGTGCTTTGACGCGCGTTGGTGTTTCGTTCACCGACGCGCAGAAGAAGCAGATCGCCGCGATGGTGGACTCAGGTGACACGATCGGCGCCCAGAAGGTCATTCTCGGCGAGCTAAATAAGGAATTCGGCGGGTCGGCGAAGGCGGCGGGCCAGACGCTGCCTGGTCAACTCGCTCGCGCGAAGCGGTCCTTCGAGGACGTCTCGCAAAGCATCATGGAGAAGCTGCTGCCGGCGGCGACGAACGCGTTCGGATTTGTGCAAAACAACATGGGTTGGATCGGCCCGTTGGCGATCGGCCTCGGCGCGGTCGCCGGCGCGATCGTCGCAGTGAACGCCGCGACAACCGCCTGGACTGCCGTCACGAAGGCCTTCACAGTGGCCCAAGAAGGCGAGAACGCAGCGCTCCTCGCCAACCCGATCGGGATCACCATCGCTGCGATCGCCGCGCTCGTCGCCGGGATCGTCATCGCCTACAAGAAGAGCGAGACGTTCCGCGACATCGTCAAGGCGGCGTTCGGCGCGGTCAAGGACGCGGTGCAGGCGGTTGTCGACTTCTTCGTCAAAGACGTGCCGGCGGGTATCCAGAAAGTCATCGATTGGTTCAAGGACCATTGGCCGCTGCTACTCGGGATTTTGACTGGACCGTTCGGTCTGGCGGTCGGCGAGATCGTGAAACACCGTGACCAGATCGTGCACTTCTTCGAGGAGATCGGCCCGAAGCTCGTCTCGGCGCTCGCGCGTGTCGGCGATATTTTGCTCGCTCCGTTCAAGGCCGGTTTCAGCGCGGTCGCGCACCTGTGGAATGACACGGTCGGCAAGCTGCATTTCGGGATCCCGGATTGGGTCCCGGTGATTGGCGGCAAAGAGTTCTCGATGCCGAAGATTCCCGAGTTCGCGAATGGCGGCACCGTCAGAGCGGCCGGGGTCGCTCTCGTCGGCGAGGAAGGGCCCGAGCTCGTGCGGCTGCCCGCTGGCGCTCACGTATTCCCAACCGACCGGACCCTGCAGGCCCTGCAGGGTCGCAGCGTCGCGAACGTCAACGCGCCCGAGCTTCACGTCCACTTCGACGGTCCGGTCATCGGCGGCAGCCGAGCCGATGCCCGCCAGCTCGCCGGCTTCCTCAAAGACGAGCTGCGAAGAATCGCGGTGTTTCAGCAGCGCGTCGGTCATCCCGACGCGGCCGCGTTCGCCACCGCGTTCGGCGTCTGAGTCGTGGCCACCCGAGGGGGGCGCCGCCGTGACGGCGAAACGGACAGCCCGCCTGACCCGCCCCAGAGTCAACTTTTTTCCGCGCGGCTAGAGGGGGGATCGGACCATGGCGCCGGCGAAGCCGAAGAAATCGGCTCAGGAGGCCGCCAAAGCAGCGAAGAAGCCTGCCAGTAAAGGAAAAGACGCACGTCGCCTGTTTCGGCGACGTGCGTCCAGCACACGCGGAATTCCGCGCGGAAACCGATTTAACCTACGTAACGAGCCTCAACCGGCGCTCCACCGCGGCCGGCCGCCCGCCGGCGGACTCCACCGCGACCGCGGCACGCTCGAGCGCACCCGCGAGTTCTCGCAACCGGTCGACGTCGACGACAACCGGTGGGTCCTCCCACGTCTGAATCGAACACGTCGCGCGGAAAGCACCCTCGCAGGAACAGGCCTGCGACACCCGCACGACCACGGCCGACGTAAAGGCACTCACCGCCGGCGCCGGCTGCACGAAGAACACGCCAACATGGAACTCGACCACCTGGCCTGCATAGGCGACGTGGCGATGGTCGCTACACCATGCCGGGCAGGGGAATTCGGCGCTCACGCTCATCACGCGACCGCCGCAACCGCGGCGCGCAACGCGTCGTCTGGTAGCGCGGTGTAGCGCATCGTCGTCTCCGGCCGCGAGTGCCCGAGCAGCTGCTGAACCGCGAACAGATCCCGCTGAGCCGCATAAGCACGCGTCGCGAACCGGTGCCGCAACGTGTGCGCGCCGTATCCGCCGCCGAGCATGCGACGGATCCGCGTGCCGACGTTGTCAGCGCTCAGATGCCCACCGAATCGGCCAGGAAAGGCCCAGCCTTCGATCTGCTCGAGCTCAACTAGAAGCAACGGATGAAGCGGAATCACACGCACGCGGCCACCCTTGCCGCACACACGCAACGAGCCGTCGACGACGTCGTCCGAATGCACCACGGCGATCTCGGAGCGACGAAGGCCCGCGTAAGCGGCCAGCATAAGCATCAACCGCCCGGCAGCGTCCGCCGCCGCGAGCGCGTGCGCCAGCACGTCATCCGGCGCCGGCCGTGGCTTTCCCGCCGGCACCGTCACCCGCGGCAGCTTCCGCGTCAGATCGCGCGCGATCAGCTCACAATCCAACGCCCAACCGTAGAAACTCCTCAGCGCCGCACGCGCCGACTTGCGGGTTTCTGCCGACCACGACGGCCGATCGAGCACCGAGACCAGCTCCACCAGCTTCACGTCCCATGGGTTGGCGCCGAGCTGCTCAGCGGCACGCCGCAGATGATACGTACGAAGCCAGATCGTGTTCGGCGAGCGCCCAGCGGCCCGAAGCCAGGCCTGCCATTGATCGATCGCGTCGAGCCACTGCGGGCTCAGGTCCGTTCGTAAGCCGCGCTGGAGTCTCTTGCTGCATGCTTGAGTCAAGGGTCCTGCCTCTCCTATCCGGAGGTCGGATTCCAGGCCCTGGCCGGTGTTCCTGCACCGGTCAGGGCCGCTTTATGGCCGTAGATGTTGCCACGCGCCGCGTGCGCCGTGCGCGCCTTTCGTCACGACTCGCCGCGAGACGCTTCGGCCTTTCTGACGCGATACGACATTGTTAGTCCGCGGAAAGTCCGCAAGAAGTCCGCAAACCTTCAACGCCTGCCAACACTGCCAACAGGTAAAGCCGCAGGTCAGGGGCCATATCCAACAATGACCAACGTCAGTCAACTACGCGGGATGAATTCGAGCTCTACTTCGACATCTAAAAAGTCGCTCACGCATGGTGGCCTCTGACTC
>JBDZVM010000034.1:0-42713 GCA_040255675.1 Actinomycetales bacterium | reverse complement strand
GGCGGGGCGGCTGAAGTCATCGATAATCAGCCATGATCACGAAAAGTAATTGGCGCCTATGGTGTAAAACTCTTCGCGATCATGGCCGGAGTGGGGCGACCACCTACACGTTGAAGCGGAACTCCACGACGTCGCCGTCGGCCATGACGTACTCCTTGCCCTCGATGCGCACCTTGCCGCGCGCCTTCGCCTCGGCCATCGAACCGGCGTCGACGAGGTCGCCGTAGGAGACCACCTCGGCCTTGATGAACCCGCGTTGGAAGTCGGTGTGGATGACACCGGCGGCCTCGGGCGCCGTGGCGCCGCGGCGAATGGTCCACGCCCGCGCCTCCTTCGGCCCCGCTGTGAGGTACGTCTGCAATCCCAACGTGGCAAAGCCAACACGCGCCAAAATGGCCAAGCCAGACTCGGTTTGCCCAATAGATTCGAGTAATTCCAGCGCTTCGGCGTCAGGTAATTCCGCGAGCTCGGCCTCGAGTTTGGCATCGAGAAAAATAGCCTCGGCGGGAGCCACGAGCGCACGCAACTCGCTCTTCAGCGACTCGTTGCCCATCTCTTCGTCGTCGACGTTGAAAACGTAGAGAAACGGCTTAGCCGTAAGCAAATGCAGGTCGCGCAGCGGCGCGGGGTCGAGCCCCGCCGCGAACACGGTTTGGCCGGCGTTCAATACCTCGGCAGCGCGGCGGACGGCGTCAGCAACCTCGGCCTTGCCCTTCGCCGCGGCACCCCCGAGACGCGTCTCTTTTTCCAGCCGCGGCAGCACTTTCTCGATGGTCTGCAGGTCGGCCAGGATCAGCTCGGTGTTGATGGTCTCGATGTCGTCTTTCGGGTCGACCCGGCCCTCCACGTGCGCGACGTCAGGGTCGTTGAACACCCGGATCACCTGGCAAATGGCGTCAGATTCGCGGATGTTCGCCAAGAACTTGTTGCCGAGCCCCTGCCCCTCCGAGGCGCCCTTCACCAAGCCCGCGATGTCGACGAAGCTCACGGTCGCGGGTACGACTTTCATCGAGTCGAACATCTTCGCCAGGACGTCGAGCCGCGCGTCAGGCACGCCCACCACGCCGACGTTCGGTTCAATCGTGGCGAACGGATAATTCGCCGCCAGTACGTCGTTCTTCGTCAGCGCGTTGAAGAGGGTCGACTTGCCGACGTTCGGCAGTCCGACGATTCCGATAGTGAGAGCCACGACCGGCGAGTCTACGTGCCGGGCGCCAACTCCCACTCCTCGCGGGTGACCCGCCAGATGCGGTGCACGCCACTCTCGGCCGGTGCCTTGATCTCCCTCGGCGCCTCCCCCACGAGCCGAAAGCCCAGCTTCAACGGCACCCCGCCGCTCGCGACGTTGGCGACGTCGTGGTGAATTTCCACACGATCAATGCCCGGACGGCGGAAAGCCTCCTCGGTCAAGGCCCTGGAGGCAGCTGTCGCGATCCCCCGGCGGGTGAACTCGCGATGCACCCAGTACCCGATCTCCAAGCCGCCTTCACCGATGCGCCGGTGCAGCCCGGATCCGCCCACGACCTGATCTCTGAGAAACAAACCGACCGTTTCGTCGCCGCCGGCTTCAGCTTCCGCGTTCCAGCGGTCGATGAGCGCTCGCCGCTCAGCGGGCGACAACGGCTCGCTCGCCACCCAGGGCATGAACGGCCGCAGATGCTCAAGGCTCTCAGCGATCGCGCGCGCGAGGGCTTCGGCGTCCGACTGTCTCCATGACCGAATGACAAGGTCGCCCCGCACAAGCTCGATGGACACCGGCCGAGGATAGCCCGGAGCTCGACGATGGAGCCATGAAGAAAACCAGTCGCTGGTCGCTATGGCCGAACGGTTCGGTGCGTTCGATCGCGTCGAGCCGCTCGGTCTCCGCTAGCCGCGCAGCGGCGTCTCGGCGCTATCCCAGCGCTATCTCGGCGTCCGAGGTAACTGTCCGGCGCGGCTTGCACCGGTTTTGTCACTGCCTCCTGCCACCATGCCTGGCATGGACGCTACCTCGATCATTCTTCTGCTCATCAGCCTGGCAGTCGGCGCCGCGTTGGGCTACCTCGTCGCCCAATCACGCGCCGGCGCTCGCGTCGCCGCGCTGTCGGCCGAGCTCGACGCCACCCGGTCAAGCGCCGCTCGCGAGCTCGAGGCCGAAAAACACCATGCCGCCGAGCAAGCCGAGGCGTCGCGCGTCACCCAAGAGCAGCTGCGCGAGATGTTCGCGGCGTTGTCGTCAGACGCGCTGCACAAGAACAGCCGCACGTTCATAGACCTCGCCCAGCAGACTCTCAAGCAGCTCACCACCGCCGCCGACGGCGACCTCGCCAAGCGCCAGCAAGCCATCGAGTCGCTCGTCAAGCCGCTGCACGAGTCGCTGGTCAAGGTCGAGACCCAGATACAGGACGTCGAAAAGCAGCGCGCCGAGGCCTACGGCGAACTTCGAGCGCAGGTCGAGTCGATGGGCAAGACGTCGGAGCAGCTGCGGCTCGAGACCACTCAACTCGTCGCAGCGTTGCGAGCACCGCAGACGCGCGGCGCCTGGGGCGAGCACCAGTTGCGTCAGGTCGTCGAGTTCGCCGGCATGGTCGAGCACTGCGATTTCAACGAGCAAGCCAGCACCGACACCGACGACGGCGTGCTCCGGCCCGATCTCGTCGTCCGGCTCGCCGGAGGCAAGCATGTAGTGGTCGACGCGAAGGTGTCGATCATCGGATTTCTCGACGCGATGGGCGCGAACAGTGACGGCGAACGGGCTGACCAGCTCAAGCGCCACGCCCGTCACCTGCGCGAACACGTCGACCGGCTTGGCTCCAAGGCCTACTGGGATCTGCTGCCCAATACGCCCGAGTTCGTGGTCATGTTCGTACCAGCGGAGACATTCTTGAACGCGGCACTCGAGCAAGACCCCGCACTGTTGCAGCACGCGTTCGAGCGCAACGTGGTCATCGCGACGCCTGCCACGTTGGTCGCGTTGCTGCGCACAGTGGCGTATTCGTGGCGGCAAGAAGCGTTGGCGCAAAACGCGCAAGACGTCCTGAAGCTCGGGCGGGAACTCTACGCGCGGCTGGCCACCATGGGCGGCCACGTGAGCAAGCTTGGCAACAGCCTGGAATCGGCGGTCAAGACCTACAACGAGACCGTGTCATCGCTGGAAAGCCGGGTACTCGTCAGCGCCCGCCGGCTCGTCGACCTGAAGGTCACCACCGACGAACTGGCGCCTCCACGCCAGGTCGAGCGCGCTGTGCGCCAGGTGCAGGCGCCCGAGTTGGTCGCGTCGGCGAGCGAGGCTCTCATCTCCTTGCCCGATCAACCCGAGCCGGTCAGCCACGCCACCGGTTGAGCCGACGAAACCGCCCGCCGCTCGATCACCGCGGCGCTCCGTCATCGATGCGAGGTGGCGGCGAGTCGCCCGTGCAGGTTGATCCGACCACCCCTAGCGTGGAGGGATGTCGCAACCAGCGCTAGAGCCGCCTGGGTCCGCGCCAGCGGGGGCGTCCGCGGCGAGCGATGTCGGCGATCGCGAGGGCCGCACCGCCGAATCGGTCAAGCCACGCGGCACGGCCGACAGTCATGGTGCCGTCGGCAGTCATGGTGCCGTCGGCAGTCATGGTGCCGTCGAGGGTCGCGGTGGTGCCGACAATCGCGGTGCCGCGCGCCCGCGCGCCGCAGTGCCCAGCCGACGGACCAGCTCACGGCTCGGCCGGCAGCCCAGCCGCCGGGCCGGCCTCACTGGCCGCGGCGTGATCGTGCTGATCCTTGTCGCCACCGTGATCGCCGGACTCCTCGACATGGCTATGAGCGGGCATCGCGGGCATCTGTTCGGCGTCATGTTCGTGATCGCTAGCGGCATGGGCGCGGTTGTCGTCCGCCGCCGCGACCTCCCCACGGCGATGGTCGCGCCGCCCTTGATTTACTGCGTCGCGATCGCCGTCATGAGCGTCATCGACCGGGGTGGTTTGAGCGGTGGCCTGCTCACCACGGAGGCGTATTACCTCGGCAACGCACTTGTCACCGGCGCACCCGCAATCTGGACCGGCACCGCGCTCGCCTGCGCCATCGGCTGGTACCGCCGCCGCCACTGACGGCGCTGAACGCGTCAGGACGTCAGCCAACCCAGGCGAACGTGCTCAGGCGCGAGCGGCGTGCGTCTTGATGTCGCGCCTAAGCTCAGGCGGCAGCGCGAACATGAGCGTCTCGCGCACCGCGTCTCCTTCCACGACGTTGTCGAAGCCGCGCTCGGCCAGCCAAGCGAGCACGCCGGTGACGAGCGATTCGGGCACCGAGGCTCCGCTCGTCACGCCGACGGTGCTGACACCGTCGAGCCAATTCTCGTCGATCTCGCTGGCGTCGTCGACGAGGTGAGCCGTCTTGGCACCGCAATCCAGCGCCACCTCGACGAGCCGCACCGAGTTGGAGGAGTTCCGCGATCCGACGACGAGCATCAGGTCGGACGCCGGTGCGATTTGTTTCACGGCGCTCTGCCGATTCTGCGTGGCGTAGCAGATGTCGTCGCTCGGCGGATCGATCAAGTCGGGAAAACGCTTCCGCAACACACGTACTGTTGCGAGCGTTTCGTCGACCGACAGGGTTGTCTGCGAAAGCCACGCCACACGCTTAGGATCTTTGACGACGACCTTGGCCGCTTCCTCCGGGCCGTCGACCAGCTTGACGCGGTCGGGCGCTTCGCCCGTCGTCCCGACGACTTCTTCGTGGTTGGCGTGCCCGATCAGCAGGATTTCGAGATCCTGGTCGGCGAATCGCCGAGCCTCTTGATGCACTTTGGTGACGAGCGGGCAGGTTGCGTCGATCGTGTGGAGCGAGCGCTCGCTCGCCTCCTGGTACACACCTGGTGCGACCCCGTGCGCCGACAGGACGACGATCGAGCCTTCGGGCACCTCCTCGGTCTCGTCGACGAAGATCGCGCCTTTCGCCTCCAGATCGGCGACCACGTGTTTGTTATGCACGATTTGCTTGCGCACGTAGACCGGAGCCCCGTGAATCTCGAGCGCTTTCTCGACTGTGTCGACCGCCCGTTCGACGCCCGCGCAATAGCCGCGCGGCTGAGCGAGCAATACGCGCTTGGTGGTGACGGCGGGGGCGGCTGAGGTCTGCGTCATGGTCTCTATCGTAGGCGCCGCGCGTCCGGGCACGGACCCGCAAGCGGCGATCTCGGCCGGCGAATCGTTGCGAGCTCTGGTTGATCACCGATCGGGCGCGGCGCGCGCCCGTTTAAGCCGAGCGATCTGCGCGCGCAACCGCTTGGTCTCGGCCTCGAGTTCGAGCACCTTCTTGACACCGGCAAGGTTGAGTCCGGCCGCCGTCAGTGACGTAATCTCGTGAAGCCGATCGATGTCATTGCTGCTATACCGGCGGGTTCCGCCCGCGCTTCGACTCGGGTCGAGCAAACCTTCCCGCTCGTAAATGCGCAGCGTTTGAGGGTGGACGCCGGTGAGTTCGGCGGCGACAGAAATCGAGTAGACGCCGCGCGTCGGATCGCTCCAATCAGTAGCCATCGGTACCCCGTGCGTCGCCAGCGCGCGCATGCATGACTGGGCCCGCGACAAGATCAGGTTGCCGGGCGGAATACATCGTGGGCGGCAGCAGAAAGGTGCCGCGCAATGGCGTGCCGTCGCCCCGGTCGAGTATTCCCCCGCGAAACCGAACGGCGATGTCAGGTGCGGTGATGTCACGCACCGCGCCATCCGCAACAGCATTGTCGCGACCACTGTGGCCCCGGTCGGTGCGTCGCAAGCTGCTCAGAATGAGGTCACGCGCACGCACGATCGCGCGGAGGCGATCCGACGCGGCAGGGTCGCCTTGATGAATGTCTGGATGGAAGTCGTGCACCAGCCGTCGATACGCTCGTGAGATCTCGTTGAGCGAGGCTCCCTCGTCGATCCCGAGTTCGCGGTATGCGTCGACCGGGGTACCTCCGATCTGCCTGCTGTCTTGCATCGGCGCCACTCCAACTGAGCCATCAAAAGCTATATGCCCGATCCCTGCTCTAGTAGAGAATCTAAGTCTCACCTTGTCAAGTTCTCTCCGGGATGGTAATTAGATTCTGACATGGTCCAGCCAGTTCTCAGCGAGCCGAAAGGAGAAACGACCATGTTGATGCGCACCGATCCGTTCCGCGAGTTCGACCGAATCGCCCAGCAGGTATTCGGCACCGCTGCCCGACCGAGCGTGATGGCGATGGACGCCTACCGCCGTGACGATTCCTTCGTCGTCCAGTTCGATCTACCCGGGGTAAGCCAAGACACAATCGATCTGACGGTCGAGCAAAACGTGCTCACCGTTAAGGCCGAGCGTGCCGGTCTCAGCGCCGTTCTGGGCGAGAAGTCGTCCGAAGCGCTGGTCTCGGAACGCCCCGCTGGCACCTTCACCCGTCAACTCTTCCTGGGCGACACGCTCGATACCGATCAGATTCAGGCTGACTACACGGCAGGCGTGCTTACGCTCACGATTCCGGTGAAACAGGCGGCCAAGCCTCGCAAGGTCGAGATCAGCACGAGCGACACCAGGCAGATCGCCGCCGCATAGCCTCAGCCGTTCGCTGATCGGCGAACGCCGCACGAACGCGCCTGCCCAGGGTGTCTTTCGGCCCTGGGCAGGAAAGCGGCGCCACGTGCGTCGTGGCGCGATTGTGATTGCTGACCTCCCGACATCATGTCCATGGCGATCGCGGGAACCCGTGTCTTGCGAACCGTCCACGACGAACTGGCTGCGATCGGCGGCAGGCTCATTGTCTGGAAGGCGTCCTTCAATCCGCGCGTGAGCGAATCGGCATAGGCTGCCTGCCGTGGCCTTGGAGTCGTCAGCCGAATCGCCGCTGCCGGTGCGCACTATCGCGCGCGCGATCGGCGACTGGGTGGGCCGGCTCGGGCGGGTGTGGGTCGACGGGCAGCTCACCGAAATCGTCAGACGACCCGGCACCAACACGGTCTTCTTCGTGCTGCGCGACCCGGCGGCAGACGTCTCACTTCGGGTTACGGCGGCACGACGACTCGTCGACAGCCTTGACGGTCAGCTGCTCGAAGGCAGTCGAGTGGTCGTGTGGGCCAAACCCGAGTTCTACCTCGCCCGCGGCACGTTGCAGTTGCACGCGCTCGACATCAGGCCAGTCGGCGTCGGCGAACTGCTTGCGCGAATCGAGCGCCTCAAGCGCATGCTCGCGGCAGAAGGCCTTTTCGACAAGGACCGAAAACATTCGCTCCCATTTCTGCCGAGAACCATTGGGCTCGTGTGCGGGCGCGCGTCGGCGGCCGAGCACGACGTCCTCGAGAACGCGAAGAATCGTTGGCCCGCCGTGCGCTTTCGCGTCGAGAACGTCGCGGTGCAAGGCCCTTACGCTGTTACCGAAGTCGTCAGCGCGCTCGAAAAACTGGAAAAAGCCGACGACGTCGACGTCATCGTCATCGCGCGTGGCGGCGGCAGCGTCGAAGACCTGCTGCCATTTTCCGACGAAGCGCTGGTTCGCGCGGTAGCCGGTTGTTTCACTCCTGTGGTGAGCGCGATCGGCCATGAACCCGACTGGCCACTCCTCGATTTCGTCGCCGACGTGCGCGCCTCCACGCCCACCGACGCCGGCAAGCTCATCGTGCCGGACGTCGCCGAAGAGCAGCGCCGCGTGACGCAACTTCAGGAGCGGGCGACGCGTTGCGTGCTTGCCAGAATCGACCGAGAGCAGCACGGCCTCGACGCGTTGCGAGGGCGGCCGGTACTCGCGCATCCGGAACACGAAATCGAGCGTCGCGTCAGCGAAACGTCCGGTCTCGCTGAGCGCGCGCGCCGTTGCCTGGCCGGCGCGCTGGCCCGCGCCACCGACGACGTCGCGCATTTGCTCGCGCGAGTACGCGCGCTGTCGCCGTCCGCGACGCTCGAACGCGGTTACGCGATCGTCCAGGACGACGCCGGGCGGGTGCTGCGCGATGCCGCCGAAACTTCGGCAGGCGCCGCGCTTTCGATACGGCTCGCGGTCGGGCGAGTGACGGCCGAGGTGACGGGCATCAGCGATTCCACGACAACGCCGGAAATCGAGGCTCGGTAAAGCCCAGCCGGCGATAAATCGGCAAGCCGTACGGTGTCGCATGCAAGTCGACTGTCGTGATGCCGCGCTCGGTAAACCAGCCGAGCAGCCTCGACACGATCGCGGTGGCGTAGCCCCGGCCGCGGTAGTTCTCGTCAGTGGCAACCGAAAGCACGACCCCGGTGCGGCCGTGCAACCGCTCGGGCGACGGCAACCCGTCGCGAAT
Source organism: Actinomycetales bacterium (assembly GCA_040255675.1). Classification (GTDB taxonomy): domain Bacteria; phylum Actinomycetota; class Actinomycetes; order Acidothermales; family Acidothermaceae; genus JBDZVM01. The sequence goes on along the minus strand of JBDZVM010000034.1, from coordinate 34,476 downwards.
CAAGCCGATCGCGCACGCCGCCAATCGCCCGGGAACCTCCTGGTCGACCACGAACGCGACGGCGTCGTCGCGCGTCAACCGCAGACGAAAGTCGGCCACGCACGCCGCTTGCCAGTCGTCGCCCGGCAGGTCGACCCGCACGTCGATCCGCATGGCCCGCAGCATGACGGCGCGCAGCCGCGTCAGTTCTTCGGCGTCGGCAGGGGTGGCTTCACGCACGGTCGGCTCCATGGCGTCACGATAAGGCCTTGCATCGCCCTCTACGCTCGCATTTATGACCGAAAAGACCAACGGGCCGGCAGCGCCGTCCGAGCAAATTTCCTACGAGACGGCCCGCGAAGAGCTTCTCGAGGTGGTGCGCCAACTCGAAGCGGGTGGGCTGCCGCTGGAGAAATCGCTCGCCTTGTGGGAGCGCGGCGAGGATCTCGCCGTCATCTGCCAGGGCTGGCTTGACGGCGCGCGCCAGCGACTCGAAGCGCGTCGTCCCAACCCGGAGAACCCCCAGTGAAGAGGCGGTTCGCGCAGGTCGACGTGTTCGGGGCTCGTGCCTACCTGGGGAATCCGCTCGCCGTCGTGGTCGACGCGGACGGAATCGACGACGCGTCGATGGCCGGCTTCGCCGCTTGGATGAATCTGTCGGAGACCACGTTTATCCTGCCGCCCACGTCTGGCGACGCCGACTACCGGGTGCGAATTTTCACGCCAGGCGCCGAAATCCCGTTCGCTGGGCACCCGACGCTGGGTTCGGCGCACGCGTGGCTCGGAGCCGGCGGAAAGCCGCGAACACCCGGCGTCATCGTGCAAGAGTGCGGGGTCGGGCTCGTCGAACTAGCTCACAACAATGGCGTGCTCAGCTTCAAGGCGCCGCCGCTGCAACGCACCGGACCGCTCGACGACAATCATCTCGATCGCATCGCGCAAGCGTTGGGTATCGAACGCGATCGCATCGTCGACCATCAGTGGGTCGACAACGGGCCGGGCTGGGCCGCCGTCCGGCTGGCGTCGGCGCGCGAAGTGCTCGACCTCGAACCGGACGACGCGCTGATGCGCGACCTCAAGCTCGGCGTCGTCGGGGCGTATCCGGACGGCGCTACCGAACAGTTCGAGGTGCGCGCGTTCGCCGCGCCGATAGGCGTGCGTGAAGACCCGGTCACCGGCAGTCTCAACGCGGGGCTCGCGCAATGGCTCATCGCGGCCGGCGTGGCACCGGCGGCGTACCGGGCGAGCCAAGGTGCGCGTGTCGGACGCCGCGGCGTCGTCGACGTCCGGTCGATCGACGGGGACGTATGGATCGGCGGCGCGACCGTGACCTGCGTCACCGGCACCGTGGAGTTGTAGCGCGCTACTGCCCGACGCGCAGGCTCGCGGCGAAGGCCTTCAGGTTAGCCAGACTCGTCGTCCCCGTGACCACGACGGCAGTGTCTGGGCCGTACCAAACAAGCGACTCTTGCACCTTACGGTTGCTGACGACATGGCCCCACACCTGGCCGTCGATGGTCACAAGGTCTTGAAACTCGTTGCCCGCCGTCATGGTCGACACGAAACGCCAGCGAGGAGTGTCGGTGCTTTCTTCGAGGCCGAGGTAGCCGTGGTCGGGCGCGAGATATCCGATGTGCAGATGCGGCCCGCTTAGCTGGTGATTGATCTGCGTGTCGAAGCGCGCGTTGTTGACGTGCCAAGCATCAGGCAGTGCCGTCGGCAGGTAGAACGTGAAATCGGGTGCGGCTGACGCCTGGGCGATCGCTGGTGACGGATCGACGACCTTCACGGTGGCAGGGTCAGGCTTCGGCAGCGCGAAGAGCACGGCCAGTGCCAGCGCGAGGGTAACGGCGACGCTGATCGCGATGGGTCGCCAGCGCGGCACCAGCACCCGGCGCAGGTAGGCGGCACCGGGTTCGCGGGGCGCGCGCGGCGCGTCCGCGCCGGGAGGCGCGACGTCGGTGACCGCAAGGTCGTTCATCACATTCATCGTCCCCTTCAACCTGCCTCCTATCGTCCATACCACGGCATGCTCATATTCCGCTGGGTATGCAAGAGTCCTAGGTGTGCAAGAGTCGGGGTAACCCGAAATGAGGAGCTTTCGTGACCGCCAGCCCAGAAACGCCCGATCGCAACCTCGCCTTGGAGCTGGTGCGAGTGACCGAAGCGGCCGCGATGGCCGCCGGCCGCTGGGTCGGCCTGGGCGATAAGAACGGCGCTGACGGCGCCGCGGTCGATGCGATGCGCCGCCTGATCGGAACGGTGTCGATGCGCGGAACGGTCGTCATCGGTGAAGGCGAGAAAGACGAAGCACCGATGCTGTTCAACGGCGAGCGGATCGGTGACGGAACCGGGGCCGAATGCGACGTCGCCGTCGACCCGATCGACGGCACCCGGTTGACCGCGATGGGCATGAATAACGCGATCTCGGTGATGGCGTGCGCCGAACGTCATTCGATGTACGACCCGTCGGCCGTCTTTTACATGTCGAAGCTCGTCACGGGCGCCACCGCGGCGCCTTACGTCGACATCAACGCGCCCGTCGGCGCGAACGTCCGCGCGGTCGCCGCCGCCAAGGGCTGCGCCAACGAAGACGTCACCGTGGTGGTCTTGGATCGGCCGCGCCATGCCGACCTCGTACGGCAGATCCGTGAAGCCGGTGCGCGCATCAAATTCATCATGGACGGCGACGTCGCCGGCGCCATCATGGCCGTTCGCGAAGGAACGGGGGTCGATCTGCTGCTCGGAATCGGCGGCACTCCCGAGGGAATCATCACCGCCTGCGCCGTAAAGTGCCTCGGCGGTGTCATCCAGGGAAAGCTCTGGCCGCGTGACGACGCCGAGCGGCAGAAGGCTCTCGACGCCGGCCACGATCTCGACCGGGTGCTCACCAACGACGATTTGGTGAAGTCCGACAACGTGTTCTTCGTCGCGACCGGAATAACGGACGGCGAACTGCTGCGCGGCGTGCGCTACCGCGGCGGCGGAGCAGTGACGAGTTCGCTGGTGATGCGTTCGAAGAGCGGCACGATCCGCACGATCGAGAGCGAGCACCAACTGTCGAAGCTGCGCAGCTACGCGATCGTCGACTACGGCCGCCGATCGTTCGACCACGTCGCGTCGCCCGACCGCACCCAGGTGCCATAGATCCGCGATTTCTCGCAAAGTTCAAGCACGTAGGCGTGTAGCTCCGCGCGAATCCGGTAATGCTCGGTATTCGACCGATTCGAAGCAGCTATACGGAAGAGGAGAGCGATGCTCACGCTCACCGAAAACGCCGCCAGCGTAGTCAAGACGATTGCGGGGCAAGCCGTCACTGCAGAGACGGGTGGGCTTCGGTTCAGCCGGCAAGGCGGAAACGAGAACGCGCTGTCGATCAGCGCGGCGGAAGCGCCAGAGGTAGACGACCAGGTGGTCGAGCGCGACGGCGCGCGCGTCTTTCTCGCGCAAGACACCGTCGAGGTGCTCGACGACCAGATCCTCGACGCTCAGGTCGACTCGGGCGGCGGAGTGCAGTTCACCATCGCGCCGCAAAGCTAGCCCTCCGCGCGAAAAGCGCCATCACGAAGGAGCGGGACGACGTTCGACGCGTCTAGTTGAGCGGCGATCTCGACGTCAGCTTCGAACCCGGCGTCGATAAGTTCGACGCCGGAAGCACAAGCGCGGACGACGCTAGCGACGTCGTCCTGCCCTTCGAATGCCGCCCGGGCGACCCCCGCTTCCGGCGACTCACTTATCGCGCACGCTCGCGCGAGCGCGGAAAGGACGGCGCCCGCGCCGAGCAGGTCTTCAACGGCCGGCCGCAATGTGCCGTCCGGCCAGCGCTCGCCTGCTGCGATCACCGCGATCGTCGCGTCGGCGTACCGGCTCGCCAACCAGTCGCCGACCGCGCTGGCGTTACGAAGGCTCGCCGCGACAACCACAACGTCGGAATCAGCGGCACTCCCCACGCTCGCCGCGATGCGCGATCCGTTGGGCGACGGCAGCACGAGACGGGGCACATGCGGTGCCAAGGCCAAGGCGGCGGGCGACAACGACCACGGGTGTTCGGCGGTGGTCGCGCGGCGTCCGGTCGCGAGCGCGGCGTCGACGCTCGTCGCGAGTTCGGCGGCACGGGGGTCGTGCCACGGCGCGGGGTAGACCGCGATATCGCGCTCCGCCGCGACGCAGACCGCGGTGGTGAACGAGAGCACGTCCACGACAACGAGCGCGCCGCGGCGTCCGCGAACGGACTGCGCCCCGGCCAATCCCCACTCGAAGCGAACCGCGTACGGCCGTTGGCGCCAGGCCGTTGGCAGGGCGGCGTCGTTGACAGGTTCGTCGTGCACGGCGTTCATCTTGCCCGGCCCGGCTTTGCCGCACGAACATGACACGAATCACGATCCTGCTTCGCGACCCGACGCAGCGGGGGCGGGTCGTTCACTCCTAGGCTGGAAATCAGTTCGACGCATGATCGTCAGCGAATGACCTAGGAGCAACGACCGATGAGCCAGCAATCTGCCGACGGGGAGTACCGGATCGAACACGACTCGATGGGCGACGTCCGTGTTCCGCGCGACGCGAAGTGGCGTGCGCAGACGCAACGCGCGGTCGAGAACTTCCCGGTGTCAGGGCTGGTGATCGACCGCGACCTGATCGCCGCGCTGGCGTCGATCAAGGGCGCGGCGGCGCTCGTCAACGCCGAACTCGGGGTGATTTCCGACGACGTGGCAAAGGCGATCCACGAGGCGGCCGCCGAGGTGGCGCGCGGCGATTGGGATTCGCATTTCCCCATCGACGTCTTCCAGACCGGATCAGGCACGTCGAGCAACATGAACACCAACGAAGTGCTGGCAACACTGGCCAGCGAGCGGCTCGGTTCGCCGGTGCATCCGAACGACCAAGTGAACGCGTCGCAGTCGTCGAACGACACCTTTCCGTCAGCCATTCACATCGCGGCCACTCGCTCGATCATCGTGAATTTGATTCCGGCACTGCGTCATCTCGAAGAATCGTTGACACGCAAGGCGACGGAATTCGCGGACGTCGTAAAAAGCGGCCGCACCCATTTGATGGACGCCACTCCCGTGACTTTGGGCCAGGAGTTCGGCGGCTACGCCGCGGCGGTGCGATTGGGGATCGAGCGACTCGAAGCGGCGCTACCTCGCATCGGAGAGTTGCCGCTCGGCGGAACTGCCGTAGGCACCGGTATCAACACGCCGCCCGGCTTTGCCGCGAAGGTAATTTCATCGCTTGCCGAATCTTTGCGGCTGCCGTTGACCGAAGCGCGCGACCATTTCGAAGCGCAGGGCTCGCGCGATGCTTTGGTGGAAGCGAGCGGCGTCGTGCGCGTCGTCGCGGTCAGTCTCTACAAGGTGGCGAACGACCTGCGCTGGATGTCGTCGGGTCCGCGCACCGGTCTCGCCGAAATCCACTTGCCGGATTTGCAGCCGGGGTCGTCCATCATGCCGGGCAAGGTAAACCCGGTAATTCCTGAAGCGGTGTGCCAGGTGGTGGCTCAGGTCGTCGGCAACGACGCCGCGATCGCGTTCGGTGGCGCGGCCGGAAATCTCGAGCTCAATGTGATGCTGCCGGTCATCGCGCGCAATCTTTTGGAGTCGATCCGCCTGCTCGCGAACATTTCGCGTCTGCTCGCCGACCGGTGCGTCGACGGCATCGAAGCCGACGTCGAGCGTTGCCGATTTTTCGCCGAGTCGTCGGCCTCGATCGTAACGCCGCTGAACAAGTACATCGGCTATGAAGCGGCGGCCAAGGTGGCGAAACTCGCTCTGGCACAGAACAAGACGATTCGCCAGGTGGTCATCGAAAGCGGCTACGTCGCTGATGGAAAGCTTACCGAGGCACAACTCGACGAAGCACTCGACGTGCTCGCGATGACACGGCCTACCCAAAACTGAACGCCGGTTTCGTTAGGCATCCACGGCGTTCTAGCGCCGCGGATGCCTAACAACCGAGAGGGTCAGTACGAACTGTGGCGCAGCCAGTACGACCACGCACCGCACGGTGTGCCGTATCGACCCGAGATGTAGCCGAGCCCCCATTCGATCTGCGTGACCGGGTTGGTGCGCCAGTCAGCCCCCGCCGTTGCCATCTTCGACGCGGGTAGCGCCTGCGGAATGCCGTAGGCGCCGGAATATCTGTTGCGCACTGTGGTCTCGTACTTGCTCTCATGCATCCACAGTTTGTCGAGGCACAGCCACTGGTTGCCGACCCATCCGCGGCTCGATGCCATCGCCTGCGCGATGTCGCGCGGACTGTCAGAAACCGCTGCCACTACTGAAGAACTCGTCTGTTGCTGTGCCGGTTTTGGCTTCGCCGGAGCGGGCGGTTTCGCGGGCGGTTTCGCGAGTGCCGGCGGTGTGGCGGCGGGCTCGGCGGGCGAACTGTTCGCGGGCGGGTCACCGAAGACGTTTGGACTCGACGCCGATGTGTCGAGCGTCGCCGACTCGGCGTTGAGGTGAAACCACACCCCTTGGTGCGACCCGACCATCGCGGCGCGATAAGCCGCCGTCTCAACCGACGGTCGTGCGGGTGTCGAATGCGCTATAGCCACCGCCTCGTCGCCCGGTACGCGAACAGCCGCGCTTCCGGGCAGGGTTGCGAGAACGCACAACGAGATGACGGCGGAGGCCGCGCTCGAGGCGACCAGCGCCCCGTGTGCAGACGTCCGACTCATGAATATGGTCCTTTCGGGTAAATCAGGCACACGAGAGAACGCGGCCGTGTGCCGGCGCAACCCGCTGGCACGACTCGGAGCCATGCCGGTACCGCGGCGCGAATACGCGCGTAGGAGGGCGGTACTTCGTGCGGCGCGCTGAAATCACGGCGCAATGCACGGGGTATGCGCCAAAGCATGCCCGACGTAACGTGAGAATGCCAATTGAGAGTGCGTGAGCGATGTCACATCACGCGCCAGATGTGAAAGATGTTACATCTGTGAACGAAAACTCACCTCGAGTCGAGATATTGCTTGCTTCGCAGGTAGCTCAAACTGGAGCAACGGATTGCGCATGTTCCGTAACAATACGTATCGGTTGAGTGGCGCTTTGTCGACACGATATGTCGACACTTCGGCTGCCTACGGTGACTGTCTCGACATCGAAAGATGCCTCTCGATGTCGAGTAAAGATGCCTCGACATCGAGATACTTTCGTCTTGGATTGCTGGCCTATCTCGCCGCTACGAGCCGAAGCGACGCTCGCGATCGATGTACGAGCGCACCGCCCGAAGGAAATCGACCCGGCGGAAGTCGGGCCACAACGCCTCACAAAAGAAGAGCTCCGAATGAGCCGTCTGCCACAAAAGAAATCCTGACAAGCGTTGTTCGCCCGACGTTCGAATCACCAAATCGGGATCGGGCTGGCCTTTCGTGTAGAGGTGCTTCGCAATGTGTTCGATATCGAGCAGGTTTGCCAGATCCTCGATACTCGTTCCGCGGCTTGCGTGCTCGTGCAATAAACCCCTGACGGCGTCGGCGATTTCGCGGCGTCCGCCATATCCGACGGCGACGTTGACGATAAGCCCGTCGATGTCGGCGGTAGCGTCTTGAGCTTCTTTCAGCGACAGTGCCGTAGCGTCGGGCAACAGATCGAGCGCACCCATCGGATGGATGCGCCAACGGTGCCGGGCCGCCAATCCGTGCACGGCGTCTTCGATGATGTGCAAGAGCGGGGCCAGTTCGGACTCGGGCCGGGACAGATTATCGGTCGAGAGCAGCCACAAGGTGACGACCTCGATACGCAACTCCTCGCACCAGCCGAGAAACTCCTCGATCTTGTCGGCACCGCGTCGATGTCCGGAGGCGACGCCGATTCCGGCCGCCCGGGCCCACCGCCGGTTGCCGTCGAGGATCACACCCACGTGCTTGGGCACCCGCCCGGCAGGAAGCGCAGCCGCGAGCCGGCGCTCGTACGCGCCGTAGAGCAGCCCGCGCAAACCCATCGGATCGCCTCGCCTCCCGCGGTTCGACCGCCGCGAACGCCGTGCCGCGTCGTGCGCGTCGTCCGCCTGTCGAAACACTACCGTCGTCGGCCACTCACGCCGAGCTACGCCGGTGACGCGACGAGCGGGAGTCGCCGACGTTATGACGTCGTCGGGCCGGCCTCGCGGATCTCCTCGACCGCGCGCATCGCGTCGCGCAGCTGCTCGAGCCATTCCTCGGCGTGCTTGCCCACGAGGCGCACCGACCACGCCAACGCGTCGCTGCGGCTGCGCGCGACGCCGGCGTCGACGAGCGTGTCGAGCACGATGCGCTCAGGCTGTCGCAACCTCGTCATGACCGGCACCGAGATGTTCGTGAACGACTCGCTGCGCTCTCCGCAGGCGGCGCCCCAGGCGACCTTGCGCCCAAACCGATGTTCGGCCTCGTCGGCGATACGCATGCGCTGAGCGCGCGTCTCTTCGCGAAATGCCTTGATGCGCCCCGCCCATGCCGCCTTGCGCTCCGGCTCCGAGACATCGCTGTTCAACACCGGCTCGGCAAGGTCGCCGAACACCGTGATCTCTTCACGGTCGATGGTGATCCGCGGCGTGGCGGTGAACCACTCCGCCGGCAATCGTCCGGCGAACCAGCCCCGGACGACGTCGTCAATCTGCTCTCTCATACGGCGAGGATTACACGATTACAGTGCAAGTACAAGCCACGCTAGCCGAGGACCGCCACCAACTCGTCCGCGGTCGTGACCGGGCGCTCGCACACGAAACGACGGCACACGTAGGCGGCGGGCGAGCCCTCGACCAAGCCGCGGTCGCGGAGTAGCGGCGCCCACGCGTCGCCGTCCGCCGTCGCCGCGACGACCGCCCCCGGCGAGGTCGACATCCGCGCCGCGCGCACCAGCGCCGGCGAATCGCCGACGATCGCGATCTCCGCCGGGCCGGCCATCAGCGCGGACGACGCGGCAAGCCCCCAACCCGCCGCCCGTGGAAACTTCGCGCCGATCACCCTGGTGGCGCCGAGCGCTTCCTCGGCTGCCGCGCGATGACGCTGCGAACCGGTCAACGCCGCGAAGGTGAGAAGGGCATTGGCGATCGCCGATTGACCGCCCGGCGTCGCGTCGTCGGTGAGACTGCGCGGCCGGCGCACCAGGCGCTCGGCATCGTCGGCCGTGTCGTAGAAACCGCCCTGGCCGTCAGAAAAGCGCGCGAGCGCGACGTCGAGCAACCGACCCGAGGTTTCGAGCAGGGACGCCGAATTCGTCGCTTGCGCAAGGGCAAGCAGGCCCTCAGCCACGCCCGCGTAGTCGTCGAGAACGCCGGCCGGCTCGCCGGCGTGGCCACCCCGCGAGACTCGGCGCAACCGGCCCTCGACGAGGTGCCGCTCCAGGAGCAAGGTCGCGCAAACTGTGGCGGCATCGACGAAATCAGCGCGGTCGAACAGCAACCCCGCATCGGCCAAAGCGGCAATTGCCAGGCCGTTCCAGGCCGCGACGACCTTGTCGTCGCGGCCTGGCTGCACCCGAAGAACCCTTGCGTCAAGCAACTTCGCGCGCACACGACGCCACCGGTCTTCGTCGACCGGATCGGCGCGCATTTGCAAGACCGAAGCGCCGTGTTCGAACGTGCCCTGCTCGGTCACGTTCAAAAGCTCGGCCGCCCATTCGGCGTCCGGCTTGCCGAGCACTTCGCGCAGCTGGTTCGGCGTCCAGACATAGGTTGAACCCTCGACACCGCCGGCGTCAGCGTCGAGCGCCGACGCGAAACCGCCGTCAGCAGTGCGCAACTCCGCAAGCATGAACTCGAGCGTCTCGACCGCTACTCGCTTCGCGAGCGGATTTCCCGAAGCGCGCCACCAATGCGCATACACTCGCGCCAGCTGGGCGTTGTCGTACAGCATTTTCTCGAAGTGCGGCACGATCCATGCGTTGTCGACGCTATAACGCGCGAAGCCGCCGGCAAGCTGATCGTAGATGCCGCCGCGCGCCATCGCCTCGCACGTGCGCTCGACCATCTCCAGCGCGCCCAAAGACTTGTGACGCAGCAAAAATTCCAACACAGCGGACGGCGGAAACTTCGGCGCACCGCCGAATCCGCCGTGTACGGCGTCGAAATCACCGCGCAACGCGGCTACCGCTTGCTCCAGAACGTCCGCATCGGGTGGCGTGCGCTCGTCGGGCATCTCCGAACGCTCCGAAAGTAGCCGCACGATTTCGCCAGCCGACGCCGTCAACTCGCCACGGCGCTCGCGCCACGCGGCCGAGACAGCCTCGAGCACCTGCGTGAAGGAAGGCAGTCCGTGAGCGGACTGCCTCGGGAAGTAGGTGCCGCAGTAGAACGGCTCGGCGTCGGGTGTGAGAAAGCACGTCATCGGCCATCCGCCGTGGCCGGTCATGGCCTGGGTCGCTTCCATGTAGATCGCGTCGACGTCCGGCCGTTCCTCACGGTCGACCTTGATGGAGACGAACCCCTCGTTCATGGCGCGCGCGGTCGCGTCGTCTTCGAACGACTCGTGCGCCATCACGTGGCACCAGTGACACGCGGCGTAACCGATCGAGAGCAAAACCGGAACGTCACGGCGGCGAGCCTCGGCGAACGCCTCGGGCGACCACTGCCACCAGTCGACGGGGTTGTCCTTGTGCTGGAGCAGGTACGGGCTCGTCGCGTCAGCGAGGCGATTCGGCATAACTCCATCTTGACCGATCGACAGGTTGGCAATCGGCCGGAGGGTTCGCAGACTAGCGGGAAGAGAACGGATCGGCGGCTGGTGGGGAGCAAGGCGATGACAGGTGCCTGGACCTTCGGCGGCGAGAGCCGGTCGTTGACGGGTCGCGGCACCGGCGGCGGTCCGATCACACTTGTCGACGAGTCATCGTTTTGCCTGTCGGGTCGCGGCGGCGACATTCGCCACGGCACGGCGCAAGGACTCTTCGTGCTCGACACCCGGCTGATCTCCGATCTGGAGTTGCGTGTCGACGACATCACTCTGGAACCCCTCGCGGTTTCGACCGACGAGCCGTTCGCGGCAACATTCGTTTCGCGGGTACGCCATCAGCGCGACGACGCGGAACAAGAACGGCAGCTCCTCGTCGTGCGGCGCCGCTACGTCGGCAGCGGCATGCGCGAAGACATCGCGCTTCGAAATCACCATCGTTTCGATGTCCGGGCGCGGGTGCGGATCGACATCGGAGGCGACTTCGCGAACTTGTTCGCGGTCAAGGAAGGTCACGACCCACAAGCACGTGCCGCCACAACACGGGTCGTCGGCAATTGCTTAGTTATCGAGCAATCGGAGGGCACGAGACGGATCACGGCGGTTCGATTTGGCGACGACGCGTCTATCGACGAACGCGGCGCCGAGTGGGACGTCGTGGTGCCCGCGCGGGGCGAGTGGTCGACATGCTTCGACGTCTGCTTGCGCATCGGCGATCGTGCGATCCCTCCCCGCTACCGTTGCGGTGAAGGCGTCGCGCAATCACCAGCCTTTCACCGGCTCGAAGCCTGGCGAAGTAGCGTTCCCCTGCTCGATACCGACGACGCCAGCCTCGACATGGCGGTGCGGCGATCTCTCGAAGACTTGGGATCGCTTCGCTTGTTCGATCCCGAAAATCCGGCACGCGTCACGGTTGCGGCCGGCGCCCCTTGGTTTATGGCCGTGTTCGGCCGAGACTCGTTGATTACCGCGTTTCTCTCACTGATCGCCGACCCCGACCTCGCCCTCGGCGTGCTGCAAACCCTCGCTCGCTTTCAAGGCACCAAAGTCGACCCGCGCACCGAAGAAGAACCCGGGCGAATCTTGCATGAGATGCGATTCGGCGACGCCACCACAAACGCGCTCGACGCGGGCGACGTCTACTACGGCAGCATCGACGCGACACCGCTTTTCGTCGTCCTGCTTGGCGAACTTCGTCGATGGGGTCTAGCGCACGAGGCAGTCGACGAACTGCTGCCGCATGCCGACCGTGCGATCGAATGGATCGAGAAGTTCGGCGACAAGGACGCCGACGGCTTCGTCGAGTACAAGCGGTTGAGCGACACCGGGCTGCGAAACCAGGGTTGGAAAGACTCGTGGGACGGCATTCCGTTCGCTGACGGATCTCACGCCCAGCCGCCGATCGCGTTAGCGGAGGTGCAAGGATACGTGTACCAGGCATACCTGGCGCGAGCGTACTTCGCTCTCGAACGCGGCGACCGGGTGACGTCCGAGCGGTTCCGCGGCAAAGCGGCGACGTTGAAAGCCGCGTTCAACAAACGCTTCTGGCTCGCCGATCGCGGCTACTTCGCGATCGCGCTGGACGGCGACAAGCGCCCAGTCGACGCCCTCGCATCGAATATGGGGCACTGCCTTTGGAGCGGCATCGTCGACGTCGACAAAGCCGAAAGTGTCGTCAAACATTTGATGTCGGAAGAAATGTTCAGTGGCTGGGGCGTGCGCACCCTCGCGACGTCCATGGCCTCCTACGATCCGATGAGCTACCACTGCGGATCGGTGTGGCCGCACGACAATGCCTTAGCGGCGGCGGGCTTGATGCGGTACGGCTTCATCGATGAAGCGCACCGCGTCGTGCGGGGAATCCTCGATGCCGCCGCCAATTTCGGCGGCCGGCTGCCTGAACTGTTCAGCGGCCTGGCGCGAAGCGACGTCCCGGTGCCCGTCTCCTACCCGGCGTCGTGCTCGCCACAGGCCTGGGCGGCCGCGTCTCCGCTCGCTTTCTTGCGACTCTTGTTACGACTCGATCCGTGGATCCCGCACGGGCGTATCTGGCTTGACCCGTTGCTTCCCTCCGGCATGACCAAGCTGGCGGTCTCGCGGATTCCCGTGACCGATCAGGGGATGCGCGTGGTCGTCGACGGTAAGGCAGTAACAGTCACTGGAGTCGGCCCCGAGCTGGAAATCATCCGGTCCGGGCGGCCGCCGATCTCTGCGCTGCTCGACCATTCAGCGTAGCGCTCACTCGACGCCGGCGATCACGAGAAAAGCGTCGAACCCGCTACGCGAGATTCGTGATCGAGCAGCCAGCGCTTGCGGTCGAGACCGCCGGCGTACCCGGTGAGTGAACCATCCGCGCCGATCACCCGATGACACGGCACGACGATGCACAACGGGTTTCGCCCGATAGCCGCGGCGACTGCCCTGGTCTTGCTCCGATCGGCTACACGCACGGCAATTTCGCCATACGTGCGCGTCTCGCCGTACGGGATCGTTTCGAGCGCACGCCAGACGGAACGCTGGAATTCACTGCCCGCCGGCCGGATCGGCAAGTCGAACGACGTCGCGTTGCCGGCGAAATATTCACCGAACTGCTTTTCCGCGTCGGCAAACGCGGCATCGTGACGCAACCACTCGGCATCGATAGGCCGCTCGTATTTCTGGCCGACAAGATAGGCGCCGTCCAAGACCATGCGCCCGGTCTCGTCGGAATCGCCGACGAGCAACAACTCGCCGACCGGTGTGTCGATTGTCGTGTACCTGGTCATGCGCTCTTCTCCTCACCCGCGTCGGTCGCGTCGTTGCTCGCGACCCACGCGTATTGCAGCGCGTACGACCGCCAGGGTCGCCAACGCCTCGACAAAGCCTCGATCGCGGCTACGTCGCCACGTTGGCCCAAGCTCGACAAACCGCGTCGCACGCCCAAATCGGTCGGCATGAAAACGTCGGGATCAGCAAGGGCACGCATACGCACGTAGGCGACCGTCCACGGTCCGATGCCCGGCAACGCCAGCAACGCGGCCGACGTCCGCTCCCTGTCGGCACCGGAATCGAGGTCGACGCTCCCGTTCGCTACGGCCTCAGCCAGCCCGAGCAATGCGCGACCGCGGCTCTTCGGCATCGGCAACGTCGCCGGGTCGGCGTCAACGATCGCCCGCGCCGTCGGAAAAAGGTGGGTGAGCGTCGAATCGGCGATGGGCGACTGCTCGCCATACGCGTTCGTCAATCTCGCGGCCAACCGGCGCGCGCCGACAACGCTCACCTGCTGTCCGAGCACCGCGCGCATAGCGATTTCGAAGCCGTCGACATGCCCAGGAACGCGTAAGCCAGGCAACTTTCGCACCGCGTGCCCGAGGACGTCGTCCGCACCGAGCGTTTCGACGATTGCCGCGGCGTCAGCGTCGAGATCGAGCAACCGGCGGGCACGAGCCACCGCGGCTGAAAGATCGCGCACATCGCACAACGTCAAGGCGCAGGGCAGCCACCCTTGTTTGTTCCATATGGAGGTCAGATCAGCGACTGCCGCAATGTCGCCAACCTCGATGATTGCCGCGCCGTGCGGCAATCGCACCGTGCGCCGGTATCCGAAGCTGCCGCCGATTTCGACCCCCGGAACTGCCCGCGCCGCAAGGAATTCAAACAGCGGTCGCGGCTGAAGCGGACGGCGAAACGGCAGCCGTAACGAGATCGTGCCGGCGCCGGTCGCGGCGCTGTCGGGACGACGCGCCGCACGCATCTGGGTCGGCGTCTGAGCGAACACCTCGCGGATCGTGTCGTTGAACTGCCGAACGCTGGAAAATCCGGCCGCGAACGCGACATCGGTCGCCGGCATTCGCGTCGTTTCCAGCAACACCCGCGCGGTCTGCGCCCGCTGCGCGCGCGCCAACGCCAACGGGCCCGCACCCAGCTCAGCGAATAGCTGGCGGTGCAGATGGCGCTCGCTGTAGCCAAGGCGGGCCGCGAGGCCGACAACGCCTTCGCGATCGACCACGCCGTCAGCGATGTGCCGCATCGCCCTGCCGACGAGGTCGGCGCGCACATTCCATTCCGGCGATCCGGGTGTGGCGTCGGGTCGACAGCGCTTGCAGGCGCGAAAACCAGCCTCGTGGGCAGCGGCCGCCGTCGCGACGAAACGCACGTTCGGTCGTTTCGGCGTGATCGCCGGACAACTCGGCCGGCAGTAAATGCCGGTCGTCAGCACGCAGACGAAGAACCACCCGTCGAAGCGCGAGTCGCGGCTGCTCAGTGCTCGGTAGCACACGTCGTCCGTCAACATGTCTTCGAGCATGCACCTTCGGCCGCGCCTCCCGCTGGCGGTATTCGGACGCCACCATCCGCCACTCGGAGTTGATCACGTAAACGTGATCAACATGCCCGAGGACAGGCGTCCTGGCCTGTCCTCGGGGGTCTTAGCCTGTCCTCGGCCCTGTCTGTCCTCGGCCGCGCGTTCCTGTCCTCGGCCGCGCGTGCCTGTCCTCGGCGTCCCGGCTAGACCGCGACAGCGGATCGAACGCGGCGGTCGGTCGGCTCGAACCTGCCTGACCGTCAGGAAGGTCAAACTTCTTTAGCGCAAGCCGACAGCTCGTATCGAAACCGCGGCGGGGTTCGCGAAGTGGCGCCTCTATCGAACGCGGCAAACGCCTTGCGCTTGATCGACGGCGACTTGTGAAGTGATTCAAGCCACTCCATGCGAAAAACTTCCAGGCCTGCTTCGCGTAGCCTGTCCTCGCGAAGCTTTTCCTTGTACAAGACATCGCGCTCTGCATTTTCATCCGTGTATTTTAGCCGGCCGTCGAACTCGCCAACGGTACGAAACTCTTTCCAAAAGTAGTCGACCCGTGCAATGAATCCTCTGTCGTCGAATATCAGCACCTGCTGCAACGGCTGGGGAATTCCGAGTTCTTCGAAAGCTCTCCGGCCAAGCGACTCCCCCGGCGACTCGGAACACGGCGAAGCGAACGACACCACGCGGCTGGCCTCACGAGCACCCGGCCAATCACGGCAGAAGTGCAGCACCTCACGCAGATCGGCCAGATTCGTGAGCTTCTTATTCAGTGCCGACTCTGCCGCGACGAGGGCCGCATCAAGTGAATGCTCACGGCACATGTCAATGACCGTGCGCGCGACGCTTGTGACGAACAGCCCGTCGACTTTGTCCAAATGCGACGCAGGCAGCGCCGCATCGTGATGATGGACACTTGCCTCGACCCGTGCCGACGTCGCGCCGTCACGCGTGACATGAACCAGTGAATAGTCGGGATAAAGCAACGCCAAGCCGTGCAAAGTCGCCGCCGTAACGTGGCTAGCGACAATTTGCCCCTGCAAGCAAAGCAGAGCCGCGCGAAATCGCAGCAGGTGGCGAGACTCTTCATCGTCCGGCATTACTGCTGTCTCGGCGTAGACGCCCCGGCGTAGGCGAGTCCATCGCCCAGATCTGACAAAACGATGAACCTCGCGACTGTCGTACCCAGCGGCAAGAGCCTGCGCGGTCGTGAACGGGCCGCCTTGGGCGGCGGCCAGTGCGGCAAGCGTCGGAACAAGGGACATGAAAGGAAGTCTGGCCGTTCTCGGCTCATCTGCGCGTGACCGATGGTCGCGGCCTGTGGAAAACGCGGCTTCGTCAGCGGGTCACCACGGCGATCCGGGCGGATACGACCGGCCGAGGACAGGCTAAGACCCCCGAGGACAGGCGAGCACGCCTGTCCTCGGGGGTCGTGACCACGTTTACGTGATCACCGCGCACGCGGGCGAGCGGCGATAATGAAGAACATGCCGGACGTCGTTAAGGATCTGGTCGTCTCGCCGCGGGTTGTCGTGCCCGCGGCCGAGTTACGCTGGCGATTCTCGCGCGCCAGCGGGCCCGGCGGTCAGGGCGTGAACACAACTGACAGCCGGGTCGAATTGTCGCTTGACCTGGCCAATACGGCGGCGCTTCCGGCCACGCTTCGCGATCGGGCGCTCACCCGCCTGAGCGGTCGGCTCGTCGACGGTATTTTGACGATCAGCGCTTCAGAACATCGGTCGCAGTTGCGAAATCGCGAAGCGGCACTAGCCCGCATGACCGGCGCGTTGCGCGCGGCAATAGCGCCACCGCCGCGGGCTCGGCGTCCGAGCGTGCCGTCGCGGGCAGCCGTCGAACGGCGACTGAGCGAGAAAAAAGCCAATGCCCAAAGGAAAATAAGCCGCCGCAAGCCGCCGGCGGATTGGTGAGTCGCCTGATCAGTGCCGGGGCTCGCGCTCGGGCGCCGGCTTGCCCTCGGCCTTCTCCGCTTTCGCGGCGGCTTCTTCGTCGGCCTTCATGCGCGCCACCTTGCGCAGGTGGCGGGTCATCGAGAGGAACAGGAAGTAGACGACGATGGCCAAGACCAGGACGACGATAAGCCCGAAGCCACCGCTCATCTTCTTGTCGGCCGCATCGGCGAGAACCGAAACAACTGGAATCATGCGGGCACATCCTCGTGAATACCGGCGAACAAGTCATCTTCTGGAATCGTGGTGTCGACCAGCGAACGCGCGAGCTCGTAATCCTCGGTGGGCCACACTTCGCGCTGTAACTGGAGCGGGATCGCGAACCAGTGACCATTCGGGTCGACCTGCGTCGCGTGCGCCCGCAACGCGTCTTCTCGAACGTCGAAGTAGCCCGCGCACGGCACCCGTGTCGTGACACGATACGCATCGTCGGCGCGAGTCCATTCGGCGAGGCGTTGCGTGTATGGCGACTCGAGTCCGCGCGCGAGCATGGCGTCGTGCAGTGCCTGAATGCGCGCGAGGTGAAACGTCCAGTGGTAGTAGAGCTTGAGCGGCTGCCACGGCTCGCCCGCACTCGGGTAACGATCAGGGTCGCCCGCCGCCTCGAACGCCTCGACCGACACCCGGTGACACATCACGTGATCGGGGTGCGGGTAGCCGCCGTTCTCGTCGTAGGTGATCATCACGTGCGGCCGTTCGCGCCGCACGATCTCAACCAGCGGGGCCGCCGCGACCTCAAGCGGCTGCAGCGCGAAGCAGCCGTCGGGCAGCGGCGGCAACGGGTCGCCTTCGGGCAACCCGGAGTCGACGAACCCCAGCCAGGCATGGCGCACGCCGAGGATGCGCTCAGCCTTCGCCATCTCGGCGCGGCGAATATTCGCCAGATCGGCGAGCACCTCGGGGCGATCCATCGCCGGGTTCAAAATCGACCCTCGTTCGCCACCGGTGAGGGTCACGACGAGGACGTCGACCCCTTCGGCGGCGTAACGCGCCATCGTCGCCGCGCCCTTGCTCGACTCGTCGTCGGGGTGCGCGTGCACGGCCATCAGCCGCAGTTGTTCGCTCACGTGATACCAGCCTGCCGCAAACTCGCTCATCTTGACGCGAACGGGTGGCACGTGCCGCCGTCCGCCGACTTCTCACTGTATTGTCGCCGAGTGAGCACGCGGCCCGCACGAGGGCCGACGTAAAGCCGCCGCGCGTAGTAGCCTTGATTTTTACTCGCAAGACGAACGCAGCCAAGACGAACGCAGCCAAGACGAACGCAGCAGCCAAGACGAACGCATCGATTCGATGCGTGCATTGACGCGAGGAGCACCGCACCGTGACCGAGACCACCGCCCACGCCACCTGGCTCACGCAGGAGGCGTACGACCGGTTGAAGGCCGAGTTCGAGCACCTGACGGGATCCGCGCGTGAAGAGATCGCGAAAAAGATCGAAGCGGCCCGCGAAGAAGGCGACCTGCGCGAAAACGGCGGCTACCACGCCGCGAAAGAAGAGCAGGGCAAGATGGAGGCTCGCATTCGCCAGCTTCGTCAGCTGCTCGACAACGCGAAGGTCGGCCAGGCGCCGCCCGACGACGGTGTCGTCGAGCCGGGCATGGTCGTCACCGTCCGCTACGAGGGCGACGACGATACCTTGACGTTCTTGCTCGGTTCCCGCGAAGACACCGGCACGCAGATCGACGTCTACTCGGCCGGCTCTCCGCTCGGTTCCGCGCTGCTCGGCAAGAAGATCGGCGACACCACGACATTCGAGCTGCCAAACGGCAACAAGGTCACCGTGTCGGTGGTCGACGCCAAGCCGTACAGCGAATAAAACCGCAACTCACGTAGGCTCCCCCGCTGCCGCTCGCACGAGCGGCAGCGTTCGGTAGTGCACCGGCGTCGACAATGCGATCACCGTCGACGTCCGCATAATGCCGTCGAAATCGACGACCCGATCGATGATCGCCTGCAGGTCGGCGTTCGAGCGCGCGACCACCCGGCACAACAGGTCGCCGGGGCCGGTGATCGTATGCACCTCCAGCACCTCCGGGATCGTCGCCAAGTGCTGCCGCACGTCGTGGCCGCGCCCCTGCCGTATTTCGATCGTCGCGAACGCCGTGACGCCGTAGCCGAGCACCGCAGGGTCGACGTCGGGCCCGAACCCGCGCACGATGCCGCGTGCTTGCAACCGGTCGAGCCGCGCCTGCGCGGTGCCTCGGGCGACGCCCAACCGACGGGCGATTTCGAGCACGCCGATGCGTGGCTGGTCGTGCAGCAAAGCGATGAGCCGGACGTCGAGCGAGTCGACAATGCGCGTTGCCATCAGTAAGCCACCGTCTCAGAAACGACTAGTCAAGATGCTCAGTAGTAGCCGCTGTTCACCGTCCAGACTGTACACCGTGACCAGCGTGTCATGAGCGTATTGCCTAATGCCATTCGCCCGGCAGATGCTGGGCCCATGACGAGCGTTCTCGAACATCCGCACCGACTGATCGATCGCTTCCCCGTCTCGGGCATGGACGCCGTGGTGTTCGCGGTCGGCAACGCCAAGCAGGCCGCGCACTACTACGCGACGGCGTTCGGCATGCGGGCCGTCGCCTACCGCGGGCCGGAGACCGGCGAGCGCGACTACGCGTCGTACGTGCTCACCTCGGGCAGCGCTCGCTTCGTGTTCATCACGGCCATCCGGCCGGGTGACCCGCTAGCCGAGCACGTCGCCAGGCACGGCGACGGCGTCGTCGACTTGGCACTCGAGGTGCCCGACGTGCCTGCCGCCTACGAGCACGCGGTGGCCGCGGGGGCGCGCGGCGTCGAAGAGCCGCACACTGTTGACGACGCGCACGGGATCGTCGTCCGGGCCGCGATCGCGACCTACGGTGAGACGGTGCATTCGCTGGTCGACCGGTCGCGCTATCACGGGCCTTATCTGCCTGGGTATGTGGCAACCGAGCCGATCGTGGCGCCGCCCGCGAAGCGCTATTTCCAGGCCATCGACCACTGCGTGGGCAATGTCGAGCTCGGCCACATGGACGAGTGGGTCGACTACTACCACCGGGTCATGGGCTTTACGAACATGAAGGAATTCGTCGGTGACGACATCGCGACCGAATATTCGGCACTGATGTCGAAGGTGGTCGCCGACGGGTCGCGGAAGGTGAAGTTTCCGTTGAACGAGCCGGCCGCCGGAAAACGCAAGTCGCAAATCGACGAATATCTGGAGTTCTACGGCGGTCCGGGCGTGCAGCACATCGCGCTGGCGACGAACGACATCGTGGCGTCGGTGCGGGCGATGCGCGCGGCGGGTGTGGAGTTTCTCGAAACACCCGACACCTATTACGAAACGCTCGGCTCGTGGGTGGGCGACACGAGAGTGCCGCTCGACGAGTTGCGCTCGTTGCGCATTCTGGCCGACCGCGACGAAGACGGTTACCTGCTGCAGATTTTCACCAAGCCCGTGCAGGATCGCCCCACCGTGTTCTTCGAGTTGATCGAGCGGCACGGCTCGATGGGTTTCGGCAAGGGAAACTTCAAAGCGTTGTTCGAGGCGATCGAACGCGAGCAAGCCCGCCGCGGCAACCTCTAATCTCCCGGTGATCGCGAAGACTTTTACCCCCATAGGTGCAGAAAAGTATTCGCGATCACGCGAGGATTAGCGGACGGCGGCGGCGCGGTACTTACGCACCGAGAGCGGCACGAAAACGAGCAACAGCACGAGACTCCAGCCGACCGCCGTGATGTACGGATGCTGCATCGGCCAGGCGTCGGGTGCCGGCAACGACCCGGTGTTGCCGAACAACCGCCGCGCCGACGCGACGACCGCCGACAACGGGTTCCAGTTCGCGACCGGTTGCAGCCAGCCGGGCAGGTTTTGCGACACCACGAATGCGTTCGAGATAAAGGTGACCGGGAAAATCCAGATGAAGCCGGCACTTTGCGCGACCTCGACGCTACGCACCGACAAGCCGATAGTCGCCGATACCCACGACATCGAAAACGCGAACAAGAACATGATGGCGTAGGCGGCGATCGCCAGCCAAAAGCCGCGCTCGATGCGCCAGCCGACCAGCACGCCGCACAGCGACATCACGACCATCACGATGACGTTGTTGGCTAAGTCAGAAACCGTGCGCCCGACCAAAACAGCTGATCGCGCCATCGGCAGCGAACGGAAGCGATCGATGATGCCTTTTTGCAGGTCGTCGGCCAACCCCACCGCCGTGATGGCCGAGCCGAACGCCACAGTCTGCGTGAAAATGCCCGCCATCAAATACGTGCGGTAATCGGTGCCGGGCACCTTGATCGAGCCGCCGAACACGTACGCGAACAGCAACACGAACATGATCGGCTGGATCGTGGTAAAGATCAGCAGATCGGGAATTCGCTTGATCTTGATGAGGTTTCGTTTCGCCACCACCATGCCGTCGGCGACGGTTTGCGTCATGACGCTCATGACCGGCCACCTTCCGCGCGATCACGGTCGCGCCCACGTTCGCGACCGCGCCGGCCCCGATGCGGCTGCTTTTCGCCGTCCGGCATCTCGTCGTCGGCGGAGTGGCCGGTGAGCGACAAGAACACGTCGTCGAGGGTCGGACGCCGAATGCCGACGTCGCGGACGACGACTCCGGCGGAATCGAGTTGGCGAAGCGCGTCGATCAGGACGGCGGAACCGCCGCTCACCGCGACACCAACCGAATGCGTGTGCGTCTCGACCACCGGCTCACCGGTGCCAAGACGCCCCAAAATCTGCGCGGTAGAAGGCAAATCGTCGGCCGACGCAACGCTCAACTCGAGACGTTCGCCACCGATCTGAGCTTTCAGTTCGTCGGCGGTGCCTCGCGCGATGACGCGGCCCCTATCGATGACGACGATCGAGTCGGCAAGCCGGTCGGCCTCTTCGAGATATTGCGTCGTGAGCAACAACGTGGTGCCACCCCCGACGAGTTCGGCGATGACCTCCCACATCGCGAGCCGGCTGCGCGGATCGAGCCCGGTGGTGGGCTCGTCGAGAAAGAGCACCCGCGGCTCGGCGACCAGCGAGCCCGCGAGGTCGAGGCGGCGCCGCATGCCCCCGGAATAGGTCTTCACGACGCGCGACGCGGCATCGGCAAGGTCGAAGCGCTCGAGCAGCTCCGCCGCCCGAACACGCGATGCGCGCTTGCCGAGGTGGTAGAGCCGGCCGATCATTTCGAGATTTTCGAAACCGGTGAGATTCTCGTCGACAGCCGCGTATTGCCCCGACAACCCGATCGTGCGACGCACTTCGACGGCATCGCGGACGACGTCGAACCCGGCGACCGTGGCGCGGCCGGCGTCAGGCGTGAGGAGCGTGGTGAACACCCGCACCGCCGTGGTCTTGCCGGCGCCGTTGGGCCCGAGCAACCCGAGCACGGTACCCTCGGGCACTTCGAGGTCGAGGCCGTCGAGCGCCTTCACGTCGCCGTAGTGCTTGACCAGGCCTTCGGCCACGACTGCGGCACTTGATCGGGTGCCTCGCCCTGACGCGCCTCGCCCGGGCACGGCGCCCACGACCGGATGAGCGGCGGCTGCCGCCGGTGCGTCGGCCATCGACGTCCTTTCATGTTCGATCAACTCGGCGCAGCTTATCCGACGGCATCACGGAAATTCGACTCGATAACCGCTTAACTCAAGAAGTCTGAGTACGTCGGCGGCATGATCGGAGCCGCGGGTTTCGACCTGCAGCGCGACCTCGACTTCGTCGACGTGCAGGGTCGCGCCGGTGCGCTGATGAACCACCTCGAGCACATTTGCCCCGGCTTCCGCGAGCGCGCGTAACAACCCCGCGAGGGCCCCCGGCCGATCGTCGAGGCGAACGTGAAACGACAAGTACCGCCCGGCAGCGGCAAGCCCGTGCCGCAAGAGCTTTTCGAGGAGCAGCGGGTCGACGTTGCCGCCCGACAACACCACCACGACGGGCGGCTCGAAGGATGTCGGGTCGTCCATGACGGCGGCGACGCCCGCGGCGCCGGCCGGCTCGACCACGAGCTTTGCCCGTTCGAGGCAAAACAGCAGCGCGCGCGACAGCGATTCTTCTGACACCGTGACGACCCGGTCGACGTAGGTCTTCACCAGGTCGAGTGTGAGCTTGCCGGGACAGCCGACGGCGATCCCGTCGGCGATCGTGCTCATCGACGGCAACGCGAGCGGTTGCCCAGCCGCGAGCGAGCCGGGAAAGGCGGCGGCCCCTCGCGCCTGCACGGCAACGACGTTCACTCCCGGCAGGAGCGCCTTGGCGACGACCGCGATGCCCGAACACAATCCGCCGCCGCCCGCGCTGACGACGATTGTTCGCGCGTCGCCGCATTGCTCAGCTATTTCGAGCCCGACCGTGGCCTGGCCGGCGATCACATCGGCGTGATCGAACGGGTGAATGAGAATTGAGCCTGTGCGATCGGCGAATTCGGCCGCCTTCACCAAAGCTTCGTCAACGCTATGGCCCACGAATTCGACGCGCGCGCCGTAGCCTCGGGTGGCTTCGACCTTGGGCAGCGGCGCGCCGATCGGCATAAAAACGACCGCCTCGGTGCCGAGCAAAGAAGCCGCGAGCGCGACACCTTGCGCGTGATTACCAGCGCTGGCGGCCACCACACCACGCGCTCTTTCGTCCTCGGTGAGCCGCGCGATGCGCGTATACGCGCCGCGTATTTTGAACGAGCCAGAGCGCTGCAGATTCTCGCATTTGAAATGCACGGGGCCGCCGACCAGATCGGCGAGCCCGCGTGACGTCTCGATCGGCGTCCGCCGCGCCACGCCTTCGAGCAGCGCCGCCGCGGCGCGCGCGTCGTCGACCCACGTTTGCTGATCGCTGACGCCGTCCATACGTTCATCCTCCATGATCGTGAAGACAATTTCGCGCCTATGGGGGTAAGAGTCTTCGTGATCACGGGAGGATGGGCCTATGCGGGCGCTTACGGTGGCCGATCACGTCGTCGACGGCGTGCGGTTACGCCTGCGAAGGTGCGGCAGCCTGGGCGACGGGCTCGGGCAGGCTCCGGCCATGCTGTTGCTGCACGGGTTCGCGACGTCCTCGATGTTGTGGCGCGACGTGGCGCCGGAGATTTGCGCGGGTGCCGGCGACGACCTTTTGGTGCTCGCGCCCGACCTCGTGCAGCTCGGTGAATCGGAGCGAATCGCACGCAAGATAAACCTTGCCACACAAGCAAAGTTGATGCTCGGGCTGCTCGACGCGTTGGGCGTCAGGCGTTTCGTCGTGGCGGGCCACGGAGTCGGCGGGGCGGTCGCCGTCCATATGGCAGCCCTCGACGGACGACGCCTGGCGGGCCTCGCGCTGCTCGACTCGCCACTGCACGCCGATGCCTGGCCGCCTCCGGGGGCGTTGCCCATGATGGTGCCGTTCGCGCGCGAGGCGTGCGCGCGGGCCCTTCCGATCGTGCCGAAACTGGCGGAGTGGATGGTCGCGTGGGCCGTCGGCCGGGGCAGCGATGTCGCGGACAGGCGGCCGCCCGACCGCTACGTCGAGGCGCTACGTGAACCCGGCGCGGCACGCGGATTGGCGAGCTTCGCCGCCGCGGTCGACCCGGTCGCGACCGAGGCGGCCTGGAACATCGTGCGCGCCGCTCCCCCGCCGACGCTCGTGATGTGGGGCGCGCAAGACCGCGTGTACAGCGTTTCGTACGGACGGCGAGTCGCCGCCGAAATCCCCCACGCCGCCTGGGTTCCGGTGGCCGGCGCCGGGCACCTGCTGCCCGAAGAACGCCCCGAACGGGTGGCCGAGGAGTTGGTAGGGTTCCACGCCGAAGTCACATAAACCAAGGGCCGAAAGGATTGCCATGTTGCCCTGGTCAGCCGAACTCGCCGGCCGTCTCGACGAGCATGTGTTCGATGCGCCCGCGCTGCGGGGAAATCGGCTCGGCGATCCGAGCGAGCGGCCGCTGTGGGTTTACGTGCCGCCCGGCTACGACACCGAGCCTGGCCGCCGCTACCCGAGCGTGTACGTGATTCAGGGCTACACCGGTCACCTGGCGATGTGGCGCAACCGCACGCCCTACCGCCAACCGTTCATCGAAACGGCCGACGCGGTTTTCGCGCGCGGCGAGGCACCGCCGGCGATCGTCGTGTACGTCGACGCGTGGACGGCGTACGGCGGCTCGCAATTCGTCGACTCACCGGGCACCGGGAATTACCACACGTATTTGTGCGACGACGTGGTTTCGTTCGTCGACGCGCGTTACCGCACGCTCGCGGCGCCACAGCATCGCGGAATCATGGGCAAGTCGAGCGGCGGCTTCGGCGCGTTCATCACGCCGATGTTGCGCCCCGACGTGTTCGGTGGCTTCGCCTCACACGCGGGTGACTCACTCTACGAGCTTTGCTACGTCAAGGAATTCGGCGAGTGCGTGCGCTATTTGCGCGATTACGACGGCGACGTCTGGAAATGGTGGGCCGACTTCAACTCACGTACGGCGTTCACCAAGAAAGCCGACAGCGTTTTGCTCATGACTCTCGGTTGTGCCGCGTGCTTCTCACCGGACGCCGATGGCACGCCGTTACTGCCTTTCGACGCGCGCACGGGCCAACTGATTGCCGAGGTGTGGGATCGCTGGCTGGCTTGGGATCCGGTGCGCATGGTGCCGCGATACGCCGACGCGTTGCGCGGGCAGCGGGCGATCTGGATTGACGCCGGCAAGGACGACGAGTGGTATCTCGACCTCGGCGCGTCGGCTGTGCACGCTGAACTCGCCAAGATCGGCATCACCGACGTCGCGTTCGAGCTGTTCGAAGGCACGCACATGGCGATCGACTATCGCTATCCGATGTCTCTCGCCTACCTGGCCACGAAGCTCCAGCCCTGAGCGAACGCCGAAAATCAATTTGAGTTTCGGCGTCCGGTGACCGATAGTTGCATGGTGCAAGCAAGTGAAGGCTCGGCGTCGCCTCTTGTCGACGCGCTCTACACCGTCGTCCGCCGGGCGCACCGGCTTCGTCACGCGCAGGTGCACAGCCGGTGCGACAAAGCAGGTTTGGTACTCCTCGGCCAGCTCCTCGAGCAGGGCCCGATGCGCCTATCCGACCTCGCCGAATCGGTACAGCTCGACCCCTCGACGGTGAGCCGGCAGGTGCGCGCGCTCTGCGACGGCGGCTTCACCGACGTCCGCGACGATCCCGACGACAAGCGGGCCCGCCGGCTCGCGATCAGCCGCGAGGGCCGCCGAGAGCTCGAGTCGGTGCGGCAAGAACTCGACAACATTTTGGGCCGCGCCCTCACCGGCTGGCCCAAGGCGGACGTCGAACAGCTGACCTCGCTACTCGTCCGGCTCGCCGACGATTTGGCGGGTATCCGCGCGCACGGTGTCGACATACCTACGCAACCATCGAAGAACCTCGAGGAGAACGCTCAATGAGCGAGGCCGCTGGGCCACGCACCGACGTTTCGGCACCACCCGAACCGGTGCACATGACACACAAGCAGATCCTGGTAGTGCTCTCGGGCCTCATGCTCGGCATGCTGCTCGCCGCGCTCGACCAAACGATCGTCGCGACCGCGTTGCCGAAAATCACCGGCGAGCTCGGCGGTCAAGAACATCTGGCGTGGGTGGTGACGGCGTACCTGCTGACGTCGACCGCGTCGACGCCGCTGTACGGCAAAATCTCCGACCTGTACGGGCGAAAGAAAATCTTCCAAGCCGCCATCGTCATCTTCCTGGTCGGGTCGGCGCTCGCCGGCGCAAGCCAGAACATGAGCGAGCTCATCGCCACCCGCGCGCTGCAGGGTCTCGGTGCGGGCGGCCTGATCACCTTGGCAATGGCGATCATCGGCGACGTCATCAGTCCTCGCGAACGCGGGCGTTACCAGGGCTACTTCGGTGCCGTCTTCGGCCTTTCCAGCGTGGCTGGTCCGTTACTCGGAGGATTCTTCACCGACTCGCTCACCTGGCGCTGGGTCTTCTACGTGAACATTCCGGTCGGCATCGTGGCGTTGCTCGTCACGAGCGTCGTCCTCGACATACCGTTCCACCGGCGCAATCACAAGATCGACTACGGTGGGGCCACCATTTTGGTGGGCGGCACCTCGGCCTTCCTGCTCGCGTTGTCGCTCGGCGGCAAAGAACACCACAACGGTTACGCCTGGGGCTCGCCCCAAATCGTCGGCTTGTTCGTCATCGGGGGGTTGTTGACGTTCGCCTTCCTCGCCTGGGAGCACCGGGCGAGCGAACCGATTCTTCCGCTGCGCCTGTTCCGCAACAAGGTGTTCACCGTTGCCAACATCATGGCGTTCATCCTCGGCTTCACGATGTTCGGCGCGATCGTGTACCTGCCGGTCTACTTGCAAGAAGTGAGAGGCGTCTCGGCCACCGTCTCCGGCTTGCAGCTATTGCCGCTGATGGTGGGTGTGCTGACGTCGTCGATAGGCAGCGGCCGCATCATCACCCGCATCGGCCGCTACAAGATGTTTCCCATCATCGGCATGGTTCTCGTCACGGTCGGCTTCTACCTGATGAGCTTCATCAAGGCCGATACCGCGTATATCGCGCTGGCCGGCTCGATGTTGGTCGTCGGTCTCGGCATGGGTTGCATCATGCAGGTGCTCGTGCTCGCCATTCAAAACTCGATCCCCTACGCCGACCTCGGCGTCGGCACATCGTCAAACGCTTTCTTCCGAAGTATCGGGTCAGCACTCGGCGTGGCGGTTTTCGGCGCGTTGGTGACGAACATGCTGAACAACTACGTCATGGCCCACACGACGTCGTTGGCTGATCGCGCGAAGCTCGGGGCCGCGTTGGCGACGGGCCAAAGCGGCTCACAGAACCAGCTGCCGCCCGCGTTGCATGAAATTTTCGACAACGCCTACGTACATGCCGTGACGAACACATTCCTGTGGTCAGTACCGCTCGTCTTGGTCGGCCTCGTACTCGCGCTGATCCTTCCGGAGAAGCGGTTGCAGACCAAGTCTGGGCTGGGCCGTGCCACGACGCCCGCGAAAACAGACGAAACACTGGTGCGGGTGCCTGAATAGGCCGAAAAATCAGGTCTTGCGCGCGGCCAGGCGCGGAGTGAAGCTAGATGCCTACCCGAAGGGCGGGAGGCATCATGGCCGGATTCGTGCAGATCGTCGAATTCGAGACCTCGCGCATTGACGACGTAAGAATGCTCGTCGAGAAATACGTCGCCGAGCAATCTAGCCAGCCCAGGTCTTACACCATCACCGCGACGTTGACCGCTGACCAAGACCATCCGAACCGCTACCTGAACATCGTCGAATTTCCGTCGTTTGAACAGGCGATGGAGAACTCGGATCGTCCTGAAACCAGCGAAATGGCAAGCCGACTACAGGAACTGTGCGACAGCGTAACGTTCCACAACCTCGACATCATCGAGACGCACGAGGTCTGACGCGCCAAAGGCTGGCGCGTCAAGCGCGTCGAGCGCGTCGTGTGCACGCGAGCAAAGCGTCGACGTCTCTCGTGTTGACGACCGACGCGGCCTCGACGTCGCATTCGAGCGCGCGTGAACAACCGAAGGAAAGCCAATCGAGCTGACCCGGCGCGTGCGCATCGGTGTCGATCGCGAACAGGCAGTCGAGTTCAACAGCCGCCCTGAGCAGGTCTCGTGGGGGGTCAAGACGCTCAGGGCGGCTGTTGATCTCGACCGCCACGCCGTTTTCCTTGCACGCGACGAAAACCCGCTCGGCGTCGAACTGCGACCGCGGCCGCCCCTTGCCGCCGTCGCGGCCCTTGAGGAGACGGCCGGTGCAGTGGCCAAGCACGTCGACGTGTGGGTTGCGCACCGCATTCACCATGCGACGGGTCATGGCATCGGAAGGCATCGACAACTTCGAATGAACGCTCGCCACAACGACGTCCAGAGCTGCCAGCAAATCTGGCTCTTGGTCGAGCGAGCCATCGTCGAGAATGTCGCATTCGATACCGGTGAGAATCCGAAACGGCGCGAGTTTCTCGTTGAGTTCGGCAATTACGCCCAACTGCTCCCGCAACCGGTCGGGGCTCAGCCCGCGCGCAACCGTCAACCGCGGCGAGTGATCCGTCAACGCGATGTAGTCGTGCCCCAAATCCCTCGCGGCGCACGCCATTTCTGCGATCGAACTGCCGCCGTCGCTCCAGTCTGAGTGCGTGTGCAGGTCACCCCGCAGCGACGTCCGCAGCACTCCGCCGTCCGGAAAAGCAGGGGCGGTCTCGATGAGTTCGCGCAGGTACGCCGGCACGTGCCCCGCGATCGCCTCCGCGGCCACTGACGCCGTAACCCGCCCGACACCCGCAAGCTCCGTAAGCGTTCCGCGCTCGGCCCGGCTTCGCAGTTCGTCAGGCGAGAGCTTCGACAGCGTGTCGGCCGCGCGTCGAAAAGCGCGCACGCGATACGTCGGTTCGTGCGCACGCTCGAGTAAGAACGCGATGCGGCGCAGCGCGACGATCGGGTCAGCGGCGGCCATGAAACCGTTCTACGTGCGACGGTCGCCGAAAACCAGCACAGCGGCGGAGAATCCGTGCAGGTGGTTGCGCCCGCCGACCGGGCCGATCTCGCCGCCGGCGAAGAAACCGGCGACGCCTGAGGTCGACAATCCCTGCCGGATCGCCAAAACATCGTGATCGGACGACGTGAACAGCTTCGAACCTCGGCCGTTGCACGAAACGAGCAGCGCTCCTTCGACGAGCGCGAATTCGCGGCGAAGCGCGACGAGCGTGGCGCGCAGATCGTCGTCGGCGGACGCCGCGTCGCGAACTTGGAAGCGCACTGTACGGCCCACCTGCACGAGGTCGCCGATGGCGACGCCGTTACGCGCCCGGTCGATGCCGAGAATGCCGCGCACCAGAAAGTCGCCGCGATCGTGGTCGTCGGCGTATTCGTCGATCGCGACGCCGATCTGCAGGCCGCCGGTCGCCAGCGCCTGGTCTTCGGCGGGCAGCGACGCGACCACCTGCTCCAGCTTTTCGAGCGCCGGTTTGCCGGCGAGGCCGAGCAACAGATTGCCCTCCGACGCGGTGACAGTCATGGGCGGCCCGACCGGCCGGCAGCCTTGGCTGACCATCGCGCGCGCCCCCACCTGACCGCCGAGCACTACACCGACAGCGCCCCGGTCGACGACGCGGTTGTCGAGCAGCAGCCGCGTCGAGCCGGGCCCGCGCGGGCCGGTCGCCATGCCGCCGACGAGCGGCAGTGCGAGGACGTCGTTGGCTTGCTCGACGAAGCCGTCAGCGGGAAAGGAGTAAGGATCGGCGAGCACGACGGCGACTTCGTCGGCGTCGTGCGCCTCAGGCAGCCCCAGCACCGCCATGCCCGCGGGTGTGCGAATCACCTCGAGGTGGAAAGCACGTACGCGGACGGCGGGAAGCACGGCCGCCCACACGCTCACGGCACTGGTCGCCTCGACGCCTTGCGAATCGCCGATCACACCCGAAGCGCTGCAACCAATCACCGTGCGGGAACGCAGGACGCTCGACGCCCTGGTGAGCGCGGCCGCCGTCTCGGCGGGATCGTCGCCGGACACGAACACGAACGCCAGGTCGGGATCGAGACTGCCGAGCGGACCGCGGGCCGCCATCGCCGCTGCCTCCGCCGCCCGAACGAGATCGGCATCAACCGCAAGACCGTCTCCGAACCGTGGCACCCGCACAGTCTGGCAGGCCATGGCCTGGCTGTCATGCCGCCGGAGGGGTGCTACTCCTCCGCGGCATCGATCCGCGGCGGCATGTGTCTGGTGTCGAGACGGTGAGACTAGCCGAAACCGCGGCGACCTTCGGCGTCGATGCGACGTAGGGTCGAAGGCGTGCCCCAGATCTCGAAGCCTCCGTATGATGCCGCGGGCGTCGCTTCGACGCCGCCCGAATCGAACTCTTCTCCTCGACCGAGCACGCTCGCCGAACTGCGCGCGGCCGGTTACGTGCGAAAGTCGGTCAAGGACGAAGTGCGCGACAACGTGCTCGCCCGGTTGCGCGCGAACGAGCCGAGATTTCCCGGAATCGTCGGATTCGACGACACGGTGTTGCCGCATGTCGAGCGCGCGCTGCTCGCCGGCCACGACTTCGTGCTGCTCGGCGAACGCGGGCAAGGCAAGACGAGGCTGATCCGCACGATCGCCGGTCTGCTCGATGAGTGGACGCCGATCGTCAAAGGCTGCGAAATCAACGACCACCCCCACGCTCCTGTTTGCGCGCGCTGTCGGGCCATGTTCGCTGACATGGGCGACGAACTGCCCGTCGACTGGCTACACCGCGACGCCAGATACGGCGAGAAGCTGGCGACTCCCGATACCTCGGTGGGCGACCTGATCGGCGACGTCGACCCCATCAAGGTGGCCGAGGGGCGCACGCTCGGCGATCCCGAGACGGTGCATTACGGTCTGGTACCGCGTTTCAACCGCGGCATCTTCTCGGTCAACGAGCTGCCCGACCTGGCCGAACGAATCCAGGTCGCGCTGCTGAACGTGCTGGAGGAGCGCGACATCCAGATTCGCGGGTACGCTTTACGGTTGCCGCTCGACATCGTATTGATCGCGAGCGCCAACCCCGAGGACTACACAAATCGCGGCCGCATCATCACACCGTTGAAAGACCGTTTCGGCGCGGAAATCCGCACGCACTATCCGCTGCGGCTGGCCGACGAGGTCGGGCTTATCGCGCAAGAAGCCAACCTGGCGGCAACGGTCCCGGCGCATTTACTCGATGTCATTGCCCGCTTCACCAGGCTGGTGCGCGAGTCGACGGCGGTCGACCAGCGTTCGGGCGTCTCCGCGCGGTTTGCTATCGCGGGCGCCGAAACGGCAGCGGCGTCAGCACTTCGCCGAGCCGCGCTGACCGGCGAAGACGAACCCGTGGCGCGGGTGTGCGATCTGCCGACGATTGTCGACGCGCTGCAAGGCAAGGTCGAATTCGAGGTTAGCGAGGAGGGCCGGGAGCGCGACGTCCTGGTGCATTTGCTACGGCGAGCGGTCGCCGAGACGTTTCGCGCGAAGCTCGGCACCGCCGACCTTTCGGGGTTGCTGTCGCGGTTCGAAGACGGCGCCACCGTCGAAAGCGGCGATCTGGTCGCGGCATCCGAACTGTTGAAGCGGCTGGGGCCGGTGTCGGGTTTGGCGAAGGTGATGGACCGCCTCGGCATAGACGGCGGCGAAGACCCGGGCCAAGCCGCGGCGGCCGTCGAGTTTGCTTTGGAGGGGCTCTATTTGACGCGGCGACTGAGCAAAGACGAAGTGCCCGGCCGTACGGTCTACGGAGGGTAACGGAGTTGGCCGCGCCGGCGTATCGCTACGGGCCGTGGCACGACGGGCCCGACCCGCTCGCGCCACCGTACGACGTCGCGCGCGCTCTCGACGAGCTCGGAGATTCGGTGCTCGACGGCGCCAACACGTCTGACGCGTTGCGCGACCTTTTGCACCGTGGCGCTCCCGGCCTTCGCGGGATCGACGATTTGCTGCATCGCGTTCGCCAACAGCGCAACGAGTTGCGTGAACGCGGGCGGCTCGGCGGCACGCTCGAGCAAGCGCGAGCCTTGCTCGACAAGGCGGTCGGCCAAGAACGGGCGGCACTTTTCCCCGATCCGAGCGACGACGCACGAATGCGTGAGGCTGAACTCGACACGCTGCCGTCAGATCCGGCGCGCGCTATCCGCGCGTTGGCCGACTACGACTGGCGTTCACCCGAAGCGCGATCGACGTTCGAACAGCTGAAAGACCTGTTGCGGCAAGAGGTTCTCGACAGTCAGTTCCGGGGCATGAAGAACGCGCTACAGCAAATGCAGTCGAATTCCCCTGACGCCGCGGCCGCGATGCAGGCGGTCAAAGACATGCTGGCCGATCTCAACGACATGCTCGCGGCCGACGCTCGCGGCGAGCACACGCAAGAGCAGTTCGACGAGTTCATGCGCAAGCACGGGTCGTTTTTCCCCGATAACCCGGCAAATCTCGAAGAACTCGTCGACTCATTGGCGCGACGCGCGGCCGCGATGGAACGCATGCTCGCCTCGATGACTCCCGAACAGCGCGACGAACTCGCGGCGTTGATGGCGCAAGCGATGGAAGACATGGGCCTCGCCTCCGAAATGGCGCGGCTGAACGACGCGCTGCGCAGTCGCCGTCCCGACTTGGATTGGACGGGCCGCACGCGGATGCGTGGCGAGCAACCGCTCGGGATGTCGGACGCGACGAACGCGCTCGAGGAGTTGGCCGACCTCGAAGAACTTGAATCCACGTTGACGCAAGACTACCCGGGCGCAACGCTCGAAGACGTCGACGAAGAGGCGGTGCGCAGGGCGCTGGGTCGGCAAGCCGTCGACGATGTACGTCAGCTGCGCAACATCGAACGCGAACTCGAACGCCAAGGCTATTTGCGACGTGAGAACGGAAAAATCGAACTCACGCCAAAAGCCGTGCGACGCCTCGGATCGACCGCACTACGCCGGGTATTCGCGTCACTTTCGGCCACGACGCGCGGCGACCACGACCTGCCCGATGCCGGGGCCGCGGGTGAGTTGACGGGCGCCTCACGACCCTGGCAGTTCGGCGACGAGCAGCCGCTCGACGTCGTCCGCACCGTGCGAAACGCCATTCGTCGCGGCGGAGTTTCTTCGGACGGCGGGGTGCGGTTGAACGTCGACGACTTCGAGGTCGTCGAGACAGAGCGGCGAACTACCGCGGCAGTCTGCTTGCTGGTCGACTTGTCATGGTCGATGACGTTGCGCGGAACGTGGGGCGTGGCGAAATCGACGGCACTCGCGCTGCACTCACTGGTGACCACCAGATTCCCGCAAGACGCGCTGCAAGTCATCGGATTCTCCAACTATGCAAGGGTTTTGCAGCCCACTGAGTTGGCCGGCCTCGACGCCGAAATGGTGCAAGGCACCAACCTGCAGCATGCGCTGCTCATCGCGGGGCGATTTCTCGACCGGCATCCCGAACACGAACCGGTCGTGCTCGTGGTCACCGACGGCGAACCCACCGCCCATCTGTTGCCCAACGGCGATTACGCGTTCGACTGGCCGCCGTCACGCGAAACACTGACTTTGACGTTGGCCGAGACTGACAAGATGACCCGACGCGGCGCGACTCTGAACGTCTTCATGTTGGCCGAGGATCAGGGCCTGGTCGATTTCGTCGACCTGCTGGCGAAACGAAACGGCGGGCGCGTCTTTTCGCCGTCCAATGACAAGCTCGGCGACTACGTGGTGAGCGACTACCTCCGGGCGCGGCGCGAACGCCGCGGGCGGGGCTAGCCTCAGGGGGTGCGCCCGTTTGGTACGCGACGCGGCGACGACATCGGGATGATCAAGCCCCCGGAGAACCGTGCGAGACTGGCAGAACGGTCCGCCCTTCTTGCGCGCTTTGCTCTGAGTCACACGTTTTGAGTCACGTCTCGCACCGCAAGAATCGACGAGGCACCGCCCCTGCCGGACACCACTGCCCGCGCTTTGCTCTGAGTCACGGGTTCTGAGTCACGTCTCTCACGCTGATAGATCGACTCAGAACTCGTGACTCAGAGCAAAGCACCTGAAAGAGCCGGCACGCCGACGCGGCCAGCAAACGCCAACCCACGTCCCAACTCGAGGCTCCGCGCCGCTCGTACATCGACTCAGAACCCGTGACTCAGAGGCCTTACAGTGTCGCGATGGTGAGTGTTACGGCGCCGACCACG
>JBDZVM010000069.1:0-8880 GCA_040255675.1 Actinomycetales bacterium | reverse complement strand
TTCCTATGGCTGTCTACCATCCGGGTACACCGGAGATCGCGAAAGAGCGTCGTGCACTTGCGCCGAAAACCCACGAGGCGTGGGACAACTTCAGCCGCACCGTGTTTGCCGCTGGCGCGCTTCCCGAAAAGACCAAGCAACTGATCGCGGTCGCGGTCGCCCACACGACGCAGTGCCCCTATTGCATTCAGGGCCACACGAAGCTGGCTCACCGCAAGGGCGCCACACCTGAAGAAATCATGGAGGCGATCTGGGTCGCGGCTGAAATGCGCGCGGGCGGCGCGTATGCGCACTCCACGCTCGCACTGCACGCGCTCGACGAATTGAACGGCCACGTCGAGCACGACAAGTAGGTTCGCCATCGTGGTTTTGCGACCGCGACGCTGGCAAAGCATGGGGTGTGCTCGCAGGCGGCGAAATTTCACTCTCTGCGGCGGCGCAGGCAAGGTCGGTGCGCAGCAAGCAGATCACACCGCGCGAACTGGTCGACCATGCGCTAGCCGTGCTCGAAGCCTCGCAGCCGTCGACGAACGTCTACAGTCAGCTTTGGCCCGATGAAGCACGCGCCGAAGCCGCTGCCGCGTCGTCCGGTGAAAGTGACCGGCCACTGCAGGGCGTTCCCGTCCTGGTGAAGGATCCTTTCGACGTGCGCGGCTATCCGACCACTGGCTGCTGCGAAGCGTTTCGACACAACATTGCGGGTGACGACGCGGTGCTCGTACATCGCCTTCGTGAAGCCGGCGCGATCGTCATCGGAAAAGCGAACATGCACGAGCTCGCGGCCAGTGGCACTGGCCATATCTCGACCTGCGGCCCCACGCACAATCCCTGGAACACACAACACTTGGCAGGCGGCTCGAGTAGCGGCTCGGCGGTCGCAATCGCGGTCGGGGCGGTCGCGATCACACTCGGCACCGACACGGCTGGTTCGATCCGCACTCCGGCGAGCTTTTGCGGTGTTGCCGGGCTAAAACCGACGCAGCACCGGCTTTCGATGGACGGCGTCATGCCGCTCGCACCGTCGCTGGGTTGCCCTGGGCCAATGGCTCGAGCCGTCGAGGACGTCGCGCTCGCGTTTCACATCCTCGATGGTGCCGCGAGAATGCCGACGAGCACACGGGACGTCGAAGGCCTCCGCTTCGGGCGAGTCACCACCGGCTACTACGCGCATCGCGTGCATCCTGAGGTACGCCAGGCACTCGACACAGCGGCCGACGTGCTGCGCCAGGCAAAGATGGCGGACGTCGACGCCACGCTGCCCGCGGTCGACGAGGCCCTTTCGGTCTGGAGCGACCTCGCGTGGCCGGAGTTCGCCGAGGCATACCCCAAGCTGGACCTCGACCGTGTCGGTGAACAAATCGCCGACCATTACCGATACGGCAAGGGTTTGTCGCCGCTACGCCGGCGAGCCGCCCGCGCGCGAGCGCGCGTGTTTCACGACACGTTCGTCGCCGCGCTCCACGACGCTGACGCGCTCTTGTTGCCCGCGACGCCTTATCCCGCGCCTCGATTCGACGACAGCGAGATACCCGTCGGGCGCGGCGAGACCATGAACGTTTATCGGGGTGGTCCGGTCCGGTTCACCTGCCCCGTCAACGTCGCCGGCCTGCCCGCGCTTTCGCTGCCCGCGGGTTTTACCGCTGACGGTCTGCCGGTTGGCGTGCAACTCGTCGGCAGGCCGGACGGCGATGAAACGTTGCTCGCGATCGGCGCGGCTTTCCAGCGGTTGACCGACTACCACACGAAGGTGCCGCCGTCACCGGCTCGCCGATCGCAAGATCGGATCGCGTAACCTGCTTTTCATGGAGACGAGAGCGCTCGGGCGCACGGGCCGCCCTGTTTCGGTAGTGGGATTGGGTTGCTGGCAGTTGGGTGCCGACTGGGGCGAGGTCGCGGAGCGCGACGCCCTCGACGTGCTCCACACCGCCGCCGACGCGGGCGTCACCTTTTTCGACACCGCCGACGTTTACGGCGACGGCCGCAGCGAAAAGCTGGTCGGTCGCTTCGTCAAAGAACATCCGAACATCATGGTGGCCACGAAGATGGGCCGCCGCGCCAACCCGCACGTCGCCGAAGCATTCACGCTCGACAACTTCCGCGCGTGGAGCGACAGAAGCCGCGCCAACCTCGGTGTCGACGTCCTCGACCTGGTGCAGTTGCACTGCCCGCCGACGTCCGTCTACTCCGACGACCGCGTGTTCGACGCGCTCGACACCCTGGTCGCCGAAGGACGCATCGCGAATTACGCGGTCTCAGTAGAGACTTGCGACGAGGCGCTGCGGGCGATCGCCCGTCCGGGTGTCGCGAGCGTGCAAATCATCTTGAATATTTTTCGTCGCAAACCGCTCGAGCAAGTGCTCCCCGCTGCCCAAAAAGCCGGTGTCGGCATCATCGCTCGAGTACCGCTGGCGAGTGGCCTGCTTTCAGGCAAGTACGACGAGCACACCCGATTTGCCGCTGATGACCACCGCAACTTCAACCGTCACGGCCAAGCGTTCGACGTCGGCGAGACGTTCAGCGGAGTGCCGTACGAGATCGGCGTCGCGGCGGCGCGCGAGATCGCGAAGCTCACACCCGACGGCGCCACAACGGCACAACTCGCGTTGCGCTGGATCATCGATCAGCCAGGAGTGACCACCGTCATTCCCGGCGCGCGAAATTCCCAGCAGGCAAAGACAAATTCCGAGGCCGCAAACCTGGCGCCCCTGCCTGCCGGAGTGCTCGATCAACTACGCGACATATACGACCACGACATCAGGCAGCACGTGCATGACCGCTGGTGATCATTTTCGTCGTAACACGACACCCCTGACGAACGCGGCCTGACCCGCGTGCTGCAAGTCGTCTTCGATCACGCTCACCAACCGCACGCCAAGAGTGACCGGCGGATCCCAGCGTGTATCGACGACGCGATCGAGGTCGTCGTCCTTCAACGTCGACACGAACTCAAGCGTGCGCGCGTGCACCGCGTCGTAATAGCCGAGTAGCAACGAAGCATCAGCCCGGACGACGCCCACGTCGCCAGGCGCGTGTCCGTAGCCGGTATCCGTTCGATCGAACGGAAGGCCGAGCCGGTCGACCCAGCTCTCCGCCGTCCAGACTTGGTCGACCTCGGCCACCTCGCTCACGTGGTCGTCTTGCACGCGCGTTAGATGCCAGACGAGCCAGGCGATCGTGTTGGCCTCGGCATCGATGCGAAACGTGAGCTGGTCGGGCGACAGCCCCTCGACCGCACCGTGCACCGCATCATGCACCCGGCCGAACGCGTCGATCAGGACGTCCTTACTTTCCATGCGCCACCTCCGTGCTTTTCGGATACCCGGTCGGCGGCGCACTCACCTCGCTGCGAACCTTCGGCATTGATCGCGACACGTCTCGACGGGAACCTGTAACCAATGCTCCCCGTGGGCATGCTCCTTTGCGTGGAGGGAGACACCGGTGTGAGGCAACTAACGAGCCCCCGACACGCGCGCGAGTCTTACGGCAACGATCTCGCCCACTTGGTCGCGGGCCTTGCCCACCGCTTCAACCTGTCCGACGAGCTACGACGCCACCATGACAACCCCGCGGTGCTCACCGCCTTCGTGGCAATCAACGCCGCGATTTCGATGGTGCTCATTTCCGCGATCGCGCTCTTGACCCATGAGCCGTTCGTCTTTCCTTCACTCGGCCCTACCGCCTTCTTGTTGTTCTACGCGGCCCGCTCGCCGGTGGCGAGCCCCCGCAACGCGATCACCGGCCACCTGATCGGCGTCATTGCCGGCTACGTCGCGCTTCTGGCGACGGGATTGCAGGGCAAACCCGCCAACCTCGACGACGTCACATGGCCCCGGCTCGGCGCGGCCGCGATTTCGCTTTCGCTCACGGCGGCGACCATGGTCCTTTTGCGCGCGCCGCACCCTCCCGCGGGCGCGACGACGCTCATCGTCTCGCTCGGCGTCTTGAACCGGCTTTCTCAGATGGGCATCGTGATGGCCGGCGTCGTCGTGCTCGTGGCGCAAGCGTTTATCGTCAATCGGCTCGCCGGCGTCGATTACCCTCTGTGGCGGCCGGTTCCAACGGCGGACGACGGTTCGATGCGTCGTTGACGACGTCGGTGTCGGTTTGCTGTCGAACGCGGAGAATGGGATCGTGCAATTCTCAAGTAGATAAGCGGCGAAATCCGAGGTCGTCGGAGGAATACTCGCTTCCTCGGGTGGTATATCCAACATCCATGTTCTCGCCGATATAGACGAATAGCGATCAGCCGTCCGCCAGCCGTCCGCCACGTTGCAAAATCAAATACCTGCGGCTTGACCTACATCCATCTCATGCACGTCCGGTCCGGGCTGTATTTCATGACCAGAATCGACAGGAGTTAGCAAGTGTCTACATCAAGTAGCTCCCAGGAGTTGGCGCGCGAACACGCCGCGGGTCTCGCAAGTAGCACGACTGACCGCGCGAGTGATGTTTCGCGGCACGCTGCCGACGCGGCGTCCGAAACGCTGTCCGGGGCCGCACAGGGCGCTAGCGCCGTCAAAGACGAGACGGTGGCCCAGGCGAAGGATCTGATCGGCCAGGTGCGTGACCAGGTTCGCACGCAGGCCAACTCGCAACTCGGCCAGCTCGGATCGACCATGCGCGAGCTTGCGAGCCAACTCGACGACATGAGCCAAAAGAGCGACCACGACACGACCGCGCACTCTTTGGTCTCTGACATCGCGCAGCGTACCCACCACATGGCAGACATGGTCGAAGGCCGAGAGGTCAACGACTTACTCGACGATTTGCGTGATTTCGCCCGGCGGCGGCCAATGGCATTCTTGATCGGCGCTGCGGGGCTCGGCCTGGTAGCGGGTCGGATAGGCCGCGGGATGCGCGACGCACGCCAGTCCGCGGAAAACACGGCGTCGCCATACCCTCCGCCGTACCCGACCGAGCCAAGCCGCCAATATCCAATGGAACCGGCCGCTCGGTATCCGTCAGAAGCGAGCATGCGGTATCCGACAGAGTCGACGACCCAGTATCCGATGGACGATCGGAGCCACGCCGATGAGTGAATCCATTCGCGGTGATCGCGGGGCATCCACAATGGCGCCGAACAGCGAACCACTGAACCGTCCAGCCGACCCAGCGGCGACCAGCGTCGGCGATCTCGTCGGCCAAATCGCCGACGACCTTTCGACACTCCTCCATCAAGAAGTCGCCCTTGCGAAGGCGGAGGCAAAGGAGGAGGCCAAGAAGGCCGGAAAGGCAGCCGGACTTTTGGGTGGAGCCGGGCTCGGCGGCTGGATATTCGCGATTTTCGCTACCGTCGCCGCGATGGCCGCGCTCGACATCGCCATTCCACTGTGGGCAGCGGCACTCATTGTCGCCGCCATTTGGGCCGCAGTAGCCGGCGTCCTCGCAATGCGAGGTCGTGACCAGATGCGTCAGATGCGCGGCCTTCCCGAGACAACGAACAGCTTGAAGGAGGATGCCCAATGGGCACGTCACCCGACGACTTGAGAACGCGAAGCGACATTACTCGCGAAAACCTGTCACGCGACGTCGATGCACTAGCAGACAAGGTAAGTCCGTCAGCAATCGTCGGACGGCGCAAAGAATCCATGCAGAATCGATTCTCACGAATGCGCGACGCCGTCATGGGCACCGTTCAGACAGTGGGTTCCAAGGTAAGCGACACGTCGCAGTCGGCAATGCACGGCGTGGCGTCAGCGGGCAGCTCCGCGGGCGAGAGCGTGCAGCAGACACCTGACATGGTGAAGCGGACGACGCAAGGTAGTCCGCTTGCCGCTGGGCTCGTCGCCCTCGGCGCGGGCGCCATTATCTCGGCGCTGATTCCGTCGAGCAAACCGGAACAGCAGGCGGCTACGCGAGTGAAGGAATCCGCGGCGCCGGCGATGTCACAGGCAAAGGAGAAAATGCGCGACGCCGCAAGCGAAATGAAAGACGAATTGCAGCCTGCTGCGCAAGAAGCAGCGTCGCACATCAAAGAATCGGCGTCTGGCGCCGCCAACGAGACGGCACAACAAGCCAAGCAGGCGACGGCAGATGTCGCCGGGCATGCTCGCGACGCGGCGACGAGTACAGGCAAAGAAGCGCAGGAGCGCGCGCAACAGACGAGAGCTGGGCAAGGCTGATCGTTGAGAAGACGGTTTGCAAAGTCCCAGCGAAACTGCTGTGGGTGGGCCCGACCACCGTCGAGTAACGTGCTTTCCCAAAGCGAGCGGTCCTCAGTTACCGGGATTCACGTCAGCGTGCAGCGGAGTCATTCTTTCGCCCTCTGAGCTGTGTCAAGGATTTTGGACAATTCATCGAGTTCTTGATCACGCGGCGGTTGCCGCGATCTGGTGGGCGGTAAGGACCTCGAACGGGGTGCGGTAGCCCAGGGTGGAGTGCAGCCTACGAGACAGCCCACTACGCGACCCTCACCCGAGAGCCGCAACCCGTCTAAGCGCGGCAGAGAACCTGGGGCGATTCACATCGAGCACGCGCCCCGACGGCCGCTGCGCCGCCCCGCAGACGCCCTCGGCCCTAAACTCGCCGAACTCGCCCACCTCGACGAGGCCGAACGAGCCCTCGTCCTCGGCGTCATCGACGCCGTCACCACCAAAGCCAAACTCGGCGCCATCACCAGCACCGCCAGCTGAAGCCACGAATCAAGCGACAAGCCCATGGTCGGTGACAGTGATCGTCGTGGTCTCACCAGTCACATCGCGGACCAACAGACGAGATGCCTCCCACCCGACACTCGCGATCACCTCGGGCAAATCAGCTCTGGCAATCTCGTGCCCCCGATCGAACAAAAGCACCGAGCTTTCGCACGCCAACAACCATTGATCCCGACCAGTCGCGTACGCGAACAAAATGTCTTCAGCGGTCCTGACCTCAGCGAGCCCGTCCTCCTGCACGACTGGCATCGCCACGAGGTGGCGGGCAGACCACCAATAAAACTTCCCGCCCGCCACCCCATAACAAAGAGCTCGCCACCCTGGCTCGTCGAACAACCACTCACGCCCATCATCCGTCGCCACAGTGACGACCATCGACTGCGGACTCCCGGCCGCATCGACGCGGACACGAAAAGCCTGCCGGGCCACGACAACCGTCGTCAGCTCCACCATCCCGCTCGCTGTCATGGCGTCGCCGTAATCAACCGGATAGTGCCATCCGGATCCACACCCCAGACCGACGTGATGTTCCAGGTCTGTCCGCTCGGCCCCGTGATTGGCCCCGTAACCGAAAACTTGGAACCACCACCGACCATGGGAGACGACGGCGTCGCGTTCCCAAAGTCATCAACAAGTTGATGGCGCAACGCAGAATCAAGCGACTGCTTGTCAAAGCCCATCGAATCTCGGAAAACCCCAGCCTTACTCGGATTATCGAGCAGGTAACCAAACTTCCCTTCCGGAATCGTTATCCGAGTTGTGTCCAAAGCGTCGCCAGCCCCATTGACGACAAACCGAGCACCACCGCCTATGCCGTCTTCTGCGGCAAAGCCAGTGGCCACCCCAGGCGTGAGCCCCACGCCAATCAACGCAGCCGATCTTGAGTCGGCGGCTGCGCTGGACGCCCTTGTGATGGGCGACATGTACGTTCGCGACGACACTTGTGGAACGCCGTCGTAACCGTATGCGACAGGGCCAGAGGCACCGCTGACCATCGGCGGCAGCGCAGATGCCAATACGGAAGACGGAGCCGTCCCGAGGAGGACGGCGCCCACCAGCATCACAAGGGCGCTGAGTAACGAGGCGAGCGAGAACGGCCGTCGTAGGCCGCCGACACCCGCCGTACTCATTGCCCTGCGCTGCCGAACTCGATCGCCAACCCGACCATGCGCCGGTCGACATCGAGCTGGACACGGCAGGTTGCGGATTGCTGTACGGGTGCGGACTCGCGCAGGAGGTGCAAATAGAAGGCGTCAACCTCCTCGTCGTACGACCAGCGGACATCGCCGCTACCGGACGGATGCTCCGGTTCGAGCCCGCTGAGTTGCACTCGTAGGTCAAGGATTTCAACGCCGGCGATCTCGCCGAGCGACGTGACGTCGATGACGCAGTTCAGGGACACTTCGGAATGCGGTGTTGAGAACGCGAGCTTGACGACCAACGAGTCCCCTCGCATCTCCACGGCCGGTATGTGCTCGTTCACGGCGTGCCTCGGCGTGCACTCATGATCTTGCCTGTCGTCTTGCTGACGACGACCGTAGTGTCGTTCTTCGCGTCGTAGTAGACAGTTCGGTCTGAGAGGTCTTCCGCCACTGTCCCGTGATCGATCGTCTCGTCGATCACGGAGCCCGGGATATTCCTTACCGGCCCAGTGTCGTTGAGGTAGTGCGCGCTGTAGGGCCGTCCGGCCGGCGTTGTCGCGATCCCGTCTTCTGCGGCGCTTTCAGCAGCTTTTCGCGTCAGCCATGATGCGAACTTTTCCGCAAACCATCCGCCGATCTTCTTGCCTACCCAGGCGGTTGCTTTTCCGCCGGCGTATTGCAAAGCAACTTGTACGTCTGCGTCGACGGCACCAACTGTGCCTTCTTCGAAGGCACCCCAGAAGCCGACGCAACCGTTTCGCCAGTCTTTGATCTCATTCCTGTAGGCGTCGACCGGTCCGCTCATCGGGTTCAGGTTGTCATTCACCCAGCTAGCGGCGTCCAAGGTGGCACTGCCAGGGCCGCTGTTGATGATGTTCCGCCATACACCGCCGCCCCAGCACGGATCGTTACTTACCCAACCGCACTCCCCGGTGGGGTCGGTCACGTTGACCGGGTCGCCGTCGGCGTAGCTGTAGGTGTGGCGGGTGGCATCGAGCAGGGGGTCGATGGTGAGGAATTGGTCGGTGTTCGGGTCGTTGTAGCGGGCTTGTAGGTATTGCCAGCCGGTGCCGGGGTCGGTGTAG